>SCUK01000019.1 GCA_004297445.1 Anaerolineae bacterium | reverse complement strand
GAAACTGGGGAATGAGGCTGTGGCGGTAGATGTCGAATTTTGAAGTCATGGGGTCTCCACTCAACGACGACTTTCAGTGAGGCGGCCTTCAGCGACGGCAAGACGTTCCATTTTGTCCAGCAATAACTTGGCGGCAACGAGGAAAACGACCGAGAGGACGGTGATGAGGCCAATCTCCAGATTGACGTTCAGGAAGGGCGCAAATGAGCCGGCGGCAAAAACAAGCTGGCGCATGGCGTCCAGGCCGAGGGCGAGGGGGACGAAGGATGCCCCGGCGGCGACCCAGAAGTTCAGGCTATTGAGCGGGAAGTAGAAGCCGGACACCAGATAGATGGGTTCCTGGGCGAGATTGGACCAGTGCCAGGCCTCGCGGCCCACCATCAGGAAGAGCGACGATGTCATCATGCCGAGGCCATACAGGGCGACCATGGTGAGCATGAACACGGCGAACAACTGGAGATAGGAGGTAACCTCGAATTGGACTCCGAAGATGAATGCGCCGAGCAAGGTGATGATGAGGGCGCGCTGCAGGGTGGAGAACAGGCCGCCGATGGCCATGCCGAGCAGGATGGCCATGAGGGAGTTGGGGGCCATGATAAACAGACCCAGGTTGCCGCTTTCCTTTTCCCAATACATCTGGCTGCTCATGCCCCATAAAACGTTGAGCCAGAAGGCGGTCATGGCGCCGCCCATGATGACGAAGCCAACGTAGACGTCCGGGGCGCCGATGGCGCGATAGACAAAGACGTAGGACGAAACGCCGAGGATGGGCAGGAAGATATCGAAGAACATCCAGGAGCGCTCGCGCAGCAAGCCAACGATGCGGGGATAGGCACGACCGTAAACGGTCATCAAGAACAAGCGCCAGCCGGTAGCCTTCTGGACGCGTGTGGTCATTACGGCATTAACTGCCATGTTCTTCGACCTCCGCCATCGATTTGCCGGTCAAGTTGACGAAGACGTCTTCCAGGGTGGGTTCGCGCTTGCGCAGGTTGAGGATATGGATGTTCTCGCTGGTCATGGCATTCATGACCGACGTGAGGACATCTTCTTCGGCAAGGATGAACTCAAGTGTGGAGTGGCCATCGTGGGCTTCGTGGGTGACTTTGTTGACGCCGCCGAGGGACTCAAAGATGCTGGTGCCCTTGCCATTCAGGGGGCTGACTTCCACCTGGAAGATGGCGTCCTTCTGGAGGTTGTGCTTGAGACGGGCGGGCGTGTCGCAGGCGAGGACGCGGCCGTGATTGATAATAGCGACGCGGTCGCAGAGCTCGTCGGCTTCGACCATGTAATGGGTGGTGAGGAGGAGGGTCTTGCCGGCGTTGTCGTCCACCCAGCCGCGGACGAAATGGCGCACATCGCGGGAGGCGCCGACATCCAGTCCGAGGGTGGGCTCATCCAGGAAGAGGACATCCGGGTCGGTGAGAAAGCCGCGGACGATGTTCATCTTCTGGCGCAGACCGGTGCTGAGGTCGGAGGATTTGGTATTGATGCGGTCAGAGAGCCCAACGATTTCGAGCATATCCTTGATGCGTTTGTTGGCGATATCGGAAGGGATACCGTAGAACTGCGAAAACATCCAGAGATTTTCCCGGACGGTAAGGAGGCCGTAGCCGGAAGATTCGCCACCGGAGACCATGTTAATGCGCGGGCGAACCTGATCCGGGTCCTTCATCACGTTATAGCCCGAGACAAATGCCTCGCCGGAAGACGGCGCGAGCAGGGTGGTCAGAATCTTGATCACCGTGGTTTTTCCGGCGCCGTTGGGGCCAAGCAGGCCGAACAACTCGCCCTTTTTGACCTCAAGATTTACGTCTTTGAGCGCAACCAGTTCCTTGGGTTCTTTCTTTTTGCCGCCGCGTAGTTTATAGATGCGGCCCAGGTTTTTGGTGAGAATGGCGTTTTCCATATGCTCCTCGTGTAATTAAGGTGTACCTTGCAGAACTGTAGGGGGTTTGGGTGCGTTTCGTAGGGCAATCGTAGGGTAATCGTCAAGCAGAAAAAAGTGGCCGAGACTAAGATAACGGGGAGTAAGGGTAAAACCTCTTCTTCTCCTCCTTAATTGAGAGCCGGAATGGCGTAACCGGCTCTCACCATTTAAGCGGCCAATTCGTTCCAATTCTAATCCCGTTGGACATCACTCCTGGATTCTACGAGGTAGTCGGTCAATCCGCGCCAATTCAGGACGTCGGCGGGACGCTGCGGTCCTTGGGGAAGTGGACCAGCGGGTTGGAAGGGCCGACCAGGCGGGAAGGATTCTGGCGCGGCGAGACCGGGCGGCGCAGGGGCAGCCGCAGTGCGGGGGTGGGGTGAGCTGGCACCTTTGGGCGTTCGTTGGATGATTCCTGTTCGTATGTGAGATTTATTCTGCCAACCATACTCTTAATCGCTTTCTACTTTAGCAATCATCTAAGTTAGATGATTATCTAATTATTCCATGATTCTCTCGGATTTCCATAGTACTTTGGTACAGGTTTCACCCGGTTTGCTGAACTTCCGTGTGGCGGAAGCAGGTGACGAGATGGTCGTTCACCATGCCGCAGGCCTGCATGAAGGCATAGCAAATCGTGGGGCCGACGAAAGTGAACCCCCGGAGTTTGAGGTCCTTGCTCATGGCTTCGGCCTGCGGGACGACGGCCGGAATCTCACCAAGATGCTGGAACTGGTTGATGATGGGTTGGCCGCCGACGAATTGCCAGATGTAGCGGTCGAATGAGCCGAACTCAGCCTGGGTCTCGAGAAACGCGGCGGCGTTTTTGATGAATGCGGCGACCTTGAGACGGTTGCGGACGATGCCGGGGTTGGCGAGGAGCGCGGCCACTTTATCATCGTCGTAGGCGGCGATACGGCGAGGGTCAAAGCCGTCAAAGGCGAGGCGGTAATTTTCGCGCTTGCGCAGGATGGTGATCCACGAGAGGCCAGCCTGCGCGCCCTCGAGCAGGAGCATTTCGAAGAGACGCTGGTCGTCGTGCGCGGGGAGACCCCATTCATGGTCGTGGTAGTCAAGCATCAGGGGATCGGCGCCGGGCCAGGTGCAGCGGTTCATAGGGAAGGTCCGTAATCAGTACGTCGTAATCAGTAATTGGTGAATGGTAATTTGATGCCTTCCGTACGGATATCATGTTTGGTCTGCGAAGGAGTTTCAGGCGACGGGGGAAGAAGCGAGTGTAGTGATTCGAATAGTTGGTCGGGGCGGATGAACTGCGCGGATGGCACCTTGGCGCGGGCAGACTGCACTTTCTCCGGTTCGCCGCCGACGAAGATTACCGGGATGGCGCGGGTGGAGGGGCGTTCCTGGAGGTGGGCAGCGGTACGGATGCCGTGAGACGGCAGGCGAGAGAGATAGATGAGGACAATCGAGGGCGGCTCGGCGACGATGCGCCGGCAGCCGCGGGCGCCATCCTCGGCCTCCACGGAGACGCGGTAGCCGGCGGCGCGCAACGGGGCGGCGAGGAAATCGACCTCATCGGGATGCCAATGGAACAGGAACAGATGGTGGTGCATGGAACTCTCCTCTGAGCAAGGAGATGATATCAGAACATGCGTTCTGAGTCAAGGTACAATGAACGCTTTCTGTAGTTTTCGGTCATCTAACTGCTCTGCAAAATTGCCCCAATGACAAAGCGCATATAATCACACTCGTGACAACAACGGGAAGCAGACAAATCGCACGGGCGGCCGGGGTGGTGATGGCCGGGTTCGTGCTTTCCAACCTGGTGGGGCTGGTGCGGCAAATCCTCATTACGCGGGCATTCGGGACGAGCGCAGAAATTGACGCGTTCTACGTGGCGGAGAAAATCCCCTCGCTGGTGCTGGCGCTGGTGGCGGGTGGGGCGCTGGCCTCGGCCTTCATCCCAACGTTCACCGGGTTCCTGGAAAAGGGGGAACGGCCGGAGGCTTGGCGGCTGGCCTCGGCCATTTTGAACCTGATGTCGCTGCTGCTGGCGGGGTTGAGCGTGGTGGGCTACTTCCTCGCGCCGCAACTGGTCGGCGGATTGCTTGCGCCGGACTTTCCGGCCGAACAACAGGCATTGACGGTGGAGTTGTTGCGCATCCTGTTGCTGACGATGCTGTTGTTCGGTGCCAGCGGATTGCTGATGGGCATTTTGAACGCGCACCAGTTGTTTCTGCTTCCGGCGCTAGCGCCGACGATGTACTGGCTGGGGATGATCTTCGGGGTGGCATTCCTGGCGCCGACGATGGGAGTGCATGGGCTGGCATGGGGGGCGGTGCTGGGAGCGGGGTTGCATTTGGCCGTGCAACTGCCGGGGCTGCGGCGACTGCCGGAGCGGCGGTATTGGCCTTCGCTGGGCTTGCAAGTGGCGGCGGTGCGCGATGTGGGGCGACTGATGGGGCCGCGGCTGCTGGGAGTGGCGGCAGTGCAGGTCAACTTCCTGGTGAATGTCATCATCGCGTCCAGCCTACCGGAGGGGAGCCTGACGGCGCTGACCATCGCCTTCCAAATCATGACGATGCCGCAAGTGGTTATCGCGCAGGGAATCGCCATCGCGGCGCTGCCGACGTTTTCAGCGCAGGTAGCGCGCGGCGAACTGGGCGAGATGCGGTCTTCGCTGGCAAGTACGCTGCGGGGAATCCTGTTCCTGGCAATTCCGGCGACTGTGGGACTCATGCTGCTGCGCGAGCCGGCTGTCTCGATGCTGTTCCAGCGGGGCGAGTTCGATGCACGGTCCGTCAGCCTGACGGCCTGGGCGCTGCTGTGGTACACGGCGGGGCTGGTGGGGCATTCGCTGGTGGAAATCCTGTCGCGAGCGTTCTACGCGCTGCAGGATACCAAGACGCCGGTACTGGTGGGGACCACGGCGATGGCCTTGAATGTGGTGTTCAGCCTCTGGTTCGCGCAGTTGTTCAGCGAAGCGGGCTACGCGCCGCATGGCGGGCTGGCGCTGGCAAACTCCGCGGCGACAGGATTGGAGACTATCCTCCTGATGGCCTTGATGCGCAAGCGGCTGGGCGGGCTGAATGGACGGGCGGTGATGACCGGTACGGTACAGGCCAGTTTGGCAGCGGTCGGGATGGGGGCCGGGCTGTGGCTGTGGATCAGAATCACCGAGGGACAGGGTGCATGGGTGGTGACGCTGGCAGGAATTGCGCTGGGCGGACTGGCTTATCTGGCGGCGATGGCGGTGATGCGGGTGCCGGAAGTGTTCGAATTGCGGGATGCCGTGATGCGCCGGTTGCGAGCGTGACGTGTGTGCAACAAGCACAGGATGCCCAGAAGCAAGCCCCAACCTCACAGGAAACGGGAAAACCTGTATACAATGAATAGAACCGAACTGGAAAGCCGGAACCCCTATAGTGACTGAATTCATTATTCTTCTGTTGTTGATTGGCCTGAACGGCGTACTGGCCATGTCTGAAATCGCGGTGGTGTCGGCGCGGAAAGTGCGGCTGCATCACCGGGCGGAGATGGGCGACAAGCAGGCGCGGGCGGCGCTGGACCTGGCGAACGCGCCGGGACCATTTCTTTCCACGGTGCAAGTCGGAATCACGCTGGTGGGCATCCTGGCCGGCGCGTTCGGAGGCGCAACCATCGCGGAGAGCCTGGAAGCGCGGCTGGTCGGCATCGCGTTGATCGCACCCTATGCCGAGGCGGTCAGTGTGGCCATTGTGGTCATTGTCATCACCTACCTGTCGCTGGTAGTGGGTGAATTGGCCCCCAAGCAATTTGGCCTGAACAACGCGGAGCGGGTGGCGGCGAGTGTGGCACCGGTGATGACCTGGCTGGCGCGGCTGGCATCGCCACTGGTGAAAATCCTCAGTTTTTCCACGGACGCGTTGCTGAGACTCTTGGGAATAAAGCACATCCCCGATTCTGGGGTAACCGAAGAGGAAATCAAGCTGCTGATTGGGCAGGGGACGAAAGCCGGGGTGTTTGAGCAGGTGGAACAGGACATGGTGGAAAAGGTATTCCGGATGGGCGACCAGCGGGTAGAAGCCTTGATCACCCCGCGGGCCGAAATCGAGTGGCTGGATACTGAAGACGACCCGGAAGAAGTCCGGCGCGTCATCATCGAATCGGAATATGACCAATACCCGGTGGCGGAGGGTAGTCTGGACAATATCCTGGGGGTGGTGTATGCAAGCAACCTGCTCTCGCAATTGTTGGGTGGCCACGCGCTGGACCTGCGCGCCAACCTGGAGCCGGCCCTGTTTGTGCCGGAGAGTATGCCGATCTTCAAAGCGCTGGAGAGATTTAAGGAGATGGGGACGTCGGTGGCGTTTGCGATCAACGAGTATGGCGGGGTGGATGGCATGGTGACCTCGCGCGACTTGTTGGAAGCCATCGTTGGGGAGATCCCGGACCTCGATGAGCCCTATGACCCGGATATCGTGCAGCGCGAAGACGGCAGCTGGCTGATGGATGGGATGGTCGCGGTGGACGAATTCATGGAACTCACCAGCGTGCGGGATATGCCGGGGCTGGACGATGGGCTGTACCAGACTTTGGGGGGATTCGTGATGACGGTCCTCGGGAAAGTGCCCATCAGTGGTGAGCACTTCCTCTGGGAGAACTACCGGTTTGAAGTGATGGATATGGACGGCAACCGGGTAGATAAGGTGCTCGTTTCACCGCTGCCGGAATCGCTGCTGCCGCAGAATGATGGTTAGGGCAGAACCATAGAAAATGGGATGATGCCGCGGGGAGTTGTCTGGTCTAATTAATGAAATAAGTTCAAGGAGAGAGGAAATGAACCTCGAACTAACCTGGATTGAGTTTATCTATTGGGCGTCTACGATTGTCGGCGGCGGCTTCTTCATCCTGCGCACGGTGATGATGGTGATGGGCTTTGCCGGCGGGGACACAGATCTTGACGGCGACCTGGATATGACGATGGATGCCGACCCGGATGCCAGTGGGCCGGGCCATGTACACCACGAGGATGCCGATGCGTCCTTCAAGGTACTATCGGTGCAGGGGCTGACGGCATTCTTCCTGATGTTTGGACTGGTAGGGCTGGCGACACTTTCGGCCGGGATGCATGTGCTCCTGACGATGATGGCGGGCACGGCGGCGGGACTGGTGACGATGTATGTCATCGCGCAGGTCTTCCGAATCATGGGCAGGCTGCAATCCGAAGGCAATATCCATATCGAGAACGCGGTGGGACAAATAGGTGATGTTTATCTGACCATCCAACCAAAATCCAGCGGGCAAGTGCGGGTGACGGTGCAAGGGTCGCTTAAGATCTTCGATGCGGTAGCGGCGGATGGCAAGAAAATCGCGACCGGCGAGAAAATCCGCGTGGTGGGTATACAGGACAGCAAGACGCTGAAAGTGGAAAAGGAATAAGACGGTTTCAAAGGGAAACCGCGTGGGATTGTTTGATTAGAGGAGAAATGAGATGAACGCAACAACATTTGGATTGCTGGCGATTTTTGCCTTCGTGGCGCTGGTGTTCTTCACCATCGTCTTTCTGGCCAGCCGCTACAAGCGCTGCCCCTCGGACAAGGTCCTGGTCATCTATGGCCGGGTGGGTAAAGGCAAGAGCAGCCAGACGCTGCACGGCGGCGGCGCGCTTATCTGGCCGCTGATCCAGGACTATGCTTTCCTGAGTCTGACACCCATCACCATCAGCATCCCGCTGGAAAATGCGCTCTCCCAGCAGAATATTCGTATCCATGTGCCGAGCACCTTCACGGTGGGCATCAGCACGGCTCCGGAAATCGTGAGCAATGCGGCGGAACGTGTGTTGCACCTGGACCAGAAGAGCATTGAAGATATGGCGAAGGAAATCATCTTCGGCCAGCTGCGTTTGACGGTGGCTTCGCTGACCATTGAGCAGATTAACCAGGACCGAGAATCGTTTCTCGAGTCCATCCGGCACAATGTTGAGCCGGAGTTGAACAAAATCGGCCTGCACCTGATAAACGTCAACATCACCGACATCACGGATGAGTCAACGTATATAGAAAGCATCGGCCGGAAAGCGGCCTCGGAAGCGATTAACAAGGCGCGGGTTGATGTTGCGGAGCAGGACAAGTTGGGCGCCATCGGTCAGGCGGATGCGGTGCGCGAGCAGGAAGTGCGGGTCGCGCAGGCGCTGGCTGAAGCCGAAAAAGGCAAGAAACAGGCTGAAGCCGGGCAGCGCGTGTACGTACAGCAGCAGGAATCAGAGGCGGTGCAGGGCGAGAATGTGGCGGCGGCCAATATCGCAGATTACAACGCTGAGCTGGATGTAAAGAAAGCGGCGGCTTTGCAGCGTGGTGAGGTCGCCCGATTACAGGCGCAGGTCGAAATCCAAAAGCAGCAATACCAGGCCGAGCAGGAGCGCCTGCGGGCGCTGGAAGTGGTGCGCCAGGAAATCGACAAGAACAAGGTTGAAATCGCGGCAGAAGCCGAAGCGGAGCGCATCCGGCGGCTGGCGAAAGGCGATGCTGACGGCATCCTGTTGCGCTATGAGGCAGAAGCAAACGGTATTCGCCAACTCCTGAATGCTAAGGCCGAAGGATATGCCAAGCTGGTGGAAAGCGCCAATGGGGATGCCCGGGCGGCGGCGACCCTCCTGATGGTAGAAAAGATTGAAGAAATCGTGGCCAAGCAGGTGGAGGCCATCAGCAATCTGAAAATCGACAAGATCACGGTGTGGGAGAACGGCGGCGGGCAAGGCGGTGGTTCGTCGACGTCTAATTTTCTCTCGAGCCTCGTGATGAGTCTGCCCCCGTTGCAGGACCTTGCTAATATGGCTGGAATTGAACTGCCGGAGTATCTGGGAAAGATGATCGAAGAGGGCAAAGGCGGAATGCCTGGTGATGCCGAAATGAAAAGCACCGGGGAAGAACCAAAGCCTGGCAAAACGCAGAAGAAAGAGTAGCTGGCCCTAGAAACCGAAAGAAGTAGGACGGCAATTTTGCCGTCCTACTTCTTTAAGGCAAATCAAAGAACAAGTGCGGCGGAAACCGATGTATGATGGCGAATAATTGAGACAACTTCGACGAGGAGAACAGATGTCAGACAATAAGCCGGACGTCAAGCGGTGGCACCCTCAGGCAGCAGAGTACGAATCGTCCACGCTGCGCGGATCGACGATGTATGCAATTTACGCTTTCCCATGTTGTGGAAGGAAGGTAGGGGTGGAAGAGGACGTGCCGCATGACGCGCCCTCTCAATATGAACATGAGGGTTGCGAAGATGTGCCGACTTAGTTTAGAGAGGGCTTCCATCCTCTGACAGTTTCTGACTGAGAAGGCGGAACCCCTTCTTCATTATTTGATTGTATATCACCCAGGCCAGGGGGCGGCTGAGCGGGCTGGGATTGAGCATCCTGCAGCGGAAGGTTGCCCGGGTGTGCTGGTTGTCGTTCAGAGATTCCAGAGTCACTGTTTCCAAGTTATCAATAGGGTGTCCATCCTGGCCCACATGTGCATGTACTTCAACGGTGTAGTAGTCGAAAGGGTGCCAATCCCGAATGATTTCTTCGGCTAATTCGTCTTTGCCGTGCGCGCAATGATTGGATGCTCCGATCTCCGTGCGGCCCCCTGGACGGTTGGCTGCGCTCCAGATATTGCCGGGCTGCCAGAGATTGCGTTTGTGAGGGTCAGTGAGCCACTCCCACACTACCGGCGGTGGGGCAGGAAGATCTACGACGTAGTGCCCGTGAGATTCCTCCGGTTGAACGATCACCTTACGCGTGGCGAGCATTTCGTCGTAGCGCTCCCGCAGGTTGAGGCTGTGGGTCATGATCTGTCCCAGATGTTCATAAACTGCTGTTTCGGGGTGCAAGCCCTGAGTGGACAGGTCCAACATCCGGCAGGCCGCTTCGGTGAACAGCGCGTAGGCATGCCAGCCTGTCGATTCGGAAACGCTGTTCTTGGTGAGACGGTGAATCAAGTTGACATCGGAACCGAGCAATTCGTGGATGCCAGCGACCTGCTGACGGATATATTGACCATAATGAATCATGAATTTCAGGTCAAGACGGGGGATGGCGCGACAAGCGTTGCACTCACAAGTGGTGTGACGCAGGATGGATTCCACACGAGAGCGAAACGCGGCATACGTCGATTCCACGAGTTGTAGCAGAACTTCGCCGGAAGAAATTCGGTCCTGTGGCGTGTAGGAGAAGATAGCGTCCCCTTCAAGCTTGGAAAGGGTGAACAGTGGCCGCGTGTGCTTGATGAGCAATTCCAGTAGTTCAGCGAGGACGGCCTGGGAATGCTCGATCTCGGTGGTGGCAACGTACGATGTGTAGCCGGAGATATCGGCTATCAGGAGGTAACCGTTAGACGCGGAAGAAGCCATAGCAGATTCCGTTCATAATAGGGCCAATTGGGAGAATTATACAGGAATCGGCGAAGGGGTGCGCTTGACAGTGATGGGAGCCGCGTGTAAGATACCTGAGATTAACAATTGAATACGTGAGAGATAGCGACTGAGTCTCAAGCCAGAAGGTTTGAGACTACGAGGTGGAGGTTCCGGCCCGCGAGGGCCGCGCTAAGGGCGTTCATTGGACGATAGGACGCTCGAAAATCGGATGATCAGCGGATGCCTCTGAAGCCTGCCACGGGCTTCGTTTCTCCCTTCCAAATAAAGCACAACGCGAAATCCCGACGGCGACGGCGGAGCGAAGCGTTGGGCGGTGGCCCGGGGCGAGGTGGGTTTCGCTGCGGGAACAAACCGGAAGGGCGTTGCATTTAAGCGGATTTCGTTGTGAAGTTGCACGCCTGGCGGTTGAGAGGCGTGCATTGTGTTTTAAGGCGGTCAATGGAGTCTGTGTTGCTGAGGAATGGGAAGACTGTTCCGGAAGTGTGCAGGATTTTGAAACGCGAAATGAAAAGGATTGAAATGGACGAAAACATGCAGAATGGCAGTGGCTATAAGCGGTATCACATCCACGCCGAAAAGGCGGGAGATGTGGACAAATGGCCATCACGTTTCAAAGTGGATGTGAAGCGCAGTGGGCTGGCGAAGCTCATCGTCGGGGAAGTGTTTCACTATGGCCTGAAGAACAAGGATGTCATCCTGAGCCGGCCGTGCATGTATGGCGTGTTCAGCGGGCCGGTGGGCGGCTTTATGCCGCGCGAGGAACACTGCGTTGGTTGTTTGCGGTGCACTACTGAGTTTCCTGATTTCGTGCGGGTAAGTCATAACCCGGCGCGGCGCAGCCTCGGCGATTCGTACTTTGATTTCCGAGTCGTCGACTCCGTCAGTTATGAGGCGGAAAGCGGACTGGTACCGGTGAAGGGGGCGGGTTACCGTGGCAAGTTTGGCGGCGAAGGTTGGGATGGGATGTGGACGGATATGTCGGAAATCGTGCGGCCGACGCGCGACGGCATCCACGGGCGCGAGTTCATCTCGACGGTTGTGGATATCGGAGCGCGGCCAAACTTCCTGATGTTTGATGAAGGTGGCAAGCCGATGGGACGCACGCCGCAGGTATTCCAAATCCCGTTGCCGATAGTGTTTGACCGCGCTCCGAAGTCTGTGGCGAACGAGAAGGTGTGGCGCATCCTTGCTGAGACCGCGGAGGAGTTGCAGTCGTTGGCGGTGATTCCGCTGGGGGCGGTGCTGCAGTTCAATTTGGAAAGTGACTTCGTTGTGCCGCTGGTGAAGGCCAGCGAAGCGGACGCGTTGAAGGTGTTGTCGAAAGCTCCGCGGCTCATCGAAATGGATGGTTGGGATGAGGGGTTGTTCCGGGCGATCCATGACCTTTTCCCTGAAAGCCTGGTGGCGCTGCGAATCCCATACACCTCTGCCAAGGAACTCATCAAATTCTCAAAGAAAGGCCTACGGGTGTTTCACCTGACGGCGAATTACCATGGGCAGGACGCGAAGGGAAACTTCGTCCTTGACCTGATTCGCGAGGCGCATAAGGCGTTTGTGGAGGCGGGCATCCGGCAAGAAGTGACGTTGATTGGCAGCGGCGGGATGATCCATGCCGAGCATGTGCCGAAGGCCATCCTGTGCGGACTGGACGCGGTGGGCATGGATACGGCGGCGATTGTGGCGTTGCAGGGCCGGTTCAAGGGCGAGTGTCTGGATGCCGAAACGGCGCAGTTCAACCTGCCGGGCAAGTTATCGATGAAGTGGGGAGTACAGCGGCTAGTGAACCTGGCGGCCTCGTGGCGTGACCAATTGCTGGAAATCATGGGTGCGATGGGATTGCGCGAAGTGCGCCGCTTGCGAGGCGAAATGGGGCGAGCGATGTTCATGAAAGAACTGGAGCGCGATGCGTTCGCGGGAGTGGTGGGCTATGAGCCTGGCAAATAAGAGCGTTTTTGAACTGATCGTCGATAAGCACACGACCAATCTGCACGAGGGATTCCGCATCTGGTCGGAGGAGAAGGATAGCGCACCGCCGGCGTTGGGCGATTACCGCTGGACGGATGACCTGATTCTGGCAACCTGGTACCAGGCGGCACACGGCAAACCGCCGGAAAGCGGGCTGGAATACAAGACCGGGCGGTCGGGAGGCGGATTTGACGTACTGGATTTCAACTTCCTGCCGGAGTCGAAGTGGCTGGCGGCGGACGTTGACATTGACCTCACCCTGCCGTTGAACCGACGTGGGGACCATCTGGAGAAAATCAGCATTCCATTGCCGATTTATGGGGGCGGAATGTCGTACGGGTCGGTGAGCGAGCAGGTGATGTTGAGCCGCGCCCGAAACGCGGCGCACTGGGGCACATTTACGAGTACCGGTGAGGGCGGGTATCCCAAGTCGCTGACGGAATACAAGGATAACGTCATCACCCAGGTGGCGACCGGGATGTTCGGGGTGCGGGAAGAAACCATCCGCAATGCGCGCATCGTGGAGTTTAAGTATGCACAGGGCGCCAAGCCGGGGCTGGGCGGCCACCTATTGGGTGACAAGGCCACCCAGACCGTCTCGGAGATTCGCGAGTCTGTACCGTGGGTGAGTTTGTTCTCGCCGTTTCCGTTCCACTCGGTGTATTCGGTAGAAGACCATCGCAAGCATGTCGATTGGATAAAACAGACCAACCCACGGGCGCTGGTGTCGGTGAAGGTTTCGACGCCAACCGACGTGGATATGGTAGCGGTGGGGTCGTACTTCGCCGGCGCACACATTGTGCATCTGGACGGGGCGTACGGCGGCACGGGAGCCGCACCGGAAATCGCTAAGAAAAACATCGCCATGCCGATTGAGTTCGCCATCCCGAAAGTGCACAAGTACCTGGTGAGCGAAGAAATCCGCGACCGGGTGACGGTGATGGCCTCGGGCGGTATCCGCACGGCTTATGATATAGCCAAGGCGATTGCACTGGGGGCAGATGGGGCGGTGATTGGGACGAGTGAACTGGTGGCTATGGGCTGCACGCGCTGTTCCAACTGTGAGCGCGGGCGGGGGTGCCCGTTTGGCCTGACGACAACCGACCCGCTGCTCTCGCAGTTTGTGCAGCCGGATTGGGGAGCGGCGCGGCTGACGAACCTGTACACGTCGTATGCCGGTCAGTTGCGGGACATCCTGCGGCGGCTGGGCCTGCGAAACATCGGGGAGCTGCGCGGGCGACCGGACCTGCTGCGGTATGTTGGGTGACGGGCTAATGAGCGCAGAGACTTCAGGAGTATCTATGGGACAGCGTGAAATAATCGAAAAGATGCTGGCGGCGCGGCGCGGGCTGCGGCCGGATTGGGACTGGCAAGCCGGGCGGGATGACGCGGCCGAAGGGGGCTGTGGCGTCATCGGCATGGCATCCAGCGAGCAAGTGGCGGCGAAGCACATGTTGCAGGCGCTAAAACAGATGCGCAACCGCGGCAACGGCAAGGGCGGCGGCATTGCCGCGGTAGGGTTGGTACCGCGTGAGTTCGGCGTGAGCAAGGAAACGCTGGAAAACGATTACCTGATTGCCGTGGCGTACATGGACCCCAAGGTGCGGGCGAAAGTCGAGAAAGACTTCATCCGCAGCATCTATGTGGTGGACCATGTGCATGAGCAGAAGCACATGAAGGATTACCGGAAAGTCGCCGAGTTAGAGGTAAGACCCCCGGATGTGGTCATTTACTTTGTGCGCATCAAGCCCAAGGTCTTGAAGGACTTCATGGCCGAGCATGACATGATGAACGTGGAGAAGCGTCGGGTGGAAGACGAAATCGTCTACCAGAATACCTATAAGCTGAACACCACGTTCTACCAGTCGACCGGCGAAAAGCAGGCGTTTGTCCTCTCACATGGCAAGAACCTGCTGGTGCTCAAGATGGTGGGGTATGGTGACGATGTCATCGAGTATTACCAGATCGAGAACATGCATGCGCATGTCTGGATCGGCCACCACCGTTACCCGACCAAGGGGCGGGTGTGGCACCCGGGTGGAGCACATCCGTTCATCGGGTTGAATGAAGCGCTGGTGCATAACGGCGACTTCGCCAACCATTCCAGCATCAGCGAGTACCTGGCGCAACGGAACATCTACCCGCTATTCCTGACGGATACGGAAGTGGCGGTGCAGGTGTTTGACCTGCTACACCGGACCTACAACTACCCACTTGAATATGTGATTGAAGCGCTGGCGCCGACGACGGAGCGCGATTTCCACATGCTGCCGCAGGAGAAGCAGCGGGTGTACGAAATGCTGCAGACGACACACATGCATTGCTCGCCAGACGGCCCGTGGTTCTTCCTGATCGCGCAGAGCGATACGCACGCGGCGGGCGGCCCGGTGTACCGGCTGACCGGCATCACGGATACGTCGATGTTGCGGCCGCAGGTGTTTGCTTACCAGGAGCGAACGTTGGACGATGGTCACAAGGTGGCCATCGGTTTTGCGGCAAGCGAGAAACAGGGGATTGACGCGGCGCTGGAAAGTTTGGCTGAGACCGACAAGCGGTTCTGGCCGCGTGCGGACAAGTTCTGGAACGCCCGTGGCGGCAGCCATACGGATGGCGGCGCATTCCTGTTCAGCGTGAAATATGACAGCAAGAAACCCGCGCTGGCAGTGACGGACAAGTTCGGCCACGAAGTGAAATCGCCGGTTCAGATGCCGGCGTTCACACCGGGCAGCCGCAGGGCGCGGGGCTTGAGTGTGTCCATCCCGGATATGCCGGCGGCAGGGCTGTTCAAGTGGATGCAAGGGCAACTGCCCAACTGGAACTACGGGGAGGCGCTGGCATTTATCTCCGGTTTGGGTGAAGCGGCGGACGAGCCGAAAAAACGAAGGCATGTGATTGATATGCTGACTCTGCTGATGGACCGGCGCTATCCCTCCGGACAGATGAGGCGCAGCAGCCTGCTGACGCTGGTGGATGCGTGTTTTGCGGACGTCACCGAACTGATACGAAAACGGCCTAGCCCGGACTACGTGTATCACAAGGCCGGAGTAGCCCTGCCCAAACCGAATGGAAAGAAGCAAATTCTGGTTCTGGATGCCAGCGGATACACCGCGCAGGATGAGACCTCCCTGGCGCGTGAGCTTCAGCGGCTCTATGAGGCGGGGTTCACCCAGTTCATGCTGGTCAAATGCCACGGACATCGCTTCATCGGCAATGGATTCGCTGAGAACAGTAAAGGCGTGCGCATAGACGTATATGGCTCACCGGGCGATTACCTGGCTTCCGGCGCGGACGGGATGGAAATCCACGTGCATAACAACGGGCAGGACCAACTGGCGCAGATCATGAAAACCGGCAAGCTGGTGGTGCATGGCGATGTGGGACAGACGTTCATGTACGGGGCCAAGGGCGGGGAGGCGTATATCCTGGGCAATGCGGCCGGGCGTCCGTTGATTAATGCGGTCGGCAAGCCGCGAGTGGTGATTAACGGGACCTGCCTGGATTACCTGGCCGAGTCGTTCATGGCGGGCGACCCGTTGAACGGAGGCGGGTTTGTGGTGCTGAACGGCATGGCCTTTGACGACAACAACGAGCTGGTGTCGCTGGAGACTCCTTACCCGGGAAGCAACCTGTTCTCACTGGCTTCCGGCGGGGCCATCTACGTGCGCGACCCGCGCCAGCATGTGGCAGAAGACCAGTTGAACGGCGGCCGGTTCGTTGAAATGACGGATGCAGACTGGGCGTTGATTGAACCTTACCTTGAAGAGAATGCGCGGCTGTTTGGTATTTCGATTGACCGTTTGTTGACCGTGGATGGGGAAACGCGGCAGGCGGAAGAGGTTTACCGGAAAATCCGGCCCAGTGAAGTGCGAGCGCTGCAGGCGGAAGAGGCGTGGATTCATAAAGCGACGGCGCGGCGGGGAGTGAAGCGGTAGAAAAGGTAAGTGGTAACTGGTAAAGCGTCCTGTGGTGCATTGCCGCAGGGCGCTTTTTTGCGCGGAAGTGGGGAGGTTTCTGGTCATGAGCTGTTCCTTGCGATCTTACAAAGCTCTAACAATTGGCGGTTGGGTGCGGGAGTAGAATTCGAGATGGTTAGTTAGACTATCTAAGTGACTATTCCCCACGCCTGAAGGCGGGGGCTTCCAGGGCAATGCCCAGAGACTCTAGCCCGAGTCTCAAAATATTGTTTGCAGCGTTTTCGTCTCGATCCATCACGAGGCCACAGCCAGGATTAGGACATTGATGCACACGGACGGACAAAGACTTCACAACCAGAGTTCCACAGCGAGAGCACATCCTGGATGTGTTGCGTGGATCAACCATTACGACCACACGACCAGCGTTCTCAGCTTTGTACGTGGTGTACTGTATCAGTTGTCTCCAGGCGGCATCCGAAATGCTTTTTGCCAGGCGATGGTTTCGAAGCATGTTCTTGATACGCAGGTCTTCAAAAGCGATGAAGCCAAAAGCGTTGACCCATTCACGACTCTTCTTATGCGCAAAGTCTCTACGCCTATTCGCAATTCGTTGATGGACGTGTTGAACCGCCTTGCGCCGCCTGGCTCGTTGAGAAGTTCCCTTTTCAGCCTTCGAGAGCCGGCGCTGCACCTTCGCCAGTTCTTTTTCGTCCTGCCGAAAGAAGCGTGGATTTTCAATCTTCATCCCATTGGTGAGCGTAGCAAAACTCTCAAGCCCTACGTCTATCCCTACTGCCAATTCGCACAACGGCATGGGTTCGGGTTCTACTTCACAAGCGAAGCAGGCATACCAATTGCCCACGGCATCCTTTTGAACAGTGAGCGTCTTGACGTTGCCTTCGATGGGGCGATGCAGGACAATCCTCACCGCACCGATCCTGGAAATGAGCAAATCATGATCCCGCAATTCAAAACCAGATTGTTTGAAGGTGAAACTATTGTACGTACCCGATCCCCGAAAACGTGGGTAACCAGGCTTTTCGCCTGCCTTGGCTCTACGAAAGAAAGCCTTGAAAGCCAGATCCACTCGCTCTTGAACATTCTGCAAAACCTGAGAATGGACACTCACCCATTCGGGATGCTCTCGTTTCCAAAGGGTGAGCAGCTTGTTGGTATCGTACAGCGAAAGGTTCTTCTTTTCCTGCTCCCAGGTATTCTTGCGAGTTGCCAGCGTCTCATTGAATACCCAACGGCAAAGCTCCAATGTCCGATTGAGTTGGGTTCGCTGACTCCTGGAAGGCTTGAGGCGATACTTGAACGTTTTCATTCAGACAGGCTTTTGGTTTTCGATAAGACGTTTGTCCACGCCGCCAACGACCACCTTGCGGCGATACTTCGGACAAAAGGCAACATGCTACCCGCAGGAACATAGGACATGCGTTCTATTGTACAGCCGTGACTTATAGGCTGTCAAGGTTTGCGCCTTATGTCCCCATAGCTAAAGCAAGGGACTTTACCGCGCTGTTTGGGAAAAGGTGAGAATGGCAAAAGATGCCGTGATTCGATTGGAAGGATTGATGCGCCGGCTGCGGCGGTTGCCGCTGTTTGAGCCGCGGGGTGCAATGCTGGATGTGAACATCACGCTGCCGCAGATGGCCCTGATGCAATGGGTGGCAGACCATCCGGGCTGCCATGTGCAGGATCTGGCGGACGCGCTTAGATTAACCGCGCCGACCATCAGCGTGGGGGTCCGGCGGCTGTTGCGCGCCGGGATGCTTGAGCGCAAGCCGGATCCGAACGACCGGCGAGCAACCCAGCTTACCCTTACTCGTAGAGCGATTGAGATGCATGAGCGGTTTGTAAAAAACAAGCATCATGTCATGGGCCGCTTTTTGAGCGGGCTTAATGAAAGTGAACAGAAGCAAATGTTGGACCTGCTGGAAAAAGCAATCCGGCAGGAAGAAGAAAAATCGGCACTTATTTCAACCCAGGAGAATACAAAATGAAACGTTGGATCACTGTATTAGTCGTCGTTGCGGTGCTGGCCGCGGCAGTCATCGGTATCGGCGCCATCCGGCAACGGCAGCAAGCCGCAAGCCAGCTGGCCAGCCTGCAAACGGCCACTGTTGAACTTGGAAGCCTGCAAGCCACGGTGGGGGCCACCGGCACGGTGCGCGCCAACCAGACGGCAAACCTGAACTGGTCAACCAGCGGCACGGTGAGTGCGGTGTATGCGCAGGTGGGGCAGACGGTAGACAGCGGGGACGTGCTGGCCGACCTGCGCCAGACGTCTCTCCCGCAGAACATCATCCTGGCGCAGGCAGACCTGGTGAATGCCCGACAGGCACTGGAAGACCTGCAAAAGGGATTCAACCAGGTGGCCATCGCCCAGGCTGCACAGACGGTCGCGGCGGCGGAGCAGGCCGTGGAAGATGCCGAGCGCTATTTGAACGGGTTGAATTCCCCGGTTGACCAGACGTATATCGACCAGGCAGAAGCGACAGTAGTGTTGACGCGCGAAGTTCTGGACCAAGCGCGCAAGGCCTATGAGCCTTACGAGAACAAGGCTGACAGCGTGATTAAGGCCAACCTGCAAAGCCGGTTGGCGCAGGCACAGCAGGAATATGATGCTGCAGTGCGGCGCTATAATAACCTGGTGGGCACGGCGAGCGCGCTGGACATCCAGAAGGCTGAGGCCGACCTGGAACTGGCGCGGGCGCAATGGGCTGACGCACAGGAAGAGTATGACCGCGTATTGAACGGCGCAAGTCCGGATGAGCTTGCGGCGGCACAGGCGCGGGTGGCGGCGGCGGAAGCCACGCTGGCCCTGGCGCATGTTGAGTCACCCTTCAGTGGCATCGTCACACAAGCAGAGCCGCAGGCCGGTGATCTGGTGAACGGCGGAACCCCGGCTTTCCGGGTGGACGACCTTTCACGGCTGCTGGTGGATGTAAAGGTGTCCGAAGTGGACATCAACCGCATTGAAGTGGGGCAGCCGGTCGTGCTATTCTTTGATGCCATCCTGGCACGCGAATATCACGGTCAGGTGGTGGAGGTGGGACTGGTGGGGCAGAACGACCAGGGCATCATCTCCTTTTTGGTGACGGTTGAACTGCTTGACCCGGACCAGGATGTAAAACCGGGTATGACTGCTGGGGTGAACATAGTGGTTAGCCAGTTGGAGAACGTCTTACTTGTCCCCAACCGGGCGGTGCGGGTGCTGGACGGCAACCGCGTGGTGTATGTGATGCGAGATGGGGTGATGTCTCCGGTGGAGATCGAACTGGGCGCGTCCTCGGACTCGAACAGCGAAGTGCTGGGCGGCGAGCTGGTTGTTGGCGATACGATCGTACTGAATCCGCCGGCGACATTTGCGAATGGGCCGTTTGGCGGCGGGCCGGGAGGCGGGCAATAATGAGCGACTGGGTGGTAGATGCCCGCGACCTGCGCAAGGTCTACCAGATGGGCGACGTTGAAGTGCATGCCCTGCGCGGGCTGTCGGTGACGATTGGACGCGGCGAGGTAGTGGCCATCATGGGGCCATCCGGCTCCGGGAAGACCACGCTGATGAATACACTCGGCTGTCTGGATCGGCCAACAACCGGCGAATACTATCTGGATGGCGAGTCGGTGGCCACGATGTCCGATGACGAACTGGCAGGAATACGCAACCGCAAGGTGGGGTTCGTATTCCAGTCGTTCAACTTGTTGCCGCGCGCCACGGCGCTGGCGAATGTTGAACTGCCGCTGCGGTACGCAAACACCAATGACAAACGGGCGCGTGCGGTGGCGGCGCTCGAATCCGTGGGACTTGGGGACCGCATCCACCATCGCCCCAACGAGCTTTCCGGCGGACAGCAGCAGCGGGTGGCTATCGCCCGGGCGCTGGTGACGGACCCCGCCATCATCATGGCGGACGAGCCAACCGGAAACCTGGATTCGAAATCCGGCGAAGAGGTGATGGCGTTGCTGCTCGGGCTGAATCGCGAGAGGGGCGCAACGCTCATCATTGTGACGCATGACCCGGATGTGGCGGCGCACACCCAACGCATCATCCAGATTCGGGATGGCGTGGTGATGACCGAAGGTAAACCGAAGAAGACGGCTACAAAAGTTGTTTCGAAGCCCTCCGGGAAAGCGAAACCTGAAAAAGCAACTAGGCCTGTTGCCGGACCCAAGAAGAAAGTGGCGCGACCGAAGACCAAGACTGCAGCGACACCCAAGGCGAAGACCGCAAAGCCGGCCAAGAAGTCTATGGAGAAAGCAAAACCCAAGGCGAGCAAGAAGGCCACTGCCCCGAAACCCAAGGCCAAAACGATAAGGAAAACGAAACCTGCTAAGGGGAGTGGCGCTGCCCGGAGCCGTAGAGCGAAGTCCAAGGGGCCGGCAAAGAAAACTGTACGGCCGAAAGCGAAGACGGCGGCAGTACGCAAAGCAAAGACAACGATCAAGGGAAAGGGTAGGAAGAAATGAATCTTCTCCTCCCATTTGTGGAAGCGCTGGAGAGCCTTTCCAGTAACAAGTTGCGTTCCGGCCTGACCATCCTGGGCATCGTCATCGGGGTGGCAGCGGTCATCGCGATGCTGGCCATCGGCAATGGCGCCGAGGCTACGATTACGGGATCGATTGAGGGTATTGGAACCAACCTGCTGTTTGTAATTCCGGGTGGTGGCCAGGATGTGCGCAACCCGAAGCCGCTCACCCTTGGCGATGCGGAGGCGTTGCGCGACCCTCTGGTTGCGCCATCTGTCTTGAATGTGGCACCGGCGTTGCAGAGTACCGTGGAGGTGAGCTACGGCGGGGAGACTGCGTTCACCAACCTGAGCGGCGTAACGGCAGAATATTCACCAGTGCGGAATTCGTATGTAACGGAAGGTGAATTTATCAATGTGGCGCATGTCCTTGGGCGCGCCTCGGTGGCTGTCATTGGCACGGGGACGGCGGAGGATTTGTTCGGCCGCAAGGAGGGGCTGGTGGGCGAAACCATCCGCATTGACGGGCAGCCATTCCGAATCATCGGCGTGCTAGAAGAAAAAGGCGGCCAGTTCCAGGAAGACGATGCAGTGATGATTCCGCTATCAACGGCACAGGTGCGGGTGTTGCGGCGGAACACCAGCGACCAGGTGGATGCCATCTTTGCCCAATCCATAGATGGCGAGTCGGTCGACCTTGCGGTAGAGGAGATTTCGCAGGTGTTGCGGGCGCGCCACCGTTCTGAAATCGGGCAGGATGATTTCTCTGTCCTGACGCAGCGCGATTTCCTGGCGACGTTCGAAACCATCACTGGCGTGCTGACCATCTTCCTGGGCGGCATCGCTGGAATCTCGCTGGTGGTGGGCGGTATCGGCATTATGAATATTATGCTGGTCAGCGTCATAGAGAGGACAAGAGAAATCGGGTTGCGCAAAGCGGTAGGGGCGCGTAAACGGGACATCCTCATCCAGTTCCTGCTTGAGTCCCTGCTGTTGAGCCTGCTGGGGGGATTCATCGGCATCCTGCTGGGATGGGGGTTGTCCGCGCTGGTGGGCGCCATCGCCGCGGCCAGCAACACTGACCTGGTGCCACTGGTGGGTGTGGACGCCATCCTGCTTTCGACCGTCTTTTCCAGCGTGGTTGGCCTGCTTTCCGGCATCTACCCGGCATTCCGGGCAGCCAATCTGGAGCCGGTGGAAGCGCTGCGCTATGAGTGACAACGTGAATTGACGCTTAACCGAGGGGCTTACCCAAGCCCCTCGGTTTGTGCCGAACACCGGATGCCTGAATGAAATGGACTCAAGTCTTCGTTGAAGCGTTTGAAAGCCTCGCCAGCAACCGGTTGCGTACCGGACTGACGATGTTGGGAATTGTCATCGGCGTGGCGGCAACTATCGCGATGCTTTCGGTTGGGCGGGGGGCGGAAGCAGAAATCACCACATCGATTGAAGGAATTGGGACCAATCTACTGTTCGCATTCCCCGGCGGGAGCGAAGATGTCACTCATCCCCAGCCGTTGACGCTAGGCGACGCGGAAGCTGTGGCTGATCCGTTCCTGGCACCCAGCGTGGCGCGCGTTGCGCCCATCCTGCAGGGAAACGGGGAAGTGACGTATTCCGGTGAGCGCATCATAAGCAGTGTGGTCGGGGTGACGCCGGATTACACCACAGTGCGCACCTGGAATGTGACTGAAGGGGAGTTCATCAACGACGGTCATCTCATCGGCAGGTCGTCCGTGGCGGTACTTGGTAGCGAAGTAGCCGAAGACCTCTTCGGGCGACGGGACGGAATCACGGGCGAAATCATCCGCATTGAGGGCCAGCCGTTCCGGGTAATTGGTGTACTTGAAGAAAAAGGTGGCGGGCCGTTTGGCAGCCAGGATGCCCGGCTGCTTATCCCGATGACGACGGCTCAGGTGCGGGTGCTGCGCCGGAACCCGGCGGACGAAATCGACCTGCTGCTCATCCAGGCGATTTCGCCGGAAGCGGTGACGTCGGCATCACTGGAGGTGGGGGACATCCTCAGGGCGCGGCACAATACAGAAATTGGCCAGGACGATTTCAGTGTCTTCAACCAGCGGGATTTTCTGCAGACGGTCGCCACAATTACCGGCGTTCTGACGATTTTCCTGGGGGGCGTGGCGGGAATCTCGCTATTGGTGGGCGGCATCGGTATTATGAACATCATGCTGGTGAGCGTGACCGAGCGGACACGAGAAATCGGATTGAGGAAGGCGGTGGGGGCGCGCAAAGGAGATATCCTGCTGCAGTTCCTGGCCGAGTCCGTGGTGCTTAGTTCAATCGGCGGCGGGCTGGGAATCCTCCTGGGATGGGGCGTGGCCGAACTGGTGCGTGTAATTGCGGCATATTATGAAACTGCGATTAACCCCATCGTGGGGGCGGATACCGTGATGATGGCGACGGTGTTCTCGGCGGCCGTGGGCGTATTCTTTGGGTGGTACCCGGCTTACCGTGCGGCTAACCTGGAACCCGTTGAAGCGCTGCGTTTCGAATAACCTAGGCGTCTTTCCCCACAAGATAGTCCAGTTCAGCAAAGAAGATATCTGAAATCTGGCGTTCTTTGTTTGCCGAGCTTAGACAGGAGCCTGGCTCTTCTCCGAGGACATCTGCTTCATCCAGAGTAATGCGGCCCTGTGAATCCAAATCCAGTGGATGCAGAATGCAATAAAAAGGCTTGAAACGCCAGGGGTGCAATCCCGACTCTTCTCCGGTTATTTGAAGGGCGCATCTGAAATCGGGGCGCAGAAAGACACAGGCAGTGCCGTGATAGTGGGCAGGCGACTCGACTATGGCTGTGTGTACGACACGACCCGAGAGGGCGTGCGGGTCGGCTTCTGTCTCAGATTGAAACCAGTCTTCGAAATCAACATGACCGGATGACATGTGTCGTGAAATCAGGCCGGCATTGGCCCGGATGTCCTCGACTTCCAGAAGGTCCAGCCATGCGCCACCGTAGCAGCAGACGGCGCCGCACGCCGGCCAGCCGCAGGGCTGCAAGGCGACAAATTCATCCAGTCGGGGAGACCGTAATTGGCGTTTCACAAAATCTGGTCAGGGCGGTTTTATGGCTGTTGAACATCGCTGATTCTAACATTGCCGAGCCAACAAACGGCAGTACAATGCTCTGGTTCTCAGAAGGAGACTGAATGAAAACAAAAGACTGGTTGGCTTTTGCCGGATTGAGTCTGGCCTGGGGTTCCTCGTTCCTGTGGATAAAGATCGCCCTTGAAGAAATCGGCCCGGTGTTGCTGGTGGCACTGCGCTTGCTGGTGGGTCTGGCCGGGTTGGCCGCTGTGGTTGCGGTGCGCAAACCGGCGATGCCGCGCGAGGGGAAATTGCTGCGTGCGCTGGTGGTGCTGGGCTTGATTAACGTGGCCGTACCTTTCACGCTGATTTCCTGGGGCGAGGTGTACATCGATTCGGCGGTTGCATCGGTTTTGAACAGCACCGTGCCGTTATTTGCGGCAGTGGTTGCACACTTTTCCCTGACGGATGACAAGCTGAGCGGCCGGCGTATCGTCGGGTTGCTTATCGGATTTGCGGGCGTCGTGCTGCTGATGTGGCGCGATTTGAGCGCGGGTGTGCAGGTCAACCTTTTGGGACAGGGCGCGGTTCTGCTGGCGGCGGTATTCTATGGCGTGGCGGCGGTGTATGCACGCAAGAACACCAGCGGTTCGCCGCCGATGGTGACGGCGCTGGTGCAGGTAGCGGCGGCCGATGCCATGATTTGGATTGCGGCGCCGATTGCGGAAGGGCCGCTGGTGTTCCCGATGCTGCCGCTGACGTGGATTGCGCTTCTGTGGCTGGGATTGATTGGTTCGTGCCTGGCGTACCTTCTGTATTTCTACCTGGTGCACTCCATCGGGCCGTCGCGGATGGCGATGGTGACCTATGTATTCCCGGTGGTGGGAGTGACGCTGGGCGTGCTTTTCCTGGGGGAAGCGTTGTACTGGCAGCTTATCGCCGGGGCGGCGCTGGTGATAGGCAGCGTTGGAATCGTGAACAGCCGCCAAAAATGACCGATGGCCTTTAAGGCTGACCCTGTTCGATTTCCAGCAACAGGTTTTCCACCTGCTCGCTGAGTATTGAGTCGGGTTCTATTTCCAGGAAGCGTTCAAAGTCCGCTATCGCCTGTTCGCGTGCCCCCAGACGGTAGTAGACATTGCCCCGGTAGTAATAGTTCACGGCAATGTACGGTGCGACTTGAATGGCAAGGGAATAGTTGGCTATGGCGCTGTTGACATCTCCCAGATTGTCGTAGGACTGGCCCAGGCGAGTGTAGGCGCGAATCAGATAAGGATCCTGGCTGATGGCATAGGCATACAGATTGGCTGCCAGCTCAAATTGTCCCTGGGCGAACAGCTCTTCTGCGGATTCAAAATACTGGGACGCGCTTATCGTAGCCGTGGGAAACAGGACAGGCAGGACAATGGGCGTGGCAGTGGGGGATGGCGACGGGGCCAGTCCACAGGCCACGATGAACAAAGGGAGAACAGGAACGGTCAGCCGAGCGATACCCTTTTGCGGTAGGCGCATTGGAATCAGCGGCCGTTGCTGCCGAGGCCCCGCAAGAATTCCAGCGCGCTGTTGGCCATAGTCTGCCCGCCGGTGAGGACGCGGTCGGCGAGGCGTCGGGCGCGCGCCAGGCGCATTTCGGGTTCCTGGCCAGTAAGTTCATACAGTTCTACCAGGACGCCGTGAGTGCTTTCGGGATGGATGAAGGCAATCTTCTTGCCGCCCGTACCAATCATCGGCGTCTCATTAATGAGGCGGATATTATCCTGGCGAAGGCTGGAAAGGGCGGCCTCGATGTCCTCGACTTCAAAGCAGATGTGATGGATGCCGGGACCACGCTTTTCAAGAAAGCGGGCGACTCCCGAAGAATCTGTCGTAGGCTTGACCAGTTCCACTTCGCTCTCTCCGGTGGGCAGGAAGGCTACGATGGACTGCTGGTCGGGGACGTCTTCTACGTGGGATAAATCGAGACCGAGCGCATCGCGCCAGAACCCGAGAGCCTGGTCGATATCTTCAACGACGATGGCGATGTGGTCAATGCGCTTTATTTTCATCCCTGCTCCCTGGCAGTAGACGGATTCAGGTCCATTCTAATAGGAAACCGTTACAGCGCATTGGTTGGCTGGTATTCACCCCAGCAGCGACGCAAGATGTTGCAGATCTCCCCGAGGGTGATGTCGTGCTCGACGCACTCAATTAGCAGGGGCATCAGGTTTTCATATGTCTGAGCGGCAGCGGCAAGGTGGGTGAGCCGGTCTGAGACGGCCTGAGCATCGCGGCGCGAGCGCAGGGCGGCCAGGCGGGCGCGGGCGTGCTCCTCGATAACCGGGTCAACCCGCAACTGTTCAAGTTCAATTTTCTCGTGGGTCTGGTAGGCGTTGACCCCCACGACGATTTCTTCGTTCTTTTCCAGCGCTTGTTGGAACCGGTAAGCGGCGTCCTGGATTTCATTCTGAACAAAACCGGATTCAATGGCGGCCAGAGCGCCGCCCACATCGTCGATGCGGGCAATATAGTTTCGGGCGCGCGCCTCTATCTGGTCGGTGAGGTGCTCGATGAGGTAAGAACCGGCAAGCGGGTCGACGCTGTCCCCTACGCCGGATTCGTGAGCAAGGATTTGCTGGGTGCGCAAGGCGACGCGCACCGAACTTTCGGTGGGGAGCCAGAGGGCCTCATCCTTGCTGTTGGTGTGCAGGCTTTGAGTACCGCCCATCACGGCTGCCAGTGCCTGCACAGCGACGCGCACGACGTTGTTGTCCGGCTGCTGGGCGGTGAGGGTGGAGCCGGCGGTCTGGGTATGGAAACGGAGCATCCACGAACGCGGATTGCTTGCCTTAAAGCGGTCTTTCATTATGGAGGCCCAGAGGCGGCGGGCGGCGCGGAACTTGGCAATCTCCTCGAGGAAATTGTTGTGAGCGTTGAAGAAGAAGGAGAGTTGCGGGGCGAAGTCGTCGACAGCGAGGCCGGCGGCGATGGCGGCTTCCACGTAGGCAATCCCGTTGGAAAGGGTGAAAGCGACTTCCTGCACGGCGGTGGAACCGGCCTCGCGGATGTGATAACCGGAAATGCTGATGGTGTTCCAGTGGGGGATGTGCTGGCGGCAATACTGGATGACGTCGGTTATCAGGCGCATGCTGGGGCGTGGCGGGAAGATGTAGGTGCCACGGGCGATGTATTCTTTCAGGATGTCGTTCTGAATCGTGCCGCGCAGGGAGGCGGGGTCGACTCCCTGGCGTTTTGCCACGGCGATATAAAGCGCGAGCAGAACGGCGGCGGGGGCGTTAATGGTCATGCTGGTGCTGACTTTGTCCAGCGGGATGCCATCAAAGAGGGCGAGCATGTCCTCGAGGCTGGAAATGCTGACGCCGACCTTGCCGACTTCACCTTCGGCGACGGGGTCATCGGCATCGTAGCCAATCTGGGTGGGCAGGTCAAAGGCGACGGAAAGACCGGATTGGCCCTGTTCAAGCAGATAGCGGTAGCGGGCGTTGCTTTCCTGGGCGGAGGCGTAGCCGGCGTACTGGCGCATCGTCCAGAGACGGCCGCGGTACATGGTGGGCTGGATGCCGCGGGTGAAAGGGTACTGGCCGGGGAAGCCGAGCGACTCCGGGTAGGATTCTTGTGGCGGTGGGGTGAGCAGGCGGGGGAGTTCGATGCCGGAGGAGGTTTCGAATCGCTCTTTGCGCTCGGGGTGTTCTTCGAGCGCGGGGTGGAGGATTTCGTCTTCCCAGTCTTTCTGGTTGTCTTCAGGGGTCATAGCGTTCTCGGCGATGGGGTTGGATGGGAGTATACCGCGCGGGATTCTGTTAAGGAAATAGGTTTGACAGACTGGAAGGGGAATGAGATAATAGCTTCTGGCTTCACCGAACAGTTTGGGACGTTCCAGTCAAATTGAGGTTTGCAAACGACACGATTGCGAGTTTTCAATCTTTTGAATGGTCTGACTCCCGGCGTTTTGTGTGAAGCGCCGGTTTTGTTTTTTTTACAGGAGAGTACGTCTGCATGGCAAAAGAAGAAGATAAAATCAAAGTTGAAGGCACGGTCATTGAGGCGCTGCCCGCCACCCAGTTCAAAGTAAAGCTGGATAACGGGCACGAAGTGCTGGCGTACCTGGCGGGCAAGATGCGCCGCCACTACATCCGCATCCTGCTGGGGGACAAAGTGACGCTCGAGATGTCGCCGTATGACCTGTCGCGGGGCCGCATTGTTTACCGCTATAACAAGCGCTCCAATCGACCTGAAGAACTGGAATAATCTCGCTCTATTGATAAGGAAACGCTCCGGCTACTTGCCGGAGCGTTTTTGATTCAGGGGATGCTGAGGGATTGACCGGGGTAAATCACGTACGGCCAGCCGATGCCGTTGGCAGCAGCAAGGTCGGTCCAGGTAATGCCGAACTTTCGGGCAAGGGCCACGAGGTAGTCACCGGGTTGGACGATGTAGGTTTCACCGCTCTGGGGCGAGCCCGACCCTTGATCGTCGTCATCGTTACCATTGTCTGGCGAATCCTGTGGTGTGCCGCCGCCCGGAATCTTGAGCACCTGGCCGGGGTACAGGATATAGGGAGCCGTCAGGCCATTCATAGTGGCAATCTCTGTCCAGTCCAGACCCAGCGAACGGGCGATTTTCATCAGATGGTCGCCGGCCTTGACGGTATAGGTACCGCCCGAGGATTCGTTGTCGTTGTTGTTGTTCGAAGGTTCCGGCGTAGCATCCGGTTTGGGTGTGCGGGTGGGTTTAGGCGTCGGTTCAGTAGATGGGACCGCGCCGCCGGTCTTCAGTACCTGGCCGGGGTAAATGGTGTAGGGCCAGTTGATGCCATTGATGGCGGCCAATTGCTGCCAGGTGGTGCCGAACTGGGCGGCAAGTTTGGTGAGATAGTCGCCAGCTTTGACGACATAGGTGCCGCCGCCTGAATTGCCTGAGTCATTATCGCCCGATGTATCTTCCCCGCTGTCCGAATCGCCGGAGGAATCCGAGCCGGACGGTGTGCCATTGCCAACGGTCACGACCGCCATATTGCCCAACACCAACCATGAAGCGCGAAAGTTGTCGATGCTGTGAGTCTGGTTGTTGCCACTGCCCGAGTCGATGAGATAGACGTAGTTTTCATCGTAGCCGATAAGAATCATGGTGTGTTCGTAGGCGGCTACGGTCGTGGTCTGACCGTCCGAGGCGGTGTAGGAAACGGGCGTTCCGGACCAGACCGCGCCGACGACCCAGACGATGACCGGGCGTCCTTCGGAAATCTCGGTGCGCAGGTCTTTCCAGCTCATGCCAAGGCGCGCCTCGGCGTTGAGTCCATATTGGCGCAGGAGTTTTGCCACCGGCCTGGCATGCACGCCATAGGGATTGGGGGGAATCTGTCCCCAGGTGCCGTAGACATCGCCAACGAACCCCTTCTCGGGGTTGTCTGACTTGGGAAGCGCGCCATGGAAGGTGGTCTCATTGATGCTGATGCCCCAGAAGGCGGCAAGGTCTGCGGCAGACCGCGACTCGCAGGAGAGCGGCAGGGTTTGTTTGTGACCGACGACGCCGGAGATATACGCAGAGGCGGGCAGTTGATGGGGGGCAACCGGCGCAGCCGCAGGGGTGACCAGGCTGGCAACAACTAAAACGGCGATGAGCGAAGGCTTCAAGCGCATGGGATTGGATTGTATGGCAGCAGAGGGTTTCCCGCCATCCTTCTTTGGTGGGAAGGCGGCGAGGCTATAATCCTGCCATGGATGAATTGCATGAGGAAGCCCGGCAGGGTTTTGGTCTTAACCTTTCGGATGCGCAACTGGTTGCGTTTTCCCGCTACGCGGCGGTGCTGACCGAGTGGAATGAACGTATTAACCTGACGGCGATTCGTGAGCCACGAGATGTGCGGGTGAAACATTTTCTTGATTCGCTTTCCTGTATCCGGGCATTTACGACCGCGCCTGAAAGTCTGATTGATGTTGGCACCGGCGCAGGGTTTCCGGGACTGGTGCTGAAGATCATCTACCCGGACCTGAAACTGACCCTGGTGGAGTCCGTTGGAAAAAAGGCCCGGTTCCTTGAGCAGGTAGTGCAAGAGTTGGGCCTGACCGAGGTGACGGTACTGGCAAGACGGGCCGAAGAGGTGGGGCAAGACCCGGCGCACCGCGAGCGGTATGAATGGGCAGCCGCGCGGGCGGTGGCTCAACTGCCGGTGTTGGTGGAGTACCTGCTGCCGCTGGTGCGGGTGGGCGGCTGGGCGCTGGCGCAGAAAGGCGATACGGCGAGCGACGAATTGGGAAGAGCAAAGAAAGCCATCCAGCAGTTGGGCGGGAGAGATTCCCGGGTGGAACGAGTGCAGGTGCCGGGGCTGGATGATGAACGCTATTTAGTAATATTGGAAAAGAAGCGCGCAACTCCGAGGGAGTATCCGCGATTGCCGGGGACGCCATCTAAAAAGCCGCTGGTCTAGCCGGTTAGCCTGCTTCGAGGCGGCCGTTGGCGATGTTCCAGCGGGCGGCGGAGGCAACGAATTTCGGGTCAAACTGGTTCAGGTCGGTGGTCGTCATGAGAACCTGCTCCCAGCCGGAGAGACGACCAAGCAGGTCGGCGCGGCGCTGGGGGTCGAGTTCGGCCAGGACTTCATCCAACAACAAGACCGGCATGTGACCGGTTCTGGCGCGAATCCAATCCACTTCGGCCATCTTCAATGTCAGCATCGTGGTACGCACCTGGCCACGTGAGCCGTAGGAGCCAAGGTCGATGCCATTGGCGCGGAAGCGCAGGTCATCGCGGTGCGGGCCGATGGCGGTGCTGCCGCGCCAGATGTCCTGCTGGCGACTCTCCGCGAGGGCGGTTCGAAATCCATCCGTAAGTTTGTTAACCGGAAAGCCGCTGCGGTCGGTGGGGGCGTCCAGCAGCGTGCGCTGGCCGTTGGGAGTGGGGACGGGGTCATAGGCGGGGCGGTAATCCAGTCGCAAGACCTCGTTGCTCTGGGTGAGGTCGTGATGGATGCGGGCGGCGCTGCGCTCGATTTCCTGAATGGCGTGAATTCGGGTGTGGATGATTTCTGCGCCGTGACGGACGAGCCGTTCGTCCCAGAAATCCAGCTGGAATTTATCGCCGCCATGTTCCTGCAATTGCTTCAGCAAGGCGTTGCGCTGCGAGAGGACTTTGTTGTAATCTGCCAGGTGAGAGGCGTAGGGCGGGATGACCTGTGAGATGGCGAGGTCGACGTAGCGGCGGCGGTCGCTGGGAGAGCCTTCAATGACGCCCAACATCTGGGGCAGAAACAGGACCGCGTTGAAATGGCCAAGACCCTCGTTTAGTTTCTTCTGCACCTTGTCCACCAGAATCTGTTTCCGGGCGCGCTCGCGGTTTTGGCGGTCGCGCTCCTGGATAATGCGCAATTCAAGGTGGTGACTGCGACCGGCGCGCTCGAACTCGGCGACGATGCGGGCGACGGCGGTTTGCTGGCGGGCTTCAATGAAGTTAATCAACTGGCGGTCGGTGGATGCATGAAATGAAGTCAGGGCAGCCAGCAAGTAGATGGCTTCGAGAATCGTGGTCTTGCCCTGGGCGTTGGGGCCAACCAGCAGGATGTTCCCGGCGGGAATGTCCACGTCGAGGCGGGTGAAGCCGCGGAAGTTGTGGAGGGACAGGTGGGTGAGGTGCATCCGAATTAGAGGTCTTCGTCGGTATTGTGCTCTTCATCGTCTTCGAGATCTTCAAGGCGATAGATCTTGGTGGCGATATCGGTCATCAGGATGCCATTCACGTGGTCCACTTCGTGCTGGAAGATGCGGGCGAGCCAGCCGCTGGCCTTGACCTTGACCGGTTGACCGCGGCGATTGAGGGCTTTGACGACCACAGAATCGTGGCGGTCCACATCGGCGACAAAGCCGGGGATGGAGAGACAGCCTTCCATCCCGGTGAGGATTTCGGTTGATGGGCGGGTAATCTCCGGGTTGAGCAAGGTGAAGAGCTTCTTTGGGGCTTCCTCGTCTTCTTCGTCGCCGAACTCGACGACTATCAGACTTAGCGGAACATCAATCTGGGGTGCAGCCAGCCCAACGCCCGGGGCGGCGCGCATGGTTTCGACCATATCGTCAATCAATTCCTGGAGTTTCGAATCGACCGACGTGACCGGACGCGCCTTGCGCTTCAGCGTTTCGTGGGGGATGGTGATGATTTCGCGGAGTGGCATAACGGGCCAATTATATAGGGTGATTGGGGCGGAATGTCCTTTGATATTCTGCGTACGTGCGGGGTGTGAAGCCGGAGCCTACTCTTCATCCTCGACGGGCTCTTCTTCAGATTCCATCTCCTGTTCGGCTTCAATCACGTCATGATAGATGCGGAACCATTCGGAGATGCGGCCGCGCTCGGCATCGCTGTCCCGCTGCTGGGCTTCGAATTTCAGTTGCTCCTGGCGGTAAAAGATATCCTGCTGAATGGTGGCAGGGTCATGGACATCATTGAAGGTCAGCGTGGAATCGGCGACGACGATTGTGACAGTACCGAAATTCAGAATCAATCTGAGCAGGTTGGTGCGGGCGTGGGAGATGCTTTGAATGTTTCGTATCGGCGCCGTCTTGGTGATTTCCTGCCCGAGCGGCTTCTTCTCGCTATCGATAATCTGATCCTTGGTGACTCGATAGAGGTCGTTCTGCCAGTCCAGATAGGCATAGACAATCATCCCCAACGGCGCGATGCCCAACAGGAAGCCGAACAGGATAGCGCTGAACCAGCCCGGATAGACGGGTTCGGCAGTCGTGAAGTCGCGCCAGATAAAGAATGCTGTTGCGCCTACGATGCCCAAAAGGGCGAACATAGGTACCCAGACGCGCATGAGCAAAACCCACGGATGCTTGTGATACGTGATGGTAGTGCCATCGACTTCGCGGGTGCTTACTAGGCGAAACGGGCGCAGTGGTTTCGCGTCCGGCGGGATGGGTTGGATGGGGGGGACGAACTTCTCGTCCGGACTGATCAACCCAAGGCTGCTGCGGATGGAAAAACGCATGGCTTCGGTGCGGGCTTCTTCGGTCTTGCTGCGTACTCGCAAAAGGAGTTCTTCAATGTTGCCCTGGAACAGGCCCGGCTGGCCCATGTTGGTCATCACCAACGTGCCCATGCCAGTGAACGTGCGCACCGTGACCTGGCCAAAATCGAACACGCGGCCCCACCAGGAGCGGTCAACGTTCACTGATTGAATTGCAGACAGAGGTGCTTCACGACGGCTATCGCTTTGCAGGAGCACGCGCTCGAGCCAGACGACGCGCTGGTTGGTAATCATGAAGAGGTCGTTGCGCCAATCGAGGAATCCCCAGATGAACCAGAGAATGCCAACCCCTCCACCGACACCGGCGAGAATGGCGGAGACCAGGGTGAGACCGGGTACGAGGATGCCAAACGCAATGACGGCGGCGGCCACGAGCACCAGCAGCGGCTTCCACAGGTCGGCCAGCAGTTCCCACCAGTGTCGGCGGGTAACAAGATGAATGACTTCGCCGTCCTGCAACCAGTCGAAGCGTTCGCGGCGCGCCAACTGATGGGAGGCAGCAATGGCCGTCAGCCGTTCTTTGGTAACCGGGTAGGTGCGGGTGAGCCATTGTAGGCCATTTTGTTCGAGGGTAAGGAGGTGGGAATCCTGGAGGGCGGTAACGGTGGCCGAACGGGGCCGGCCCAGCAGGGGGGCTTCCTCGCCAAATTTGTCGCCAGGTTCGAGGACGGCCAGTTCGATTTCTTCTTTGCCATCGCGTCGCCAGACGCGTACCCGTCCTTTCCAGATGATATAGAAGGAGTCGCCGCGGGCGCCTTCCTTGAAGATATCCTCCCCGACGGCGTATTTGCGCTCATTAAGACGTTCGGCAACGTCCTCCAGATCGCTCTCTTCGAAGTCCTGGAAAAGCGTGCGTTGGCGAAGAAAGCGAATGACTTGCTCAGAATCGATAGATTCTATGGGCATGAATCGATTTTAGCACGGGGGAACTTTGCCCGCCGCACTGCGAAGGGCGCAAAAGAGGCCAGGAGAGTGTGGCATGATAGAATGCGCCGAATCAATCCACAGGAGCAAACATCCAATGCCAATCCACTTCGGGACCGATGGCTGGCGTGCCGTCATTTCTGACACTTTCACATATTCCAATTTGCGGCTGGTCACACAGGCGATTGCCGATGCGCTGCAGGCTGATCTGCGCAATACGGGTTCACTCACTGAAACGACCAAGCCGCGTGCGGTGGTGGGCTTTGATACGCGATTTCTGTCTGACCGCTACGCGCAGGAAGTGGCGCGGGTGCTGGCAGCGAATGGGTTTGTGGTCTTGCTGGCTCAGTCCGATTGCCCGACCCCGGCGATTTCGTATGCGGTGAAGGACATGGGCGCGGCGGCGGGGGTGATGATCACGGCCAGCCACAACGCACCGCGCTACAACGGCGTGAAACTAAAAAGCGCGGATGGAGCCTCTGCGCCGCGCGAGCAGTGCCGGCGCGTGGAAGTGTATTTGAGCGACAATGAGAGCCGCAGCCGCGGCCCCAACCAGATGGATTACGACGTGGCGCGGGCGCAGGGCTTAATCGAACGGTTCAATCCCATTCGCGCCTACACCGAACACCTGCACCGGCTAATCGACTTCAACGCAATTGCTGAGAGCCCGCTGCATATCGTGGTCGATTCAATGTACGGTTCCGGCCGAGGAGTCATTAAGGGAATCCTGCAGGGAACGGGATGTGAGGTGCATGAAATTCGCGGCGAGTTGAATCCGGGTTTTGGCGGGGTGCATCCAGAACCTATCGACAAGTACCTGGGAGCGCTGGCCGGCGCCATTGCGCAAGGCAAAGGCGTGTTGGGGCTGGCGACCGATGGCGATGCTGACCGCATTGGCGCGATGGATGAGCGCAGCACGTTCGTGGACCCGCACAAAATCATGGCGCTGACGTTCAAGCACCTGGTGGAAAAGCGCGGGATGAGTGGCGCGGCGGTGCGGACGGTTTCGACGACGCGGATGATTGACCGGCTGGCGAAGAAATACGGTCTGGCAGTGCACGAGACTCCTGTGGGATTTAATCACATCGCAGACCTCATGCTGACAGAGGATGTGCTAATTGGCGGCGAAGAATCGGGCGGGATATCGTTCAAGGGGCATATACCGGAAGGGGATGGTGTGCTGATGGCGCTCATCCTTGTAGAAATCGTTGCGACCAGCGGCGGGTCGCTCTATGAGTTGGTGGAGCAATTGCTGAGCGAGGTTGGCCCCGCGCATTATGCACGCACAGACCTGCGATTAAAGCGTCCTATCGAGAAGGATACGATGACCGAGCGTCTGGTGAGCGATGCTCCGGCTCAAATCGGCGGAGAAGGTGTGGCCGAGGTGCTGACCAACGACGGCTGCAAGTACATCTTGAACGATGACTCATGGTTGCTCATCCGTCCATCGGGGACAGAACCGGTCCTGCGGGTGTATGCGGAAGGACGCAGCCCGGAGATGCTGAAGGCCATGCTGACCTATGGAGAAGAAGTCGCCAAGAGTATGGCGTAGGGCAAGGAGTGTCTCTTTCACAGTCTGAGGGGAAGCCGGGCGAGTTGGTTGAAGAAAACCGGATTAGAGAATTGGCGGGGCTGTTCCTAAGGCTGGGGGCCACGGCGTTCGGCGGGCCAGCGGCGCATATCGGGATGCTACGCGATGAGGTGGTGGCGCGACGGGCGTGGTTGACGGATGCGGAGTTCCTGGATCTGTTGGGAGCAACAAACCTGATTCCGGGGCCGAATTCTACTGAACTGGCGATCCATATCGGATATTGGCGGGCCGGGCGACGCGGGATGCTTGTGGCGGGTGTGTGTTTCATCTTGCCAGCGATGTTAATTGTGCTGGGACTGGCCTGGGCTTATGTCAGGTGGGGTAGCCTGCCGCAGATGGCCGGGATGCTGTATGGGGTCAAGCCGGTGGTCCTGGCGGTGGTTGCGCTGGCCTTGTGGGGACTGGGCCGAACGGCGATTAAGAACTGGTGGGCGGCAGCCGGCGGACTGACGTTACTGGCACTCAACCTGGCGGGATGGAACGAAATCGGGTTGCTGGCGCTGGCGGCTATGGTGACGGTGGCGGTGGCAAACTGGCGGCAATGGCTGCCGCGAGCAAGCGCAGGGGTCCTTGCACTCTGGAACCAGGCGGGACTTTGGGCGAGCGCAGGATGGGCACAAAGTGATATCGAAAAGAACCTGGGATCGCTGTTCCTTATCTTCCTGAAAATCGGGGCGGTGTTGTATGGCAGCGGCTATGTCCTCTTGGCCTTCCTGCGGGCGGATTTTGTGGAGCGGCTGGGGTGGCTTACGGATGCCCAGTTGATTGATGCGGTAGCAGTGGGGCAGGTGACGCCGGGGCCGGTGTTTACCACAGCGACATTCATCGGTTACGTTCTGGCGGGAGTACCGGGGGCGGCCGTAGCAACGATCGCCATCTTCCTGCCGTCCTTCATTTTTGTGGCCCTCACGCACCCGGTGCTGCCAACGCTGTTAAAAGTGACGTGGCTACGAACTGCGCTAAACGGCGTTAATGTAGCGTCGCTGGCGTTGATGGCGGCGGTGACACTGCAGCTTGGCCGGGCGGCGCTAACTGACCTGTGGAGTGGATTGCTCTTTGCCGCTTCGCTGGTGCTGTTGGGACGGTACAAGGTAAATTCAACCTGGTTGATTCTCGGCGGCCTGCTCTTCGGGTGGCTGGTGCAGCGATAGCGGAGGAATTAAAGAAGATTCAACTCCCCATACGAAAAGACAGGCCCATCTGTGCAGGCGTAAGCCCACTTATTAAGCTTGAGGGGAACTGCACAGATGCCGCAGTCGGCGAGACCTGCGCAGGGCAGCGGGCTGTGCAGCAACACCTCGGAGTGAGCAGGGATTGACTCCCTTGTCTCTATGTTCAGGGACTGAAGTTCACCCAACGAAGAATCCAATACGATGTGGTCTGCCCAGGCGAAGGCTTCAGGCAGGTCAATGATTGGCCGGGCTTCGATGCTAGGAGAGAGGCGGGGAAGCGGCGCATCTGTAAATATGGACACTGCGCCACCCGACGCAAGCGCATCCGCGGCGAGGGGTAGCAGGCGAGCGCAGTGTGACCCGAGCGAAACGAGAGCCAGGCGGGAGACAGACTGGCTGGACAGGAATCCGCGACCCAATGTCGAACCGAGGCTAAGCCAGTCACCGGGCTGCCAGGATTCGGGAATTGGAGGCGCGGCGACGAACCCCTTGAGGGATTGCGCATAGCCACTTAAGAATAAGGGAGTGGCCAATGGTTCACGAGTGATCTGCGGGTGAACGGCCATGACATACGCGCCCGGCGACGGAACGGACTCCGGCGGGCATTGAATGGCGGCGCGGAGAAACCCATCCGTATCGTGGAAGACTTCTACTATCCTGGCGTTTGTCATCAGAATCGATGGTATCACAAGGTCTCAGCTTACGACCGCCACCCTACCGAATGTCATAGTTTCCGGGGCGGTGGTTGAAATCAATGACGCTATAATCAATCAGGTGTAATTCAACCACTTCACTATTGGAGGTAGACGAGTATGGCACTTATTGCACTGCTCAGGACGTTAGCCGGCCTTTCCTGGCTGGCAGTAATTGGGGCAATTGGCCTGATTGTGGCGCGCACGGCGCGCCAGACGCCGATGCGTGGCGGGTGGACAATCGTCATCACTGCGTTTGTGGCGGCGGTCCTGCTAAACACACTGTCGCTAGGGCTGGTGTTCATTGAACCCAATGAGCGCGGTGTGGTTATCTCGGCCGTGCCGGGAGCGCAGGGTGTACGACAGGAAGCGTTGCAGCCCGGCCTGAACTGGATCGTACCCTTCTTTGACCGGGTGGTGTACTACACCATTTCGCGACAAACCTATACGATGTCAATCTCGCCGGAGGAAGGAGCCATCCGGGGGGATGATTCTGTTGAAGCGCGTACATCAGATGGGCAGGTCGTGTATGTGGACGCGTCCATCATCTTTGCCATCAATCCAGCGCGAGTAGTTGATGTGCATATTCAGTGGCAAGACACCTACGTGGATGGTCTGGTTCGCACGCTCACGCGTGGCGTTATCCGAAATGCAGTGTCTGTTTTCGGCATTGAAGAAGTGTACAGCGCTCAACGATTGACATTGACCGAGAACATCGCCCGCGAATTGGAAGCCAAGTTTGAGGCCGAGGGCCTGACCCTGGTGGATTTCGTGTTGCGCAACATCGCCTTTTCGGAAGAGTACTCCGCGTCAGTAGAAGCGAAGCAGGTGGCTGAGCAGCTGGCACAACAGGCCGCCTTCGTGGTGGAACAACGCCGGCAGGAAGCCGAGCAAGCGCGCCAGGTAGCTCAGGGTGAAGCGGATGCGGCAGTGATCGCGGCGCAGGGTCGGGCGGATTCGCTCATCATTCAGGCGCAGGCCGAAGCGGAAGCCCGGTTGATTCAGGCCCAGGCGGAGGCGGAGGCGTTGCGGCTCCTCGGCGAGGCCGTGGCGGCCAATCCGGGGGTACTGCAGCTGCAATACATCGAAAAACTGTCCGGTAATATCACCGTGATGCTGCTGCCGAATGACAACCCGTTCCTGCTGCCGCTGCCGGATGTGACCGGCACCGGCCCGTAAGACGTTCACAAAGGTCTGAATGTTACAATCTCGCCGCAGGCGGCCGCCTGCGGCGTTTTTCTTGAGCTGCGCCCTATCTGCGGCTCAACAGTAAAGGAAGAGATGAACGAGAAGGGAACATCGGGCAAGATGGTACGCCTGACCAGCCTCTCCACCTGTGCGGGTTGAGCCTCTAAGTTAAGCGCGGAGGCGCTGGCGCAGGTGCTGCGTCCGGTTAGAGAGGTGTTTGAAGGCCAAGATGCGCCAGACCTGCTGGTGGGCCTTGGCGCGCCGGATGATGCGGCCCTGTGGCGGCTGGACGACGACCGCGCCCTGGTGGTGACGACCGATTTCTTCACACCGGTAGTGGACAATCCCTACGATTATGGAGCCATCGCCGCGGCCAACAGTCTTTCTGACGTATATGCGATGGGCGGGAAACCGTTCCTTGCGTTAAACATTGCGGCGCTGCCGCCGGACCTTGCACCGGAGATTAGCGCGGAAATCTTCAGAGGCGGAGCTGAGAAAGCCCGAGAAGCGGGGGTGGTCATCGCGGGTGGACATACGGTGCAGGATAAAGAACCGAAATACGGTCTCATCGCCCTCGGCTTCGTGGACCCGCGCAAGGCGTTCACCAAGGGCGGAGCGAAGGCGGGCGATGCGCTGGTGCTGACCAAGCCGCTGGGGTTTGGCGTCATTGCGACCGCACTCAAGCAGCAGGAAGCCAGGGCGGAAGACGTGGCCGAGGCGACTGAGTGGATGAAGCGACTCAACGCTAGCGCGGCGGCGCTGGCGGCTGAATTCGGCGTACGGGGGGCGACGGACGTTACCGGGTTCAGTTTGCTGGGGCACGGACTTGAAATGGCGCGGGCCTCCGGCGTTGGGCTGCGGCTAAGTTACGACGCGATCCCTGTGCTGGATGGCGCGCGCTTCTATGCGCAATCGTTCAAGTTTCCCGGCGGTGCCTACGATAACCGGAAGTTTTTTGGGAGCAGCATCACGTTCGACGGGGTTCTCGAGGAGTGGGAACAGTTGCTGTTGTTCGACCCGCAAACCAGCGGCGGATTGTGTCTGGCGGTACCTGGTGAACGGCTCAAAGAATTTCTGAAGAAGGCGGAAGAGAAAAGCCTGCCGGCCTGGGTGATTGGGGAAGTTGTGCAAGACTCGCCGGAGATCGTAGTCAAGAGATAGTTCGTGCGAAATAAGCATGTTGGAACCGAGGCATTCGTCGCGTACGAATGCCTCGGTTTCCTGCTATTCGGGTTTCTCCGCGCGCCAGTAGATGCTGCCTTCGCGATGAAGCAAATTGAATTCGATCAGAAAGCGCCGCAGGCTGGCGTAGTCCTCATTGAAATCGAGCAGGAGGTGATTGACCTCGCGTTCTTCGTACCTGCGGCCAGGTTCAAACTCGGCGGCGATGTGTTCAAGAATAATCTGCTTCTTCTTCTGCTGCGCGGGAATTTGAGTGAGCCGCCCGCGTTTGAAAAAGCTGCGCAGGACCTTGTCGCGAAAGGCATCCGGCGAAGCATCTGTGTGAATCGACTCTTGTGGCATTTCTACCATCTCCATGAGGGTGGTCTTTAGTATTTCGCCGCGCAATGAGAAGACCTGATAGTACTGGTCTTTATGCGCTGACACCAGGCCGGCATCGGTGAGTTTTGCCAGGTGATGGGACACCGTGGCAGGGTTGAGGTGCAGAATGGCCGCAAGTTCCTCGCCGTGACGTGATTTTTCGCGCATCAGATTAAGCATCAGTAAGCGGGCGGGATGTCCCAATGCTTTAAAGAGGGCGGCACGCTGGTCCAGGTTCTTGTAGAGGTCCATCTCAATCCTCCTTCCAGGCGAAATCGCCGGTGAGGCGGTAATAACAGTGGTTGAGCATGCCGCGCGCCGACGCCAGGACGCCGTGTTTGATGCGCTCCTTGAGCAGGTTCTCTTCGTCTTTCATGGCGATGCAGAGCTCTATCTCATTAGCGTATTCGATGAGGTAGCGGCGAGTAACGGCTTCAAATGCGAGGGCGAGTTTCTCAGCGTCCGGTGCCGGGGAAGCGAACACCTCGTGCAAACGGGTTTCCAATTCAGCGTTGTTCATGTCATCATCCTTGTGTGAACGGAGAAATTGATTGCATATCTATCAAATCAAATATACCATTGTGATTAGAGGATTGTCAAATTAGATATTCGTGAGAATCGCCCGTATAATCAGAATGACTGTCCTCCATTATGATGACGCAATCCCTGTATCTCATTCGCCACGCGCAACCTGAGCCGGACGCTACCGCCCCGGCTTCGGAATGGCGGCTGTCTCACGAGGGCCGGCGGGCGACGGTGGCCCTGGCTGCGGGTTTGCAGGATGCGGGAATCACGCGCCTGGTGGCATCGTTTGAGCCGAAAGCGGTCGAAACGGCCCGACTGCTGGCCGCGGAACTGGGGATACCGAGTGCCATCGCGGCGGGTCTGCATGAACACGACCGCAGTAACGTGGGTTTCCTGCCCGCACAGGAGCGACTTGAAGAGCTTATCAAAGAATTGTTTGACAAGCCCGAAGAGCGTGTATTTGGGAAGGAAACCGCGAATGAAGCGAGGTTTCGGTTCCAGGCAGCGGTGGAACGACTGCTGGAAGCCAACCCGGGCGAAACACTGGGAGTTGTGAGTCACGGAACCGTCATCAGTTTGCTGGTGAGCGCCGCGAATGGTTTCGACGGCTATGCGTACTGGAAGTCTATGGGGATGCCGGATGTATTGAAAGTCAGCCTACCGGGTTTCCGACTTGAGGAGCATAAGAACCATGCAGCGTGACGCGCAAATGAAATTTGAGTCGCGGCGGTCTCCGGTGACCAGCCGAGACGGGATGGTGGCGACCAGCCAGCCGTTGGCGGTGGCCGCCGGATTGGCGACGTTGCGGGCAGGAGGCAATGCAGCCGATGCTGCTGTGGCTACGGCGGCGGCTCTGAATGTGACCGAGCCGACCAGCACCGGCATTGGCGGGGACTGCTTTGCGTTGTATTTCGATGCCGGGACAAAATCAGTAACCGCGTTGAACGGTTCGGGAAGAGCCCCGGCCGGGCTGTCGCTGGATCTGCTGGCGAAACAAGGATTCAAAGATGGGATGCCGCCGTACCACGCGCATACCATCACTGTGCCGGGCGCAGCGGCGGGCTGGGCGGACCTGGTTGAACAGCATGGAAAATTAAACCTGGCGCAAATCCTGGCTCCGGCGATACGCTACGCCGAAGAGGGATTCCCAGTGGCACCGGTGACCGCGCATTACTGGGGGCGCGGCGCGGAAGGCCAATTGCGGCAGGCGCAAAACGGCGCCGAGCTGCTAATTGATGGGCGGGCGCCGCGGGCTGGCGAGATTTTCCGCAACCCGGGATTGACCAAGACTTTCAGAATCCTGGCGGAAGGCGGAAAGCGCGCCTTCTATCAGGGCGAAATTGCAGAGGGAATCGCGGCAGTCGTACAGGCTTCGGGCGGCACGATGAGCGAAGCCGACCTGGGCGGTCACGTCTCGACATGGGAAGCGCCCATCAGCACACCCTACAAAGATTTCCGGGTGTGGGAATGCCCACCCAACGGGCAAGGATTGGCGGCCTTGCTTGCCCTCAACATACTCGAAGGCATGAACATCGCCAGCATGGACGCTCTTGGCATGGAGCGGTTGCACCTGATGATCGAAGCGATGCGGCTGGCTTTTGCGGACACGCGCTGGTTCGTGGCTGACCCGGCCACAAATCCGGCGCCGTTGGCGGAGCTGCTCTCGAAGGGCTATGCGGCGGAACGAAGGGCACTGATTAACCCGAGGCGGGCGACGATGGACCAGGTGCGTGGTACGCCGACAGGCGGCAGCGATACGGTCTATTTGACTGTGGTGGACGGCGATGGCAATGCCTGTTCATTCATTAACAGCAATTACTACGGCTTTGGTACCGGAATCGTTCCCAAAGGATGGGGCTTCACGCTGCAAAACCGGGGGTATGGATTCAGTTTGGACAGAGACCATCCCAACGCCCTTGCGCCGGGAAAGCGGCCATATCACACCATAATCCCGGCGCTCATCACGCATGAGGACACCGGAGAATTGTTCGCGTCCTATGGCGTGATGGGCGGATACATGCAACCGCAAGGGCACATGCAGGTAGCCCTGGGGCTGATTGAAGATCGGTTGGACCCGCAGGCGGCGCTTGACCGGCCTCGATTCTGTATCGACGATGGCACTGCCGGAGGGGTGGTTGCACTGGAGGAGGGCATCAGTTTTGCCACAGCGGCGGCACTGGCAAGCATGGGGCATCGAGTGAATCCGACCAGTGGAATGGCACGATCGCTATTCGGGCGCGGCCAGGTCATCCTGCGCGACCGTGCCAATGGCGTCTTGTGGGGTGGCAGCGACCCGCGGGCCGACGGCCTGGCGATGACGGTCTAACGACTCCCGCACCGCTCAACTATTCTGGATAGATTCATGAAACGCTTGAGGCGGTTGGGGATACTTGCAAATGAATTCTTTGATGAGCGCTTCAGCCGGATGGGGGGATTCGGGTGGGCTGTTTCGGAATGCATACGATATTTCCAGATGCGACCCGAGATGGGGGTTGAAGTTGTACTGGTCACCGGTGAAAATGACGGTTTCCATAGCCAACTACCGGACAAAGTTCACGGAGCGAATTTCATCCCCCCTTCGGAAAACAGTTTGAGTTACAGAAAGCGACTCCGCGAGAACCAGATTGATCTGATTCTCTCCATCGACTACAGACCCAACTACAGAAAACCTCTCCTGCTGTTGCCGAACACGCCGCTAATTGTCTGGGCGCGCGATCCAAGAATCCCCAACGATGCTGAGCGCATACGGGAGATCCGATTGCCGGGTGAGCCCAATCGCACACCTCAAGGTTTGGAAACTCCAGATTGTAGATCGCTGGCCACGCTGTTTGGCCTTTCGAAGATAACCGGGCGGAAAGCGATCGTGGCTGCCACGTGTGATGAGATCGGGGAGAAAGCTCGAATTGCTTATGGAATGCCCAAGGAGCGCTGGTCGAACCTCCCAAACATCATTGAACTCCCTACGAAGCCGTCCAAGAAAGCAAAGCGGCCCATGTTTCTGTTCCTCGGCAGGTTGGACCCGTATAAACGCCCCTGGTTGTTTGTGGAACTTGCGCGCAGGCTGCCGATGTTTGACTTTGTGATGGCGGGCAAAAACCATTTTTCCGGGCCGGGAAGCTGGCAACTGGAAGGCCTTCCGGACAATTTACGGGTAACCGGGCATATCCAGCGTGAAGAAAAGGCCCAGTTGCTGAACGAGGCCTGGGGACTTATTAATACTTCGGTGCATGAGGGGTTGGCAGTGAGCTTTCTGGAATCACTGGCGCATGAAACACCCCTGGTGGCGGGAGTGAACCCCGAATCGGTCGTATCGCGATTCGGGGTTCAAGTTGAGTCGTCATCCGGCGATGGGATGGAGGGGATTACCGGGTATGTATCGGCACTGCAGGAGCTGGTCGAAGATAGTGGCATGCGGACGGATCAGGGTAGGCGTGGACGCGAGTGGGTGAGCGAAACTCACAATGCTGTAAACTTCACCCGGTCATTTAATGCATTGTGTGCTCAAGCGAGTATTGAACTGGAACACGCCCGAGAATAGCAGGAGTGATATGAAACTTGAACGCGGAATGGTGACCGTGGTCATCGCGACTCATAATCGACTGGAGCTGCTGAAACGGGGCGTGGAAAGCATCAAGAATCAAACCTATCCGAACTGGGAACTCCTAATTGTGGATGACCACAGCGTGGACGGGACCTGGGAGTGGCTGCAGGAAATCCGGGACAAACGGATTCGGGTATTCCGGCAACAGGACGACTACGAGCGGTCAGCTGCGAGGAACCGAGGAATCGAGGAAAGCCGGGGGGAGTTAATCATGTTCCTGGATGATGACGACACTCTGTACCCGCGGGCGCTGGACGTGCTGGCTCCGCCATTGTTGAGCGCACCGGAATCGGTAGCCAGCATCGGCGCGCGGCACAAGCGGGAGATAGACGGACGACTGTACAAGGTGCCGCATGTAAGGAAGCCCAGCAAGGGGATGGTGTGGCGGGACGTACTCACCGGCGGGATGAGCATCAGCGGCCAGACTTTGTTTCGAAATCCAAAGGGAAATCCTGTTGCACGGTTCGACCCAGTATTAGAGACTTGCGAAGACCGCGATTTTCTAATTCGAAGGACTTACGAAGGGCCGGTTTTCCTGCTGCCTGAGCCGGTTGTCGAAATCCTGCAACATGCTGGGCAGACGCATGCTGTTGATCCATTCCCAATTCGAGATCGAGTTCACCGGAAATTCATGCGGGATACCTTAAAGGGAATCAGATTGGCGACAGCGATGCCTTTGTTTTGGGCCGAGCGAGCCGTGCGTAATGGCATCCGGGCCCATTCTTACGAGAAATACATGACGGCATTCTTGTGGTCTCTGTTTGCGTTGATTCTTGCGCCGCGCATCGTCCTTCGACCCATGCACCGTGCGGTTCATATCCAGCGGCTCTTACGGGCTGCACGGAATTCTCTATTCGGCTCCAAACCGAAAGAGCAGTGGAAATGAACACAGCCCTGGCGCTCGCCAGGGCTGTGTTATGAAAAGAAAGTCCCTATTTTTTCTTCGTCTCGGGTTCTTCAGAAGGATTGCGCAGTCCCCAAATGAGCATGGCTGCACCCGCTCCCAAGGTGTAGGCACCCAGCGAGCCGATTGAGGCAAAGCGAACCACGGCGGCGGCCATGCCGAAGAAACACACCAGCAGGACAGCTTCCACTTGCCAGGCCTGGGCATGGCGGCGCAACAGGTGGATGAGGAGCCAACCGGCTCCCACGCCAAAGACCAGCATGCCCAGGAAACGGGGAATGGCTGCAACCAGATTCATGATTTCGTGAAATTCCATTGTAGGCTCCTTTGATGTATGGCTTCGAGGAGATTGTAACAAACCTGCGTTGACTGAGTATCCCCCATTGGCTATAATCAATCTACAACTGAATTGACCTTCGGGGCAGGGTGAGCGGCAATCCAAGAACCGGATTGCCCGCAATTCCCGATCGGTGGTGATACAGGTATGCAATTTGACTCGAAATATTATAATCAATTGCAGTCTGTCCATAGCCCACGAGTGTGCGATGCATACAGGATCCGGTGGAATTCCGGAGCCGACGGTAAAGTCCGGATGAAAGAAGGCGAAGGAGCGCTAACTGCGTTCCCGATGGATGGTTCCATTGTGGAACAGTCCTCGTGTGCGTGATGCGCGCCAATGTCCCGGAAACAAAGTTTCCGGGTTTTTATTGGGCGTTGCGCGACCTCTAATTCATCCTGCCCCGATTCAAATGGATCGGGGCTTTTTGTGGCCCGGAAAAAAGGCGTTGAATGGCTTTGAAGAGAACGAACAAATGGTTGGCCAATCATCCTTTATGGCTGGGTGTCTTTTCCCTTGGCCTTGGAACACTTGGCTGGTATGCCATTATCTGGGCAGGCGAGCTACCGCCTTTCATCCTGCCTGCGCCTCATGAGGTACTGGCACGGTTTAGCAGGGCGCTTTCGGAAGGTATCTTGTTGCGACACGCCTGGGTGACTTTGCAGGAAGTCTTGGGAGGGTTGTTGTTTGGCAGTGGACTGGCGGTCACTTTCGGCTATGCGCTGGCGAAATCAAAATTCCTTGAGCGGCTGCTGGCCCCGTATGTCATTGCGAGCCAGGCCATCCCGACGGTAGCTGTTGCGCCTTTGCTGGTCATCTGGTTCGGCCCGGGAGTCATCAGTAAAGTTCTGGTATGCGCCCTGATCGTGTTTTTCCCAATCCTCATCAACACTCTTTTCGGTGTGCGCAATGTGCCTGAGGAGTTGAGGGATCTCATGCGGTCTTTGCAGGCGACACCCGCCCAGACGTTCCGGATGCTGGAAGTGCCTGCGGCCCTGCCGGTCTTGCTGGGCGGATTGAGGATAGGCGCAACGCTGGCGGTTATTGGCGCGGTAGTTGGCGAATTCGTGGGGGCGGATAAAGGGCTGGGCTATCTGCTGAATCTGGCACGCGGTCAATATGACGTGGCGATGGTGTTCGTGACTATCTTCTCGCTGGTGCTGATGGCGCTCAGTCTTTACGGACTGGTTGTGCTGGCCGAACGGTTGTTACTGCGCTGGCGGCGACCGGAAAATGAAGAACGAATCATGATTGCAGAAGTGGAGAGACTTCAATGAAACGAACGCTATTGCTAATCCTACTGATTGCGACGACCCTGGCGGGATGCGCGGGGAGTCAAAATCCCCGGCATATCCGCTTGCCAATGGGTTACATTCCGAACATCCAATACGCGCCGTTCTACGTAGCTGTGGAGAAGGGGTACTTTGCAGAAGCCGGCTTTGAGATCGAGTTTGATTACTCGTTTGAGACAGATGGCGTAGCGTTGGTGGGTGCCGATGAATTGCCATTTGCGGTGGTGAGCGCGGAGCAGGTGTTGTTGGCGCGTTCGCAGGGTATCCCGGTGGTCTATGTTGCGACATGGTTTCAGGACTTCCCCATTGCAGCCATCGCGGGGACCGAAAGCGGAATTGAAAGCCCGGAAGACCTGCGCGGGCAGCGCATCGGGTTGCCGGGACTGTTCGGTGCTTCGTATATTGGACTGCGGGCCCTGTTGAATGCTGGGGGGCTGACAGAAGCGGATGTGGTGATGGAATCGATTGGCTTCAACCAGGTGGAGGCGTTTGCCAGCGGACAGATTCCGGTGGTAATCGGCTATACGAACAACGAGCCCATACAACTGGCAGCGCAAGGATTTGAAGTGAACGTCCTGGCAGTCAGCGATGCTATTTCACTGCCGGCCAATGGCATTATCACGAATGAAGTGATTGCGCGTGAAAACCCGGAACGTGTGGCGGCCTTTGTGGGAGCCTTCCTGCGAGGTCTGGCTGATGTCATCGAAAACCCAGAGGAAGCGTATGACATCAGCCTCGCCTATGTGGAGGGACTGGAGACGGCTGACCGCGCCGTGCAGATGCAGGTTTTGCTCACGTCCATTGACCTGTGGCGGACGGATGAACTGGGTGTATCTGATCAGAAAGCGTGGGAAAACCTGCAGGAGTTGCTGTTAGAGATGGGCCTGATGGCTAATCCAATCGATTTGAAAAGCGCGTTTAGTAACGAGTTCCTCCCTTGATGCCCGAAAACGAAGTGGCACTATCCATTCGTGGATTGACCACCACGTTTTCGAACGGAAACGGCGGGCTATTGGTCTTTGATGGGCTGGACCTTGAGATCGCCGATTCTGAATTTGTTTGCTTGCTGGGTCCATCCGGCAGCGGGAAGAGCACGCTGTTGCGCACTGTGGCCGCGCTGCTGCCGCCGAGCAGTGGCGAAATCCGATTAAAGGGGAAACCGGCGGACGGCGCACCACCAAGTGTTGGAATCGTATTCCAGGATGCGAACCTGATGCCGTGGCGGACAGTGCTGGATAATATCCTCCTGCCGCTGGATGTGAAAGGCTGGGACCCCGAGCGCGCTCTGGCTTGCGCCAACGAAATGGTGGGGCTGGTGGGGTTGCAGGGATTTGAGGATGTTTACCCGCATGACCTTTCCGGAGGAATGGCACAGCGGGTGGCTATTGGGCGTGCGCTGGTGCATGACCCGGACCTGCTCTTATTGGACGAGCCCTTTGGCGCACTGGATGCATTGCGGCGCGAACAAATGGGGATGGAGTTGCTGCGCATCTGGGAGGCGCGGAGAAAAACAGTCCTGATGGTGACGCACGACATTTCGGAGGCGCTCCTGCTGGCGGATCGCGTCCTGGTATTTACAGAACGACCCGCGAGAGTGGCTTTGGACGTCCGGATCGACTTGCCGCGCCCACGGTTGGCGGAACTCCGTTATACGGCGGAATTCACACAACTGGCGCGAAAAATCCACTCGGCCATAAAGTAGCTAATTGGGACAAATTAAGGCGATTTTGCGGACGAATGTCCCTCTGATAAGCAGGCCGGTATTCTGTATAATCCCAAAGGTCAGAATGGAGAATTGAATGAGAAGGCTTGCCGTCCTCTTTGCACTTGTAATTGCTCTGGTTCCGGGTATTGCTGCAGCGCAGAATGCTCCGGAAATTGATACCCTGTTTGTAGAGTTATGGCCAGAATATGACCGGGCGGCCATGCTGGTTATCTACCGTATCCAGCTATCCGAGCAGACAACTCTGCCGACCACAATTGCTGTGCGAATACCGGCCGCTGTGGGTGAGCCGAACGCCGTGGCCGAAGTCGCGGCCGCGGGCGGGCTGGTGAATACTGCTTACGAGCGCCAGGTGGAAGGGGAATGGGCGACCCTCCTGATCCAAACAACGACCGGTATTGTGCAAGTTGAGTATTACGACCCGGCGCTAACGAAAGATGGCGCGGTGCGAACCTATTCTGATGTCCTTGAGTTCGATTACCCTATCGGACGACTGTTGGTGCGGGTGCAGCAACCGCCGACAGCCAGCAACATGCAAATCACCCCGACCGGCACGCCGGCGGTAGAAGGCGATGGGCTGACTTATTTCTATTCCGAATTCGGCGCGGTACCCGCGGGTGAAACGATTGAAATCTCCGTGGCTTACGAAAAAGATGATGATGCACTGACCGTTGGCAGCCTCGCTCCGGCGCCAGCCCCAGAAGAACCAGCACCGAGCGCAAATGGGAAGCAGGCACTGGCCTGGGGGTTGGGCATCCTGGGAGCGGTTATCATCGGTTACGCCGGATTCCGGCTGTGGCAAGATAACCGGGCTGCCAATGAGCGGGTCACGCCGCGCGGCCGGCGCGGGTCAGCTGGCGCGACAGGCGTAGGAAAGACAGTTTTTTGCCACAATTGCGGGACGAAGAGCAAACCGAGTGACCGATATTGTCGGGAATGCGGCACTGAACTACGGATGGGCTGAGGGCACGGGGCGAATGACCCATGTTCCACAGGACACCTGCAAATGGCCTAAATATGACTAACAGGGTAGTATTACATCTAAATTGAGAGAATTACCGGGCTGCACGACGGCCCAAATCGGTGTGCGGATATAATTCGCATAGAGAAAGAGCTTGGAGGTTTCTAGATGAACAAGTTTATGGTGGGCGGCCTGCTCATCCTGGCCGCGGTAGTTTACCTGATTGCGTCCTCTACCGTTGCAGGAGCGCAATATTTCTTTACGATCAACGAATTGGTGGAACGCGGAGACGAAGCGGTTGGAACCCCGGCGCGTGTGACCGGCGCAGTCATCGGCGACACCATCCAGTATGACGCCGACTCCCTGACACTGACGTTTGATGTTGCGCACATGCCGGCTGACGAAGAATTGCTGAATGACGAAGGCGGCCTGGCCTTGGCGCTGCACCAGGCGGTGAGCGACCCGTCCCGCACGCGGATGACCGTGGTGTACGTTGGCCCGCGCCCGGACCTTTTGCAGGATGAGGCACAGGCGATTGTGACAGGACAGTTGGGCGCAGACGGCATCTTCTATGCCGATGAGTTACTGCTGAAGTGCCCGACGCGATACGAAGAAGCCGCTCCGGAACAAACCGGCAACTGATCAACCCCTTTCGGCTGGAGTAAACATGATTGCGAATCTTGGCTACGGCGCGCTTGTCATCACGCTGCTGGTTTGCCTGTTTGGCACCGGCGCGGCCATCTACGGTGAAGTGAAGAAACAGCCGCGCTGGGTGGACAGCGCGCGCAATGCAATGCTGCTAACCTTTCCATTGCTGACGGTTGCATCCATCGCCATTATCACGCTGCTGGTGACGAACGCGTTTGAAGTTGACTACGTTCAATCTGTGACCAGCCGGAGTATGCCCACTTACCTGCGGGTAACTGCTTTGTGGGGCGGTCAGCCCGGCTCTCTGGTGTTCTGGTCCTGGCTGATGGCGCTGTTCGCCTCCGCGGCGACGCTGCGCGATTGGCGACGCGACCGGGAGTTCCTGCCCTGGGTGGTGGTGGTTTCGCTTGTAACTCTGGCATTCTTTCTGGTACTTATCATCGGTTTTGAGAATCCCTTCGTGCGTTACTGGGCGACACCTTCGGGTTCGGTGGTGACGGCGATGTTCCAACCGAACGGAACCACACTGTATACACCGTTTGACGGCCGTGGCCTCAACCCGCTGCTGCGGCATCCGGGGATGATCATTCATCCGCCGATGTTGTACCTGGGCTTCGTGTCTTTGGTAATTCCGTTTGCTTTTGGAATCGCGGCGCTTATCACCGGGCGTACCGATGACCGCTGGATTCGGTTGACGCGACGCTGGACACTATGGGCGTGGCTGTTTCTGTCCCTTGGGCTAATCCTGGGCGGGCGCTGGGCATACGATGTGCTTGGCTGGGGCGGGTACTGGGGCTGGGATCCAGTCGAAGTGGCGGCGTTGCTGCCCTGGTTGACGGCGACGCCCTTCCTGCATTCGGCCATGATTCAGGAGAAACGCAATATGTTCAAGCACTGGAACATGTTGCTCATCATCCTGACTTACGTGCTGATGATCATGGGCACGTTCCTCACGCGTTCCGGCGTGCTGTCATCTGTGCATGCCTTTGCGCAATCTGCGATCGGCCCCATCTTCTTCGCTTATATTGTGCTCACGCTGATTGTTTCGCTGGCGCTGCTTTCCTGGCGCTGGGATGGTTTGAAGAGTGAAGGTACATTGACTTCGTGGCTGTCGCGCGAAGCGTTATTCCTGATTAATAATGTGTTGTTTATAGCAATCCTCATCGTATGTCTGTGGGGGTTGTTCTATCCCATCTTGACTGAAGCGCTGGGCGTGGTGGGACAGTGGTTCCCGACGTTGGCGCATATCTTTACGGGACAGAAGGCGACGGTGGGTCCAATCTTTTATGAACGCGCCACCGGACCGCTGTGGGCCGCCCTGCTGCTGCTAATGGGCGTGGCGCCACTCTCGGCGTGGCGGGCGAGCACGGCCCGCACGCTGGGCAAGGCCATCTGGCTTCCGACGGCCGTCTCTCTGGTGGGCATAGCGGCGGTGCTGGTTCTCTCGGATGTGCGTGGTCTGACGGCCCTGCTCGCCTTGTGGTTGTGCATGTTCGTGACGGCAGTGACGCTGTTCGATTTCTACCGGTCGGCGGTAGCGCGCTCCAGAGCGCACGGGACGAATTTCCTTGTATCCTTGTGGCAACTGGCGGGGCGCAACCGCCGCCGCTATGGCGGCTACGTGATTCACCTGGGGGTAGTGTTAATGGCGGTGGGAATCATCGGCATTGAGATATTCCAGACCGAAACCCAGGCGTCTTTGAAACTTGGTGAGACCCTCAGTCTGGGGCGGTACTCCATCCGCTATGATTCGCTGGCTGAGTTTGATACAGATGACAACCGCAATGTGGCGCGGGCGGTTGTAACGGTGTTCAAAGACGGCGAACAACTGGGGGAACTCTACCCGCGGCGCGATTTTTTCTATGAGTCCGGCCAGCCGATGACCATCCCCGGCGTACGCTCGTCTGTTGAGGATGATTTTTACGTACTGCTGGTGAACTGGCAGCCGATTTCAACGCAGACGGCTACATTCAAAATTTACTTGAATCCACTTGTGAACTGGTTGTGGTTCGGTGCAGCGATATTCATCCTTGGGACGTTTGTGGCGGCGTGGCCGGAACGAGAGCCTGCGCCGGTGAGAGAGAGTCGCCGGGCTGCTGCGGCCGAGGCAATAGCCTGATATGACCGTTAAGCAAACACCCTTATTCCTCCTTGTCGCCGCGCTGGCGATAGTAGGTTCATTTGCGCAGGTAGGCAGCGTGCAGGCACAGGACGCGACGCCACCGCCGCCCGCAGCAACGCCATCTGATGACGAAGTGAACGCGGTTGCCAAGAACATGTATTGCCCGGTATGCGAAAACGTGCCGCTGGATGTGTGCCCGACGCTGGCCTGCCAGCAGTGGCGCGAGCTAATCCGGGAAAAACTCGCTGCGGGCTGGAGCGAGCAGGACGTCTACGATTACTTTGTTCTGCAATATGGCGACCGGGTTCTGGCGGCACCGCCGCCAACCGGACTGAACTTGCTCATCTACATTGCACCACCGGTCTTGATTGCTGCTGCGTTTTACGTTGTGTGGCAGATGATGCGCCGAATGCGGGCAGCAGGTAACGCGGTGACAGCCGGCAGTGAAATGCAGCCGGCAAAGCCGAAAGATGAATATCAAGCCCGGCTTGAAGATGAATTGAAACGATTGGACCGAGGCGATTGAGATGAACGAATCAATGGAATCACCTGATGACATGGTGACGAATAAGGTGGGCGGGGGATGGGGGCGGGCGCTGGCCTGGGTGTTCGTGCTGGCCGTGCTGGCTGTGATCGCAGTACAACTCCGCAAGACCATGGAGGGGGGAATCCTGCTGAATGAAAAGGCGCCAACATTTACACTAACGTTGTTCGATGGCGGGGAGATTGGCCCCGCGGAGATGCAGGGCAAGGTCGTGGTCGTGAATTTCTGGGCTTCATGGTGCAAACCCTGCGAGGAAGAAGCTGAAGAACTGCAACAAGCCTGGGAGTATTATCAGGACCGCGGCGACGTGCTGTTCCTTGGCGTTGACTATGTGGATACAGAGACCGAAGCCAGAGTCTATCTGGATAGGTTTGGCATCACTTACCCGAACGGCCCGGACCTGCGGACGAGCATTTCCCAGGCATTTCGAATTACAGGCGTACCAGAGACGTACATCATTTCTAGGGCGGGCGATCTGTTCTATACCAAAGTTGGGCCGTTCACTTCGCTACAGGAAATCCTGACGCTGGTTGACCAGGCCCTGGCAGAATAACGGCAGCACATCGGAGACTTCATGGATATTGGTTCGGTACTACTCATTCTCGCGCTCGGTTTGCTGACCGCGGTCTTCGTCGGGCGGCCGCTAATTGAAAACCGCTCCAGCGGGGTTTCGGAGCGCGAGCATACTCTGTCAGCCCTGATGGCTGAACGCGACCGGTTGCTGGAGGCGTTGCTGGAACTCGATTTTGACTACAAGCTGGGCAAAGTACCGGAAGAGATCTATCCGGGGCAGCGCGCTAATCTGATGGAACGCGGCGCCGAAATCCTGAAGCAATTGGATGTGCTGATGCCCGAATCTGAGCCATCAAAGGAAGAGGACCGCCTCGAGGCAGCGATTGCGGCGCGGCGTGGAGCGACTGAGGGTGATGTCGTTGAAGAAAAAATTGCTGCTCGGCGTAAAATGAAAACCGCCGGCCCAACTGCGGCGAAAGCCAAAGCGCGCACCGGCTCTAAATTCTGTGCGGCGTGCGGGAAACCGGTTCAACTGGGGGACCGTTTCTGCCCGAGTTGTGGGGAAGCGCTCTAACCATGGACCAGTCCACATGAAAAAATCCTTGCTTCTAATTGCCGGAAGCGTGAGTTTCGCGCTGGTTTTGGCCGGCTGTACGCTATCGTTGGCGGAGGACGTTCCGCCGCCCCCGGGTTATGAGGCACCCACTTATCTGGATGTGCCGGAAGTAATAGAGGGTGCCTTTCCCGCCAGTCTGCCGAATGCGGCGAATGGGGCGGCACTATACCCGGAGCGCTGCGCGCCGTGCCACGGTGACCTCGGCCTCGGAGATGGACCGCAAGCCAGCCAGCTGCCGGTTCCGCCGGCGGCCATCGGCAATTTCGAACTCGCGTCACAGCGTAGTCCCGCGCAATGGTATGCGATGGTGACAAACGGCAAAATTGAATCGTTTATGCCTCCATTTTCCGAGGGGCTGACGGACCAGGAACGATGGGATGTGGTGGCGTACGCATTTTCATTGAGCGCGCAACCGGAATTGATCGATGCAGGTGCGAGCGTCTATGATGCCAATTGCGCAGAATGTCATGGCGTGAACGGTGAAGGGAATGCCGAAGGCGCCACTGACTTCACCAGCCAGGAAGTGATGGTTGGCCGGTCTGACCTGGATATCGCGGCCGCAACGTTGAACGGAGTGGGTTCAGGCATGCCTGCTTACGGCGATGAATTGGATGATTTTTCCATTCAGGCGGTGACGGCTTTTGTGCGCAGCTTTAGCCTGCTTCCATACGTGGATGATGGGCTCCCGGAAAGTGTGGCGATAGAACCAACCACGGAACCAACGGCGGCAATCGCGCGACCGGATGTGAGCGAGACCCCGAGCGCGGATACGACAGAGCAACCACAATTTTCCGATGAGCCATTGACAGGGGAGTTTCGCGGCATCGTTGCCAACGGCTCAGGCGGGGAGCTGCCCGCCAACCTGAAGGTGACCCTGTATGGGTATGACCACACGACGGAAGCAGTGGTGTTAACCGCGCAAGCGCGGCCCGACGGAAGTTTCGTTTTCAGGGATGTGGAACTGGTGCCCGAACGGCTGTACTTTGCGACCGTGGATTACCAGGGCCAGGTTTATGGGTCGGACTTCGTCATAGCCGATTTCGGAACAATGGAATACGACCTTCCTGTGACCCTCTATGAGAGCACTTCGGACCCTTCAGGGCTGGTGGTTTCTCGTATGCACTTGTTCCTGGAGTTTCCGGAGCCGGACCTCATGCAGGTGGTGGAACTGGTTGTGATAACGAACCCGACCAACCTGGCTGTGGTGCCCGCAGGGCAGACCATGCCAGCGTTGGAATTCTCTCTTCCCGAAGGGGCGGAGAATCTGGCTTTTCAGGAAGGTGAGTTGGGGGACCGGTTTGTGACGCTGGCAGGTGGATTTGGAGACACGCGGGCCGTCCTGCCGGGAAGTGAAGATTACCAGTTGTTGTTCGCCTATACGCTGCCTTACACGCGCCGGTTGGAGTTTGCCCAACCGCTGGACATGGGCGCGGAGGCGGTTATCGTGTTCTTGCCAGCGGATGGGCTGACATTGAAGAGCGACCAGCTGACCGATGGCGGCCCGCAGGACCTGGGTGGTCTTGTCTACGAGATGTATGTGGGTGAAGGACTGACACAGGGAGACGCGCTGGCTTTCTCCTTAAGCGGACGCCACCCGCTGGCGGGCGGCTTCTCGATTTCCAGCGATACCCGCAGTCTGCTGCTTGGCGGGTTGGGTTTGGCATTGGCCCTCGCCGGGGCATGGCTATGGTTGCGCGAGCGTAACAGTATCGCGGGACCAGCGGACGAAGAAGAATTCGAGACGCCAGAAGATGTCATGGATGCCATTATTGCGCTGGACGAGGCTTATGAACGCGGCGAGGTCACCGAAGCCGACTATTCAAGCGAGCGCAGTGAGTTGAAATCCATCCTGGCGGAATTGCTCGACGAATGAAAGTGAATCGATGATCCGCGTCAATAAACTGGTCAAGCGCTTTGGGCTGAAAACCATTCTGCGCGGGCTTGATATCCAGGTGGAGCCGGGCGAGTTCGTCGGGTTACTTGGACCCAATGGCGCCGGCAAGACCACGTTCCTGCGAATTCTGTCTTCGCTGGCGCGGCCCAACCTTGGGAGTGTGGAAGTTGCCGGATATCAGTTGCCCCAACAGGCTGCTCAGGTACGCAGCCGGTTGGGCGTGCTCTCACACCAGCCCTTGTTGTACCCGAATCTATCCGGTGAAGAAAACCTAACGTTCTTTGGCCGATTGTACAATGTCGCGAATCTTGGCTCTAGAATCGCCGAGGTATTTGAACTGGTGGGGTTGGCCGGTCGCGAGCGCGACCTGGTGCGCACCTACTCGCGGGGTATGCAGCAACGGCTTGCCATTGGGCGGGCAACCCTACATAACCCCGATGTTCTATTGCTGGATGAGCCGTATACGGGGCTCGACCAGGATGCCTCCGAAATGCTCGATGATGTCCTGAAAAAGGTGACCCGCGAAGGACGAACGGTTGTAATGACATCACACGACCTGGCGCGGGCGCAAGACCTGTGCTCGCGGTTTGATGTGCTGTCGCGGGGGAAAATTGTTGCAACGACGTCACGGGACGGCCTGGCTCGCGATGGGCTGCTGGCATTCTACCGGGCCGCAATCAGCCAACCGGCGGAGGCCACGCATGGGGCTTAAGGCGATTTCCCGGGATGGCCAGCCCGTGCAGACTTCATTTCTGCGTTCGATGTGGGCGGTGGTGTGGAAAGACACTACGGCGGAGTTCAGGAGTCGCGAGCTCCTGTCGGCGATGCTGGTATTTTCGCTGCTGGTCGTGCTAATCTTTAATTTCGCATTGGAGTTGAACGCGCGCGAGCGGCAAGAAGTGACTGCAGGCGTCATCTGGGTGACGATTGCATTCGCGGGGACGCTGGGGCTAAACCGTTCCATGGCCGTGGAAAAAGACGGAAACTGTTTGGATGGGTTGTTGCTGGCGCCGGTAGATCGGGCGGCCATCTACTTTGGCAAGGTCATCAGCAATTTGCTGTTCATGCTTATCGTTATGGTCATCATCTTACCCATATATAGCATCCTGTATAACCAGAATTTGTTCGTGCCAGGGTTGTTGGGAACCATCGTCCTGGGGATCATCGGCTATGTGGTGTCCGGCACGTTGCTGGCCTCGATGTCTGTGCAGACCCGCACGCGTGATGTCCTGTTGCCTATCCTGCATCTACCAGTGGCGTTGCCAGTGGTAATTGCGGCAGTACGGGCGAGCGCCTATTTCCTTCAGGGGCAGCCGATGGACCTTATCTGGCCATCCATCAATTTGCTTATTGGGTACAACGTCATCTTCACTGCGGCGGCGTACATGCTGTTCGACTTTGTTGTTCAGGAATAGTTCAGGAAAGCACTCACACAGATTCAAGGAGAATTGCAATGCAAAGCAAACCGGTAGCACTAAAAGTACTGGACGGGGTCACCGTGAGCCTCATGGCGGTCTCGGTGTATCTGGTGTTGGTGTTCGCGCCAATGGAAGCCGTGATGGGAAATGTTCAGCGCGTCTTCTACTACCATGTTGCGGCGGGATGGGTGGGGATGATCGGCTTCCTGTTCGCGGTATTTGCGGCCGTCATGTATCTTTGGAAGGGGGACCGAAAGTGGGACGTGATGGAACTAGCAGGCATCGAGGTCGGTCTGATTTTTTCGTTCATCAATATCGTGACCGGAAGCATCTGGGCGCGGCCGATCTGGAATACGTGGTGGACGTGGGATCCGCGCCTGGTGACGGCGACGATTATGGAACTGGTCTATATCGCTTATCTGATGCTGCGACAGGGGATTGACGACCCGGAACGGCGGGCGCGGTTTGGCGCTATCTATGCCATCGTCGGGTTTCTTAGCGTACCGCTATCCTTCTTTTCCATCCGAATCTGGCGCACGATTCATCCGGTGGTGATTGGAAGCGGCGACGCGGGCGCAGAAGGCAGTTTTGATATGACAGCCGATATGCGCACGGTGTTCTTCTTCTGCCTGATAACGTTCACTTTCCTGGCGGTTGACCTGCTCTGGCACCGTGTGCGGTTGGGTTTTCTGGCCGACAAAGTTGAACAACTGAAAATGCAGCTTTCTTCCTGAGGTGATGATGATGAACTACCTGCAAGCTGGCCCCGCTGAAACCACGAACTACATGATCTTTGGAATGCTCGTGGTGTTTGTTACTATGGGAATACATGTCTGGTCGTTGTTCAGCCGGAACAAGCGGTTGAAGGAAGACCTCCAGATGATCGAAGACGCCAAGAAATAACGCAAGGAAACTTATGTGAACTGAGTTAACGCGGAAAGCTATAGCTTTCCGCGTTTTGTTACTCAGCAGGGGGATTCAAGATGTTTTCAATCGTCGTGAGTTCATCGCTGGAAAGCGCATAGTCTGCGGCGACTGCATTCGCCTGCACATGAGCGACGCGAGTGGCGCCGCTGATTACGGAACTGACCTGGGGCTGGGCCAACAACCATGCTTGGGCAAGGTCTCCGAGAGTGTGGCCTGATGCCTGTGCAAACTCGGTGAGGGAATCAAGGCGGTCGAAGTTTTCTCCGGTCATATATTTTTGAACATAGGGACTGTTCTCGCCTCTGGAGCCAGGGGGCGCGGATTGACCGCGCTGGTATTTGCCCGTCAGGAAGCCGCCGGCGAGTGGGAAGTAAGGAAGAATGCCGAGACCAAGGGCGCGACTGGCAGGGATGATTTCGCCTTCAATCTCCCGATGAAGCATGTGGTAATGGGGCTGAATTGAAATAAAGGACTCCCAGCCGTGTAGTGCAGTAATGCCTTGCGCATAGGCGAGATGCCAGGCAGCGTAGTTTGAGGCGCCGATGTAGCGAACCTTGCCGCTGTGTACAAGGTCATCCAACGTGTGAAGGGTCTCTTCCAGAGGTGTATTTGGGTCCGGCCGGTGCATCTGGTAGAGGTCGATGCAGTCGGTCTGGAGTCTGCGCAGGCTGGCCTCAATGGCCGCCAACAGGTGCTTGCGGGAGGTCCCGCGCTGGTTGGGGTCTTCCCCGGTGGGGTGAAAGGCCTTGGTGGCAATAATGAAACGCGAGCGCCGGCCAGCAAGGGCCGCGCCGAGAGTTTCCTCCGAACGACCTTTCTGGTAGATGTCGGCGGTGTCGATGAAATTAATGCCCAGGTCGAGGCAGGCATCCACAATCTCGATTACAGTTCGCGCTTCTACTTTGCCGCCAAATTGATTGGTGCCAAGGCCTATTGCGGAGACCTGAAGGCCGGAACGTCCCAGAGAGCGAAGTTGCATAAGACCTCCAGTTGATGGTACGAGGATTGTACCAACTGCTCTGAATCTGTACTTGCGGCGTGCCATGTTTGCAGGATTGCCCGCTTGCGACTAGAATGGACTGCATGCCCAAGACCGAGAAGAAGTCCCTGCAAGAATCCGAGGTCAAGAAGACCGATAAGAAGGTGGTTAAGACTTCGCCCCATTGGAGTCAGACAACGAAGCTGGTCGTCGGGTTGACGCTGGTCGGAATCACTGCGGCCCTGCTCGTGCGCTTCCAGAATGTGGTCGGCCCACTCTTGCTGGCGTTTATCCTTTCGTATCTGTTGCACCCACTGGTGCGGCGGGTGGCGGACGGGACCCGATTAGAGTGGCGCGGCGCAGTCACACTGATTTATCTGCTGTTCGTTATTGTGCTGGTTTCTCTCTTAATTGTCGGCGGTGTTGCGCTCGTTCAGCAGTTGCAGACATTGGTCGGGGTGGTGACCCAATTCTTCAATGATCTTCCGCAGCTTATCCAAACCCTGACGAGCGAACCCCAGGTCATTCAAGTGCCGTTCTTAAATTACGAAATCGACGTCAATCAGGTGCTCGCTGATCTGAATATAGACTTTCTGACCCTCAGCCAGGACATCATCAATTTCATCCAGCCGGCGTTGGGGCAGGCGGGGAGTCTGCTGGGGAGTCTGGCCAGTTCAGCGGCCAGTACCCTGGCTTGGGGTTTCTTCGTGATGATCATTTCATATTTTGTCCTGGCAGATGGCGTTTCGGGGGTGAATCCCCTTTCGGGGATAGACCTGCCGGGGCATCAGGACGACCTGCGGCGGTTGGGGCGTGAATTGGGCCGCATCTGGAATGCGTTTCTACGTGGGCAGTTGTCGCTGGTGCTGTTGACGTTTGTGCTGTACTTTGCGGTGTTGACCGTGCTCGGCGTTCGGAACGCACTGGCGCTGGCGCTGGTTGCGGCAGCGGCGAAATTCCTGCCCTATGTGGGCCAATGGCTGACCAGCGGCACGATCGCGGTAGTTACCTTTTTCCAGGAAAGCAACTACTTCCAGATGGAGCCGCTGTTTTTTACACTGATGGTGATGGGTATTGTGCTGGCCTTTGACCAGGTGATGGACAACATAGTCGCACCGCGTATCCTGGGGTCGGCATTGGGCATCCACCCGGCAGGGTTGCTGGTGGCCGTCATCGTGATGGCCTCGTTACTCGGATTCATCGGGGTGTTGCTGGCGGCGCCCTCGCTGGCCAGCGCACAATTGTTCCTGCGCTACGCCCTCAGGAAAATGGTGGATCTTGACCCGTGGCCCGACCCTGAGAAGACACTGGGACCGATGAAACTCCCCTTTGGCGCAGTCCTACGGAAGACGATAGAACAACTCCGGACCTGGTGGCAGACCCGTACCCAGAAAGGAAAACACGAATGAGCAATTCCCCTGACGACCTGAGCACCAAAACGATAGCCGAAACCGAAAACTACATCGCCTGGAAGGCCGATGAGCCGGATGGCGAGACCTCCTACCATCTTGAACTCAATGCGGTGACCGTGCACTTCTTTCAGGAGGAGTGGGATGAATTCCTTGAGTTGATGAAGCGCCTTAAGGGCTGAATTTCATCACGAAACCCGCATACATTCGGCATTCGATGCCGCTTGCCGCGCCGCGCGGGGCATGATAAACTGGCATTATGGCGTTGCCTGTTTTGATTGTTACTCCCAGCCCCGGTTTCGGCGAGCTAATTTCCCAAATTCTGCATGAAACCGGCGGATATGAG
>SCUK01000018.1 GCA_004297445.1 Anaerolineae bacterium | reverse complement strand
CAGCGCCGCCCCCGCCGCCGCCCCCACCGCCGGCAGCCGCCGTCTGTTCTGCAGCGGCCGTCTCTGTTTGTTTCTGATGGCCCGGAGAAACGCCGCCCGCGCCACCCAATCCGTCACCGGATAGCGGCCCGCAGGCCGACAGGATTAGCCCGGCAACCGCCAGCAGGGCAACGGTCTTGAAAAGCGCTCGCTGTGAATTCCTGAAATAACGCATTTGGTCTCGTCCTTTCTTACCTTGTGAATTGAAACGGGTACTCCATCCGTACCCACATAGTCGGAGGGAATCAGCGATTTGTGTCGCCTCAACCCGAATTCTCACAAGTTATCGACAAATCTATTGTATGGTCGCAACCCGTGTACTATAGATTATAGTATTATTGCAGATGAAGTGACACCCAATAACCTATCTACTTAACGCAAAAGAGGAGGATGTATGACACCTCGCATTGGAATGAAACTACTAACTCTATGTGTTCTTGCAGCGTTTGTTTTGGCCGCGTGCGGCCAGGGGGAAGAACCCACCACCGCTCCAGTGGATAGCGGCGGCGCCCCGGCAGCGGCTACCCAGCCTGCTGCCAGTAGCGGCGGCGGTTCTGTCAGTGCCCCGGTCGCCATGGACCTCGCCATCCCGGCCGATGTGCGCTTCGACCCGGCTCTTGCCACTGACGCGGATGCCGCCGTGCTGGAAGTCAGCCGCTATGTCTATGACCGCCTGGTCCAGGACCAGAATGGCCAGATCGTCGAAGGTCTGGCGCGCGCCTGGTCAGTCTCCGATGATGGCCTGACCTACGAATTCAACTTGCGCGCCAACGCCGCCTTTGCCGACGGCACGCCGGTCAGCACGGACGTCGTCATGGCGAACTTCAACCGCTGGTTTGACCCCGAGAACGCCCTGCACGGGCCGGACAGCTCGGTCTATCAGGCCTGGGTTCAGTATTTTGTCGGATTCCGCAATGAGTTCACCGAAGACGAAGTCCCCGTTTCCCTGTTTGACGGAATCGAAAAAGTGGATGACCTCAACTTCCTGCTCCATCTCAACGTCCCGATCGATAATTTCCTGAATATCCTTGCCCTGCCGCAGTTCAGCATCCTGAATCCTGCCGCGCTCACCGCTCAGGGCGACAGCTACGGAACCCAGGATGGGGTGGTGGATGGCTCGGGTGCCTACCTCGTCGACTCGTGGGACGAAGACGGTCTGCTTCTCGTTCCGAACGGCCTGTACTGGGGCCCGGCCGCCAGCGACTCGCTGCTCTTCCCGGCTCCCTGATTTTCAATTCTTCCTAAAGCAAGAGACCGCCCTCAACAGGCGGTCTCTTTTTGATTAACTACAGGGCATTGCGCATAGCCAACTATTTGGTATGTGTCCCGGCCTACTTCTTGTCTTCCTGGTCCAGCAATTCATACAGCGTGAGGCTTTGCGAACGTCCCTTTAGTTTGACATCCTCCATTTTGTTGACATTGATGGATATTTCAACATCATCAAACACCGATTCGGAAAGGATGATTTGATTCACCTTGGCGAAGTCCATCAGGCGTGCGGCCGTGTTGATGGTATTGCCGAGCACGTTGAATTCGCGCCGCCCCTGCTTGTCGCCGATTTCGGCGGCGAAGGCTTGCCCCCGGTTCAGGCCAATGTGCGACTCCATCTTGAAGTCTCGTTCGCCGATCTTGATGGGCTCTGACTGATTCACGATTTTGCGGATTTCCAGGGCGGCGCGGATGGCCCGCTCGCTGTCGTTGGTGTGCGCCGATGGCGTGCCAAAGAACGCCATGATATCCGGCCCGGCGTGATGGTAGGTCACTTTCTTCATCACACCGCCATGCGTTTCGATTTCGGCGTTGATGACCGAGATAAGCCGCGAAAACCCGTTTACCAGTTGGGTCAGCCCTTCGCCTTCTACCGATTCCAGGTCGTCCGGTAGCCCCAGCAGGTTGATGAACAGGATGGTGGCACGCGGGAAGTCCGGTGGCAGACCGCGGGTGCTGGCGTTTTCCACCAGCAGGTTCAGCACCGGTCGCGGGATGAACGAAGCCAGCGGCTCCAAGGTGTCAATTGCTTCCTGGATGGACTTAATCAAGCCCTCGCGGGTGTTGTCGAACAGCATCATGCTGGCCATGCGTGCCGTCGGCAGCATGATGTCGTAGTCGCCAAGCTCTTTTTCGCTCAGGTCGTCGGTCACCAGGCTGAAGCCTTCTTCCAATCCCTCCAGCCGGAAGTGCTCTCCGGCTCGTTCGCTGGTTTCCGGCGTTAGGCACACCTTTCCGGTCTTGCCTTTGCTTTCGGCGTGTTTGGCTTCCAGCACCGCGCCGCCCAGCAGGATATGCTCCATGCGATGCGGCGTGCCGATATCGGCGGTGAGGAATTTCCCCACGTGCAGCCCGATGCGCATGCCGATGGAAAACTCTTCCCCAAGGATTTCAAACTTCTCAAATTTCTTCATCGCCCGCTGCATGCGCAGCCCGGTGCGTATCGCCTGCTGCGTATCCTGTTCGCGGGCATCCGCCGGAAACTGCACCAGCATCGCGTCGCCGGTAAATTCAAGCAGGTTGCCGGTTGACTTGCTGATGATCTGGATCATCTCTGAAAAATAACTGTTGAGCACCGCGTGCAGTGCCTCTGCGCCCTCTTCCCCATGCTGGCTGTTCTTCTCCAGCAGGGGGGTAAAACCTGCCAGGTCGGTGAACATCAGCGTGCCGGTGTCCCACTTGAAGCGGTTCACGCCCGGTTCCGGCAGCGCCGCCACCACCTGGCGCGGCAGGTAATTGTAGAGGATGCGATACACCGTACGCAGGTGGTTGAACAGGCGGATCAGGTTGCGCACCGAGGGATTAATCCACACCTCGGCATACATTTTGGCAGGCGTCAGGTCGCGCAAACGACTCTCCACTGACACCAATGGGGAAATTTCAGAACTGATGTATTCCATCGGGGCTCCTCACCTCGGTTTGCGCGCTCATGCGATGCGCCTATTTATTATAAACAGGAACAGGGTTGGACAGGAAGCATTTATCCGCTACAATTGGCTTATTAATCCCTGAAAACTAGTTGGAGTAAGCGCATGTCCACGGAGTTGGTCGGCCAGCTAAAACAATTCGAGTTGTTCAAGTCCCTGCCCGAGGATGTGGTGACCGACTTGAGCGAGCGCTTCAAACCCGTCGATCTCGAGAAAGACCAGGTGTTGTTCAACAAAGGGGATGCGGGCGATGCGCTCTACATCCTGCGTTCCGGTCGCCTCAAGATGGTCAGCAAAGACAGCGAAGGCAACGAAATGGTGCTCAACCAGGTCGGCCCCGGAGCGGTGATTGGGGAAATGGCGCTGATCGACCGTGAACCGCGCTCGGCCGGGGTAATTGCCCTCACCAACGCCGCGCTGCTGCGGCTCAGCACTGAAGACTTCCTGAACACCCTCTCGGCACAGCCCTTGATGGGGCTGGAGATTTCCCGCAATCTCATTAAGCGATTGCGCTTCGCCACCACCTACATCGAGAACGCCATTGAATGGAGCCAGCTGATTGCCAAAGGGGAGTACGGGTTCATCGAATCGGTGGATGAGTCACGCCTCGGCGAAACCGAAAACTCCTCAGACCAGGAACGCGCCAAGCGCTTCCTTGGCACTTTTTTCCAGATGGTTCAGGACATCAAGGCCCGCGAAGATGAACTCAAGAAAGAACTCGTCAAATTGCGGGTGGAAATCGACCAGGCTCGTCGCCAGACTGACCTGGCCGAAATCACCCAATCCGAATTCTTCCAGAACCTTCAGAAGAAAAAGAAAAAGACTGGTGATTAGCCCGTTTTCTTCTGCGGATTGAGGACTTCAGAGTAAATTTCTTCCACCCTGCGGGCATTGCGCCGCGCGTCAAAGTGTAACCGGCTGTATTCAAGAGCCCGACCACCAATCTCCTGGCGCAGGTCCCGGTCCTCCACAAGCTCTATGACCCATTGGGCCAGAGAATGAACATCTCCCGGCGGTGCTACAAACCCATTTTCAGCATGCTTAACGATTTGACTTTTTCCGCTATGCCCGGCTGTCACCACCACCGGCCGGCCAACGGCCATGGCTTCCAACACCGTGCGGCCAATTGCGGCCAACTGGTAACAAGAGACAACTATGTCCAGGGCGGCGTTGACGGGAAGAACATCTTCGCGAAATCCTGTCAGCACTAACCGGTCAGAAATTCCGGCCTGTTCCGCAAGTTGCCAGGCGAAATCCTCTGCGTGGATTGGCGGGGGAGCCCAGAAACGTCTCAGAATCCGACCCGGCCGAAGATCCCGTCCCGGGATTTTCGCCACGATGAAGAATCTCAATTTCTTGTCGGGAAGCGCGGCATTGACCAGCCCTGCCATTCTGATGAACTGCCACGCCCCCTTATCAGCAGTCAGGTAGCCAACCATACCAATGGCGATGTCATCGGCTTTCAATCCCAGCTCCGAGCGCACGCTGTCGCGTCGGGTGCTGCTGTTGGCCGCATCGTCAGAATCCACCGAATTGTAGACAATCCTGAGTTTCTCGCATTCCACGAACCCATCCGCCTCATCCTCCGAAATCGCGAGGATTCTTGTGGCGGCTTTCTTTATCCCCGACTTTGAAATTCTGGCCATTGTCCGCGATTGACTGAGTTGGTAGGTGCAACGCAAGTGCCAGACAACAGGGATATTCAGTCGCTTGGCTACAAGTCCGGCAGAGAGCAGGCATTTCTCATTGATATGAATTATGTCGGGCCGAATTAGCCGGAAATAATTCTCTAGATTACGATTGGGCAATAGCGCAAGCAGGTTTTTGAAATAACTGGGTTGATACCAGGCGGGCCCGCGAATCGTCCAGAATCGGGAAATAGGCAAAACGTCCACCGGAACCCCCAGACTTTCAAACATGTCCCGTGCCGGACCATCATCAGCCAGTAATATCCGGGGAGCAAAGCGCTCCCGGTCAAGGGCTTGGATCAGATTCCGCAGGCTGATGGCGGAACCAGCTATCTGGCCTTCATGATGAATGTAAATTAGGGTTGCGGGCACGCAGCGCTCGGCTTAATCCGGGATGGAATAATAACTCCGCTTTCTACATTACCTGAATGCACCTGCTGACTGCAACCCCACAGCGGCGCTAATCAATTTCGCAGAAGAAGGAATTGGCTAAGGCAGCGGCCACCACACCGGGAAGCCATCAAAGCCGCCGTCGCCATCGGTTAACAACAGGTAGTTGCTGCCGTCCAGATTGGCGGCATAGATTTCCGGGTTGTTTCCATTATCAAGCTGGTAGGCCAGGTGCAGCCCATTTCCGGACCACACCGGGTCGCCTACCTGGCTGCTGTTGAATGTCAACTGCCGCAACTCCGAGCCATCACTGTTTACTACGTAAACTTCCCAGGTGCCGCCGTATTCGGAACGGAAGGCAATCTGGCTGCCATCCGGCTTCCATACCGGTACCCCTTCATCGGATAACATGTTGGTGATTTGCAGCAGGCCGCTGCCATCCGCATTCATCACGTAGATGTCGGCATTGCCGCTGCGCCAGGAACGGAACGCGAGACGCCGCCCATCCGGCGACCAGACCGGGTCGCCATCCGCGGCCACATCGTCGGTCAGTTGGCGCAATCCCGATCCATCCCCATTGACAGTGTAGATGTCTGCGTTGCCGCCGCGGTTGGATACGAAAGCTATCAGCCCTCCGGCGGGCGACCAGACCGGGTGGGTATCTCCTGCGGAGTCTTCGGTGATTCGCCGCAGGTTGGTGCCATCCGCAAAGATGGTGTAGATTTCCCAGTTCCCATCCCGAAACGATTCAAACGCCAGGCGCACGCCGTTGGGCGCCCAGGCCGGATGATTGTCATTGGATTCGTCGTCCGTCAGGCGCAACAGCAGGCCGCCCTCGCGATGGATGGTATAGATTTCAAAATTGCCGTCCCGATTGCTGGAAAAGGCGATGTACTCACCGTTAGCAGACCAGGTAGGTTGCTGGTCATCGCCCGGGTTCTGGGTCAGGTTGCGCAACTGCGCCCGGCTCAAATTGAGTAAGTAGATATCATTGTCGCCGGTGCGGTTGGATACAAAAGCGATCACGCCAGAAGGCGAGGGGTACGGGGTGGGCGTAGGCGGCGGCGTGGGCGTCGGAGTGATTGGGACGATGGTAGGCTCGATAGGTCCACCGCCTACACCACCGGCGCCAGCCAGCCCGCCGCCGTCCAGGCCGGTGCCTGAACCGCAGGCGGCAAGGAACAGCATGGCGGCAAACAGAAGAATCGCGAACATGAGTCGCTGCCGACCCGCAAAGGGGGAGTTACCGGAGTGTATGGGTTGCATATTGGTACTACAGTCGAAATCCTGTGGCTGAAAGTGTCCTCTAAGGCGGAAATCATCCCAAAGAAGGTGTGCTCCCCGGGGGCCCCAGTCTTCACTAAGTCCCATTCCGGTTAACGATTGGAATTCAATTATGATACTATGAAGGTGAAGGCGGGCTGGCTCCCTCCTTCGTCCTTACGACACTTTGTTACGATGCCCGTCGACTCTTGTGGAGGAGGAAACTGGCTGATGGAAGCACGAATTGGATTGCCCGCTCCCTGGCAGGGTGTTGATTCTGCGGAATGGTCGGATTGGAAATGGCAGATGTCCAACCGGCTGAACACCGCCGCCGAATTTGAACGCTTCATTACCCTGAGTCCCAGTGAAAAGAACGCACTCAACACCCGCGGCCTTTTCCGCGTGGATATCACCCCTTACTTTGCTTCGCTGATTGACCCCCACGATCCGAATTGCCCCATTCGCCGTCAGGTCCTGCCTACCGAGCAGGAACTGTATGCTGATTCTTCGGCAATGGATGATTCCCTTAATGAAGACGCTCACTCGCCCGTGAAGGGACTGGTCCATCGTTACCCGGACAGGGTGCTCATGCTGGTAACGACCCAGTGCGCCAGTTACTGCCGCTTCTGTACCCGCAGCCGGATTGTGGGCGACCCGCACGAAACCTTTGGCAAAGCGGATTTTTCAGCCCAGATTGACTACATTGCCAGAACCCCTCAGGTGAGGGATGTGCTCCTCTCCGGTGGAGACCCGCTGGTGCTCTCTGACCGCATTCTGGGCGACCTGCTGGAACGCTTAAATGCCATCCCGCATGTGGAAATCGTGCGCATCAATACCCGCGTACCGGTTTTTCTGCCTCAGCGGGTTACGCCTGAACTGGTAGACGTTCTGCGCCGTTTTCAACCCATGTGGCTAAACCTCAACATTAACCATCCCAAGGAAATCACTCCGGACCTTGAAGCCGCGATGGCCCGGCTGGCGGATGCCGGAATCGTCCTCGGGAGCCAGAGTGTGCTGATGGCGGGCATCAATGATTGCCCCAATATCATCCTGGACCTGGTGCACAAACTCACTCGCAATCGTGTACGCCCCTACTATTTGTATCAATGCGACCTGGTAACAGGAGCCGGTCATTTTCGCACCCCGGTGGCCAAAGGCGTGGAGATAATCGAATCGCTGCGCGGCCATACTTCGGGGTATACTATCCCCACTTTTGTGGTCGATATGCCGGAAGGCGGCGGCAAAGTCCCGCTCCAGCCGAATTACCTCATCAGCATGAGCGAGGACCGGGTGGTGTTGCGGAATTACGAAGGCTTTATCAGCGCCTATTCCCAGCCCCGGGATTACCGCCCACATGACCCGCAAACGTGCCCGCACTGCCAGGCGCAGGCCAGGCCGGGAAACCACCAACGCGGCGTTTCCGGGTTATTAGAAGGAAGAGAACGCTCCATCCGCCCTGTCGGGTGGGACGAGCTTCACAGCCGGGACTAAAGTGGCGTAAAACCCTTTACCCGGAATCAGAACGACAAATACAGTTGAGAGTGAGGAGTCTATGTCCATCATTGTTTCAATTCACTCGTACCGTGGCGGCACCGGTAAATCCAATACCACCGCCAACCTTGCCACCCTGTTGGCCCAGCGCGGCTTGCGGGTGGGTGTTGTTGACACCGATATCCAGTCGCCCGGTATCCACGCCATCTTTGGCCTGGATGAAAAAGAATTCAAGCATTCGCTTAATGATTACCTTTGGGGCCTGTGCAGCATCAGTGATGCCAGCTATGACGTAACGGATCGCCTGAAGGAGAAGGTGGATGGCAAGATCTTCCTGATTCCGTCCAGCCTGAACCCCGGCGAGATTGCCCGCGTCCTGCGTGAAGGTTACGATGTTGGTCTGCTGGATGCCGGCTTCCAGGAATTGCTCCAGGTCCTGGAACTGGACGCCCTGCTGATTGATACCCACCCGGGCCTGAACGAAGAGACCTTGCTGTCCATCGCCATTTCGGACAAAGTTGTCCTCATCCTGCGCCCGGACACCCAGGACTATCTCGGTACCAGCGTGACCGTTGAAGTGGCGCGCAAGCTTGATGTGCACGGACTGATGATGGTCGTCAACAAAGTCCCGTCAGTATTTGACTTCGCCCAGATTAAGAAAACCGTGGAAGAGACTTACAACACCCCGGTAGCGGCCCTGATGCCTCATTCCGACGACATGATGATTCTGGGCAGTAGCAGTCTGTTCGTATTCGAATTCCCAGACAGCGAAGTTACCAAAGCGATGAACCAGCTCGCGGATGCGGTGCTTTCCTAGTCCCCTGAATTGTGGTTCCATGGGCGGGGCACTCCCCGCCTTGTTTTCTACCTCTCAGCGTAGGTCGTTGTAGCGCCAACCGGGTGAACAATGAAAGCATTTGATGTCTTCAAACTGAAAGGTCAGGAAGGCGCGCTGGTAATGGCGCTCGGTTTTGCGCTCATGGTCAATGCCCTTGCCATGCAGGTGTCTGGCATCGTCGCCATTTCCGGCTTTCTTGAAGCGACCAGTATCAATCAGATTCTAATTGTGATGATTGTGGATTATGCCCTCATCATGCTGGTGGGTTCCCTGCAGTCCGTGATCATTGACAAGTTCAACCGGGTTCTCTTGATTCAATGGGTTACGCTGATATTCTCGTTCGCCTTCATTGTCTTGCGAATGATGTTCCTGGTGAAAGCCCCGAACTGGTTGAACTACTCGGTGATGTACCTGCTTTCTGAGCAGCAGTTTGTCCTCTTCCCACTCATCTTCTGGGTGCTGGCCAACGATATTTTCAATATCGCCCAGGCCAAGCGTCTTTTCCCCCTCATCTCCGGTTGGAACTTCATCGGCAAACTGCTGGGCATCGGCATCGCCGCTATCTCGCCGGCCCTCTTTCTGCGGTTGGAGATTAAACCGGAAGAAATCCTCTTATTGAATGTGGCTGTATATCTGATCGCCTTCATGGTGCTCTTCACGGCGCTGCGATCGGTGGAAGTTCGCAAGACCGTCCAGAAGTCCGAGACCCTCAAGGAAACGCTCACCGAAGGTTGGGATTTCGTCCGCAATGTCCCCGCATTCAAGTACCTGATGTTCGCTATCCTGGCGCTGACCGTCGCCGACACCATCATTGAGTTTCGCTTCCTGGTCGTAACCGATAGTGTCTTTGTCACCCAAACGTCCTATCAGACCTTCTTCAGTATTTATCGCCTGGCGCTCACGCTGATGGCGCTCGTGGTTCAGGCGTTTGTCACCGGGTATCTGATTAAGCAGATGCAGATTAAGAACACGTTCTACTTTTTCCCCATCGTAGCGTTTGCCGGCGCGGTGGGGATGCTGCTGGTTCCCGGCGTGGGTATGGCCGTCGCGACCATGGCGAGCGTGAAGCTCATCCGTGACACCATTCATGAGTCCGGCCGTGCCTCCTTCCTGGGTTTGGTGCCTGAAGAACGGCGCGGGCGCGTCAGCACCATGTTTGAGACGTACTTCAATTCGCTGGGAACCATTCTCGGCGCGAGCCTGGCCTTGTTGATAGTCACCCTGGGCCTGCGCGCCAATCTCGACTACCACCTGTACTATCTGGGCCTGGCGGCGGCAGCAGGGCTGTTCGCTTTGTGGGCTGCTTTCAGCCTCGCCCGGACCTATGACACCAGCATGCTCAACTGGCGTTTGAAACGCCGCCAGCGGCACACCAATGCGTCGCTGTTGGACAAATTAACAGATTGAAACGCGCAAGATTGAGATGCGCAGAACGTTTTGCCGTACGCGTAGGAGGATGTTTCGATGAGTGATTCACAAACTGCCGGCCAGGCCAAGGCCATTCACGCCGGGCGCTTCGTCAGCATTCGCTGGAAGGTGCTCATTGGCTTTACGGTGCTTTTCAGTATCGCCTTTGTCATTGCCCTTCTCGGCTTTACGGATATTGCCGTCACGGCTGCCACCAACCAGATTCAGGCAGACCTGACCCAGACGATGGAAGGCATTGCGGAGCAGGTCGATGTTGACATGCTCCTCGAATTGGCCGCCACCGGCGAACCCAATGCCGACGGCTTCTCCGATGATCCGCGTTTCATCGAGTTCCTGGACTTCCTGCAGGCCAACAAGACTACCGAGCCGGATGCCTGGCCTTACCTGTATATCAAGGGCGAAGAAGAGAATGAGATCTATGCCGTGGTGGACCTGTGGGCGCGCTATGATGCCTCCAGCTCATTCGGCTTCATGGAAGCCTACACCACCCGCTCCGGCTTCATTATCAGGGGTCTCACCGAGCAGACCTACCGTGCGGTGGACCATCCTATCGTTCAGGACATTAAGAACTACGCTTCGCAGAACTTTGAGGAAAGCAATCCCTTCCTCTATGAGAAAATCACTGCCTTTGGCACCTGGCTCACTGATAGCGGTATCCTCCCCCAGCGTGAATTTGGCACCTACGGTGACCAGTTCGGCCGCTGGGCCTCCGGCTACATGCCGCTCTTGGATGACGCCGGTAACCCTGTGGCAGCCATCGGCGTGGACTTTGAAGCCGACTATGTGAACGATGTCCGTAATGAAGTCAGCGCGGATGTACGGACTGCGTTCCTCATCGCTTATCCGGTACTGCTGGCTATCATGGTTTTCATCACCACTGTCTTTACCCGCCCGTTGCGAGACCTTACGGCCGCCGCCGAGCGCACCGGTGAAGGCGATTACACCGCCGACTTCAGCAATCTGCGCGACCAGCGCCTGCAGGACGAAATTGGTGTGCTGGCCGGTGTGTTCGAAGTCATGGTTGGCAAGGTTCAGAAACGTGAACAGTCCCTCAAGGCGCAGGTCGCCCAATTGAAGATTGAGATTGACGAAGTCAAGAAACAGTCCGAAGTGGCTGAAATCGTCGATTCGGACTTCTTCCGCGACCTCAAATCGCGTGCCACCAATCTGCGCACGGCCCGGCGTGGGGAAGGTGAGAGCGAGCCAAAGCCTACGGATAAGAGTTAGAAACCAACAGTATTCCCAGGAGGGCGGGCATGCCCGCCCTCCTTTTTGTTGAATTCGAATCGGATGACCGCCTACACACTTCCCGCGCCGCTTGTCGTCGTTCACAATTACCTGGAGACGTTCCGCGAGTTCCTCTCGCGCTCCGGTGACCCGGACACCCTGATGGCCCGTCGTTTCAACGGCGACCAGGCGCTGTTCTGGTATGGCCCTGAAAAACTGGTCTTCACCTCGGCAGAGGTGAAGAACGCGGACACGCTGAAGAACCGCTGGGGATACGAAGGCACCAGGCTGTTCGTGCCCGATGACCCGTCGCCGTTTCTCAGCCTCGACATCGCCCGCTCAAGCAAATTCAAGCAGGAAATTGTGGCGTTCGCCGGCCCCGGCAAAGCCATTTCCCTCATTCCCTACGCTTCCACGCGCGAACTGTTCACTCTGGCAGACACGCTGCGCACCGAGCTGGGCCTCGCCGTTCACCTTCCCGAAAGCCCCCGCCGTCAAAACCTGTGGGTCAAAGATTACATTGATACCAAAGCCGGTTTTCGCACGCTCGTGCCGCAGTGGCTGGATATTGAATTGCCGCTCCCGCGCGGCTTTATCACCGATAATCTGATGGAAGCCGCCGATATGGTGGCATGGTTTGAAGCCCGCCAGCACGGTTGCGTGGTCAAGGCCAACAAGGGTGGCAGTGGCGTAGGTAACCTGTTTCTCCCTTACCACTTGTTGAAGGGATCCGCCAACTTCCGCTCCCTTCTGGATGACAACATCTTCCTCCAGGAAGACCTGTCAATCGTCGAGCAATTGATTGAAGCCAAAGAGCGCGTATCGCCCTCTCTTGAATACTATGTGCCGCCGGTGGGGGAGGGCGCGCCGGCGCTTACCTACTTGAGCAATCAGCACTTTGAAGATTCGGGTCGTTTTGCCGGCGTCATCATCGCCAGCGAATTCTACAACGTGCCGTGGGCGGAGTCGTTCTCTGCCATGGGCAGCAAAATCGCCGACCGTTTGCAGAATTACGGCTACGTGGGTTACTTTGACATCGATGCCATCATTGACGACAGCGGCCGCGTCTATATTGTGGAAATCAACTCACGCCGCACCGGCGGCACCTTCGCCCACGATTTTCTCTTGCAGCGTTTTGGGCCGGACTACTGTGAACGCATCGCCGCCTTGAGCTACAACAAGGCACACACCCGTTACAAAACCCTTGAGAGTTTAGAGGCTGCTCTAGGTGAATTCCTTTACCCGATGAAAGGGGAAGATCGTGGGGTCATCATCACTCTCACCTCCACCCTGCACAAGGGCGATGTGGGGATGATCTTGCTCGGCAACTCGCTGGCAGATGTCACTGGCCTCTACCAGCAGGTCAGCGCCGCCCTCTGATCACCAATCGCTCAAGCCAGGATTTCGCCGCTCCGGGAAGCCATAACGCCGGCAACCCGCGCCGCCAGGCGGGCATTGTTCTTCAGCAGCGCCAGGTTGGACTTCAGGCTTTCTCCCCCGCTCAATTTACTTACAATATCCAGAAGAAAAGGGGTAACTTCCTGCCCGTAAATCCCCGCGGCTTCAGCCTGTGCCAGCGCAATTTCAATATACGATTCCACCAGTTCAAATGGCAGCGCTGCATCTTCCGGGGGTGGGTTGACCACCAGCACCGCGCTCTTTAGCCCCAGTCCCCAATGGGCCTTGGCGATATCCGCGATCTGTTTGGGGGAGTCGGCTGTTTGTGTCACGGGCAGGCCGCTCTCCCTCGAGTAGAAGGCCGGGAATTCGTTGGTCTGGTAGCCGACCACCGGCACGCCTGCCGTCTCCAGGTACTCCAGGGTCGCCGGAAGGTCCAGGATTGCTTTGGCGCCGGCGCACACCACCACCATCGGGCAGCGCGCCAATTCCGGCAGGTCGGCAGAGATATCAAAGGCGGAATCGCGATGCACGCCCCCAATGCCTCCGGTCGCAAATACCTGGATCCCGGCCTGCACCGCCACTGCCAGCGTCCCGGCCACCGTCGTGCCGCCGGACTGGCGCAGCGCGATTGCCGGGCCGAGGTCCCGGCTGCTGATTTTTCGATTGGGCGGTTCTGCCGGTCCGGCCAGGCGTTCCAGGTGCGCAGGTTTCATCCCAATGCGCACCCGTCCATCCAGCACCCCGATGGTCGCCGGGACGGCGTGCTCTGCCCGTACCTCGGCTTCAAGGTCGCTCGCCAGTTGCAGGTTCTGCGGCTTGGGCAGCCCATGTGTGATGACCGTTGATTCAAGTGCTACCACCGGTTGGCCGTCCTGCAGGGCGCGCGCCACCACGGGTTCGATGATAAATGTGTTGGGCAGCGAATGGTTCACGGGCGGCCCATCTCCGCATCTTCCGGATTGGCGGAGGGCTGCTCATGGTTGTTGCCGTTTTGCCGCACGTGCCGCGCCAGCCGCGAGTTGAGGAACTTCGCCACCATGTCGATTTCATCCGGCGGTGTTTCACCCCGGTCCACAAACGCATTCCAGGCATTGCGCACTCGTTCGCGGTAGGTCATCAACATGCGCCGCACGACTTCCGCCGGGTTCGTTTCCCGCAAGCCGGCGTATTCATAATACGCCCCCAGCGGTACTTCGCGGAACAGGCGCAGGCGTTCCGCCTTGCGGCTTTCCTCCAGTGTCAGTTCCAGCATCTCCGGCATGCGGCGTGTCCGGTTCTCTGCCGTCATTCGCCAGAATTCCAGGTGTTGGTCCTGGACCTCGCGCGCCTCTTCAGGGAGAGACCAGGTGCCGATGTCAATCCAATGCAGTTCCATCCCGCGTTCGCGCGCCCGCGTCTTCCCGATGTTTAGGAACTCGCGCGTGATGGAATCCCTGCTGATGAAATCCGTCTGTTCTTCTTCGTCTTCATCTTCATCCGCCACAGAAGGCATCGTCTCAGCCATGGAAGATTCCAGGGTGGAGTCCTCCGCATCCAAGTCATCATCGTCCAGGTCCTCGCGTTCGTAATCATCAGACCCGGCGGGCGGGGTGAGGAACTCGCTGAGAAAACTCTGGCTGATGAACCGGCCGAGTTCGGATTGGATGAACCCCTGCATGTTGATATCCACTTTGCCGCCCGCTTCCTTTGGGGGTGGCAGGGTCTTGTCGTGCCGGGATTTGAAATGCTTGAATACAACTTCGCCATATACGATACGCTCAATCGACTCCCGATCATAGGTCATCGGATTCTTCAGGCTCGCCTCGCGCTTCGGGTTGCGGGCTACGCTGTACAGGATTTTGCCGCCCTCGGCGGTAACAAAGATGCCATCCTTGGTGCGGGCGCTCACCTTGTTCAGCGGCAGATTTTGGTCAGGCAATTCCACTACCGCCCGCAAGCGCTCAAACCGGTCAAGCTTGTGCGCCCGCGCTGATTCCAACGGGCCAATCACGTCCGGCGAGCCGTCCATCTTCTCAAAGAGCGCCACGTTGTTGAGGTGCACCTTCACCAACCCGGGGCCGCCAATTCGAGTTACCGGTGAGTTGACATGTTCATCCGCTACCGCGCCGTCGCGAATTGTGATGCGGCTGTACTGGCTGGCGAACACAGATTGCAGGATATATCGCTCCGCCAGTGCGACATCATTTAATTCAAAGACATCGTCAAGGAAACTGGCCGCGATGCGCAGGCCAAGCAGGAATACCATCACGAAGACGACAACGTGCCGGAGTGTGTCCGCTCCAAACAAAGCCGGGAAAGGATAGACGATTAGATCGCTCAACAGGTTACCGGTCAGTTGAATCGGGTGCGCGCCGAACGCCGACCGCCCCCACAGGGCGCCCAGCACGATGGTGAATAACCACTGCCGCCGCGCGCCGCTGGTGGCGCTGGTGCTGAACAGAAAGTTGTTAACGAAGCGATTCGTCTGCTTGCGCATCCAGGCGACCATGCGCGGCAGGTCATTAATGAATACCTGCACCATGCTCGGGGTTTTTGCCGCCCGTTCACTCATGGCCGTTTCCTTCCGCCACTGGACCCGTACCGCGGTTGGCTCGTAGCCATTCCTTGATTTCGTTGAGGTCGGTGGTCACATCCGTCAACTGCGGCAGCCATTCCGGGTGTGCGCCGATATCGTCCAGCGTTCCCTGCACCAGCAGCTCCAGCGATTCAGCCAGCGAGGGTTCCGGGATGGCGGCCTCGGCCCGCGGCACAAGCCGCCGGAAAAGCGGCCGGCTGACGCGGCTGGCAAACTCGTCCTGCGCGCGGATCATGCCTTGTGACCGCTCAATGGCATGCAGCTCATCAATGCGCCGCTTGGCTTCCAACGCCCGCCAGTGCCAGGTGGTCGTCCAGCGTTCAATAAGGCTGTTTTCCGCCGGGTCCTTCGCGAATCGCAGATTGCTGATGCTGATACTGATGATGTCCAGCCCGCGCTCCAGCATCAATCGCCGCTCGCGGCTCTCACCGCGCCGGACCGGGAAGTACGGCATCCCCCGGTCATCCAGGATTTCGGTGAGGTCTTGCTTCATGCGCGCGTTAATCTGATACACAATGGTCTCGAACACCGTCCGGTTAAGCATTGGCGCGGTGTCATCCTCGCTGGCCTGCAGCGGCTGGCTGGGGTAATCAAATAATTGGGCGAACTCGAACTTGCGCACATACTCGCGCCACAGGTCGGCCGCCAACTGCACCGGCAGCCAGTCCCAGGGCACCAACCGCGCGTCGCCGTCTGCCGGCGCGCCCGGGTCAATCCCCTGGTGCGCCACCGCGCGCCACACCGAATCCTGATTGTAGCCAAACCGGGTACTGCCTTCGCCGGGTCTGGCTCGCAGCCGGAAGATGGCCGTGATGTTCGGGATGACTTCGATCATGTCGCGCGTCAGGGCGCTGGTTTGTTTCCGCCGTTCAATCCAGGCTTCCCGGTCATCCGCTTTGGCCTTTCGGCCTTCGTCGGAATCGGGGTCAAGGTCTTTTTCCAGCGGGCCAATTCGGCGAATCTGCGTGTGCAGGTCCACCGGGCTGAAGATGCTCTCGCCGCGCTGGGTGAACACCAGCCCCGGCCCAACCGCCCGGGTAAACGACGTCTGGTTATGCAGTACTGCCGCGCTGGCCGTGTCCAGCAGGATAACGCCCGGCCCGCGTTGCTCCCCCTCGAACCGGTCCACTATCCGGCCGTTTTCAATCAGGATCGCGGGACCCTGGCCGGACCCCAGGGTGGAAAGCACCCGTTCGGCCACCTGTTGCCGTTCTTTCACCGTGCGCACCGGCAGCACGAACTGGCTGAAGAAGGCCACCCAGAAGACCAGCCCGCCGAGGCCGAAAATGAACACATCAACGACCAGCGCCAGCACATTCGGGTTGACCGATTTAAACTGGAAGAATGCGATACCGAAGACCGCCGTGAACAGGTCGTTCAGCGTGAAACCGCCCAGCCGCACCATGAAAATGATGTACAGCGCTACGCACGCCAGCACGACGCCCAAAATCTGCATTTTGGGATCCCGCCAGTTTATTCGCCTCATAGAATTTACCGCAGGAGACCCCCGATTTCAGTCGGGGGAGGAATGCGGCTTGCCTCCTTTTGAAGTAGAATTAGCCCAATCCTAACAGCCTCGTAGTTCTTGTTTGTTCGCTGGAAGGCGAAACGTTGTAGTTGAGATTGGACTTGAGATGTTGAAGCCCAATCGGAACGTAAGCGGCACAAGGATTGTGTAGCCCCCGGCATGGAAACCGGGCGCAGAAGCGTTCTCTGCGTGTCAACCTGCACAACGGCCTCCGGGTGTAACGAGGCAGAACCCGTATCCAAAGGCCAATGTCTTCCGT
>SCUK01000017.1 GCA_004297445.1 Anaerolineae bacterium | reverse complement strand
GCAGCGTCTGCACGCCGTCCTTCAGCGGCATCTCCAGGTCCAGCAGCATCAGGTCGGGCTGCTGGCTGGCCGCCAGTTCCAGCGCTTGCTTGCCGTCCCCCGCTTCGCCCACCACCTCAAAGTCCGGTTGAGTACTCAGGATGGCCACCAGCCCATCCCGCACCACCGGATGGTCATCCGCCACCAGGATACGAATCGTCTTCAAGACCCCGTCTCCAGGGGGATACTGACCTCAAGCCGCGTCCCCGCCCCGGGGTCCGTCTCCAGTCGCAACGCCCCGCCCAGCAACCGTACCCGCTCGTTGAGGCCCACCAGTCCGTAGCGATCTTTGAAGACCTCCTGTGGGTCAAAGCCCCGGCCATTGTCCTGGATGGAGATGCGCGCCGTCTCGCTAGTCACTTCCAGCGCCAGCTCGATTCGGCTGGCCTGTGCGTGGCGCAGCGCGTTGGTCAAAGCTTCCTGCGCGATGCGATACAACCCGGATTGCACCCGGATGGGCAGCGGATGGCTCCCACCCACTACATCCAGTTGGATTTCCGGCCGCCGCACCCCCGCCTGCGTGCGCACCAGCGCCTGCAGGGCTTCTGGCAGCGTCCGCCCCTCCAGCGGCGCGGCCCGCAGGTCCAGCACCGAACGGCGCGCTTCTTCCAGATTCTGGCGTGCCAGCCCAAGCGCCTGATGCACCTTGTCCCGCACCGTATCCATGTTTAGTCCCGCTTCCAGCAGCGCCTCGGCGGTCTCCAATTGCAACGTGATGGCCGTCAGGCCCTGCGCCAGCGTGTCATGGATTTCGCGCGCCAGCCGGTTGCGCTCGCGCGCTGCCCCGGCATCCGCGCTCTGCGAAAACAAACGCGCTCGCTCAATGGCAATGGCCACCAGGTCGCCAATCGTGTGCAACAGCCGGAGGTCCTCATCGGAAATTTCGCGCCAGTCGCGGCTCGCCACGTTAAACACCCCCATCTTTTTGCCGTGCGCATACAGCGGGATGCTCGAATGAAATCGGATGCCGTCCGTGCCATCCACCAGGCCCTGCAATCGGCTGCATTCAATCACATTAACGTTTGCCGCCCCGGCCAGGTCCCCCTCGCGGTACGTGTTAAGGCAGTGGCATGACCCCTCCATTTTGGAAGGGTTATTTGCCAGCGCCGGCGGGAGGTTCTGCGCCGCCGCCAGGTAGGAGTCCCCCGCCTCATCATCCAGCAGCCACACCCAGCCGGTCTTCAGGTCAAACAGTTCCAGCACCTGCCGCAACGCCTGGGACAGCGCGTTGTGCAGGTCCACTTCGCGGTTCAGGCTTTCGGCAATCGCATTGAGGATGCTCAGTTCGCGGTTGCGCCGGGTCAAGACATCGGGGGAGGCGGAATATGCGCGTGTCATCTTATGCACTGGAATAAGCTGGAACAGGGTGGGGCTATTATACTGAATGCGGTGGGGCTTCTGCCTTCTTAATGCTTACCGAAACAAGCCCACTACAGTGATTCGAAATTATGACAATTGCACTAAAACAAGGGGAGTTTTGTCCCTTGCAGTCTCTACGGCGGAAGACCTTCAATAGGTTAAGTCGAATGCCGGAAACCAGCCGCGGGAGGGATGATGGGTAACCAGAGACGTTCTCGAGTTTTGCCTGTATTAGTCATTGGGGGTTGCGCGTTGGTCTTGTGTATGGGTATCCTGCTTGTGGGCGGAGGCGGGGCAGGCTATTTTCTGTTGAGGAGCGATTCGAACGCATTGCCCTGGCTCCAATCAGCCACGCAGGCGGTCGCCCCGCCGGCGGACGGCCCTCGCACGGAGGTAAGTCCCACCGAGCCCCCGCTAGCCATCCAACCTTCAGCAATTGCGGAAGGGCAGGGTCAACCCCTGTCCGGCAGCCAGTACATTGACGACTACAGATTCGTGGATGACTTTTCATCCGAGGCGCTCGGCTGGCCTGTATTCGATGATGGCGTGACGATTCTCGGTTACGAGCCCGATGAAACCTACAGCATCCAGATCACCCGGCCCGATTTCTTGGATTGGGCTTATGTACCGGCGGATTTCATCGTCTACGAGATTTCGTTTGATGTCTGGGCCGCGCCAGGAAATAACGACGGCACATTTGGGGTGATGTGCCAATTCCAGGATCCAGACAATTACTATTTCGTGGAGTTCGATCTGGGAGCAGGTCAATACCAGATTGGCCATATCCAGAACTCGTTTGTTTCCACCCTCACCGATCCGGGGTGGGCCTACAGCTCGGAATTGAACGGCGCAACGTCGGTCAACCGAATCGGAATAGGCTGCTATTTGGATTATGTATCGCTGTATATCAACGACCAGTGGGTGAATGAAGTCAGCATTGCCGCGCCATTTGATAGCCCGGCTCCGGCTGCTTTCTTTATCCACACAATTGATACCGCAGATAGCGACGGCTACAAAGTCTATATTGATAATGTTGAGGCTTGGCAACCGGCGCAGTGAATTCCCCCAGGGGATTCCCAGGGAATTGAGCAAGCAGTTGGCTCTTCCGTAGACTACTTGGAGCTGCCGAACCGATTACTGGGAATTCGATTCATCGGTTTCTGTAGGTTTTTCGTACACCTTCATCGGGTTCTTCATGTAGTCGCTCAAGGCTCCCGGCGTGGTCAGCGTGCGGATGGCGTTGGGCAGCGTTGCCAGCACCATGATTCCCACCGCCCCCCACAGCGCCCGCCCGGCTTCCGGAGGCCGCTCAAAAACCGGCATCAGGAAGATTGCCGTCAGAAACGCCACCGTCGCGGTCAATACGATATTGCGGGTTAACTTCAACGCCCCCAGTCCCACCAGGAATCCAAGCAGCATTTCTGGAAACGCCACATACGCGCCAATCCCCATCGCCACCGCAATGCCTTTGCCACCGCGGAACCGCAGCCACACCGGCCAGTTGTGCCCTGCCACCGCCGCCAGCCCGGCCCACAGGTGCCAGGGGTGCGGCGCGCCCAATCGCTCTGTCAGGACGATGGCGACAAAACCCTTGGCCACATCCAGCGTTCCGGCCAGCAACCCCCAGAACAAACCAACATTCTGGATGGTATTCATCCCCCCCACGTTGCCGCTGCCAACCGTTCGCAGATCCAGCCCCTTGCGCCAGCGCGCCACGATTTGCGTGAACGGGATGGACCCCAACAGATAACCGATGAGAAGAGCAACAGGAATTGAAATCGAAGGAGTCATGGTGGAGGAATACTCACAGGTGGCCGTTCTCTCGTAACCAGGCCAGCGCATCCGTGATGGTTTGTTCCAGGCGCCGCGCGGTCAGACCCAGTTCGCGTTCGGCCCTTTCGGTATTGTACCCCTGCCAGCGGCGGAGCTTGGCGATATGGTTGACGGGCAGGTGGAGGAAAGGGAGCAAACGCCCAATGAAGACAAAGAGGTCTATCAGCAAAAATGGGATAGGGAGGAAGGGTGGGCGAACCCCCGCGATTTTGGCGACTGTGGTGAATGCCGTCTTGACCGGGAGGTTGTGGCCGCCAAGGATGTAGCGTTGACCGGGTCGGCCAACACCGGCAGCGGCGATGTGCGCAACGGCAACATCGCGGACATCGATGATGTTAATCGATACAGGCAGCCAGCCGATTACAAGGCCGCGGGCGGCGGCGATGAGTATGGGACTCAACGTAAGGTGGACGTCGCCAGGGCCAAATACGGCGGTTGGGTTGGTAACGACGATTTCAAGCTGCGGGCCGTTGGCGGCCAGGACCGCGTTTTCCATCAGGATTTTGACTTCGTGATAAGCGCTGGCCGGCGGGTTTTCGGGCTGGTAGGTATCGCGCTCATCGGCGAGGCGGTCGTCCGACGGCGGCGGCTGGTCGATGGTGGTGAGGCTGGAAGTGTAGACCAGACGGCTGACGCCGGCCTGCCGGCAGGCAGCCAGGACGTTCTGAATCTCCTGGGCGCCGGTGGCGAGGTGCTCCGCCATCGGGCGCGGACGGCGCGGGCTGGGGTAATATGCGGCGGCATGGAAGACAACCTCGCACCCTTGCATGGCAGCGACGAGGCTATCAGGGTCCGCCAGGTCCCCGGTATACCATTCGATTTCAGGTTCAGTGAGGTGGCCGACGGCCGCGGAGCGTCGCAGGCCCCGCACGGTCCAACCGTGCGCCAGGGCTGCCCGGGCGATGTGCCCGCCAATGAATCCGCTCGCGCCAAGGACGAGGACAGTCTGGCTCATGGTCCCGACGGTGCAGACTGTGGGTCAGGGCAATCGTGAGTCACATCCAGATTCGAACCACCGACGACCTCGTACCAACCGTTGTCAAACCCCGAATCATCCCAATCATGAACCTGGTATACGCCGGGTGGCAATTCGCCAGACTCGGTTGAATCGGGGGCAACGTCAATTTGGGAGTTGACCGGTCCCTCAAACTCCCAGTGCCAGACCGCGTAGCACAGGTTATTGAATGTGTACGTCACGGGTTGGGTGCTGGCCGCATCCGGCCCACCGCCGGGCTGGTAGAACGGCACCGGCGCCGCCGGTTCAGCGCTCAACGCCTCAAAAGCAGGGCCGGATTCGGGCACTTCCAAACGCCATTGGTCCAGTTCATCCGGCGACATCGGGCGCGACGGGTTGGGCGGCTGGCCCGCGCCAGGGATGTTCGTCGCTTGCCCCGCGATAAGGTCAGTCACGCCAAACGCATTGCCAACGCTGCATAGACCCTCCAGGCAGGTGATGGTCATGTCACCTAATATAGGGTCAAACCCAACCGACATCATGCTGCCGCGTACCGTAGCCAGACCACTGGCGGTGTCAACATCCAGGCTGCCGCCATTCAGCACCACCCAAACCTGGCCAATGAACAATTCCAGCCGCGTCTGGGCATCTGCCGCGCTGGGCGAAAGCGTCTCAAGACGGAGGTGTGAGTTCGGGCCCAGCCGGATGGACGTGCCTTCCGGGTCCAGTTTCACGCGTGCTTTTCCATCTTCACCGGTTCGAACTTCGGCGTTGGGCGCGAGCAGGTCGCCGCGCACGGCGCTCTTAAAGGAGTCAGTTTCCGTGGAACGCGTCTCGACAACTCCTTCGAGTTCATCCAGCGCAGCCGTCCGGAGAATGGCCGGATCGGGAGTGGCAGTCAATTCAGCAGGTTGCAGGACGGAGGAGTCAATCGGACTCGCGGGCTCGGTTGCATCCGCTCCAGGCGGGGTCGCGCAGGCAGAAAGCAGGATTGCGAAGATGACGATAGTGCTAAGGATTCTGGGCATAAAGCCATTATAGTGAAGAAGGCCGCGTTTTGGTGAGTACGCGGCCTTCTCATAAGCAGTGGTTTCTACTTCCCGGCGATGAATTCCAGTGTCTTCTGCCGCGCGACGTCGTCCGTGAACTGCGTGGGCGGAGACTTCATGAAATATGACGACGGCTCGATGAGCGGCCCGCCGATGCCCCGGTCAAGCGCGAGTTTTGCGCAGCGCACAGCATCGATGACGACACCCGCAGAATTAGGGCTGTCCCACACTTCAAGTTTGAGTTCCAGTTGCAGCGGCACATTGCCAAACGCCCGCCCCTCCATGCGGATGTGGCACCACTTGCGGTCCGTCAGCCACGGCACGTAATCCGAAGGTCCAACGTGCACATTCTCCGCGCCCATGTCATACGGCAACTGGCTGGTCACCGCGTTGGTCTTGGAAATCTTCTTGCTTTCCAGCCGTTCGCGCTCCAGCATGTTGTAGAAATCCATGTTGCCGCCGAAGTTCAGTTGGTAAGTGCGGTCAAGGTGCACGCCGCGCTCCCGGAACAGGTTGGTCAGCACGCGGTGCGTGATGGTAGCGCCCACTTGCGACTTAATGTCGTCTCCAATAATCGGCAGCCCTTTATCCGCAAAACGCTTGGACCAGTATTCGCTGGTCGCGATGAACACCGGAATGCAGTTCACAAACGCACAGCCGGCCTCAAGGATTTGTTCCACATACCACTTCGTCGCCATCTCAGAACCCACCGGCAGGTACGAGACCACCACATCCGTCTTCGTTTCCTTAAGGATGGAAATGATGTCGTCCGTCGGGCCTGGCGCCTTTTCAACCACCTGGCTCAGGTACTTGCCAATGCCGTCATGCGTCATGCCCCGGTAAACCTTCACGCCCAGCTTGGGCACCTTGGCAAACTCGATGGTGTTGTTGGGGTGAGCGTGAATCGCCTGGCTGAGGTCTTTGCCCACTTTGGTGGAAACCACGTCAAACGCCGCCGTAAATTCAATGTCCCGCACATGATATCCGCCAACCACAGCGTGCATCAGACCCGGGATTTCGGCATCGTCTGCCGCATCTTTATAGTATTCAACGCCCTGCACGAGCGAAGAGGCGCAGTTGCCGACGCCGATGATGGCAACGCGGACTTTCTTATTTTTCGGCATATTAAGGGAATGTCCTTTCGGAGGATGGGGGTACGTTGGTGACGCCGTATTATAAACCTGCCGGAGAATCCGATTCCAACTGCCTAGAGAGTCGAGGCTTTAGTAGATAGATTCCCGAAATCGCCGAACCCTATGGCAGCAACAGATGGAAATCCCCAAACTCATGCCACAAATACTTGCCCGCCAGCGCCGCCTCATACGCCAGCCGCACATGCGCCCGCCCCGCCAGCGCTTCCAGCATAGCCAGGTGCGTCGCTTCCGGCTCATGGAATCCGGTTAGCAAGCCATCCACCACTCGCAGCGAATAGTCCGGGTCGATCACCAAATCCGTGTAACCCTCGCCCGCCTTCACCCGTCCGGTTGCCCCCGCCATCGTCTCAGTCGCCCGCACCGATGTCGTCCCCACCGCCACCACCCGCTGTCCCCGCCGACGAGCCGCGTTTACCAGGTCAGCCGTCGTTTGCGGCACCTGGAAATACTCCGGGTACGGCCCTTCATGCGTTTCCGGGCTGGACAAACCGGTATGCAGCACAATGGGCGCAATGTGTATCTCGCGCGCCGCCAGTGTCGTCAGCAACTGGCGCGTGAATCCGCGCCCTGCCGACGGCATCTCCGCGCTCCCCGGTTGGCTCGCATACGCCGTCTGGTACGCTTCCAGCGGCCACTCCCGCGGCACGTAGTTATACCGGATCGGCCGGCCGTGCGTCGCCAGGTACGGTTCCCACGGCACAGGCAGCGAAAGACGCGCCAGCCAGATTCGCAAGTGCGGCAGCCGGTACGGCACGCTGACCTCGATACTTCCACCGTCGGCCAGCTCAAAACGGTCGCCCGGCATCACACCTTCAAATCCTTCCGTTCCCCTATCCAGTTTGCGCCGGACTTCCAGCGCCCACAATCCGCCCGGCAGGCGCGTCGCCAGGTGCACCACGTAATCCTTGCCATCCGGCCCGCGGGCCGGCAGCGCCGCGTTCACCGTCGCGCTGGTGTTGATGATGAGCACATCGCCGGGAGTGAGCAGGTTCGGCAGGTCAGCAAATGTGTGATGCGCCAAGCGGTCAGTCTCGTAGTGCGTCACCAGCAGTGGTGCACGGTCACGCCGCACGCCCCGCGCTTCCGGCGGCTCGGTGGCTTCCAGTTCCTTCGGCAGCGTGAAGAGGAAAGGCTCAACCACGGTTTGTCTCGCCTTCCGCTCTGCCGCCGTTCTTGCCAGCACCGTCATTACAGAGCCGCCGATGCCCGCTGCGGTTCGGGCAGGTCATGGGCATGGTATCGCCCGGAGGGGTAATCCTTTTCGATGAGCGCCAGCAGCCCCGGCACGCTGTCTTCCGGAGGCAGCCGGTCGCTGATGTCCTCGCCCGGGAATGCTTCCTGTTGCATGTCCGTATTCATGTCGCCGGGATCCACCCAGTACACCCGCATTTCCGGCGCTTCCTCTGCCAGCACTGCGGACATGTGCTCCAGCGCCGCCTTCGACGCCCCGTATCCACCCCAGCCGGCATAGGCTTCCGCCCCGGCGTCGCTGGTGATGTTAATCACCCGCGCGCCCGGCCTCAATGCCGACTGCACCGCCTGCAACACGCCCAGCGGCGCCAGCGTATTCACCAGGAACACTTCCTCCAGGATTGCCAGCGGATAATTGAGCAGGCTCGGGCGCGGGCTCAGCCCCAGGATGCTGGCATTGTTAACGACCAGGTCCAGTCCCCCCATTTCGCGTGCCGCCTGCAGCAGGGCATACCGGTGTTGCGGCTCGGCCACGCTGCCACGCACCGCCCGCACCGTCGTCCCTTCGGCCAGTTCCCGTCGCGCCGCTTCCAGCGCTTCGCCGTTCCGCCCATCCATCAGCAGGTGCCAGCCGCGTCCCCCCAGTGCCCGCGCCAGCGTCAACCCCAGTCCGCGGCTCGCGCCGGTAATTAGCGCAATAGAAACAGTCGATGAATTCATGGTGCCTCCTTGTGTCGTCATATTTTGACCTTGCCCCCATACTATCCAACTCGCCCCCGTCCCACAACGAACCATAGACCAGCCTCCCATAGCCCTTTGGTACAGGAGATTGTTTATGTTCCTTCTGCCCTTTAATATTTATCTGCTTTCTTTCCTTCTTTCATTGCGCCATTGCGCAGCTATCCTCATCGCTCGCTTTGCGTGAGCCGCCTTTGCTTCTCATTTGCTCCCCTGCGCCCTTGCTCCTTTTTCCCTCCTCGCCTTTGTTATAATCCTCCCGCTCCCACCCCCTCGAGGCCCAATGCCCCAACCCATAGAACCCCAGGTCATCCAGCTCGTCCCCGGCGCGCCTGCCATCCCCCAGTTTGGCTTCGGCGCCTGGCAATGGGGCGACCGGCTGCTCTGGAATTACGGCACCGGTGAATTTTCAGATGAAGACCTCCGCGCCGCCTACGCCGCCGCCATCGAAGCGGGCGTCAATTTTTTTGACACCGCCGAGGTCTACGGCGAGGGCCGTTCAGAAACACTGCTGGGCAAATTCATCGCCGATTCATCCGCTCCCCGCCCGCTCGTCGCCTCCAAGTTTGCCCCCTTTCCCACCCGCCTTCGCAAACAGGCCCTCCTCAATGCCTTGCAGGCCAGCCTGGACCGGCTTGCCATCGACTGTATCGACCTCTACCAGATTCACTTCCCGCCCTTCTGGCTTGGCGATGACCGCTGGCTGGAAGCCATGGCCGAAGCCGTTTCGCGCGGCCTGATCCGCGGCATCGGCGTCTCCAATTACTCGGAAGTCCAGACCCGCCGCGCCCATGCCCGTCTGAAAGCCCTCGGCCTGCCTCTCCTCGCCAATCAGGTGGAATACAGCCTTCTTGAACGCTCCCCCGAACGCGAGGGTCTGCTCAAACTCTGTGAAGAACTGGGCGTTCAGACCATCGCCTACAGCCCGCTCGCCAAAGGCCTGCTCTCCGGCAAATACACCTCGGAGAACCCGCCGCCAGGCCTGCGCGGCCGTCGCACCACCGCCGCCCAGCTCGCCGCCCTCCCGGACTTCATCGCCCTTCTGCGCCAGGTCGGAGACGCCCACGGTGGCAAGACGCCTGCCCAGGTCTCCCTCAATTGGATTATCTGCAAGGGCGCCATCCCCATCCCCGGTGTCAAGAATGCGGCTCAGACCATCGCCTGTCTCGGGGCGCTCGGCTGGCGTCTTTCCCCCAACGATATTGAAACTCTGGATCAGGCCGCTCTGAACCTTCCGCGCGGGTAAAATTAGCGGGCATCGCACTCTGACACCACACAGGTACACCGTCGCATGACTCAATTCTGGCTCATCCGTCACGGGCAAAGCGAAATGAACGCCGGCTCCCATGCCGAATCGCCCGCCTCGTCCCCCCTCACCGCCCTTGGCCGCCAGCAGATTCAGGCCATGGTCGAGCACATCCCCCAGCGCCCCGACCTCATAGTCAGTTCGGAGTACGTCCGCGCCGTCGAATCTGCAGACATGCTCCGCCAGCGTTTCCCGGATGTTCCCTATGAGGTCTGGCCCATCCACGAGTTCACGTTTCTCGCCGAGGATAAATACACGCGCGCTGGCATGAAGGGCCTCGGCCGCGAATATTTCAAATACTGGTGGCGCAGCCGCCCTGACCAGCCCGACGGCCCCGGTGCCGAGACCTTCAACGATTTCATTGCCCGCGTCGATACGATGCTCGACCGCATGCGCGACTCACCTCACAACTTCGTCATCGTCTGTGGCCATGGCTGGTTCAACCGCGCCCTCGTCTGGCAGATGATGAACCGCGTCCGCCTCAACGGCTATCGGCGACTCGGCTGGTCCAAAAAAGTGCGCCTCGACCACAGCCCCCCCGGCAGCATCATGGCCAAGTACTCCAGTGCCCGATTCCTCACCCTCCGCAATCACATGCTTCACTTCCTCACCTTTTGCGGCGGAGTCGCTGTCCCCAACGGCTCGATTATGAAATTCTTCTCCACCGTGGACAATCGTCTCATTTTCGAAGGCATCTTCGCCGACCACCTTCCCGACGAAATCCGCGGCTCCGGCATCTTCGACAAATAATCGTCATTGGGAGGGCAACGCCCGAAGGGATCTCCACCTCAACCACCGCCCTCCCCGTTCTAACCTATCTCTAACACTCCCCTGCTATAATACAGTCACGCGGGGATGACAGGCTTCGACGATTGAAGCTGGTCACGGACTGCGAGCCGAGCGGCGCCGACCTCGTAAACTCAGCGCAAAACCTAAGTGCCAACAGCACTAACTACGCTGCTCTCCCCCTCGCCGCCTAAACGGTAAGGGATGACAGCCCCGGCCGCTAATACCGGCCGCGCCCACCGCCTCCCTCGCTCTGGCAGGGAACGGCTGGGCGTCACAATGCCAGAGTGCTGCCGGCTACACCGCTAACCCGGCCTAAGGCCGCAAGGCACAGCGGTTCGCCCTTGGGTGTGGGTGGTCTCAGGTCCACCCCCTGGGCTAAATAATCCAGAGACTACGCTCGTAGACGTTCGCTGACTTAATCTTTCGGACGCGGGTTCGATTCCCGCCATCTCCACCTCAATCAGACGACTCACCAACTGGGCCGTCCAGCGTATCTTCGGAAAAACTGGGAATCCATAGTAACCTCGGAAAACGTCCGTTCTATGCCGAGGCTCAAGACAGGCCGATTTGGCCTGTCTTGCTATAGTGAGCAGTTATTCAATAGCTGGCAAAGGTCTGGCTTAGGCTGACGCTCAATTCCGATTACAATAATTCCATCCACCACAATCGGGGCCACCTTGACCGACGGCGATTTCAAATACGACGTTTTTCTCTCCCATAACAGCAAAGACAAGCCAGCAGTCGAACAACTGGCGATAAAACTACGCGGGGAAAACATCCAACCTTTCCTCGACAAATGGCATCTGATTCCCGGCGATGAATGGCAGCCTGCTCTGGAAGAAGCCTTGAACGACTCCCGCACCTTCGCCATTTTCATCAGCGCCAAGGGCATCAGCCCGTGGGAAAACGCCGAGATGCGCTCCGCAATAAACAAACGCGTAAGAGACCGCGCGCGGCGCGTGATTCCGGTTCTGCTTCCCAATTCAGAAGATCCACGTGACAAGCCCAACGTCGAATTGCCGGAATTCCTGCAACAGGGTACCTGGGTGGACTTTCGCGCTGGCCTCGACGACCCGGTCGCCTTTGCCTATCTGCTTGCCGGCATACAGGGCCGCCCACCTATAGACGTCCTCACCGAACGCGGCCTCTCCCCTCTCCCAAACTTGGGAGAGGGGCCGGGGGAGAGGGCCGCGCGCCGACCCCTGCCGATAGGCTCCCGCCTGCCCCACCCGCCCAACCCGGCCTTCACCGGCCGCGCAGCCGAACTCGACGCCATCGCCGCCGCCCTGCTGGACAGCGCCAATGCCAACCTGCTCATCACCCAGTCCGTCACCGGCATGGGCGGCCTCGGCAAGACCCAACTGGCCGCCGAGTTCTGCCACCGCTACGGCAGCCGCTTCGCCGGCGTGCACTGGCTCAACTGCCAGAACCCGGACACCGTCGATTCCGAAATCGCCGAATGCGGCGTGGCGATGGGCCTCGCCCTGCCCGATACCGACCTGCCCACCGCCGTGGCGCTCACGCTTGCCGCCTTGCACGCCCGCGGCCCGCGCCTCGTGGTGCTCGACAACCTCGAACGCGAAGCGGACTTGCGGCTCATCCGCCAGAAACTCCTGCCCGGCGGCGACCTGCGCCTGCTGCTCACCGCCCGCAACGCCGTCTGGCCTACCGACCTCGTCGCCAAGTCCCTGCCGCTGGCGACCTTCACGCCCGAGGAAAGCCGGGCCTTCCTGCGCCGCGCCCTGGGCGACAAGCCACCCGACGCCGACCTCGACGCGCTGGCCGGACGCCTCGGCCGCCTGCCGCTGGCCCTTCACCTGGCGGCGCGCTACCTGCACGCCACGCGCACGAAAATCCCCGCCTACCTCGACCGCCTCACCGCCGCCCTCGACGACCCCTCGTTGGACAACTGGCAGCCGGACGGCGGCAGCCCCACCGGCCACAACCTGAGCCTCAAAGCCTCGTTCCTCGTCTCGTGGGAGCAGATACAGGACGATACTGCCCGCCGCGTATTCCTGCTGGCGGCCTGGTGCGCGCCCAACCAGCCAATCCCGCTGTCTCTTCTGGCCAGCGCCGCCGACCTGGACGAGGACGCCCTGCGCGAAGCGCTGCCTGCCCTGGAAAGCGCTGGCCTGCTAGCCTATGACCCCGGCGGCGACCAGCCCAGCCTGCACCCCCTGCTGGCCGAGTTTGGCCGCGCCCTCGACAAAGAAAACGAGGCCATGACCGCCTTTGCGGATGCGCTTGCAATTGAATGTAGTAAGGCCAACAAAACCGGCCTGCCCGCCAACTTCACGCCCCTGCGCCCGCACCTGGAAGCCTTCGCCCCGCTGGCGGATGCCGCCGGGTTGGAAAACACCAGCGCCCTACTGGCACACCTGGGCTCTCATCTCAAGACCGTGGCCGCCTACGCCGCCGCTCGCCCGCTCTACGAACGCTCCCTCGCCATCCGCGAAGCCGCCCTCGGTCCCGATCACCCCCACACCGCCACGGGCCTCAACAACCTCGCCATCCTGCTGCAGGACCTCGGCGACCTGCCCGCCGCACGCCCTCTCCTCGAGCGCGCCCTCGTCATCTGGGAAACCGCCCTCGGCCCCGACCACCCCGACACCGCTACGGGCCTCAACAACCTCGCCACCCTGCTGAAGGCCACCGGCGACTTGGCCGCCGCACGCCCGCTCTACGAGCGCGCCCTCGCCATCACCGAAGCCGCCCTCGGCCCCGATCACCCCGACACCGCCCAGAGCCTCAATAACCTTGCCCTCCTGCTACACGAGACCGGCGACCTTCTCGCTGCACGCCCCCTCCACGAGCGCGCCCTCGCCATCTGGGAAACCGCCCTCGGCCCCGATCATCCCGACACCGCCCAGAGCCTCAACAACCTCGCCAGCCTGCTGCAAGCCACCGGCGACCTGGCCGCCGCCCGCCCGCTCTACGAACGCTCCCTCGCCATCCGCGAAGCCGCCCTCGGCACCGATCACCCCGACACCGCCCGGGGCCTCAACAACCTCGCCACCCTGTTGCAAGCCACCGGCGACCTGGCCGCTGCCCGCCCGCTCTTCGAACGCGCCCTCGCCATCCGCGAAGCCGCCCTCGGTCCCGGCCACCCCGACACCGCCTCCAGCCTCAACAACCTCGCCACCCTGCTGTACTCCACCGGTGACCTGCTCGCCGCACGCCCGCTTTACGAACGCGCCCTCGCTATTTTGAAAGCAAAAACTCCCAATCATCCCAACACGGAAAGCGCGCGCCGCAGTCTGGCAGCGTTGATTGAGGAGATGGAGAGTAAATAGACCCTGCCTCAGCGCCATCTCCACCGCGACCTGAAATGTACGTTTTCAAACTAAGAAAGAGCGGGGACTTCCTAGCTAACATCCTCTACAACCTCGCCCCCGAAAGCAGAACGGATGTTTTCCGAGGTCATAACGGACTCTGGACATTTTCCGAAGTTATGCTGGACTCGATCCCCGGAACTGGCCCGGATTCCAATTGAACTGCGCTTAGTTTTTCCGAAGATACGCTGGACGGAACACCTCCGGTTGGCGTTTTGGTTCACTCCACCAACCCCCCCCACCTTCCGCCCTAAATCCCTGTCATGCTGAGCGCAGCGAAGCATCCCGTGCCGCCTTCTTTGAAAGATTTATCAATCTAAAAGAATTCCCCCGCCCTCTCCGTAGGGGCCGGTCTTAGACCGGCCCTCCCCATCCCCCGCCCGAATCTCCGTCATCCGGAAGCATCCCTTGTCGGATTCTCTTGAAACAGGCTGATTTCTTGGCCTATTGCGGGTTGCTCAACTGCAGACAGCGGGCTTCAGCCCGCTGCCGTCCACAACGTACCAAAATTCTTTTTCCAAAGCCGCCTTTCGCCTAGATTTCTTCCACCTGCGGGATCTCCTCCGGCAAATCAATCACGAATCGCGTACCCTTCCCCACCTCGGATTCAACCTCTATCGTCCCGCCATGCGCCTGCACCAGCTGCTGCGCGATCGCCAGCCCCAGCCCGCTGCTCACATGCCCATCCCGCGTGCGCGACTTGTCTCCCCGCCAGAATCGGTCAAAGATGAAAGGCAGGTCTTCGGCCGAGATTCCTACGCCCGTATCCGTGACTCGTATCCGTACGTTTCGCGCCTCGCCGGTCAGGGTTTCGGTCTCCACGGTGATTGTCCCGCCCTCCGGAGTATGCCGTAGCGCGTTGCTCACCAGGTTGGAAAGTACCTGGTTGAGCCGCACGTAATCTGCCGTCAGGTGCTGGCCGGGGTCGCCGGTTCCGGTTTTCAGCTCAATCCCCAGCGCCTCGGCTTGGGAGGAAAAACTCGCCATCAGGTCATCCAGCAGGTCGGCAACCATAAAACGCGTCGGGTGCAAGGGCAGTTGTCCCGATTCAGCCAACGAAAGCGTTTGCAGGTCGTTCACCAGCCGCCCCAGCAATTTCGTTTCTTCCAGAGTGTCATTGATGTGATCCGGCGTCGCCTGGTAAACCCCATCCAGCACGCCTTCCAGGTTTCCTTGGATGATGTGCAGCGGTGTACGCAGTTCATGCGCGATGTCCGCCGTCAGGTTGCGCCGCTGCTGGTCCGCTCGTTCCAGTTCAACCACCATCTTGTTGAAACGCTTGATTAACTCGCCGAACTGGGGCGAATCATCTTTTGGCACCCGCACGCTCAGGTCGCCTTCCGCCACCGAATCAATCGCCCGGAACAATTGCCGCAAAGGTTCACCAAAGCGAGTGTATAGATTAAAAACAATGATAAATCCGCCCACCACCACGGTGAACGGCGCGCAACACACCAGCAGCCACAGGTTTCTCACCCCCGAGTATTCCGAGAAAACTAGGTACAGCGCCGCCGCCGACCCGCCGATGAACAGCAGGGCGGCCGCCAGCGCCGCCAGGATCATCGGCAGGAGCCGCCGCAATTGCGCATGCCGCCGCCGCGACGCAGGGCTGCTGGGCTGGGCTTCAGTCATGGATGCAACTCGGAGGCTTCTTGCCGTTCATAACATGTAACTCAAGGCTGATGTTCCTCGATGAAGCGGTAGCCGATTCCGTACACCGTCTCTATCATCGGCTTTCCCGCCGCAGTTTCCAGTTTCTTGCGCAGGTTCTTGATATGCGAATCCACGCTGCGGTCAAAGCTCGTCGCCGTCCCGTGCAATTCTTCCAGTAATTGCTGGCGCGTCAGCGTTTGTCCCGCGCGGCCCGCCAGCGCCTGCAGCAATTTGAATTCGTTGGGCGTCAGTTTGAGCGGTTCCCCATCCATCGTCACGCTGTAGCGTTCGGCGTCCACCACCAGCCCGCCAACCCGCAGCAGGCTCGGCGCACGCACCTCGCCCCGCGTCCGGCGCAGCAGCGCCCGCACCCGCGCCACCAGCGCCCGCGGCGAGAACGGCTTGCTGATGTAGTCGTCCGCGCCGATTTCAAGACCGGTTACCTGGTCAATTTCCTCGGAAAGCGCCGTCAGCATGATGATGGGCACATCGCTCTCGCGCCGCAGGATTTTGCACACCTCGCGCCCGTCCAGCTTCGGCAGCATCAGGTCAAGGATCACCAGGTCCGGTTTCTCCCGCCGCGCCGTTGCCAGCGCCGCCTGCCCGTCCGCCGCCGTGATGACCCGGAAACCGTTCTTCTCCAGGTAATCGCGTGCCAGGCGTGCCACCTTGGGCTCATCATCCACTACCAGGATTAATTCAGACATAAGGCGAGTATAAGGGATATCAATTCTCATTGCGAGCCCGTCTGGCCGAATGGAAGTTTGGAGCTTGCCGGACGTCCCGCATTATCCTTTTGAGACCTCTATCACCACTTTCCCGCGGGCATGCCCTTCCCCAAAGTACGCAAAAGCCGCCGCGCTCTCGCTCAACGCAAAACGCCTGTCAATCACCGATTTAATCTTTCCACTCTCCAACATGTCGGCCAGGATTTTCATATCCGGCCGGTTGAACTGGGCGATGAAGAAGATGACTTTCTGCTTGCTCAGCAAAGACGCCAGCCGCACCCTGATGACATACCCGAGCGGACCGAGCGGGCCGCCCGCCTTCGGCGCCCCGAGGATGACCAGCGTTCCCTCTGGTGTCAGCACCCGCTTGCACTCCGCCCAGGGCCGGCCTCCGGAAACGTTCGCCATCAGGTCGTAGCGCCGGTTGCTCTTCGTAAAGTCCTCGCGCGTATAGTCAATGACGTGGTCAGCCCCAATCGAGCGCGCGACCTCCACTTTATCCGTGCTGCACACCGCCGTCACCTCTTCTGCGCCCAGCGCCTTGGCGATTTGCACGGTGTACGTCCCCACACCGCCGGATGCCCCGTAGACCAGCACCTTCTGCCCCGGCTGGAGGTTGCCCTTGTCACGTAACCCCTGCAATGCAGTGATCGCCGCCACCGGCACAGCAGCTGCTTCCTCGAACGTAACATTGGCTGGCTTCAGCACTACCGCGTTCCGGACGCACACATATTCCGCAAGCGCGCCGTTCCTCCCGCCAAACACCTCATCCCCCGGCTTGAAATCCAAAACGTCCTTCCCCACGGCTTCCACCGTTCCCGCAAAGTCCACGCCCAGCCGCTTGCTCTTTGGTTTCATCATCCCCATCTGTGTCCGACCGATGAGCGGCTTTCCGGCCATCTCGTACCAGTCAGCCGCATTTATCGAAGAAGCGCGCACCTTTACCAGCACTTCATTGTCTGCCGGAACGGGCTTTTCAACATCCATGACTTCGAGGACTTCGCTCAGTCCATAGCGTGTGCGTACGAGAGCTTTCATGAGTTTATTTCTCCTTGGTTGGTTACTATCGATCTAAACATCGAATTCTTGCGAATTAGTTCGGCGGAATTTCCGAAACGGGCAGAAGACGAATACCATCGAGCCCATGAACATCATGAAGGCCACGCCGGATAGGCAAAACAGGCCGATGATGCTCAATGGGCCGATGACCAGCGCGTCCAGTTCAATGCCCTGTGCCGCCCCGGCCTGGTACGCCACGAACCCTACCGCAGCCAGCATACTAACGAATATCATCACGCCGATTAGAAACAGTACTAACTGTTTGACAAACATTGCATACCTCCAGGTCTTGATTTGGTTGATGCCTCTACTGTATCAACCGGCTGTGGAGAAATTGTGGAGTCCCGCGCCAAACATTGTGGAGGGTTTCTACAGGTACAATGCTCCTGTTCAAAGAAATCAATGCTATGGCTTTCACTCCGCTTCTCTCATATCTCCCTGCCCCCGCCCAAAAACGCATCGCCATGCGCATCACCCCCGCCGCCGAGCGCGCCCTGCGCAGCGGCCACCCCTGGATATTTGACCAGTCTATCACCCGGCAATCCCATCCCGGCCAACCCGGTGACCTCGCTGTCATCTTTGACAGCAAGCGCCGCTTCCTCGCCGTCGGCCTCTACGACCCGGCATCCGCCATTCGCGTTCGGATTCTGCAATCCCGCGACCCCGCCGACATTAACGCCGGATGGTTCCAAATCCGTCTCGCCGCTGCCGCCGCCCTGCGAGCGCCCCTTACGGAACTGCCTCCGGAATCCGCCACCACCGGCTTCCGCCTCGTCCACGGCGAAAACGATGGCCTCCCCGGCCTCGTTATCGACCGCTACGCCGATACCCTCGTCCTCAAACTCTACACCGCCGCCTGGATTCCCCACCTGAACGAATTTTGCGCCGCTCTTAAGTCAGTCGCCCAAACACCTTCACCAGCGTGGAAATTGCCTGAGAGTTCCGGCACAGCCGGAACTCCAAACTCCGCGGGCTTCGCCCGACCGACTGTCATCCCCGCGGAGCAAGTCATCCTGCGCTTCAGCCGCGCCCTCGCTAAAAACCCCGCTGCGCTCTCCGGCCTCACGGATGGCCTTCTCCTCGCCGGCGCGCCCCTCACCGGTCCGCTGCTTTTCCTTGAAAACGGCCTGACCTTTGAATCCGACCCCATCCTCGGCCAGAAAACCGGCTTCTTTCTCGACCAGCGCGACAACCGCGCGCGGGTAGAACGCCTTTCCCGCGACCAGACCGTCCTCAATCTCTTTGCCTACACGGGCGGCTTTTCCGTTTACGCCGCCCGCGGCGGCGCCCGCCACGTCACCAGCATCGACATCAGCGCGCCCGCCCTCCAGGCCGCCGCGCGCAACTTCGCCCACAATCAGGCACACCCCGCTGTCGCCGCAGCCGCCCACGAGACCTGCGCCGAGGATGCCTTCATCGCCCTCGAACGCCTCGCCGCAGAAAAACGGCTGTTCGACCTCGTCATCATCGACCCGCCCATGTTTGCCCACGCCCAGGATCAGGTCACCGCAGCCCTCGCCGCGTATCGGCGCCTCACCCGCCTGGGGTTGGCCATCCTGCGCCCCGGCGGCATCCTCGTCCAGGCCTCCTGCTCCAGCCGCGTCCCCGCCGAAGACTTCTTCACCGCCATCCATCACGCCGCCTCTGAAGCCCACCGCTCACTCGTTGAAATCGAACGCACCGCCCACCCTCTCGACCATCCCATTACCTACAAAGAGGGCGCTTACCTCAAGTGCCTCTTTGCCCACGTGTCGTAAACCCTGGAGACATCCATGACCGACCACGAACAGATTCGCCAGTTGCTGCACGCCTTTCAGGAAGGCTACACCCACCGCGACCCCGCCCGCCTCGAGGCCTTCATGATGCTCTTCACCGAAGACGTTGAAACCATCGGCACCAACGGCATCCGTCCCGGCCAGGGCGAGTGGTACACCGACCGTGAGTCGAGCAGCATTCTCGTCAAAGAAGATTGGGAATTCTGGGGCGATTTCAAACTGGACCCCGAAAGAACTGCTATCCGCATCTACGCGGATACCGCCTGGATATCGGCCTTTGCCACGGTCACTCAGACCATCGGTGACCAGGCCTACGACAACTACCTCACTGCTATCAAGTCTCTACTGGACGATGCCACACTATCCGCTGAACACAAACTCCATGACATCCTGCGCGGCGCCTCCAACACCTTGTTCGAACTCCATCGTGGCAGCCTGTTCATCTGGCCTTTGCGCCTCACCGCCGTGGCCGTTCGCGGTGCCTCCGGCTGGCAGTTCGCCCAACTCCATTTCTCCTTCCCCACCACCCGCTTCCCCGATGTCCGCCATACTGACGAATCCAGTCTGGATCAATCATGAAATTCCCCCGCCAGCTCACGCCAGACCAGGCCGCCGCCCTCGTGCCTTCCGGCGCCACCATCATGGCCGGTGGATTCGGCATGACCGGCAACCCCGTCCACCTCCTGCACGCCCTCGCCCGCACCACCACCCGCGACCTCACCTACATCGGCAACAACGTCGGCGAACCGGACTTGGGCGGCGGCCGCCTCCTCCGGAACGGCCAGATTCGCAAAGCCATCGGCTCCTATTTCACCTCCAATCCTGACGCCGTCAAAGCCGCCCACGAGCATCGCCTGGAGGTGACCCTTCTTCCCCAGGGCTCGCTGGCAGAAGCCATCCGCGCCGGTGGCGCCGGTCTGGGCGGTTTCTTTACCCCTACCGCCGCCGGAACCGTCATCTCCGAAGGCAGCGAAACCCGCCTAATCAACGGCCGCCAGCACGTCTTCGTCCCCGCCCTGCGCGCCGATGTCGCCTTCATCCGTGCCTGGCAGGCAGACACCTCCGGCAACCTGGTCTACCGCATGACCGAGCAAAACTTCAACCGCGCCATGGCCACCGCCGCCGACCTGGTCATCGCCGAGGTTCAGCACATCGTCCCCACCGGCCAGTTGGACCCCAACGCCATTCACACCCCCGGCCTGTTTGTTGACGTCCTCGTCCAGGCGACTCTCGAACCAGCCGACCTCGGCACGTCGGCCGAGGTCCTTCCCCGTTCAACCGCCGTCACCGACCCCCGCCTACTTATCGCCGAGCGCGCCTTCCGCGCCCTCCGCCCCGGCACAGTCGTCAATCTGGGTGTCGGCATCCCCACCCTCATCACCGATTTCATTACCCCGGATTCGGACATCCTGCTTCATACCGAAAACGGCATGCTCGGCATTGGCCCTTCGCCGCGTGAGGGTGGCGCAATGGACTACCCCGTCAATGCCGGCAAGATTCCCGTCACTCCCCTACCCGGCAGCAGCTACTTTGACAGCGCTGATTCATTCGCCATGATTCGCGGCGGCCACATCGACACCGCCGTCATGGGCGGCCTCCAGGTGGACGCCGGCGCGAACCTCGCCAATTGGGCCGTCCCCGGTCAACCCCTCCTCGGTGTCGGCGGCGCGATGGACCTGGCCGTCGGTGCCCGCAGCCTCATTGCCACGATGACTCATGTCCAGAAGGACGGCACATCGAAGGTTGTCCCGCAATGCACCCTGCCCCTCACCGCCGCCGCCGCTGTGGATATCCTCATCACCGACCTCGCCGTCTTTGAGTTTCCCGCCGGTCGGCTCACCCTCGTTGAACTCATGCCCGGCGTCTCGCTCCAACAGGTGCAACAGCACACCACAGCCCGCTTCGAAATCGCGCTGCGCAGATAACCAACCCGTGGGTCTACCTTTCCAACTGTGAGACAATACACGGCACCTCATCCAAAAGGAAAATCATGTCCCCTCTCCGAAGTCTGTCTTTATTTCTCACCCTCCTGTTGTTGACCGCCTGTGCCCCTGCCTCGGACCTTGAGTCATCTGTCGCCACATCCGTGGCCGCCACTCAGGCCGCCGGTGCTTCGGCCGTGGATGCGGTCGGCACGTCCGTTGCCGCCACGATTCAGGCCGGGTCACCCGTCATAGACCCCGCCGCCACCACCGCTCCTGCGCTCGGCACGGTCTCCGGTCGCGTTTGTTACCCATCCTCCGGCATCCCGCCCATGACTCTCTACCTCAGCGACCCTGCTCAGGCTATCCTTATCTCGCTGGACATCGCCCAGAATCAATCCGAATATACAACCGATGTCCCTCCCGGCTCCTACACCGCTTTCGCCTGGCTCCCGGATTTTTCCTACGGCGGCTCGTACTCCCAGGCCGTCCCGTGCGGTCTCTCCGTCGGCTGTGAAGACCACTCCCTCATCCAGTTCAATGTGGCCGCCGGTGCATCCACCACCGGCATTGATGTCTGCGACTGGTACGGCGCCCCGGACTCTGTCCCCCTGCCGCCCGGCGTCACCGTTCCCAACGGCGCCATCTCCGGTCGCCTCGGCTATCCGTCCTCCTACATCCCGCCCCTCGTCATCGTTGCCACCAACGTCAACACCGCCCAGTGGTTCTACATCACCACCCCCGAAAACACCGGTGAGTACACCTTCACCGACCTCCCACCCGGAGAGTACACCGTCATCGCCTACGTCGCCGGAGATACAAACGACTACGGCGGCGGTTACACCATCGCCGTCCTCTGCGGACTCTCGGTGGATTGCAACGACCACAGTCTGATTTCCGTAATCGTCACATCCGGGCAAACCGCTCCCGGCGCTGACCTCACCGACTGGTACGCCCCGCCCGGCACGTTCCCGCCCAATCCCGTGCCTTAAGACAGTCGTTTGAAAAACATCGTCAACTGGGCTTTTGCTTTGCAGAAATCACCAGCCAGACGTCCATTTCACCCTTGCCTTTTACACTTAATGGACCGCGCGGCTCGCATACAAAACTATCTTTGATGAGGTCGTAGGTCGTCTCCGTGATCTGGATCATGCCCCCCAGACCATGCGATTCCATGCGGCTTGCCACATTGACCGCATCTCCCCAGACGTCGTACACAAATTTCCGGCGGCCAATCACGCCTGCGATCATCGAACCTGAGTTTATCCCAAAACGAAATGTGACTTTCTGGTCATTGGAAAACGTATGCGTGGAAATGTAATCTCGCATCTCCAGGGCCATGTGCGCCAGGGCCTGGGCGTGGTCAGCGCGCCCCCGCGGCACCCCGGACGCCACCATGTAACTATCGCCAATCGTGCGTATCTTCTCCACGTCATACTTGTCCAGCAATGAGTCAAAGAAAGAGAAGACTTCGTTGAGCAGTTCGACCATTTCAACCGGGGCCAGCTTTTCAGAAAGCGGGGTGAATCCGACCATATCCGCGAACAACACACTGGCTTCGTTGTAGTGATCGGCGATTGTCCGGCTTTCATTCTTCAAAATCGCCGCGATTTCCCGTGGCAGGATGTTAAGTAGCAATGTCTCAGACTTTTCCTGGAAGATGTTCTTTTGGCCCACAAAGTAGTACACCATCACAAAAACCAGGGAACCCACGCCAACGATATTGATGACAAAGAAGAATCGCACGATTCCAGAGGGTAGGTTGTTCGCCAGTGGAACAAAAGGCTGCAGGACGCCACTCAGAACGATGAGACCGAGAAAGGCTAGGAACCAGCGTGGCGCATGACTCGGCTTGTCAAAAAGCAGGGCTCCCATTGGGCAAATCAGTGCCCACAGCACCACCCCACTGCCGTTTACAAAACCGCCCAGTGCGAGCATCAGGAAGAAGGGCAATAGGAGGATTAGGGCCAGTTGACTGAAGCGAAAGAAACCAAATTCGCGCGTCCGCCAAAAGCGGATAATGCTTAGTAAGGAAATGAAAGAGTAAGACAGCGGGATAGCCCCGGCAAGCGGCTGGTTGATCAAAACATACATGATTCCCCAGGCCGCTCCGGCGAGCATAAATAGAAACGAGCAAATGACCAGCAGGGCCTTTTGGAGTCGGGTGTCATCATCGTCGGTGGGGTCGGAGCCGATTTTCGTTATTGCTGAAAACGATTTCTGCAGGAAAGTTCGGAGCATGGGATTACTCTTGAAGAATACAGTTTGGCCAGTAAAACGGAAAAGTGATGAAGCCTCACATAATTCACATTTAAGGCTAGTTTACTCCAATTTTCTTGGAGGCAACAACTGCTCTACATCCTCCGATCACGAATCCCCAAACTGCGCCCTGAAAAACCATTCGATAGTAAGTCCTGTCCGTTTTGCGAATTTCGCAACAAATCACCCGCGCCCAAATATTGCCATGCTCGCCAAAAGTGTCTATACTTTCATCACACGCCCGGCCCACAATGGGGGATAGCCAGAATGAGGAGATTCTGCCGGAGCATTCGGGTCTTCCTGTTTGGGAGGCTCTACTATCTATGAAGAGGAGAAGAAGTCATGAACAAACGTTACACACTTTTGGCCCTGTTGGTTGCCTTCGCCCTGGTTCTCACTGCCTGTGGCGGCCAGGCTACCGAGGCACCCCCCAGCGGTGACCAGCCCGCCGGAGAAACACCCACCGGCGGGGAGCCCGCCGCCGAACCCGTCAAGGCTCGCATCGGTTGGGCCGGCAGTCCGGACACCCTCAACCCCGGCACCGCCGTCCTGTCCGAGTCATACACCATCTTTGAGTTAGTCTATGACTCGATGTACCAGTTGAACCTGGACGGTTCCTATTCGCTGGAACTCGCCGAATCCGCCGAAGTCTCTGAGGACGGCATCACCTGGACCTTCAAGATTCGCCCCGGCGTCACATGGCATGACGGCCAGCCCCTCACCGCCCACGACGTCGCCTTCTCATACAATTTCTACCAGCAGAACACGGACTTCGTCTACCTGCCGGTTTATACCGACTACTTTGCCAGCGTCGAAGCCCCGGATGACTCGACCGTCGTCATCACCCTCACTGAAGCCATCCCCAACATGGAAAGCCAGCTCATCTTCCTGTACGTGCTTCCCGAACACATCTGGGGCAGTCTGGATACCGCCAGCGCCGCTGAATTCGAAAATGCCGAAATGGTCGGCTCCGGCCCATTCAAACTCGTCGGCTACTCCCAGAACGAATTTGTCGAACTCGAAGCCGTCCGTAACCACCCGCTCTACAACGCCAAAATTGATGGCGCAGTCTTCCGCACCTACACCAACCCGGATGCCCTCGTCCAGGCGTTGCGCACCGGTGAAGTGGACATGATTACCGAAATGCCCAACACCGCCGTGCCCGGCCTGCGTGCCGAGAGCAATGTTGAAGTAGTCGTCGGCGCGCCAGTTGCGCCGGAAGTTTCGGACATCATCTTCAACCTCACCAACGAGACCACCTGCCCCGTGGCGGATGGCGGCGAGTGCACCGGCCACCCCGCCCTGCGCGACCGGCAGGTCCGCCTCGCCCTGTCCCACGCCACCGATAAGCAAAAGATTATCGACGTCGTCCTCCTCGGCCTCGGCTCGAAGGGCACCACCCTGATTCCGGATGGTCTCGGCGTTTGGTACAACGACGCCATCGTCGACTACGAATTCAACGTTGACCTTGCCAACCAGATTCTGGAGGATGCCGGCTACTTGGATACGGATAGCGACGGAATCCGCGAAATGCCCGGTGGCGGCGACCCGCTCATCTTCCGCCTCAACTGGCCCAACGATAGCACCACCGCTCCCCGCGAAGCCGAGCTGCTCGATGAAATGTGGACCCTCATCGGCATTGACCTTGAACTCCAGGCCCTCGACCCCGATACCCTTACCGCCGTCTGTTGCCCGGTCTTCGACTTTGATATCATCATCTGGGGCTGGGGCTCTGATCCGGACCCCGGCTTCCTGCTCTCGGTGATGACCACGGACGAAATCCCCACCGGCAACAGCGAGACCGGCTACTCCAACGCCGAGTACGACGCCCTCTATGTCGCCCAGGCCACCGAACTGGACTTGCAGACGCGCATCGACGTCGTGCACCAGATGCAGCAGATCGTCTTTGACGACATCGCGTATCTGATTCCCTTCTATGCCCAGTCCGTCCAGGCCTTCCGCACGGACCGCTTCTCCGGCTGGGTTACGGACATGGCCAAGGTCGCCCTCGAGGACGTCAGCTCCCTCCTCGTCATCGAACCGGTCCCGTAACGCCAATCGTGAAGGTGGGTAATCAATACCCTCAAACAAACAGGGGCGGAGGACAATTGTCCTCCGCCCCACCCGTATGCCCCCTTTCACCCTGTCATTCTGAAGGAGGGCAATCATCGCATTTCCGCCAGCCGGCTCCAACCCGACTGAAGAATCTGATTTTCCAACCTGCCCGAGAAGTCTTCAGACAGCGGGCTTCAGCCCGCTGTGCCAATCGGACCACTCCCACCAGCCCCCATCGCCCATGTTGGGGCGACGCAAAGAGTTGCTCAGCAACTCCCGTCGCCTTCCAATCCCCCTGTCATTCTGAGGGAGGGCAATCCACCCTCTCCGGCCAATCGCCCTCATCCCGACCGAAGAATCTTTCCTTCCAACCCGCCTCGCTTCTCAAAACCATACCGACTTCTCGACCCTCAGATTACCCCTCCTCCCGACCCCATGACTACCCGACACCCTGACTCCTCGACTTCCCCATGAAATCCCTGCGCCTCATCGCCTCCCGCCTCGTCTGGGCCATCTTCACCATCCTCTTCGTGATGACCCTCAACTTCGTCATCTTCCGCGTCCTCCCCGGCGACCCCGCCCGCGGCGGCCTCCGCGACCCGCGCCTCACTCGTGAAGCCATCGAAGCCATCCGCGTCCGCTTCGGCCTGGAAAAACCTGTCATCAACTGCGTGCAATCCCTCAATCCCTGGGAACCCGGCCCCTGCGCCGTCAATCCCTTTGACACCCAGTTCTTCATCTACCTCCGCAACCTCGCCCAGGGCGAACTCGGCATTTCCTATCACACCAATCGCCCCGTCGCAGAGATGATGAGCCAGATGATTTGGAACACCATCCTCCTCATCGGCCTCGGCCAGATTCTCGCCATCATCCTTGGCATGGGTCTCGGCATCCTCGCCGCTTGGAAAGCCCGCACCCGGCTTGACTTCGGCGCCCTGCTCTTCAGCCTCCTCGCCTGGAGCCTGCCAACCTTCTGGCTTGGCATTATCCTTTTGTTCTGGGGCAGCAACCAGCTGGGCCTGCCCATCGGCGGCCGCCTCACCCCCGGCGTAGACTTCCCCAATACTGCCGCCATGCTGAAAGACTTGGGCAGACACCTCGTCCTCCCTACCCTCACCTACACCATCGTCTTCCTCGGCGAGTACATGCTCATCATGCGCTCCACGCTCATTGACGTGCTCTCCGAAGATTTCATCCTCACCGCCAAAGCCAAGGGCCTGCACACCTTCCAGATACTCAAAGACCACGCCCTGCGCAACGCCATGCTCCCTATGGTCACCCTCATTGCCATTAATCTCGGCTTCACCGTTGCCGGCGCCATCCAGATTGAATCCGTCTTCTCCTGGCCCGGCCTCGGCGGCGCCGTGTTCGATGCCGTCGGCCAGCGCGATTACCCCATGCTACAGGGCGCGTTCCTGCTCCTTGCCGTCACCGTCATCCTCGCCAACCTCGCCGCCGACCTCGTCTATTCCTGGCTCGACCCCCGCGTCCGGACCGATTGACATGACCGACCAGCCCCTCCTCCTATCCGGCGCCGCCTTCTGGAAGAGCTTCCGCCGCAACCGCATCGCCCTGGCCGGTTTGATTATGCTCGCCCTCGCCCTCTTCGCCGCCGTCTTTGCGCCCGTCATCGCCCCCTATGATCCCGCCGCCTCCGTCGAGATTACCATTGACTCCATTTATGCCCGCCCCTCCGCCGCCCACCTCCTCGGCACCGATGACGCCGGCAAGGACGTACTCAGCAACTTCATTTACGGCTCGCGCGTTTCCCTCACTGTCGGCATCTTTGCTTCATTTATCTCCATCGTCATCGGCGGCACGCTCGGCATCGTCGCCGGCTACCTCGGCGGCCGCACTGAGCGCGTCATCATGCGCTTTACCGACATCATGCTCGTCATTCCGGACCTGCCCCTCACCGTCGTCATCGTCGCCATCACCAAGCCCCGCTTGCTCAATATCATCCTCGTCATCGGCCTCATCGGCTGGACCACCACCGCTCGCCTCGTCCGCGCCCAGACCCTCTCCATCAAGGAGCGCAAGTTCGTCCTGCGGGCGCGCTCCATCGGCGCCGGTCACTTCCACATCCTCCGCCGCCACATCTTCCCCCTCGTCCTGCCCCTGCTGGTCGTCAACAGCGTCCTCATCATCTCCCTCGCCATCCTCAACGAAAGCACCCTCTCCTTCCTCGGTCTATCCGACCCCACCGTCGTCAGTTGGGGCCAGATGCTCAACTACGCCTTCGAACGCGGCGCCATGAGTTCTCGCGCTTGGTGGGTGCTTGTCACTCCCGGCTTCGGCATCGTCTGGCTGGTACTCGGCTTCACCCTGCTCGGCCACGGCCTGGAGCAGGTCCTCAACCCCCGCACTGAGTGGCACCACCTCACCGACCACCCCCTCATGGTCTCCCTCCCCGCCTTCCCCGAGACCCACCCATGAAATTCCCTCTCCCTGTCATTCCCATCCAGGATTCCATCACTCCCAATTACCTATTACCAATTACTAATTACCGGTAATGACCACTCCTACCACCTCCGCCCCCCTCCTCGCCGTCCGCGATCTTTCCATCGACTTCATCACCCCGGACCGACCCCCCGCCCACGCCGTCTCGCGCGTCTCCTTCACCCTCCAGCCCGGCGAAGCCATGGGCCTCGTCGGCGAGTCCGGCTGCGGCAAGACCACCTTGAGTCTCGCCCTCCTGCGCCTCCTCCCTCCCCAGGGCCGCATCGTGAACGGCTCCGTCCAGTTCAATGGCCGCGAGCTCCTCGCCCTGGCCGAACCCGAAATGGCTGACATCCGCTGGCGGCACATGGCGATGATTTTTCAGGGCGCCATGAATGCCCTCAACCCCGTCGTCACCGTCGGCAGCCAGATTGGCGAGGCCATCCACCGCCACTACCCGTTCATGTCCCCGCCGGAGGTCGCCGCCCGCGTCGCTGAACTGCTGGACATGGTCGGCATCCTCGGCGCCCGCGCCGACCAGTACCCCCACCAGTATTCCGGCGGCATGCGCCAGCGCGCCATGATTGCCATGGCCCTCGCCTGCTCCCCCGAAATCGTCATCGCCGACGAGCCCACCACCGCCCTCGACGTGATGATTCAGGCCCAGATACTCGACCTCCTTGACAACCTGCGCCGTCATCTTGGCCTCGCCGTCATCTTCGTCACCCACGACCTCGGCGTCGTCGCCGAACTGTGCGACAAGGTGCTCGTCATGTACGGCGGCGTCACCGCCGAATATGCCGACGTGGACACCATCTACAACAGCCCCCGCCATCCCTACACCCAGGAATTGCTCAAAGCCTTCCCCGACCTCTCCAAACCCCAGGCCGCCCTCAACAGTATCCCCGGCTACCCGCCCCGCCCGGACGCCCTGCCCACCGGTTGCCGCTTCCACCCCCGCTGCCCCCTGGTCTTCGACCGCTGTCGCACCGACCAGCCCGCCCTCCTTTCAGTGTCTCCTGTGTGGAGTTCGCAACAGAGTTCAGGCTATGCCGGAACTGCGAACTCCAAGAGGTCGGGCGAAGTCCGACCGACTCACCTCGCCTCCTGTCATCTGGTAGAAAATGATAAATAGCAAATTGCAAATGAAAAGCCCTTATCCGTGTTCATCTGTGTTTATCTGTGGTCAAAATGCCCTTGACTTTCTTTGCGTCTTTGCGCCTTTGCGTGAGATAGGCTTAGATCTTCCATGACCTCCTCTCCCTCTTCCGCCCTCTCCCTCCGCAATCTCCACAAACACTTCGACGCCGGCCGCCCCGGCCTCCTCCGCCGCGACGACCGCCTCGTCCATGCCGTTGACGGTGTTGACCTCGACCTCGGCCGCGGCGAAATCCTCGCCCTCGTCGGCGAATCCGGCTGCGGCAAGTCCACCCTCGCCCTCACCCTCCTCGGCCTCGAGCGCCCCACCTCCGGCGAGATGTACTTCGAAGGCACCGACGTGGCACGCCTGCGCGGCGCGGCCCTCAAGGACATGCACAAGCGCATCCAGATGGTCTTCCAGGACCCCTACGAGTCCCTCAACCCGATGATGACCATCGAGGAAATCGTCGAGGAGCCGCTCATCGTCCACCGCTCCTTCCCGACTTCCGACCAGCGCCGTGCCCGCGTCATCCAGGCCCTCGAGGACGCCGGCCTCAAGCCCGCCGACTCCTTCCTCGACCGCCTGCCCCACCAGCTTTCCGGCGGCCAGCGCCAGCGCGTCGTCATCGCCGCCTCCCTCGTCCTCGACCCCACCATCCTCCTCGCCGATGAGCCGGTCTCCATGCTGGACGTAAGCATCCGCGCCGAGATTCTCAACCTCCTCGCCGACCTTCGAGCGCGCCAGGGCATCTCCATCCTCTTCATCACCCACGACTTCGGCACCGTCGCCCACTTCGCCGACCGCATCGCCGTCATGTACCTCGGCCGCATCGTCGAAATCGGCCGCACCGAGGAAGTCCTGCGCGCCCCCCGCCACCCCTACACCAAGGCCCTGCTCTCCGTCGTCCCCGTGCCCAACCCGCGCCTGCGCCAGAAGCGCACCATCCTCCAGGGCGAAACGCCCAACCCCATCGACCTGCCCACCGGTTGCCGTTTCCATCCCCGCTGCCCCATTGCCGAAGACCGCTGCCGCCTCACCGACCCGCCCGCCGTCACCCTCTCCCCCTCCCACTCCGCCGCATGTTTACTAATTGAAAATGATAAGTAGCAATTTACAAATCAAGAGTCCTTATCCGTGTTCATCTGTGTCCATCTGTGGTCAAAATGCTTTTGCCTTTCTTTTAATTTGCTCCTTTGCTCCCTTGCGCCTCAACATGAGCCAGCCGCTATGACCCCCCGCCCGCGCCTCCGCGACCTCGGCATCACCCCCGGCCACCACCCGCCCGGCCCGCTCAACGCCATCACCGACGTCCCCGGTCTCACTGTCGGCCACGCCACCGTCCTCCGCGACGCCCCCGCCACCGCTCGCACCGGCATCACCGTCATCCTCCCCCGCGGCCGGGACTCCTGGGCCAACCGCTGCTTCGCCGCCTCCCACACTTTCAACGGCAACGGCGAGATGACCGGCCTGCACTACCTCCACGAGACCGGCATCTTCGGCGGGCCGTTCGCCATCACCAACACCTACGAACTCGGCATGGTGCGCGACGCCCTCATCCGCTACATGTTCGACCGCGGCCTCCCCAACGCCGGCGGCAATGACCTCCCCGTCGTCGCGGAAACCTGGGACGGCTGGCTCTCTGACCTCTCCGTCCCCCACCTGACTCCCGCAGACGTATACGCCGCCCTGGACTCCGCCGCCCCCGGCCGCGTGCCGGAAGGCAGCGTCGGCGGCGGCACCGGCATGATCTGCCACGAGTTCAAGGGCGGCATCGGCACCGCCTCGCGCCTCGTCACGACCAAATCCGGCACGTACACGCTGGGCGCGTTGGTGCAGGCCAACCAGGGCGGCCGCGCCGAACTGCGCCTGGATGGCTTCCCCATTGGCCGCCACATCCCCACCAGCGAAGTCCCCACCGTGTGGGGCGAGGAGTTTGCCAGCAGTTCGTCCATCATCGTCGTCCTCGCCACCGACGCCCCGCTCCTGCCCGTCCAGTGCCGCCGCCTCGCCCAGCGCGCCACCGTTGGCGTGGCCCAGGTGGGGTCCTACGGCCACGATGCCAGCGGCGAGATTTTCTTCGCTTTCTCCACCGCCACCCCCATCCCCGCCACTGCCGCCGCGGCTGCAAGTCTCGCGGGGAGTTCGCCTCCGGCGAACTCCCAAAGCAAAGGCGTCGGTTCTTTGACGCCTTTGCTCATGTTGCCAAACGAACACATCAACCCGCTGCTGGATGCCGCCGCCGAAGCCACCGCCGAGGCCATCTGGAACTGCCTGCTCGCCGCCGAAACGATGACGGGGCTAGAGGGGCATACGGTGTATGGCATACCCATCGAAAGAGTCAAAGAACTGTCACGAAGGTCTTGAGACCAATTGTCATTGCGAGCAAGCAGAGTTGGGCTTTGCCCAACTCTTAAGCAAATGCCGTAGGCATTTGCCAATCTGCCGCCTCCCATTCCTCACCCCATCGAAGCATCTGACCAAACTTGCCGGGTTTCTCCCCACCCCCGTCCACGCATCTTTTCTCGTCCGCGTATCCTTATCCGCACGCGTAGGGGCGAAGCATGCTTCGCCCGTCCCGCCCTCCCTGCTCACCAACCGCGCGAATCGTCCCCGGACAGCCACGCTCTCGCCGCGTCGACTTCGTAAAAGTGCCGCACATTCTGGGAGCGGTTCAACAGCACCGTTTCGAAAAACATCAAATCCCGCAGGCGGGTGGGTGCGACAAAGGCACGTTTGAATTCATGGATGTCCAGCCCGGCCGAACGCGCGGTTTCCGAAAACAGGGTCGGCAACTGGTAGATATCCAGAAAGGACAGGCGGATCACTGCCCGGTTCAGGTCCGTCAGGATGAGGCGGCAGTTCTGTTCGCTCGCAATGCGGAAGGCCTCAACGCTGATCTGCTTGATAATCTCGATTGTTAACTCCCCCTGAATGTCCACTTCAATTATCTGATTGCTGGGATTGTAGGAGGCTGTAAAGGTCAAGGTTGTCTCCACGACGATTCTGCGGCGGGTTCCTTGATTAAGAATATCCGAACTTCGGATTTTGTCGAGTGTCGCAATCCCCCCGTAGCCTAGCCCCTTGTGGGCGTGTTCCGCAATCCTCCCCCGCCCGCGCATCCTTACCCGCCCATTCCTGGCGCGAAAACAGCTCTTGGGTGAATCGCAGAATCTGGTTAGACTTCAACATGAGGAGCCTGCTGGTTTGGAGAGGTTCGACTTTCCAATTCTGGGAGCTCCTCTCTCATTTTCCACCCCTTGTCCTATCTTGTGTCTGAACCTGAGAAACCTGAGAGTTGACTGGAGCGCGATACTCTAAATAATGAAGTAAATAGTACCAGCGTTCACAAACGATTTATTCGCACAAGTTCAAGGAGGACATGAATGAAGCTCGTCGCAAGAATCTCTATCTTAGCCGCTATGATTTCCGTGCTAGCGCTGTTCCAGTCAAGCCAGGTTGGGCTGGCCAGTCCAGTTCAGCCTGCCGAACTCGCGCAAGGGAAACTGGTATATGTTGACATACGAACCGAGATCTCTGGCCGTATTGTGGAACCAGTAAAGATCACATTTATTGGCCCTGCAAAGTATGTGATCGGCTTTGAGAAATACGGGACTGGTGTAGCATCGAATCACATAAAGACTGAAATGCTGGAAGGCACCTACGCATTTTCCTACAAGGCTTGCAATGGTAAACACTATGGAGGGGTTTTGGTGGTTGCCCCACCCAAGACTGAGTTTGTCATTCCTCCCTGTTCAGATGATACCTACCTCGTGCCCTCGCCTCCCAAGACCTCAAAGATCGTCTTTGTGAACGAGACAGATGCTGCGCTCAGCTTAACCCTCGATGGCGAAACAGAATACTTCTGGAGGGTTCCCCCCGGCGAGATGACCCTGTATATCGAACTCGGCACCTACACATGGGCTGTGTATACAGCGTGCGGCGATGAGACCGGTGAACTGCGCATCACCCATGAAGGTTTCATCTGGATTTGGTATTGTGGCGAGCATCCGGACCTGGAGTAACGCGACACACTTGAGGTCGGTCTGATTCCGCGTCCACGCATCTTTTCTCGTCCGCGTAGGGGCGAAGCATGCTTCGCCCCTACATCCGTATCACAATCTACACCATCTAAACAATGTCACCACAAGACCTCGGTCAAAATCGCCTATTCTTTCTTCTGTGTCTTTGCACAGCTATCTTTATCGCTCACTTGGCGTGAGATCGCTTTTGCTTTTCCTTTCTTCTCATTTGCTCCCTAGCGCCCTTATTCCTTCGCTCCCCCCATGCACTCATTCCCCAATGGGGATACAATAATATTCATGGACGACAAACAGACCTTCGGCCGCTATACCATCCGCGAAGAACTCGGGCGCGGCGGCATGGCCACCGTCTACCTCGCCGACGACCCCTCCTTTGACCGCGTCGTCGCCATCAAAGTCCTGCCGCGCGAATACTTGCATGACCCGCTCTTCCGCGCCCGCTTCGAGCGTGAAGCCAAGACCATCGCCAAACTGGAACACGCCGCCATCGTCCCGGTGTATGACTACGGCGAACAGGACGGCCAGCTCTACCTCGTGATGCGCTACATGCAGGGCGGCTCGCTCGCCCAGCGTCTGGAACGCGGGCCCATCACGCCGGACGAAACCGCGACCATCATCCGCCGCCTTGCCAGCGCGCTGGATAAAGCCCACGGACAGGGCATCGTCCACCGCGACCTCAAGCCCGGCAACATCCTCTTTGATGAAGACGGCCAGGCCTACCTCGCGGATTTCGGCATCGCCCGCTGGGTGGAAGCCACCAACAACCTCACCGGCGGCATGCTGGTGGGCACCCCGGCCTATATGTCCCCCGAGCAGGTGCAGGGCGACCAGCCGGTGGACGGCCGCAGCGACCAGTATTCGCTGGCCATCATCGTCTTTGAAATGCTCACCGGCGAGAAACCCTACGAAGCCGACACCCCCGCCAAAGTGCTGATGAAGCACATCCTCGAACCGGTGCCCAACCTGGAAGCCACGCAGCGCGGCCTGCCCGCCCCGCTGGGCCCGGCGCTCACGCGTGCCCTGGCCAAAAAGCCCGAAGACCGCTTCAGCGACACCGGCGAATTCGCCAAGTCGCTGGCTACCGGCCTCACCGACCGCCTTGCGCTTGACACCCCGGCGCCCGCCACCGCCAAGCCCGCGGACGTGCCGATGAACTTAACGCCCGCGGCCGCCCAGACCGTGCCCGCGCCGCGCCGGCCACCGCTGCCCGAGCCCACCCCGGCCTCCACGCCGCACCCCAGCGCGGGCGTGACCACTGGCGCGACAAAGCCGAAAGGCAATCGCGGCCCGCGGACGCTCATCATTATCGGACTGTTGGGCGGCGCATGCCTGCTGGTGGCCATCGCCACCGGCGGCCTCGCCTGGCTCACCGGCCTTCCGGCGCTCGGCTTTTCCGCCCCCACACCAACCGCCACCCTCCGGCCATCCCCCACGCCGGAACCCGTCTTCACTGGCGACCTGGCGCGCCTCGTCCCCTCGCTGGACCTGTTGCCCGGCGGAATGCAACTGGATACCACCGGCGCTACCACCAACACCCAGGTCGGCGAAATCTACTTCCAGCGCGACAACGCCGCCAACCTGTTCAGCAGTTCCGCAGAGATCGCCCAGCGGCTGGACGAAATCGGCCGCCAGACCTCCTACTACGCCAACTTCGTGGACCCGGCGGGCTGTGATTCGGCTTCGGCGTTCACCTCCACCGGCGTCGTCCTCATCCAGCACCGCGACAATGCCGCCGCCATCGCCCACACCGAATTTGCCCGCACGCTGGTCATTGACTACTGGGCACTGGCGCAGCCCTACACCACCCTGGGCGACCTCGGCGACATTACCTATAATGACGATGAACAATACTGCGACCGCGGCGTGACTATCCAGTTCGTCATCCGCAACCTGCTGGTGGTCGTCTACGTCAACGCAGACCGCGCCCGCCTGGACCTCGCCACCATCCAACTGGAAGCCGAACGCGTGGCGAATATCGTGATTTACAACCTCGCCCAGGCGCTTACGCCGTAACACCTTCGGCAGTAATTACTCCGTCACTTCCGCATCCGCGATCGCCAGCGCTTCATCCAATACCGCCAGCCCCTCGGCCAACAGCTCCTCCGTGATAATGAGCGGCGGCACGATGAGCACCACGTTCCAGTGCATGAAGATGTTCAGGCCGCGTTCGAGGCAGAACTTGCGCAGGCGCTTCATCGGCTCGGTGGTCTGGTTGAACGGCGAGAGCGGCTCGCGGGTTTCGCGGTTCTTCACCAGCTCCACGCCGGCGAACAGGCCAATCGAGCGCACATCGCCGATAGAGGGATGCTTCTCGCCCAGGTCCATCAACTGCTGGCGCAGGAACACGCCGCGCGCCGCCGCCTGCCCCACCACGTCATCCTCCATCATCGCCTTGATGTTCGCCACCGCCGCCGCCAGGGTGAGCGTGTGGCCGCTGTACGTCAGCCCGCTCTGGAACACGCGCTCGCGGAAATGCTCGGCGATGAACGGCCGCATGCCCACCGCCCCCAGCGGCAGGTACGAGGAGGTGAGGCCCTTGGCCATCGTCATCAGGTCCGGCACCACGCCCCAGTGGTCCACGGCGAACCACTTGCCGGTGCGACCGAAACCGGCCATCACCTCATCGGCAATCATCAGGATGCCGTACTTATCGCACAGGGCGCGCACGCCTTGCATGTAGCCGTCCGGCGGGATGAGGATGCCGTTGGTGCCCGTCACGCTCTCGACCATCACCGCGGCAATCGTGCCCGGCCCCTCGTAGGTGATGATCTCCTCGAGGTGGTTGAGGTAATCGCGGGTGAACTCGGCCTCGGGGATATCCGGGTTGGTGCGGTGAAAGGTGGAGCGATAGCGGTAGGGGTCAAGGAAATGGACGACGCCGCCCATCAGGTTCGGCTCCCAGGAGTGGCGGCGCGGGTCGCCGGTGAGGGCCATGGCCCCGGCGGTGGCGCCGTGGTACGAGCGGTAGCGGGTGAGGATTTTGTGCCTGCCGGTGACGGCGCGCGCCAGTTTGATAGCGTTCTCGTTGGCTTCGGCGCCACCTAGCGTGTAGAGGAAGTGGTCCATGTCGCCGGGGGTGAGGTGGGCGAGCAGGCGGCCCAGTTCGGCCAGCGGGCGGGTGGCCATGGAGCCGTGGGCGAAGGGCAGGGCGCGTGCCTGCGCCACAATGGCCTCGATGACGCGCGGGTCGCCGTGGCCGAGATTGACGCACATCATCATCGAGTTGAAATCGAGGTAACGCTTGCCGTGCGCGTCCCAGAAGTACACGCCCTCGGCGCGGGTGACGGGGATGGGGTCAACGCCGCCCTGGGCCGACCACGTCCAGAAGTTGTGTTCGAGGGAGACTTGGGCAATCTGGTCATCGGGAAAGTCGAACATGGGGCCTCCGCGGCTGGGGAATGCGGGAATTATAATTCGGGGAAAAGGCGGCTCACACAAAGTGGGCTTTAAGAAAAGCCTCGCCAATAACGCAAAGAAGAGAAGAGATTGAGATGAAGACTTTTCGCTATGACGAATTGACGTGGCCGGAAGTGACGGCCCTGCCGCGGCACATGCCGCTGGTGCTGCCGCTGGGGCCGGCGCCCAGCGCCGTAGATCTGCACGCCGCCCTGCCCACTGACGGGCCAATCGGCGTACTGCCCTCCATCCCGTATGGCTGGGCGGGCAGCGGGCTGGACGTGCCAGCGAGCCTGTTGAGCGCGATGGTGAGCAACCTGCTGGCCGGGCTGGAGGAAGACGGCTTCACCCGGGTGGTGGCGTGCATGCCGCCGGGCGTTACGCTGAATCTAGGGGCGCGGGAAATCACGCTGAAGCCGGAAAAAGCGGCCAGCCCACTGTCTATACCTGAACGAAGCGATAGGCGCGTGGTGGTGATTCCCATTGGCCACACCGAACAGCACGGCTACCACCTGGCGCTGAACGTGGACACCGTCATCATCGATGCCATCGGGCGCGGCACGGCGGCTGCGGTTCCGCAGGAAGCCATCGCCCTGCCCGCCATGCCTTACGGAGTCAGCACGCATCGCAGGTCGTTTGCTGCCACGCTGAACTGCGGCGGGCGGGCGTTTGAAGACTTCTGGGGCGGCGTGGTGGATGCCCTTGTGGGACGCGGTTGGGACCGCTTCTACTTCCTGAGCGGGCACGGCGGCAACTGCTCGTTCCTGACCACGGTGGTGAAGTACGCCGGGGAACGCCACCCCAGCATCTTCGCGGCGACGGCCTGGCTGTACCTCAACGGCCCGGCGGGCGTGGCGGCGCTGGACGAACTGCGCCAGAGCAAGATCGGCGGCATGGGGCACGCCTGCGAACTGGAAACCGCGCTGATGCTGCACCTGGCCCCGCACCTGACCTGGATGGACCGGGTGGTGGACGAAATCGAGTTCATCAGCACACCGGCCTATTACATGGACTGGGTGGAAGGCGGCGCGCTGGTAGCCAACCCGCCATGGGAGGATGACACCGCCACCGGCTCCTACGGCGCGGGCAGCCTGGGCACGGCGGAGAAGGG
>SCUK01000084.1 GCA_004297445.1 Anaerolineae bacterium | reverse complement strand
TCCGCAATCTCGAGCTGTTCGAGGGGCGCAAGCTGGGCGGATACTCGGCCCACGGATACTACTCTGCCAGTCCTAACAGCGACCAGAGCGCAGTTTCTGACACCGACAGGTTGCGTTTGGTCCGCTCGGCTGTTGCCACTGCCGTCTCGACCATCTACGCGCCGCAGAAGCCGAAGCCGCAGTTCCAGACGCTCGGTGCATCGTGGGAGATTCGACGCAAGGCGTATCGCCTCGATCGCATCTGCGAAGGCTTGCTGAATCAGCGCCAGGGGCGATTCACTAATATGTGGTCGCTCTTCATCGACTCCGCTGTAGATGCTGCACTGCAAGGCGACTCCGTAATCAAAGTCGTCGCCGATACCGTCCGCAAGCGCATCACGCACCTGCAGATCCCAGCGATCGACCTGTTCGTTGACCCGAGCGAAGGGCGAGAGCCGCAGAATCTGTTCCAGCGCGAGCCGGTCGACGCATCGTATGCTCGCCAGCTCTGGCCATCGGCGGCGAACGAGATCGGCAACGCTCAGGCATACGACTGGTACGACAAGGGAGTCCGCCCGCGCGCCGCAAAGGTCGTCGAGCTGCAGTACGCATGGCGCCTACCGTTCGGTCCTGACAAGCCGGGCAAGTGGTGCGCATGCATCAACGGAAAGCAGGTAGACCACGGCGAATGGACCGCTCCCGCATTCCCGTTCGTCATCCTCCAGTGGGAGCCAAACCGCGACGGGTACTGGGCCAGCGGCATTGCCGACGAGGGTCGAAAGCTTGTCGAGGATTGCTCGGTGATCGACCTGCGGCTGTTCGCCCGTGAGCTGCTCGCGAGCACGAAGCGCATCTACTATCGCCCCGGGACCTGCAAGAAGGAAGACTTCGAGCTGAACGACGCGACTGTTGCGATCGCGTGCGATGCAGACTACCCGCAGGAGTCCGTCACGCCGGCATTTACGCCGCAGGACGTCGAATATGCGCGGATGAAGATCTCCCAGTTCTGGGACGCGATCGGGCTGTCACAGGTCACGGCGGCAGCACGGCGAGAGCTCAATTTGCCGTCCGCAGAAGCGCAACTCACCGTCAATGAGACCAAGGCGGGCCGGCAGCTCATCAAGTCGCAGCGCTACGAGCAGGCATTCCCGGATCTGGCGCATCAGTGGATCTGGCGCATGCGTGAGCTCGCGGAGAAGGACAAGAAGCTCACCGTTCAGTGGGCAGGCAAGACCATGATGCGGCTCGAGACCTGGTCCGATGCAGACGTCGAAGACGAGATGTTCACCGTTACGGTGCCACCCGCTTCCGCGCTCCCTCACGATCCGGCCGGACGTCGTCAAGAGGTCCAGAGCATGATCGAGGCCGGCATGATCTCGAAGGCTTCCGGGCGCAAGCTCATTAACTGGCCGGATCTGGACTCCGAACTGACGATCGAGAACGCCGAGGACGAGTACGTCGACCTGCTGATCGAGCGCTACCTCGACGCGGAGCAAGAAAACTGGGACGCCAGCGACTACGAGGCGCCAGAGGGATTCATGACGAACAAGATCGGAGCACTGCGCCGGTTCATCGCGGCGTGGTACCGCGCGAAGGTAGACCAGCTGGCGCTGCCGAAGAAGGAGCGCGCAAAGGCGGAATTCCCGCTCTCGTTGCTCCGGCAGTACATCGGCGAGCTCGACCTCAAGATCTCGCCGGCGGAGAACGCCGGGGCAGCAGAGGGACCTGCTCTTCAGGGTCCTCTGGCTACCCCGCCTGGCTCTCCAGTGCCGGCCCTACCAATGCCACCGCCCGGTCCACCCGGGACACCACCATTTCCGGCAAACGGCAATGGCATACCAGGAGCGGGCCCTGTAGCGGCCTGAACGACCAATGGCTGATGAAGCAACTCCCACGACGACCAATGCCGCACCCGTAGCGCCTGCGGCTGATGCGACGGCGGCAGCGAAGGCAGAACCGGTTGCCAAGACGGAGATCGGCAAGGCAATCAAGTCTGCAAAGGTGAAGCTGGCCAGCGCGCCAGCCAACGATGCGCCGGCCAACGACAACGATGCGGCCGCTGCTCCGGCTCCGACAGAGCAGCAGCTGCGGGACCTAGCGAAACAGCTCGGGTTCGAGGTCGAGAACAAGATGCTCACGACCCGAGAGCGGGTTGCTATGCGCGAGCATGCGAAGTTTTTGCGCGAATCAGCGGAGCGCGAAGTGGCGGAGGCGCGCAAGGCGTTCGAGCAAGAGCGATCCGACTGGGAACCTCGGATGAAAAAGGCTCAGGCCATCGCTGAAGCCTACGAGGCCGGCGATTACGAGGCCTTGGCGCGCGCTATCGATGAGGAAAACAAGGGATGGGACGACCTCCAGAACAAGATCCTCGCGAAGGTAACCGACCCGAATTACAAGGAAATTCAGGAGATGAAGCGCTGGCGTGTCCAGCAGGAGAAGGAGCGTAAAGAGGCGTCAGAGCGCGAACGGGCGGCGCACGTGGAGCGCGAGCGCGCGAACTACCGCTCGGAGCTGTCCGCCATGATGAAGGCCAGCAAAGACCCGCTCGTCTCCGCCATGCACGACGATCCGGGATTTATCAATGCGGTGTTCCGGATCCAAGAGGAGAACTGGGACGGAGAGAAGACCGTCACCCCCGAGCGAGCGATCAAGATGGCGATGAAGGGTGCCCGCGTGCCACTGAGCGACGAGCTGCAGACCCTCTACTCCCGGCTGGCGAAGGCGTTCGGGGGAGCAGCAGCGACCGCAGCGGTCGAGGCAGTAGCGGCCGCGTCGGGTGGTGCAGATGAGCCAGTGGACGATGTGGTGAAGGATCTCAAGCGCCCGGCTCCGCGTACATCGGTCAAGGATCCTGCGCAAAAACCCGCCCCATCTGCAGCTGGCAAGCGAACCGAGAAGGAGTGGTTCGAGGATGGCGTTCGACAACTGAGAGAAGCTGCAGCCGAGGAGGAGGCAGCCAAGCGCCGTATTGCAAAATCCTAAGGAGTCATGCTAGGCTAGTACTGTGAGGCAACCGGCGCCCTGAAGTCGCGCGTGGTCCTGGCACCGCAACGCCAGCGTTCCCCGGCATCGTAAGCCGAGAGTGGCGACCGGCGCCGTAAGCCGAGAGGTTGGAAATGCAAATCCAAGGAACCTCTCATGGCATCAACTCTCACGACGATCGACGGTATCGCTAAGGAGCGATACGGCAATCCGGACATCGTCGAAAAACTCATCTACCCCGACAACGTCCTGCTTGGGATGTTGCTCAAAAAGGGCGACACCGGCATGGTCGGTGACGCTTACCCAATCCCGCTCATCACCACGCTGCCGCAGGGACAGGCTGGAGTCTTCTCTACCGCCCAGACCAACGCGAACAACGTAGGAACGGCGAAGTGGAACACCACGGCCGGCGACTACTACGGGGTCGTTGCGATTGGTGACAAGGCGCTGATGGCGTCTCGGACCAATCCCGGCGCGTTCCTCGAGGACAAGAAACTCGAGATCGACAGCCTGTACGAGCAGACCGGCGAGAACCTGAGCCTCTACGCATGGGGCAACGGCGGCGGATCCATCGGTCAACGCTCTTCGGCGGCGACCAATGACATCACGCTCACCAACCCGGAGGAGACGGCCAACTTCGAAATCGGCATGACTGTCTCCGCGTCGGCCAACGACGGCTCGGCGACAACCGACACTCAGCGTGCTGGAACCACCACCGTGACCGCTGTAAATCGTGCCACCGGCGTTATCACGCTGGCCAGCGCTGCCGCGATCACGTCGTTCGCCGATTCTGACTACCTGTTCCGCTCCGGGGACTTCTTCGGCGATCAGGGCACGGTCATCCTCAAGGGCGTCCAAGCTTACATCACGGCAACTGACACCCCGGCTGCACTCTGGGGAATCACCGCGGCAACGCGACTGACCGACCCGCAGCGTTACGCCGGATGCCGCGTCACCTCCGCCGACATCGCCGGCAAGTCGTTCGAGGAACGGATCAAGATCCTCCTCGCGCGCATGTCGAGCCGATACAAGGCGAAAATGCCGACCGCCGGGTTCATGAACCCGGAGGACTTCGCGACGCTGGATACCCTGATGGCCACCAAGGGCCAGCGGGCGCTGTCGGACGAAACGACGAAGTTCGGCTACAGCAAGATCGACGTTCTGGCCACGGGCGGGCGGGTGCCGATCTATCCGGACCGCCACTGTCCGAAGGGCACGTTCTTTGCGCTCCGAATGGACAACTGGTGGGTCACGTCGATGGGCGAATTCATTCACCCGCAGAACGAGGACGGCTTCGACATGCTCAGGAAGTCGACCACTACGGACTACGAGTTCCGGCTCATCAGCTATCCGATCCTCGCCTGCAACGCACCGAAGAACAACGGCCGCGTACCGCTGACCTGAAAGGGGTTCGCCGATGCCGAGCAATCCCCTCTTTCAGAACACCGACCAAGGGCCGCTCAAGACGGTTCTGCCCAAGGGCCAAAATGCGTTCGTCGGGAGCGAGAAGATCTTCTTCACGGGAACGACGGGCCAGGTTGGAACGGCATACGGAATTCCGGGAGTCACAGTCACGCGCTCGGGTACTGGGTCATACGACGTCAGATACCCGGTCGCGCACGAGTGCGACATCTACCCGGACATTCAGTCGCCGACCGGGTATTCCTACAACATCAACATCACGGAGAATTTCCCGACTTCCGGGACCGCGAAGTTCAACATCACGCAGCAATTCCAGTTCATCGGTTCTGGAGCGGTCGGCGTGAGCGGAAGTGTTCGAAACTACAACCCGACGAGCGGGTCAGTGGCGAAGCTGCTGATGTACATCGCTCCGATTGCCAAGTTCTGAGGCGCCATGCCGATGGACGAGAGCATGATGGGCGTTGGAGACGAAGAGCCGGATACCTCGGATCCTGTCGAAGGGTCCGAGGACTACGGCGACGAGTTCTCCAGCGCAATCTCCGAGGCGTTCCCGGATCAGGAATGGTCCGCGGATCGCCTCGCTGCGCTGAAAGAGGCCATCCGGTCCTGCGTGGAAAAGGACAAGGGAATGGGAACGAAGAGCAAGGGTCCTGGAAAGCCCGGGACCCTGGCGCTCATCTTTGGCAGCAAAGCCAAGAAGGAGTAAAGACGTGTGGCTCGCAGTGTTACGCTCGCGGTTCTCCGTAGCGACGTCAGTCAGCAAGCTGACATCGTCGGCGCGACGCTGCGCCATACTCCCGCATCGCTGAATCGTCTCATAAACCAGGCGATTCAGCGGTTTCGGGAGCGCATCAGCGCAGAGGGTAGCGCCCATTTTCTGACGTCCTCAACCGGTACGTTCAGTGTTGGCGCTACATCTCCGTACTCTTTCCAGACGCTAGATCTGAGCGCGGTCAGTCCGAGCCTTGTTCGTACGTTCGGGATCGACGTCACACTCAACAGCCAGTCCAATTCTCTGCTGCATGTGCCGTTCTCGGCGCGCTGCGACTACGGCGGACCGAGCACAACCGGAGTTCCGGTTGCCTGGGCGCACTACCAAACGAACAAGGTCGCGATCCTACCGGCACCGGACTCGGCGTATACGTATGTGGTCTGGTACCTGCCCGTGCTCGCCGACCTGTCTGCGGACGGCGACACTTACGACGGCGTCGCCGGATGGGAGGACTACATCGTCTGGGACGTCGTGAAGCGCGCGTTTGTCCGGGACCAGTTCCCTCAGGCGTACGCGCTCGCCTCGGCCTATGCGGATGAGCGCTGGGCCGAAATCGTGCGGATGACGGCTCGAGTAACCCATGCCGGTGGTGCCGTTGTCGCACGCGACACGATGGGAGCGCGGATGCGCGGTGTAGGCCGTTCGCGTCTGCTGCCGCCGCCATGAGCGCCTCGCCCTATAAGCGGTCGAGCGACTTCTCGACCCAGGACGCGGCTGAGCTACGGCGCGAGCTCCAGGGGATGGACAACGCCGTAGAGGGTGCGTTCCGCGCTCTCAGTGTCCCGCCCCTTACCTCGCGCAGGACCACGACCGAGGACACTCAGGCGAAGTTTGGCGAGTTCATTGTCGCTGACACGCGGGCCGGAAGCATCGTCATCACGCTGCCCAGGATCGCTAGCGCTGGACGCGCGCAGTCCACTCGCGCTATCGGCATCGCGCGCATCAGCGCGTCTAACACGCTGACCGTTCGCTGCGACGACGGCGGGACCGTCAACCGCGCTGCATCGTTGGCGTTTGTTCCTGCGGCGGTAGGGCTGGTCGGGATCATGATCTTCGACGGCGTGGAGTATTGGATCTGATGGCAGACCTGCTCCACATACCGTTCGAGCCTGGCCTTAGCGACTCGACCGACCCGACACACATCGGCGGCAGGCTGTACCAAGCAACAAACGTCAGGTACCGAAAGCTTGGGCGAGCATCGAAGAAGTACGGTCAGGTGGCGGAGACGTTCGTGGGCGCAACGGGCACAGCCAACGCGGTTGGAGAGTGGCAGGGCGTTCCATTCGTTGCGGCGGATGCGCAGCTGATTGTTCTGCCGAACACGGGACTCTCTGCGAAGCTGCTTCCTGGGAGGATGTCTAGAGTCCTGCCAAAACGCGCCGACACAATCGTTTCGTGGAATGTCGGCACGACCGACGCGATCGTGCGCTCGGATGTTTGCTACAGCGGATCACTGATAGTCTACACCTGGGACACGAACACCGGAAACTTCGGCTACTCTGTGCGCGCCGGAGACAACACTCCACTCTACCAGTCAGCGCAGGTGGCTGGCCACGACACGCGCGCTATATACTCGGAGGCCATCTATCTGATATCTGTCAATTCAACAACGCTGCGGTACTTCACCGTGTCGAGCTCGACGTATGAGCTGGCAGGTCCGACCACTCTCGGTACGCTATCAGCCGCTACCAGTGTCTACGATGCGGCAATTACCGGTGCCGGTGGGAGCACGTGGTACGTCGTCTATCAGAGCTCCGCCACTGTGCTGACAGTCAAGCGCGTCGTCAACGGAACCGTTACGGCGACGGCTACTCCGACCGTGAACACCGTGTGCAAAGCGATCTCGATGTGCGTCGGGACGTTCGGCGTGTTCATCGCCTATATCGATGCCTCCGACGCGATGTCTTATATCGCTTACGACGGCGCGCTTACGACGCTGGTCGGACCGAACGCTCTCTTCAGCGCGACGCTCGACATATGCCCGGCGGTTTTCCCATACTCTGCTACACAGGTGCTCGTCCTCGCAGGCGGAAGCGACACGACTGCCGGAACGAATTCACGGTATACGAAGTCGAAGGTCGTCATCGTAAGTAGTGGCGCTTCGTCATCGTCCGGGCAGTTCTGGCACATGGTACCCGCCTCGCGGCCGTTCTTTGTGAACAACGTTCGGATCGGCTGCTGGTTCTGCACTGACAACGACCTAACCGGTACGACCGGGTGGACGAATCAGCGCACGTACTGGATGCTGGACGTGCTCAGCGAGGCGAAGGCCGCAACGGACACGCCCTCTGTTCTGATGACGGCCTCACCGATCGTTGGATTCGTCGCTACCGCAGCGCAGGCGTGCCGAACAGCCCAACCTAGCGTAGTGATTCTCGCGAACGAGTATCTGGTTCCGCTGCTCGACGTGCTGCACCAGCGCCAGACGCTTACGTCGGCTGGCATCAACGGAGACCTTACCGCGGTCAAGGCGGTTTCCTGGTATGACGCCGCACTGAATGGGATCGGAGGGACATCCAACCTACTCTACTCGCGACGCGATTTTGTAGAGGCGAACGGAGCGGTGCACTTCGGTGGCGGGTTCATCTCCGAGTACATGGGGGAACTGACGGAATCTGGGTTCGTTCACTATCCGGTTATCACCGAGGCAAAGCGGATGACCGGAGCCGGCGGCTTCGGAGCGACGGGCAGCACGTACAATTATTCGGCCACGTTCGAATGGTTCGATCCGCAGGGCCGAAGACACAGGAGCCAGCCCAGCGATCCAGCGTCGCTTGCACTGGGATCCTCGGACAATGCGCAGGTCAAAGTAACGACGCTGGCGGCCGGAAAGGGTACTCAGCCAACCACACTGGACGCCGGTGGCGTCCAGGTAGTGCTGTACCGTACGGCGGCCGGAGGGACCACCTACTACCGTGCGAGCAAGAACATCAGCGGCGCAAATGCGGCCCCCAATAGCTCTGCCGCGGTAGTGACGCTGACGGATGTTCTGGCCGACACGACCCTAACATCTCAGGAGATCTTGTATACGCTCGGAGGTGTCCTGGGTAATCTGATTCCGCCTGCTGCTCGCTACTTGGCTACCGGCGGCAATCGCGTTTGGCTTGCCGGATTGCTAGAGCCTCGCCGTGTTGCTCTCAGCAAGCTGATCGTGCGCGGTGAGCCGGTACAGTTCCCGGACGATGCGACGTTCAGAATCGATCTTCCGGAAGACATCACGGGAATCAAGTGGGGCGATGGCGCGCTGATTGTATTCTCCGAGCGGTCGATCTACATCGTCAACGGCGACGGGCCGAACGACCAGGGGTTTGGCTCGTTCTCTGCTCCGCAACGGCTTCCAACTGACGTCGGGTGCGTCGAGCATCATTCGATTCTCGAAACTCAGGACGGATGGATGTTCCAGGCGGCGCGCGGGATCTACCTGCTTCCGCGCGGGTTCGGGCCGCCGGTGTTCGTGGGCCGCGACGTGCAAACGTACATGGCAGCGAATGTGCTGTCGGCAGCCCTGGTGAATGACCCCGGAACTCTGGTCGGAGACGGGGAGACTACTGCGCGGTTTTCGGTAGGCGCAGAAGGGACACCGGCCGGGCGCTCCCTGGTGTGGGACACAGCGCTAAAGAAGTGGATCTCCATCGATAGCGATAGCCTCGCGCTCATTGGTCAGCACGACGGAAGAGCGGTCACGGTGGCGGCTAACCTGGCATCCAGCGTTCCGGTGCGGCAAGAGAGCCACACGGCGTTCGGGCCTCCGGCTGGCACTTTCACCGAGACCCATCAGCGCACTGGCCAGATCCGACCGTTCGGTTTACTCGGGTACGGCCGTGTCGATCGGATCCAGGTGATCGGAGAGTTGCGCGGAGCAGATCCGCCGGCCCTCCTGAATGTGCGCTTCATCACGGACGGCCTGAACACCGAGACTCCGACCGCGGTCGGCAAGACGGGCGCAGCTGGCCAACGGTTCGTGCATCAATACACACTCGAAAAACAGCAGTGCAACTCGATCGACGTCGAGGTTTGGGACAGCAGCCCGACAGGGGCCAGCGAAGGCCTGGTTCTGCACGGCATCACGCTTGAGACAACTCCGCTAGACGGGCTGCCGCGACTCGGAGAAGGAGACCGGTCCTAATGGGCGACCCTCGCGCTAATCCATTCCAGCCAGGCCTAGGCCAATCTGGCCCTGACTCTCTGTCGCACGCTCAAGAGGAGCAGCTGGCGAAGCAAAAGGCCGATTACCTCGCCAGCGGCTACAGCGTTGGCTTTAGCCAAGGCGATAAGGAACAGACTGCGCGGTCTAAGGTCGTCGGTGAGGAGACGGCCGGTCAGCGGTACATCAATCGTCAGACGAGCTATGCCTATGGTGGCTCACCCGATCAGGCAGCCAAGGACGTTGAGCGAGCTCGGGCCGTAGCGGCAACGGGAGCCGCGCCGATCTCTGCGCTGGGCACAAGTGCTCAAGCGACAGGACAAGCGCTCCAGAATCGTGCTGGACCGGGCGTCAATTTCGCTGATGCCGCGGCGATGCGCGCGCGCCAGCAGCAGGTATTCGACGCCACGATGGCGGCTGGCCAGGCGCAACCGGGGCCCAGTGCCGCTCAAGCGCAGCTACAAATGGGCACGAATCAAGCGCTCGCCAACCAGCTAGCGCTGGCTCGTTCTGGACGCGGCGCAGGTGATGCGGCTTCTGCCATGCGTCAGGCAGCGTTCCAAAACGCCGACATTCAGCAGAACGCCTCGAACTCAGCGGCTATGCTTCGCGCGCAAGAGGACGAAGCTTTCCGACAGCGCCAGCTCGCTGCGTTTGGTGCGGCCGGTCAGCTTGCTGGTGGAATTCGTCAGCAGGACGTCGACAGCTCGAAGTTCATTACCGATACGGAACTCAGAAACCGACAGCTAAACGACGCCGCTGGCCTCGGGTACGGACAACTCGCGCTTGGCGGTTACACCAGTGCTGCGGGTGCGAATATGGAGGGCGAGCGACTTGGCGCGACGATCAATACCAATGCGCTGGCCGGGACGATGGGCTATGAGGATAACCTGCAGAGCTACTATCTGCACAAGGCAGCGCCAAAAAACAATAGTCTAGTACCGATCGCTGGGGCCGCGGTCGGAGCAGTCGGCGGTTACTTCGTCGGAGGACCGGCTGGTGCGGCCGGCGGAGCAAAGCTGGGCTACGACATTGGTGAGAGGTACTCTGGCTAATGGGCGACTTTCAACCACTCTACTCAGCCGACTTTTCGCAACGGCGCAGTCCATTGGATGAGACCCAGGCGGGCCTGGCGGCATACGGTGCGCAGCCTGCGCCAGTGCCGGCTCCGCCCGTGCCGCAAGCGCCGGAGCCTGCAATGCCTCAGCAGCAGGCCGGCATCCTACCTGAGACACAGGCCGGGCTAGAGGCCTTCGGTGTGCCGCCTGCCGCAGGTCCAGCGGCAGAAGCTCCGCCGGAACAGGCCGCGGCAGAGGCGCCTCCGGCCCCGATCCCGCTCGGCAACGGCCGCAACGCTTACCGAACTCCGGCCGGTCTCGTGGTCTACGAGAAGCCACGCGCCGGGACCAAGGGCGGACTCCAGGAGACGAGTCGGACGATCAAGGGCGGGATGGAGCCCAGCGAAGACTTCATCGAGCAGCAGAACGAGCTGGAGGTCGATGCGCGCCTAGCCAATCAGCAGGCGTACGAAGCGGAGACCAAGCGGCTCGCATTCGAGAAGGGTGCGGCGGAAGCCCAGCAGGTAGCGCTGGCGAAGCAATCTCAGGAGGCCGAGGCGACCGCACGACAGGCTGCCGCGGACGCAGCCGATCGCGAGGCTCGATACGATGCCGCGATCCAAGACTTCCACGCCAGCAAGGTGGACCCTGACCAGCTGCAGAAGGAGAACGGATTTCAGTTCGGATCCGCCTCGATCCTGGCCGGCATCGCCAGCGCGCTAGGGGATAAGACCGCAGTCGGCATGCTGGAAAGCCAGATCGATCGCAACATCAAAGCCCAGGAAACTGCCATCGCGATCAAGCGCGACAAGGCCGGGAATCTGCTGCACGACCTTGAGCGCAAGCTTGGCTCGCGAGACGATGCGAAAACCGCGCTGAAGCAGATCCGCTTGGAGCAATCGATCAACGCGATGCAGATCGCCACGGCCAGCGCAAAGGACGACGAGACGCGCGCGAAGTACGCCGCTGTCGATGCGGGCCTGCGCGAAAAGCTCGTGAATCTGACCGAGGAATACCGGCAGAAGACACTTGGCGAGACCACGCGGAACCTCACTTTCAAGCCGGGCCAATCTGGGAGCGCTGGAGGCCCGCGACTGGCGACGATCGAAGAAGAGAGCAAGGTGCTGGACCTCGATAACAAGCGGGTCGAGCATGCCGGAAAGGTCGTCTCCGTGCAGGCGGCGCAGAAGAAGCTGGGCGAAGGCCCGTCCACCAAGATGAGCTCCAGGCAAAAGGTGCTGATCAACGCGGCCGATACTGCCGACGCGGGCCTCCAGTCGATGCTTGCTGAGCAAGACGCCGCAGGTGATCCGCTTGTGATTCGCACCGGCGTCGGAGCCACGGACTACAGCCAAAATGTCGGCCGGAAAGCGGCAATCCTCGCGCCGACAATCGCGGCTGCCACCGGTATGAAACCGGACGACGTAAAGGACATGCTGACCGCAACCAAGGCCAGCGACCGGCAAGCGAACATCGAGCAGATCCGCAAGCTGATGAAGGATCGCAAGCAAGCAATCTCTGACAATCCCGGCGGTACCGGGAGCACTGGCGGAGAAAGCGAGTCCGGCACGGAATGAGCCCGCCGCCCGACAATCTCACGCCTGAGCCCGTCCTGTCCGAAGCGGACCAGGTGGCCAGGTACTCGGCGCGGTTCAAGCCGGTAGCTCCGGCATGGGAGCAGTATGCCGCGCCCGAGCAGCCCGAGCAGACCGAGACGCTGGCGGAGCAGACGGCTAGGCGCGACCATGCGGCACAGGCGGCGCACGAGGCGCGCATGGAGGAACAGCGCGCGCTGGAGCAGAAGTATGGCGTCGTCGGGACCAGCGCACTGAAGTTCTCTGAAGGCGTCCTGAATCTATTCACGGCCGGCGGCGCATTGGCCGGAGCTGCCATAGAGGGATACGGATCACTGCTCGACTACGGCGACACGCCGGAAGAGATCGAGGCGCGAGGTTACAAGCGAAACTTCGTCGAGCAGTTCGGCCGTGACCTTGGAGAAGCTGGCACGGGAAAGGCTGCGCTCCAAGCGCTCTCGACGCTTCCGTCGATCGCCAGCGATGTCACTCATAGCGCACTGGATCTGAAGGACCGCTACACTCCAGAGGGCGCGCCATTTCAGACCCGGCAAAGCCACGCTGCGAGCGCTTGGGAACACACGGAGCACGTGCTGGAGGAGCAGGCTAAGGCGTGGCCGCTCCTGTCGAATGTTTCGAAGACGGCGGGTGTCGTCACGGCTGCGGTCGTGACGGGCGGGCTTACCGGTGCGCACGGCGCTGGCCTGGAGATGGTCGGCACCGGCGCCGGTGAAGGCGCCATGGGCGGAGCGCAGATCGCTTACGAGGAGCGCGCCCCGCTACGCGACGTTCTCAAGTCCACACTAATTGGCGCAGGACTCGGCGCGGCCGTTGGTGCCGGAGCCGAGTACATTCCTAAGGTCATATCTGCCACTCGGTTGCGCAAGGCTGCGGGAGACCTATCCGAGAGCCGCACGCTCAGTGCGATGGGCTTCAAGGCCAGCAATGTGCGCCAGCTCGCGAAGGATGCCGAGGTAGTCCCGGAAGCGATCGCAAACGCCGTCGAGACCGTCCATAACTACCGTTTCAATGACGGGACAAAACTGTTTGAGCCGATCGCTTTGCGCGGCGGAAAGCCTGCGGACTACGCGGCTGCATTGGCGCGAGCGGAGACGGAGGTTGGTGAAAAGCTCGGTGCAATGCGCCGGGCGGCCGACGACTTGATCCCGGCGCACCCGGAGCTGGCGCCAAACATTGAGAGTGTTGCCCGCAAGATAGAGACCGAGGTGGTTGAGAAGCTGGAGAACTCGCCATCGCATGTCGTTCGCGACCTGGCAGACCAGCTCAAGCCGCATGTGTCAGACGTGCGCGCGCTTGCTGGCGAGGCAGCCGGGAAGCTCGAGGGTGGCGCGGTCGGCATTGTGAAACGCGAGGCGAGCGTCGGCGACCTCTGGGAACTGCGCCGCACAATCGACGATCTGGCATACGCAGAACGCGGTGCGGCCCGCGTTTCTCAGCTCAAAAACACGCCGCTCGGTGAGCAGCTCGAGCGGGTCCGCGGGATCATCGAGGACGAGATCGACCGGAGCGTTTCGGCGGCATCCAAGATCGGTAAGTCTGGCGCGATATACAAGAACGTTAAGCGCGACTTCGCGGCGTTGAGGGACCTGAAAAAGGTCGCCTACCATGCCGGTTCGCACGACTTCGGCAACAACTGGTTTGGGCTCGGCTCCACGGTGACAGGTGCCGCTACATTCGCTGCGGACGTTGCGACCGGCGGCGGATTCAGCGCCATCAAAGCAGCCGGTGCCGCCGTTGCGCACAAACTGATCAAAGAGCGCGGCTCTGGCTATGCGGCGCTCGTGTCCCGGGCCTTCGCTCGCGGGGAGATGAAGGTCGGGCTGGGTCGATTCGCGCGGCTTCTCCCGGCCGAGGAACAGCTAGCCGGCAAGCTTCTGCGAAACGTTGCCGAGGTAACACCGGAGTTCGGCGTCAAGTCAGCTCAGGAGTTCGTGCGCCCAGAGCTGATCGGAGACCTTGGCGGTCACGGGCATGGCGCGGCGTTCGGGCTTGAGCATCAGGCCGGACGGGTCGCCGGCCACATACCGTCTAGCGGTGTTTCAGCGGCAGCTGCGTTCGGCCCGCGCGAGGAGCGCCCCGAGATCCCGATGGAGGTCGCTGGCGGTCGCGAGGCTCAGACCGCGATGAGCGCGATCCAGCGTGCGCAGGCGAGCGTAGCGGCTGCTGAGGAAGCGGCAGGATCGAACCCAGCGGCCAGACAAGCGGCTCGGCAAGCGGCACAGCGGGAGGCCGTGCACGCATTGGCACGCGAGGCCGGCGATTACAATCCGGCGCAGTGGGCAAGTAAACCACCGACATCACTACAGAAAATCGTCTATCGACCGGCGCTGCTCGACGAGATCGGGCGGTCCATCGCGAGCGAGGCAGAGCGGGCCCCTGCGGCCGCGCCAGTCGAACTCGAGCCGGAACGAGTCCGCGCCCTATCCGACGACGCCGACGGACCGGCCGCCATCGGCAAGATCCAGCGGACGGTCGACCAGGCAATTGAACAGGCGCCGCAGTCCGAGGAGGGCGCCGTGATGCGCCAGGAGCTTGAGCGGGTACGGCGGGTGCTCGAGAAGTCGGACACGCCTGGCGCCATCCTGGAGAGCCACAACACGATCCAGCGGATTCGTGGGGCCATTCCCGCGATGACCGATCCGGTCGTGCAGAGCTACGCCGAACGGCAGGCGACGGCACTCGAGACGGCCATGTCGAGCGAGTCGTTCGGCAGCTTCGGTGCTCTCTACGGTCTCGCCAGGACTCCGAGAACCGAGGCGTTCCGTAGTCTTTCCCGACCCGACGTGGCTCGGGAGATGCTCCGTGTAGCGGATCGTCGCGGCCAGCTCGTGCTCCAGGTACGCGAGCAGGCGGGCCAAGCCGAGCGATCCGCCGATGCCGCGGCTGCGCTATCCGGCGCTAAGGCCGAGCCGGTCAAGGAATTCTACAGCGCACTGGAGGACCGGTTTGCGGCGGCAGAAGATGCCGTGCTGCTCGACGGTGGCCCAGCGTCGCGAGTGACCAAGCTGTTCACCGGACGGCCGAGCTCGAAACTGACCAGGGAGCTGGGTGACCGACCGGAGCAGATGGTAGCGAACGCGGTGCGACCTCGTGTTGAGCGTTTGCTGCCGGTGCTCTACGGAGAGCCCGAGAAGGGCGGCAAGCGGGTCAGGATACCGCCCCCACTCAGCCGAAGCGAACGCCTGTCCCGGCACAACGGCCGGCTCGATCAGGTCAAGCGCGCAATGGACGATCTTGGCGAGGACTTCCTGGCCGACGGATTGAGCGGGCTCGACGACGAGATGCAGGCTGAGACGTCGGTGGCTGTCGCTCAGCAGCTGCAGGCGCTCTATGCCGACCTGCCCAAGCCGGCGACGGATTGGCGCGGACGCAAGAGCGGATTGTCTGACGACGACCTGCGGCGCGGCGATGCCGTATGGGAGGCGACCGTGGATCCGCTGTCCATCCTGGACGATTTCCGGCACGGTGCGGTCGATCCGGACAAGGTCGCGTATGTGCACGCGAATTCGCCAGGGATCATCAAGGGCGCCCAGGCTGGGGTGCTCGACGTGCTCACGGGTAAGCTGACCAATGAGCAGCGGCAGGCGATCCCTGAGAACGTGCTGACCCAGCTCGACAGCATACTCGCATTCGGTGGAGCGCTGCAGCCGTCCGAGGCGGTCGGGTTTTCCAAGCGGATCGACGATGCGATCGCGCAGTACCAACAGACCGAGGAAGACGCGGACAAGGAAGCTGCCGGTCCGCTCAGTCTTCCGATCCAACAATCACTCACGGAGCGGCTGGCAAGCCGCGGTGCATAGGAGCCACAATGTCGCGATCAGTCGAATTCGAAGCAGCAAACATCACCCTCCCGATCAAGAACATCAGCACCCTCCTAGGAGCTGGTTCGAATTCCGGGAAGATCGCCTGCATCGCTTCGATCATGGTCGGAACCGGCAGCACGTCGACAGACCTGACGACGCTGTTCGGTGGTCTCGGTAAGGGTCATTACCTCACGTTCCAGGCGGACGGGTCGAAGGTATACGTGGCGCTCGGAGCAGTTGCCGGAACCATCGACAGTACCGCGACCGGCGTCGGTGCCACCGTGTGCTGGCCGATCCCGGACGGTACGAGTCTGTCGGGTAGGCTCCTGAGCGGACGGCGTGTTCCGACCGGCCAGGTCGCCACAATGACGTTCCACACCATCCTGCATCACCAGGCCGTCGCCACCTGCACGCTGCGGATCTACCTCTCGTCCGTAGATGACGGGCAGGGTACCGAGCAGTTCCCGGTGGCGTGATGTTTAGTCGCAGAGATCCACGGATGAATCGCGGCAGGGCCTGCACCTGTTCGTCAGGTATACCTGGACTTGTGCTTGATCTTAACGGAGACATTGGCGTCACCGGCAGTGCAGGGACCCTTGCATGGACGGACCAGAGCGGGCGCGGCAATACGGCAACCGCTCTGGCCGGATCTCTAGGATTGACATATTCCGCGTCTGATGCGGAATTCAACAACCACGGCGCCGTTACATTCAATGGGACGAACGATGCCATAGTTGCGGACGCTGTAGCGACGGCCATCAGCGGGCTACATAGGCCGATGTATGCAATCTGTGTGATACGTGAGGTAGTGGCCAGCAACCCTGCCACGTTCTGGTGTTTCTCTGGGGCATCAAATGGCCTATGGCGCTTCCAGGCAGGAGCGGCCGCAAACTGGTCGCTGACACGCAGAAACGACGCAAACGTATTGAATAGTAGCACCGTCAGCGTCACGACTCCTAACACGACACAATCGCACATACTTGAGGTGACATGGGATGGCCTGGGGCAGGTGAGCATGTGGGATAACGGCGTCCAGAACGCTAGCAACGTCACACTGGCATCTCCTGACCCGTGCACGCTGAATGCGCTCCGGATCGGCGCAAACACGAATCCGCAGTTCGGGAATTTCAAGTTGGCTCGCATGCAGGTATATGCCCCAAGCTCCGGGGCAAGCGCTAGCGGGCGCGCCTCGCTGCGAGCTGCATTGAGGTCATTGTATGGGACACCCTGAAATGATCTTTGCCAGAAGGTCGGCCCGTACGAATCGCGGAAGGGTGTTCTCTGTTGGTGATACCGGAAGTGCGTTACTGGCACAAGCATCCACCGTGCGCGTCTCGGCAGATGCGTCACTTGCCATTACCACCGAGCCGGCGCATGCGATCCCGCAGCTCGACGGGTGGTCGCAACTAGTTTCTGACAGCTTCACGCTCGCTGCAGCCACGGATCCGCTTGGAGGGAGCACTGCGTTTCAGCTGACCGACAAGGTGGATGGCGCCACGCTCAATCACGGATTGTTTTTCACCGGCGCCACCAACTTCACGCTCGGCGAGTCTTACCGCTACACGTTCTGGTTCAAGGGCGCGGCCGCCATGCTCATGTTCAAGGCGGACAATGGCGGTTGCCGAGCCTTTTACACGCGCTCGGGCGGATGCACGGCTGACGCCTACGCGTTTGCATCCAACTATAACGCCAGGCAGTGGACGGAGGACATGGGCAACGGCTGGACTAAGGCCGTGGTCGAGACCATTCCCACGTCGATCGGGAAGAACATCTATTTTGCGTTTTGCAAGGAGTCTAGCCTGGACGTCGGCGACTTCGCGGCCACTTGGCTGTATCAGGGAGACGGCACCAAGACAGTCACGGTGTGGTTCCCTCCCAACGCGATGGAACGGATCGGGCAAGCTGTATCGGCGCAGACCGACGCGCGCACAGGCGCAGCGCTCGCGAGCCAAGGCACGGCCGCACAACAGCCAATGCGCCAAACGCAGCGATGCTGGTACGACTCCGGCAACGCCATCGTGACGGACGGTCTCACCCGGTCCTTTGCGATGGACTCGGCGGCAGCGCAGTTCAGCGGCGCGTGCGGTCCGCTATCCATGGCATGGCTCCTCGAGCGCGGCGCGGTCCCGAGCTCGGACGCCGTGGCGCTCAGGCTCTATCACTCCACGGGAACGGGCGAGCTCAAACTCACGTTCAAGAGCACGAACGTCATCGAGCTCTCGCGCACGACTGATGTCGGTGCCACTACGACGCACGCCTTCGCCGGCAAGATCCCAGCGCTCTATGCGGTGCTCGGGCTGACGCTCGACGCGGCCGGCAGCGCGACGCTGTACGTCGACGGCGTCGCTGACTCTGGCGGACCGCTCGCGATGGGCGCCGGTCAGGCGACATTCGACCGATGTACGATCTTCGGCCAGTTCCTGAAGGCCCGGGAACGAGCGCAATATATCTGGACGCGTGCATTCTCAGCAGCCGCGATGATGGCCGCTTCGGCCGAGCTGGGACTGCGCCATGGCTGCCCGACTACTCCATGGGACGTCGTCCTTCTCTACGGGCAAAGTAACGCTGGCTGCTACAGCGGCCTCGCGCAAGGCGTGGCCAAGACTCAGGATCCACGAGTCGCGCTGCACTACGACGCCTACACGACATCTGGCTACACGCGCGGCTGGGGTCCGGTGGACTTCTTCGGAGGCTACTTTCTCGGAGCCGAATCGGGCATCGCGCAGCGCGCGATCGCAGCTGGACGCAAGATCGCGATCGTCAAGACGACGCGCAACGGGACGCCGGTCGGTCAGGTCTCGGGCGGATGGCTCGACTGGCAGAAAAGTTCGGCGCTGATGTACTCGACCGCGCAGACACACCTGACCACGGCGATCTCGGAACTCGGTGCGCCATACCGCATTGCCGGCTTGGTGTACATCGGCGGCGAGAACGATGCGATCGATGCGACGGCCGCCGCAGCGTTCGGCACCAAGGTGGCGCAACTGGTATCCGATCTGCGCGCTGACCTCGCGGTGCCGCTGCCCGTGGCGTGGCACAGGATAAATCCGTCCATCGACTCCCACGGATATGCTGAGGGACCTACCGTTAGGGCGCAACTGGCGCTCGCCGCGCCGGGCATTGAGCGCTTCAGTGTATTCAATGGTGACGATCTCACGGTGCAAGCTTCGGATGGAGTTCATTACCAGCAGGATGCTTTGTACACTCTTGGACAACGCGCGTGGGATGCGCTTGTGGGTTTGGGTCTATGACACGCCCGCCGCTCGTCGAGTACCAGCACGTCGCCGCGTCGTGGCTCGAATGGGCATGCCGCGGCGACAAGGTGCCCGAGCGCGACGAGCGGTACCAGCGCGTCACCGAGTGGCGCGACAAACCGACGCCCGGGTACTCGAGCTGCGCCGATCTAGCCCACTGGCTTCTGTTCTGTCTTGGTGTGCGCTCGCCATGGGTGAACCGCGCTGAGCACATCGGTTGGCGCCCAGCCCGTAACGTCTCAGCACTCTGCTGGCCACCGGCGCCCGCTCGTGAACCTCACCCGACGGATCAGTACGACGCGGGCGACGTACTCGTGATCTGGTCGCGCCAGGATACGACAGACGCGCACGTGCTGGTCGTAGTTACACACCTGCCGGACGAGCATGTTCTGTGCACGGCGGAGTACGGGCAGCCCGGCGGAGCGTTGCGTACCCACGCGCTGGACCCGCACGCTCCGCTCCGAATAGGACTGCGGACGATCCACCGAGTGCTTCCTCTCGCTACCGTACTCGAGCAGGCTGAGCTCACGGGCGATCTCGTGCCCTATCGGTCGCCACCGGGGGAACCGTGACCGACCATCCGCCCACCGAGCCGCACCTGCCCGACGTGTCCGGCAGCGACGCCCCGGAGATCGTCCTTGAACTGCCGTCCGATCCTCCGGTGCCGCACATCGACCGTGAGGCGCAGACGCTGCCGCCGGGACATGCCGATCTGGTCGAGTGGGAGGACCCGCTGACCCAAGACCCGATGGCGCACGCTCCACTGTGGGGCAAGTACCTGCACGAGAACTTCCAGGAGCTCCGAGGGCTCGTGCTCAACGCGATGGATCCGGAGGGCGGGATCCCATCGCTGCGAACCGGACTCCTCAGTGACCTCTCCGCGTGGCTGAAGCCGCACATCGACGAATTCATGCGCGTCGTCGCTGTTCAAGAAAAGGCGCTCGCGCATCTTGGCGAGGAACACGACGAGCTCAAGGCCGAAGTGATCGATCTGCGACGAGAGAACATCGAGCTTCGCCGTCGCGTCGAGGAGCTCGAGCGCTGGCGCGCGGCAACGAAGGATCGGGCAACGTGAACGATGATGACCGCACTCATGCTCCAAGCGCTCGCCCAGACGGTGCCGCAATCAGCCACGGACCAGCTCCTAAGCCAGGGCTTGTCCGGGGTCGTGATTCTGGGACTTCTGGGAGCTTTGCTCTTCCTTCAGAGGCGAATCGACAAGCTGCACGAGCAGATCGACGCGCTGAACGCGTCGCGTCTGGGCGACCGGGACCTGAGACTGGGGGACGGGAAGGAGAACGGGAAAGTGCTCCTGGAGGTCAACGACCGTTACAAGGAGACGATCCTGGAGAACACGCGGCAGCTGCAGGAGCTGAGGGAGGAAATCCAAGCGCTCCGCCCGCGCCCGTATCGTTAATTCCGGAGGACCCCGACGAGTGGGAAGAAGACACGGCCGTGCACTCGGCGGCGATCGACATGCTCCGTAAGAGGATTCTCGAGGAGCTCGACAGCGTCACAGAAGAATCCAAGCGGAGAGATCCGCGGAGAGAATAACGAATGAACCTATCCCTAATTCCCCTGGTCGTTTTCGTGCTCGGACTGATTCTGTTCGTGCTCCCGATTGGTGCCAAGGCCAACCGCGTCGGAGAGATCCTGATGCTGGCCGGAGCAATCGGGTTCTGTCTCAGCGGCGGCCACTCGATCTCGATCCGATGACCCTCACCACCTCGGCCATCCTCGCCGCCCTGCTCCACCTCCCGCCGGCAGTGACCGACCGCTCGGAGGACCCCCGCGCTCGGGAGGCCCGCCTGTCCGAGGTCGCCACGTCGGTGTCGTCGGCCGTCTCGCACGCCACCTGCTTGGGCGCATGGGACCGGATCGACTGCCGCCGAATCTGGGGTGGCGAGCCGGTCGTGCTGGCCGGGGCGGTGCTGGCGCTCGGGTACGGGGAGAGCCACTACGCAGCCTATGTCGGGGAGGACCGGTGCCACGACGGGCCGCGCGGCGCTCGCTGCGACAACGGCAAGGCCCGGGGCTACTGGCAGGCCTGGGCCGTCGCCGCGCCCGACCTCCACGCTCTACCCGTCGGCGCTCCGGAGCGCGTCAGAGTGGCAGCATGGGCCGCCACGAGGCTGCTGGTCGGAGCGTACGGGTTCTGCGATCGTGACTGGGCCGGCGCATTCGGCCGCTACGGAGGGGCGAGCTGTCGGAGCAACCGACCGGACTCGGCGCGCAAGGTCCGGACGATGTGGGCGCTCGTGAGGGAATTGCGCCGCCATTCAGCGGAAGAGCCGCTCCAGCCGTGGCCAGCGGAGCCGCCTTTGCCGCCCTCCCGCTGACCCCGCCCCCGTTCACCGATTCCGAGCCCGTCGCTTCACCGCGGCGGGCTCTTTCTGCGTCTGGATCTCCTCCCACTCGACGTCAATCAGACTCTCCAGAACGTGCGCCCGCGAGTCGCCGCCCTCCTCGGCGAGCTCGTCCAGCTTGGACAAGTGGTCCTCCGTGATCCAGACGGAGTCGAGACGGCGTAGGCCACGGGCGCGGCGGGCGGCGGAGGAACGATCGGTCACTGCGTCGACAATCCGCTGGCGTGATAGGCGTCCGCGCGGCAACGGTAACCCTTGGACCACAGGACGTCGCCGTCGTAGTCGGCCGGCTCGAAGTACCAGAGCTCGGGATCGGCGGGGCGGCCGTCGTACTGCAATTGCTTGGTCTCGTCACCGCGAAAAAGCCTGACGTTGTCGATCTGATCCATGGTCTCGATCTCCTCTGTGCGCCTCAGCGTCACAACACACAATCTAGCATCAGTGTCCGGACACGCAAGGCAGAATCGACCATCACGAGCAAGCTTCACCCGGCGTTCAGTGTCTGTTCAGTACCCGAGGCGGGAGTGAGGCTCAATTGACCCAGCCCGCAGAATCGAACTGCGGCGCGCGCCTGAGTGTCCCTCGTTGACGCGCGGCTCCATGCGCCGGGCGGTGTCTACTTTGCGAGACCTGCCTCGCGCAGGATCGCAAGCGCACTGTCGGGCCAGTACGTGTGCGCGTCCCACTTGTGTGGATTCGACTCCGGCTTGTCCCAGATCCAGCACTCCTCGATGTCGCCATCGATCTGTAATTGCGGCGCTGCCCAGTTCGACGACAGATAGACGTACGTGTAATCGGCTGGCACAGGCGCGCCGTCGCGGTAGATTGTTCCGCCTGTGTACTCCCAGTCTTCACTGAGCCCAGCGCCGGCCTCACGTGGATTGGAAGCGACGATGCGTCTAGCCGCTTCGTCCCAGTCGAACACCCGGTGCGTCTGACCCTGCGCGGCCATCCCGCGCGCTGCTGCTGATAGCGTATCCATTGTTTCCTCCAGAGTAGTACGACAGGCCACCGCTTGGGCGAACGGCGACCCGTCGGGGTAGTCTAGATTTCGACGTCCTCCCCGTCGATGTTCAGGGTGAAGTCGTCGTCCGGCACGTCGAACGGCACGACCATGTCGAAGTACTCCGGCCAATGGTTCACCGCTTCGCACGTGAGCAGGCGCTCCATCCAGACGCGGAGCACCCGTTGTCCCATGTCGAGAGCGCGGTCAGTCAGGCGCAGAACGGAAACCGGATAGGGCGGCGTGGACTCGACTGCTACGACGTAGGATTCTTCGGGTGCTCCGAGACCGGACTCTATCACGCCTTGGTTGTACCAGGCCAGTTGGGCGTGGTAGCCGAACCGGAGCGCGTCCCGAACGAACTGCCCGGGCTCTGCTGACCGCGCTGTTTTGAGCTCGACCGTGCGGAGCGCTCGCTCCCCGACCACGTCGATTCGCCCGGCGCAATCCCGACCGAGCCAGGTCCATGAGAGGTTCAGTTCGCGCGAGCCCTCCAAGAGCGGCATCGCGTGGCGGTTCTTCCGGATCGCCTCGGTCATCCCCTCGATCCGGTAGACTTCCGAATCGATGAGTATGATCGCGTTCGGGTCCTGAATGCCACGCCACGCCTCGTAGGCCTTGCCGCGCCGCGATGCGCCTTCCCAGCGGACGATCGGATCGCCGCCGAGCAACGCGGAGTGGACCGCGCGACCCAAGCGCAACGAAACAGTGTCGTCGCGCAGATTGTCGAGCGCGTACCGGTAGTGAGCCGGGCTGCGATTGATGTGCTTGAGCTGCGAGAAGTGCAGCGGTGCGAGTCGCGCCTGTTGGACTGCAGCGGCGCTCATCCTTCCGCCCCAGGCTCGCGATCGTCGGAAGCTTCAGGCGCAGAGCGCTTCGGTTCGGCCTTGCCGCTCGGAGCCTGCGGACGGATGCGAATGCACTCGCGCTCCTCGCCTCCAAACTGGGTAACCGTCGGATAGAGCGTGATCCGCTTGCCCTTCCAAGCGTCCGTTTCGTTCCCGTAGAGCGCCGCGATCGTCTTGCAATTGGTCGAGTTCAGCGCGAGCGGCTTGTCCTTGCCAACGAAGTAGCAGACCGGCTTTTTCGACTTGCGCCCGCCCTCGCCCACGAGCGTACCGGCCGTGACCCTATCGATCGTGACAGTGACGTCACGACCCTGAAGGTCGAAAGCGAAGATGTAGTCACGATCGAGCATGCTTTTCCAGTGCGGCATTTGAATCCTCCGATACCAATTGGTTCACGCCTTCCCTCCCAGCACCCTAACGCTCATCTCGAGCAGCCCCTCGAGGTTCGGCCCGCGCCTGACGTACTCGATCGTCCGAAGCGCGACCAGCCGCGTCCGCCAGTGCGTCCAGCACTCGGTGCGGCCGTTGTCGCGTAGCTCGCCAGCGTCGGTGCACTGAGTGCCGCGCTCGTGGCCGCAGATGCGGATGGCTTCGCAGCGGGTCATGGCTTCGTCTCCTTTTCGAACAAGAAAGAGATCGCATCGGGAGCCGCGCCGCTAGCGAGGTACTTGAGCGACAGGATCTCTCGAAGCGGGTCTGAGCCGAGGCACGCCTGTAGCAGGATCCGCTCGCGCATATCAACGACGTCTCGCTCCAGCGTGACGCAGGCATGATAGTGGACCCTGAGTTGTCGATGACTTCACGTCGTAACCAGCACGCTCAAACTCCTGGAGCACTGCTAGGCAACGTTCGAAGCGCGCTAGCGCATCGACCGAGTCCAGGTCGATGAGCAATTCGCGCGGTCCCGGATCACGAATGACGCACCCCTTCTCTGCAGCGCGCTCCTCGTTCTCAGCACGGGTGCGCGGCGCGTAATTCTCCTCGTCTTCATCGGTCATCGTATCCTCTCCCATCGCTTCTGAAGCCTATCCAACTCCGCCTTTTCCGCCTCGGTCAGCGTCCGCTTCAGCTGCAGTTCGTAGATGCGGTCAGTGATCTGATTCCCGAGCGCCTTGCGTCGCAGCGTCGCGGGCAGGTCGATCTCGTTGTCGAATCGCTTCTGCAGCGCCCGCGCGTCTGCTAGTTCGGCGCGCGCCCGATCGCTCGCGACCTTGGCCGCCATGAAGTGGATCTCGGCGGACGCATCGGGACGTGGTGGCGGAACCGACTGCCGCGCATCCTCGGCGTCGAGTTCGGCTTTGCGGGTGGCGACACGCTGTTCGAAGGTGGTCATCGGTCGAGCTCCTCGGCGCGTTCGATCCATCGCAACTCGCGCACGATGTCAGGATCGGACTCGGCGATCATGTGCTGGACCAGCGCCTTCGCCCGATCCAGCGCGGCCCGGGCGGCGTCGCGCTCGTTCTCTCGCGTTGCGGCTACCGTTGTCATGCCGCGTAGCAGCGCAGCCTGGCTCTCGATCGTGGCGTTGCGGTCGGAGAGTCTATCCTCGGATAGCCCGTCGAGTAACACGCGCGGATCGCGATTGAGTGCTACGCCCAGGATGCACGCCGCTTTGGCGATCTGTGGGTCCGTGACTGAGCGAACCAGTTCGTATGGCGGAGGGCAGGCAATGTCGAGCGAGATCCGATCGGCGATTCGTCGCTCCAACCCCGCAATCCGCTCCGCCTGCTGTTTGATCGTGGCGTCGCGTTCGGCGAGTTGCTGATTCACATCGGTCGATGGTGGCGCCTTTAGTTGATCCAACACAGACTGCAATGCGCGACGCTCTGTCCACGCTTCGATGAGTGCCTGAGGCATTTTCCCACTCAAGTTGCCGAACTTGAGCTCTTGTTTTTGACATTCTGCAATGCGCGCGCGAGCCCAGCGCTTCAGCTCAGTGAGTCGAATTCCAATATCCGTGACCTTCCACACGGCGTCGGCATCGCCGCGGACGTCGTTCAGTAGCTCCGCCTGCTCATTGGCCAGCCGGGCGGCGGCGATGAGGCGGTCAAAGTGTCGCTTGGGAACGAAAGCGTTGCTCTTGGTCCAATGCTCGACGATCTGGGCCAGCTCGGCCTCGGTGAGTCGGTCAGTCATTCGTTCCCGTCCTTTTCTCCGCCGTTGCCCACGGACCGCCAGCCAGTACGTCCTCTCCGTCGAGCCAGCGCAGCGTGATTTGGCGGAGCAGTCGGATCTCGGCATCCCTCGCGGCAGCCCACGCGGCAGCCCACGCGGCATTCCCCGCGGCATCCCTCGCGGCAGCCCACGCGGCAGCCCACGCGGCATCCCCCGCGGCAGCCCCCGCGGCATCCCACGCGGCATCCCCCGCGGCATCCCTCGCGGCAGCCCACGCGGCATCCCCCGCGGCATTCCCCGCGGCATCCCTCGCGGCAGCACTGATCTCGCCGCGCTCGTACGCCAGCGCGGCATCCAATGCCGCCCAGCTCCGCGGATCGGTCCAGCCGGTGCGGCGCATGGCGTCCGCAGCAATCTCGACCGCGAATCGACGGAGCACGGCGTTGGGCAGCGCTGAGTCGTGCAGGCAAACCCACAATCGATCTTCCGCCGGCACCTCGTCGAGCGAGAGGATTTCGAGCGCTGTCCACCGCTCGCGGCGGTATTGGGCGTTGAGCGTGCGCATCTGATCGGAGCGCCCGTCACCGCACGGGTTGCGCGCGAGGATTGTATCGGCGGTGAGCTCGGGGAGTCGCGGGGCGGTCATGGTTTCCACTCCCCGGATTCGATGCGGCGCCGCAGCTGGAACAGCTCCTCACTCACGGGGCCTGCCATTGGCCCGAGCGGGATGTTGTCCACCGCATCCAACGCCGCCTGCGCTCCGGCACGGAACTGGGCGGTGTCGCGGGCGCGGATGAGTTCGATGACATCCGCGTAACGAACGGTGCACCCCATCATTTCCAGAAACTCCTCCGCCGATTCGAGTTTGCTCATGGTTTCCTGCCAGTGCGTGCGAAGACTCAACACCGCTCGGCCTCGGTGAGTCGGTCAGCCACGGCGCCTCCAATACAATCTCAGCCTGTCCGCTCGCCCGGCTCGATCCTGATTGAATCGCGGAGCGTCCGGGGACAGGTGCGAACACTCGGCGCAAACGTAGTGGCCGTCTGAATCGCAACGACCACGGCCGTTGTATCCGAGTCCGTCGAACTCAGCGCACGGATACTCAGGATCGCGAACACCTGGCACGCCGATCAGGCTCGGTAGCCCGTTGACCTCGCGATAGAGCGCTTCCCAACGGTCTTCAAGGCTCAACATCGTTCGACCTCGGTGAGCAGCGGGGCGGCCATGCTGCGAAGAACTCCAGACCCTCGGCATCGGCCCACTCGCGGCCCTCTTGTTCCGCTTCTTCGCGGGACCGATATCGCCCCATGCCGGTATCGTACGGTTCTACATAGCCCTCGGGATTGGTCCAGACGAGCACGGCGAACCAGCCGCTCAGGCCTTCGGACACAGTGACCCAGCGCGGTGCGCTCGGCTTGGTGGCGCCGGTCATGGCCAATCTCCCGATTCGATGCGGCGACGGAACGCATCTAGTTGGGTCCTTGCGATTGCGATGTGCGCAGCCGACAAGATGTAGGCATCGATGCGCGGGAGCTCCTCCAGCGCCGCCAGCGCTCCGGCACGGAACTGGGCGGTGTCGCGGGCGCGGACCATCTCTGCAGCCGCGCCCATCGGGTCGTAGAAATCGACTCGTTCCACGAACTCCTCCGCCGATTCGAGCTTGCTCATGGTTTCCTTACAGGTAATTGAGAGCGACAGCGTTCATACAGACGTGCATGAGATTGTCGGCGATGATCAGTAGCCAGACGCTCAGCCATGGCGGTCGAGCAGATGGGTAGCCAGTAGCCACGCAGTCCGACCACGGTGCCCAAGAGGAACGTGGGCCTAGGAAGTTCTTGGCCCAACAGACGAACCGCGCCAGTCGCCACCTGTCGATAACAAAGTGAGTTCCGGCGATGAACAGCACTGCTGATGGCGACCGTGTCATCAAAACGAACGGCAGCGCATAGAAGACCACGTGGAGAAAACAGGCGAAGGATTGCTTGGTCTTGTTGTTGGCCATGTAATCGGACTGAAGTACGTAATCACCGACAGCATGCGCTACTAACTGATTAGCCGTAAAAACCATCATCGTTTCACTCCCAAGCTCGCAGCCACCACACACAACTCCGACCCCGCCGCCTCGACGCGACCGCAGGCGATCCGCAGCGCGCGCTCGGCCTCGGCACGGGCGTCAGGCGAGCCGTTGAGCGCGTCCCCGATCATCTGCCTGGCCAGCTCGAGCCCGGCCACGGCGGCCTCCCAGCGGTCGATTGCGCGAGCAGCGAGGGGGTCGGTCGTGGTCGACGCGGTCGGCTCGGGGTTGGCCAGGTGGGCGGCGCGCTCGGATGGAGAGAGGGCGCGGGCACGGTCGAGGTAGTCGATGGGGGAGCGGGCGGATGTCATGGTTTCCTCGGATTGTCGAGCTCGGCGATGAGGGCGTCGGAGACCCGGACAGCAATCGGAGCCATCGCGCTCAGGTCCGGTTCGGCCTCGGCTGATTCCTCTGCGCGGGCCTCCAGCGTCAGAAGCACGGCCTCGATCGTGATGGCGCTGGGCGGGCGGATGCCGGCTCGCTTGCTAAGCTCAGCCCACCATTCGGGCGTCTGCAGTCGCAGCCATCCGTTCAGGCTGAGTAGCGAGCACTCGGGGACCTCGATGCGTGCGGCGTCGATCGCGCTGACAAGGGCGTCTATTTTCTTGGCTCGCGCCCAGCTTTCGTGAATGTTCATGGCTCCCTGAACTTCGCGTCGAGCGCGTCGGCCTCGATGGCTTCGAGCTTCGATTCCAGCAACACGATCCGGTCGAGCGCCTTGGTCAGCGCATCTCCCTCGGAGACCCACTTGTCGAACCGGCCGCGGTTCTCAGCGCTGCTCGTGTCCTCGGTCCGCGAATCCTTGCCCGGTCGCATGTGGCCGGTGTCCGCGTAGTACAGCGCAGCGAGGGCTTCGAAGCGATCGAGGGCGGTCACAGTTTCGGCTCCGGTTTCTTGGCAAAGCCGACCGCACCGGGACCATTGACGACTACGAATCCTTCAGACGGAATTGTGCTTGCGGAGACCTCGAACCCGGACTCACGCACCAGGCGCAGCTCGCCGCCAAGTGTGAGTGGTGGCATGCCAGGCGCCTGACGTTCGAGGCGCGACAGAATGCCGCGCAGCGCCCGTGCGCTGTCGACGTCGTTGCCAAACTTCTCGGCAGCCCAGTTCGATGCCCAAATGCCGAGAATGCGCAACTCGTGCCAATTCACCTCGATCAGGAAATCGGCCGCCGGATCGCATGGCACTCCAGTTGATTTACATGCAGGGCAGCAACGCAATGGTCCGGCCGCTACCTCCGGAGGAACACGGAAGCCGCACACGGTGCACCAGCAGTCTTTCACAGCACCCTCGACAGCGCCGCAAGCGATCCGAGCGACACGAACATCGCCAGGCATCCGACGCGCTGGACGACGTCGTAGGCATTCCACTCCAGGTCGGTGAACGCCGCGTCGACCGACTCGGAGATCGCGGCAACGACCGTGCGCTTCCCCGCCCGCCTCTGCATGAGCTCGTCGAGCGCCGGCAGCACGACGCGGGCGAGCGCGGTGGGCGCGGCGTCCTCGCAGCGGCAGAGCGTGCACCGCTCGGTCTGTCGCGAGCCCCAGCCGCACGAGGCGCATTCCGGCGCGGGCTCGTCGAGCAGCGTCAACGGCATGCCGTCGCACGTGGTGCCCCAGTGATCCGCTCCGCACAGGTCGCACGGCGAGCTCACGACAGCTCCCGATTGGCCGCACCGAGCGCGGCATTCGCAGCCTCCGCCAACGTCGCCCGGGTCACCGTGAACGTGTAGAGCTCGCCGAAGCGGAGAGTCACCGTCACCCGAGTCGCCTGCTGCGTGACGATGACCTGACGCTGGCGCTGCGTGCCGAGCGTGCGTTGCGACCAGTCAAGGAGCGCCGACACTGCTTGCCGGTCGGCGGCGGTGAGCTCGATGCGTTCGTTCATAGGGTGCCTCTCGGTGACACCGGTATGTAGCGCATCGGCTACAGCGTCGTCAAGTAGCTACATGAAGAATTCGACAGGGGGCTACAGGTACCCTCCCGGAATGTCACCTCGGGGGTGGACTGCGCTCATCCCCGCAGCCGTTGTCGGGTCTATGCTCTGCGCTTGCCAGGGAGGCAGGAATGTTCGTTACAGCCGTAGAGGAGCGGGACGGTGTATTGAGGGCAAAGGTCTACGACCCGGAGAACCGGGACGGTGCTCCGGTTGCCCTATTTGCTTGTGTTGCGTCGGCGCGAGGGCTTGCGACGCTTGCCGAGCTTGTCCGCGTCCTTGTCGAAACGAGCGACGACAGTCTCACTCAGTCCGGGCTCCCGAGCGGGCTTCTCAGCGGGCCGCGGGGCGACAGGGAATCGAGCGGTCGGACCGCTCCCCTTGCCACTGCTAAGCCATTCCTCGGAGCACTGGAGGGCCTTGGCGAGGCGGAGCATGGTTTGATAGCCGGGCCGTGACAGCTCGTCCCAGATCAGCTTTCGGAGAGCCCGTTCTCACGTTCCAGCTGCCGGTATGATGGGCTCCGCCCCATGGCGTCACGCGGCAGGCACTGATAGGCGAAGAACGCGCGGTGACCCATGGTGGGCAGCTCCATCGGTGCCGAGTGTAGGCGGGTAGCTGAATGGCTACAAGACAGGAGGGGCGGCGTCGAGTTCACAATGTAGCCCCTTGACGACGCCGCAGCCAGTGAGCTACATACGCTCCATGGCAGAACAGACGCGCCCACTGAGCAAGGCCGCAGAGGGTCTCAAGGCTGCCCTCAGTGCCGATTCGGAGCTGGCAAAGAGATTGGAGGCGCGCGGCGTTCATCGCACGATGCTCTGGCGCTTCTGCACCGGACGTCGCAAACCGTCGGTCGAGACCGCGGCGTTGCTCGAACGTGAAACCAAGGGTGAAGCACCGGCGAGCGGATGGGAGAACCCGGAAGCACCGGCGAGCGGATGGGAGAACCCGGACGCACAGGAGAACGGAAACGCAGACGGTGGAGCCGCGGCCTAATGCCCGCCCCTGCACCGAATCAGCAGCTGGCCATTGTACGTCGGCATGCACGAGACCAGCGCCAGGGCCAAGAGCATTTTGCACCGCATCGTCACCTCCGAGCGTGCAATCCGAGCCGACCGAACGGTCGGAGTCAAGCGGGGGGCAAGTGAGCACGAATCTCAAGCTGAGACCGTTGGCTCGGTGCTCACCCTCTGGGATGCGGGTGTCCGCCTGGGAGCATGAGCGCCGCGCGTTCGTGCTCGCGCGCCATGCGCTCGGATGGTCCCAGCTCCGATGCGCCTCTGAGCTCGGTGTTGCGCGCCAGACCGTGGAGCGTTGGGAGACGACTGGGCCGAGCATGACGGCGGTACCGGCGTGGGCCGTGCGTGCGCTGCGTGACTTCGCCGGTGTGGAGAGCGAGAGGACCGGCACGTGAGCGGCTTCCCCGACGAGCTCATGGACGCGCTGCTCGTACAGTCTGCGGTGTGCCCGCGCTCGCTCGCTCGGTTCGCCCGCTGGCTCGGGCTCGGCTGCTGGACGCCAGAGTCGAGCGCTGAACAGACGGCGCTCGCGCAACGCGTGATCGCGCGGCGCGAAGATTCACCGGCCGATTCGCAAGGCCACAGAGTAACGCAGCGCCCCGGCGATAGTCGGGTAGCGGGCGCCGGCCGGCAGGGAAGCGACGAGTGGCGTGCAACCGACGAAGCTGATGGCACTGCCGGAGGCATGGTTTCGGGGAACGCTGCTCGCCCTGCCGGGGTGATTCGTGATGGACGACCGCACTACCTTCCTGGGGTCGCAGCGTGAGCCTTCGTTGCTCCCATGGCTTCCTCCGCGGCCTGTGCGTCCAGCCTAACTGCGCTCACTCCGACAACGGACGCATTCCTCGCATCGAGGAGACCGGCGTGCAGGTCGCGAATCGGCGTCCGCGTCGGCACCACATGGTCCTGGCGCTCGACGGCTCAGAGAGTCTCGCGGCAGCCGCACGTCGAGTCGGCTGCACGATCCAGGCGTTCTATGTGCGCGCCAAGGCGTCGCCGCGCGTGACCGATGCGCTGGTGCGCCGACGTGAACGCGGTCACGTTCGGGGACGCAAGCGCCAGGCCGAGACCAGCGCGCAGACGATCGAGCGCTTCCGTGTGCACCCGATCAGGTCGCACGCCGAGCCGGCAGCCGCAACGACGCTCGAGCGTGACATCGACAACTTGACGCGGCTGCAGCAGTCCAGGCCGCTCGTGCCGCCGGGGCGGAAGGCGAGGAGCGCGTGACCGACCTGCTCACCCGCGCAGAGGCGGCCAAGGTCTGCCGCGTTTCTCTCCGCGCATTCGAGGCCCACGTGCGGCCTGACTTGACGCCCGTCCGGATTGGGCGTCGCGTCCTATTCGATCGCTCGGACCTCGATGCATGGCTCGATACCCGCAAGGATGGCGCATCCGGCTCCCGCCGAACCGCTCGGTCTACACGGTCTACTTCACCCACAATGGTCGTCGCGTCGACCGATCCACGGGGTGCTCGGATCCGGAGCAAGCTGCAAAGGAGGCTGCACGGATCTACGCCGACTTCGTCCAACGTGAACCGCCCAAGCGCCGCATCGTCCGGCGTGGTGATTCCCCTGCGCTCCCGGAGCTCGTCGAACTGTGGCTGACCTCGGACACCACGATCGACCCGAGCACCGTGGACACGTGGACGGTCTACGGCGGCCATTGGTCCGAACGGTGGGAGACGCTTGTCGGGATCAGCGAGTCGACCGCCGAGCAGTATCGGAACGACCGGCTGCGGACCGTGATGGCGACGACCGTGCGGAAGGAGCTCTCGGCGCTGCGCCGATTCCTGAGATGGTGTCGCATGCACGGGTACCTGCAGCGCGAGGTAGTTGTGCCCGGTGTTCCGTCGAGTGCGACGGGCAAGCGGTTCGGTGCTCGGCGGAGATCGAGCGCACCGGAGCTCACTCCGCAGCAGGCGACGTCGATCATCGCGGCGCTCCCGGAGTGGAGCACGAGCCGGAAGGTCGCGGTCTTCCCCATCCGCGCGCGCTTCGTGGTCGCCTACGAGACCGGGCTACGTCCCGGTACGCTCGACGCCATCTCGGTGCCCGAGCACTACCAACATGGGTCGGACAGGCTCGCGCTGACGGACGACGTGGACAAGGTACGTTGGGGGCGCGAGGTTCCGTTGTCGGAGCTGGCGCGAAAGGCGCTCGATGCGGTCTGCCCGGAGGAGGGTCCGATCTTCGGCCGGCACGACTACCGGGAGCACCTCGACGCAGCGGCCCGCTCGGTGCTTCCGAAGGCGCTCGCGGATCGGTTCTGCGGCGCGCACTTCCGGTCGGCGTCAATCACCCATCTGCTCGAGCGCACGGGCAATCTGGCTGCGGCGCAGTACCTCGCCGGGCACCGGCAGCCCAAGACCACGGCGGAGTACGTGCGGCCCTCGTACCGTGCCGCCGCCGAGGCCATTCGTGTAACGCGGGATTCAATCGTGTACCGGCGCAAGCGCCGGGCCTAGGTTTTCTTCGTGCGAAGGGGGGGAATCGAACCCCCATGGGAGTTACCCCGCTAGCACCTCAACCCACCGGTGAGGTGCGAACCGTCGGGAATTGCTGGTGGTTCTGTGGGCATGAGCGTGCACGAAAACTCCGCGAGACGCAGGCCGATCGTGTAACGGCCCGTGTAACCGTCGAACGAGGCCGCGTCCGCGAGATCCTCGAGGAGGAGGCGTCCCATGCCTGACGTCGCCGCCCTCTACATCGACCCGCGCGGGCCGTATCCGCGATTGCTCGGCCCCGAGCTGTGCTGGGACGAGACGCGTGACGCACGGCTCTACGCTGGACCGTGGCCGATCGTTGCACATCCGCCGTGCGCGCGATGGTGTCGGCTCGCAGGCCTCGTTGAGGCACGCTGGGGTCACAAGCGCGGCGAGGACGGTGGGTGCTTTGCGGCGGCGCTGGCGGCTGTCCGTGCCTTCGGAGGCGTGCTGGAACACCCCGCGTACTCCGACGCTTGGCACGCATTCTCCCTCCCCGTCCCGGCTCGGCGCGGATGGCAGCGGGGGACGTGCGGCGGCTGGTCCTGCCACGTCGAACAGGGTCGATACGGACACCCGGCTAAGAAGGCAACGTGGCTCTACGCCGTCGGCATCCGCAACCTTCCAACACTGGAGTGGGGACACTCGCCGGACTTTGCCAGCAAGGCGCCGGTGAGTTGGTGCGGGAACCACGTCCGTAGCGGCGAGAGTCGTCCGCGCGTTGGTAAGGCGGCGGCGGCGACACCTGCAGCCTTTGCTGAGCTGCTGATTGACCTTGCGCGTCGCGCCGGACAGGAGCGTGCAGCGTGACCGCCCGCCGCCCTGTCTACGTCGCCCACCCGCTCAACGCGCCGACCGCCGAGGAGCGCGAGTCGAACCGCGCGCGTGCCGCACGCTGGGTCGCATGGCTCGCAGATCGATACCTGCTCAGCCCAGTAGCGGACTGGGTCGTCCTGTCCGGAGTATGGACCGAGGATCGTCGCGAGACCGGGCTCGAATGCGATCGTGCGCTGGTCGCGCTCGTCGGCACCGTGATCGCTGTCGGTCCGAGGATGTCGGACGGGATGAGGTTAGAGGCTGGATGGGCGCGGGTTGCTGTGGACATGACTGGAATGTGTAGCGACGCTCCCGGATCGCTCGCGTGGTGGGAAGCTGGGCATGCGATGGGAGGAGAGATTGATCGGGGTGATCGACGAACGCATGGCTGCCGCCGGATTCGAGCGTGCACCATGACTAAGTGCACGTCCCTCACATCCGATCTCAAGCGCCAGTGCCTGTCCGACGCACTGCCCGGAATCGACGTGTGCGCATACCATAAGCACGTCGGCAAGCGGGTCGCCACTGGCCGCGTGAAGGTCGCCCGTCGTGTCCATCTCTGCCCGGACTGCGGCGAGCGGATGTCGGTTCAGCGCGTGACCGGCAAGCTCCACTGCTGGCCGTGCTGGCGTGCATGGCAGCGCAAACTCGCCCGGGTCAACCAGCCCGAACGACAGAAGCCGCAACGACATGCGCGCCGCCCGATCGATTGTCGGACCTGCGGATCGATTCCGTCTCGCGTGCCGGTACCTCCGATCCGCGACGCATCGGTGCCGGTGACGTGTCCGGAGTGCTCGACTGAGTACGCGCCAGAGCCGACTGTGCACGCGGTCGAGTTCTTGCGGCGGGTTGATGTGGGTTGGCAGTATCCGAGTACCAAAGGGTTGGTTCGATGAGCGACTTCCTCCGCCACTCCTGGCTCTGGTTCCATCCCGGAATCGGCCGCGTCACTCGTGACGAGCAGAGGTGGACCGTCGAGCACACCGATTGCCTCGTGGCGCTGCGGGCGATGGAGGACTGCTCGATTGATTCGTGCGTGACGGATCCGCCGGCTGGTGTCGCGTTCATGAACAAAGCTTGGGACTCCGACAAAGGCGGACGCGACCAGTGGATCGCGTGGCTGACCACAATCGCACGGGAGCTACATCGCGCGCTCAAGCCCGGAGCTCACGCACTCGTCTGGGCATTGCCGCGGACATCGCACTGGACCGCGATGGCGCTGGAGTATGCCGGGTTTGATGTTCGCGACAGTCTGGACCATTTGTTCTCCACTGGCTTTCCGAAGTCGCTCAACGTGAGCAAAGCGATTGATGCTGCTGCGGGTGCGGAACGTCCGGTCGTTGGGATACGCACCGATGGTGCGTGGTCGCCTGATCATCACGCATCGCTAAACACGAGCCCCGGCACTTACCCCGCAACGGTCCCCGCAACGGTCCCCGCAACGGTCCCCGCAACGGTGTGGGATGGATGGGGAACGGCGTTGAAGCCGAGTCATGAAACGTGGTGGCTCGTTCGGAAACCGTTCGATGCGACTGTCGCCGCCAACGTCCAGGAGCACGGAACCGGAGCCCTGAACATCGACGCATGCCGCATCCGGTTTGCCAACGATGGAGACAAGGCGGCGGCGGCGGCGGCGGCGGCGGCGGCGGCGCAACGATCGTGCCAAGACCAAAACGCCGGACGCACAACATACTCCGAGTTCAACAACGGGCCCGCGTCGCTCGCTCCCTACCTGGAGCAGTTGGATCAGGGCCGCTGGCCTCCGAATTGCCTTTTAAGTCACGCGCCCGGTTGTCGCCGCATCGGTACCGTCGATGTCAACGCACACCCGACCTGGGACACGCCCAATCGTTCGACCGAGCCGAGCAGGTTCACGGGCGAGACGGTGTCTAGGGTGCGGCACGGCGAGCCATCTGCAGATCGACGCTACGCCAACAAGGGCGTGACTGGATTCGCTGCGCTGCCAGGTGCGCGTCGTGATGCCGTCGAGCAGGTAGAGCAGTGGGAGTGCGTCGACGGGTGTGCGGTCCAGCTTCTGGGAGAGATGAGTGGGCGGAGTATTTCTCGCAACGGCGGTTCTTCAGGATCGAACGCCAATCCGATGTCGTGGTCAGAAGCGAACCATGACCGTCCGCGCGTGGCTCCGGATGACTGCGGCGATGCAAGTCGCTTCTTCCCTCAATTCGAATCACCATTCTGCTACCAAGCCAAGCCGTCATCCTCTGAACGCGACGCCGGCCTCCGAAACTTCCGTGTGCTGACCGGAGCCGAAGCAACGGATAGCGAGGAAGGGCAAGCGCGCCTCAACTCGCCGCGAACCGGAGCGGGTCGCAATGGCGGACGTCGGAACCATCACGCCACGGTCAAGTCGGTCGACCTGATGCGGTGGCTGATTCGACTTGTGACTCCGCCGGGTGGCGTGTGCATCGATCCGTTCGCGGGCAGTGGCAGTGGAGGGATCGCGGCGCTGCTTGAAGGGATGCGGTGGATCGGATTCGAGATGAATGACACCGACGAGGAGCCATCGGTCAGCGTCGCCCGTGCCCGCATCAGCTGGGTCGAGGGACGCGAAGTGATCCCGCGTGAACCGCTGCGGGCGAAGGAGCCGCCGAAGCAGCGTGGTCTATTTGAAGAGGTAGGAACATGACAACCAAACCCCGAACGGCTCGGCATGGCAGCGAGACGGCTCTCGTCGCCGGCATCCTCCAGGCTCTCTCGACGCGCACAGTATTCGCATGGCGCGCCAATGCCGGCAACATCGTCATCCCCGCCACGCACAAGACGCAACGACGCATCATACGCGGCTCTACTCCGGGCACTCCGGACATCCTGCTTGTGACGCCGACTGGGCGGCTGTGCGGGCTGGAGGTCAAGACTGCACACGGTGTGCTGCGAGAGACGCAAGCGCGTTGGCATGAGCGGGCTGCTAAGTTCCATGTGCGGACTGCGGTGGTGCGGTCGATCCAAGCGGCGCTGGAGAACGTGGACTTCTGGCTCCGATCGGAGAATGAGCCGTGAGCAACTACTACCGCGTCGCCGCAACCGTGCAGCTATTCCACGACCGCCTGTCCGTCATACACTATCTCGACGGCTGCGTTAAGTTCTACGACATCGACGGATTCTCACCGGAAGCAATCAGTCAGCGTGCAGCGGACTGGATCCTTGCCGAGTGGGATGCGACGCATACGCCCGAGCAGCTCCCGAAGCCCATGCCCACGACGCTTGTGGCTCTCAGTCGCGTACAGATACGGAAGAGGCTCCAGGCTGCACAGCTAGACGGAAAGCGCGTCAGGATGCGCCGCTACTTCTGCGAGACCGATGAGCAGCTGGCAGCGCGCCGTGGCCGTGAGCGGCGAGAGCGTGCAACACACGCCTCGTTTCGGAGGGCCGCTACGCCATGACTCCATCCTCGCGCCGCACCAAATCCGCCGCCGTCGTGGCAGCAAGGGCCGTCAATGAGGCTGACTCCGCGGTGGTCAAGACGATTGCGACGCAGGCAGCCACCGCCGCTCAGGCATCCGCGTCAGCTCGCGCCGTATTTGAGGCGCGAGTGATCGTCTCGCTCGTTCTCGGGCGCACCGACGAGCGCGTCGACGACAAGCTGCACGCGCTCGAGATGGCTTACTGGAGACGCGCAGACGAGCTTGGCCGTGCCGCCGCCAGCCGGACTCGGTCCGCACCGACCAAGCGCAGCACGGGCGCCACGCGCGGCCGTGGAGCCGGCAGCACCGCCGGCTCTGGCTCACCACCCAGCCCCGCACAACGCCCCGTCTCGAGCACCAAGCGCACCACGCCGTCAGGCGTTACGAACGCCAGTCCCAAGTCGAGACGGTCGGAGGTGGATGCCATGAGCGCTGAACCCATTGGGGAGAGTATGCAGGCTGCGGGACCCGGCGTCAAGGGGGAGAGGCGATGAGTCGAGAATGCCGATGCTCACACGGTATGGCCCCGAAGCTCTGTGTCGTCCGTGGCTGCCTGCATTGGGATGGCAAGCGATCGATTGACGATCTCGAGTGCCGTCGCTGTGGCAAGTCGCAATCGGTATCCGAGTATCGCGTGTCGTCGGGTGGCAATCCGTTCAAGCCGCGAACGTATCGCGAGCGCGTATGTCGAACCTGTCAGAACAAAGCCCGCCGCGCGCGCTGGTGGGAACGTCGCGCTGAGCAGCTCGAGCAGCGTAGCGCCGAAGCGCTCGAGATTTCGGAGCGACTGAATGCGAACGAAGCGGACTGCAGACAGTGGAAGGCAGTGATCGGCTAATGGCCGGACGAGCACGTACAATCAAGCCGGAGTGGCTCGACGACGAAGCCCTCATCGCGTGCTCACTTGCGGCGCGCGTCTTAACGATTGGCTTGATCGTACTGGCGGATGACTACGGCAATGGTCGGTCTGGCCGGACATGGTTGGCTGCGCGCGTGTTCCCCGGTCTCACACCAGAGACATTGGACTCGGCGCTTGCAGAGTTGACCGCAATCGAGTTCTGTTCACTCTACCAGATTGGGGGCCAGCACTACTTCACGATACGGAATTGGGACACGCACCAGAGGATTGACCACCCGAGTCAACCAAAGGTTCCTGGACCCGAATCCGAAGGCGCAATCCGAGTGACATCGGGCACTTACGCTGATTCCTCGCGAGAGTCTCGCGAGACTAAACGAGAGAGTTGCGAGCCCTCGCGAGACCCCCACGCGCGCGCGGCCGCGGCACCTGCGCGCGCGTCCCATTCTTCTCTGGTTCCCTCTGGTGCTTCATCTGGATCTGATCTCTCAGAGCCTAAAGACCTGACAGGTAGCGCGCGCGTGGCGAGGTCACGCCGGCCACTGGCCGATGTTGCCGAGCCGATGACAAAGTCCTGGACTCCAGACGCTGAACAGATCTCGGCGCTGGCGACACGATTCGGAGTCGACCCGGCGCGCATTGCCAATGAGCTACCTGAGTTCCGCTGGTATTGGCTCAGCGGGAAAGGGGCCGGTAAGCGAAAGACTGGCCGCGGATGGTCGCAGACGTTTGCAAACCGAATTGAGATGACCGCTAAGAACGAATCGCTATTCGCCGCTCCGCGGGCGAATTCGAATGGTGCGCCGGCGAGCCGTGCCAGCGCACAGGTGGCCCGGTTCCGCGAGCTGGCCATCGAGCAAGAGCGGGCCGAACTGGAGGCAGAAAACCAATGAAGCCGTCCGAAACGAGCAAACTGCTGGCCATCATGGCCGCGGCATACCCGAGCGCGCAACTAGCCGACGAGACCGCTTTCGTCTACGCTTCAACGCTCGGTGACCTCGAGTTCGAGTCGGTCCGGGCTGCCGTGTGCCGGCTGATAGCGACGCACAAGTTTCTGCCTACGGTGGCAGAGATTCGTGAGGAGGAGGCCGATCTCCGCGTGGGGCCAGCACGCGCTCCTGGCGAGGCATGGGGCGAACTGCTCCAAGAAATTCACCACACGGGTTACATGGGCACCCCGAGTTTTCGGGATCCGCTGGTGGCTCAGATCGTGAGGTCCTGGGGCTGGCGAGCCTTGTGTTGCGAGGGTGAGCTTGTGTCGGACCGAGCCCGGTTTCTGGAGCTCTACGCCGAGCTCCAGCGGCGTCACCGGGCGACCGTGGTATCCGGAATGGCACTGCCTTCGCACCAGGATGCCCCAGGATTGCGTGATGGTTCAGAAACGACGCGAAGGCTGGCCGAGCTCACCGGACGCATTGGAAAGGCAACTGGTGGCAAATGACCGACGACAGGTTCACAGACCCCGACTACACCTACCATGCCGAGCTCTACCGCTACCGCGCCCAGCCAGACCTCGACCCGCCGACCGCGGACGAGATGTTCGCGTGGCTCGAAGAGTTCAAGCGGCAGCCCGGGATCCAGCTGCGTCGACCGGAGCCGACTCGGATGCCTGCGAGGGCGCCGGATCCACCAGAGCCGATCGAAGCGGAACCGGAGCAGGCCAACCTTTCCTCCGACTTCGCCACCGAGGACCGATACCCATGACACCACGCAAGGAGTACGTGGACAGGCTCTGCGGCTGGCTCACTCGCGACGACAAGGAGTTGGCTGAAGCGGTCGGCGACAAGAGCGGGCTAGACGGCGTTTACCGCGGCACGTCAAAGCGCATCGTGTGGCTGTTGCGGGTCGCATATCACCGCGGTGTGCGACGTGGGTGCGGACTGGCATGGGAAGCTAAGCAACCGATCGGATTTCGAGAGGCGAAACCATGACATCCGCCGAACTAACCGCAGCCCGTGAGAAGATCACCCACGGCATCGACGGCGCACTGCTGGGCACCGAGTGGACGGGTAGCGTCGAGAGCCAGTGCGAGTGTATCAAGCCACATGGCAGCGACGGCTATCTCTGCTGCGCACTCGCAAAGGGCCACGTTGGCGGACACCGTGACGGCTACGTCTGTGAGCAGTCGCCGCAGTCGGCTTGGATGCACCGGTCCAAGCGGGTGCCTACGGATTACTACGTGAGAGTGGAGGATCCCAATGCCCGCTGACTTCGCCACCGAGGACCACTGGAGCGACCGATGATCCGCGCCAACATGGCTGACCCTGAGGAGTTCGATCTGGTCATGAAGTATGCGACCACCAATGACAGGCGCTACTTGGATGAACTGCATGTGCTGCAACGCAAGCGGTATGCTAGGCCGGTGTCGGACGAATTGCCCGAGCACTACCGGAGGATCGAATTGTGAGCCCTCCGGATGTCTTCATCACGATAGCAGTGGCAGGATTCATCGGAGCCGCCATCGGCTACGCAATTGGATTCATTGTTGGCGCAAGGAGCGACCGATGATCGTAATTCGCTTCGAGATCTGGCCGGACGGGAACGAGCGGCGCAAGCGCTCGCTATGCCGTCTCGACATCTGGAACGACGAGACCGGCACTGACGACGTGGGCAACTACCGCTACAAGTTCGCGGCCGCCGACGCGACTGAGCCGATCTATGGCGACGTACGCGGAGTGCGTCGTTGGACTTACGGCTGGCTCGACGTGGCAATCCAGGTGCTCAGATACGTCTGGACTGCCGCGAGAATGGAAGATCGGAGAGGAGTAGCATGACCGACTTCGACTACGAGCACACATCCCACGACGGCTCCCGATTCGCGATCAGGTGGGACGAGGCGCAGAACTGCGATGCGGTACTATTCTGGATCGGAGAGGCCGACGAGATGTGGGATCACATTGTCTCCTTCGACGCGCGCGGACTGAACGTATCGACCGAGTTCTCCGGTAGCGATCTGCCGGTGGCGGTCGTGAGAGAGCTGGTGCGGAGATTCGATGCGCGGGCCGGTATGTATTCCGACGGCTATAACGTGCCCGAGACAATCGATCGGGCGACGGGAGAAGAGACATGAAGGTGTTCACCGACGATGAGATTCTGAAGGCGCTGGAGGAATTTACCGAAGACGATCGGCGACTCGGGCTAGACCCCGCGAAGACTCTCGCTGGCCAAGCCGCCGCGCTGATTCGACGGCTGCAGAGCGAGTTGCTTAGACTGCGTGACTTGGCCCCTCCGGATCCGGCATCGAGCGGGTTCGTATTCTCATTTCAGCAGCCAGAGACCGAGACGATCCGCGATCGCGACGCGAGGGCGGCAATGCAGACGATCCTACAGACTGAGTGGCCAGCGATGGACCGCGCAGCGTCATCCGATAACTGCAACACGGACGCCGCAGCTGTATCGCTTACGCTAGCAATCGTCTCCGCGTGGCAGATGGCGGACCTCATGGCCAAGGAGCGAGCGCGACGGAACGGAGGAAAGTGATGAAGTGTAGAATCTGCAGTAATCCGACTAGTGTTGGCTATATGAACTTCTGCGAGCGCCACGGGGCGGAGTGGGGCAGATCAAGATTAGGCGTCGAGCCATTCATTGAATCCGAGCGTGCCAAAATCGTCGAGACGTTCGACCCGATCGCGTACGCGGCAAGCAAGCTGCCCGGGTGGGAGTGTGTGCGATTCGGCGGTGGAGAGATCGCGCACATCACTAAGCGCACCTCCGGTATTCATGTCCTTTCCACGAGTACACGCGAGAACGTTGACGAATGGGTCAGGGCTGCGCTGCAACATTACGAGTCGTGCAGCGAGCCGTCCGAGCCGCCGCCATTCTTGAGTTTTCGCAACTGCATTGTCAGTGTGCCGATCATCGGAACGATTCCGGCTGTGCCGCCCATGGAATGGTCGCCCATGGAATGGTCGCAGGCTGTGCATGGCATCGCGCGCACCGCTAGCAAGCCAGTCGAGCTTACATTCACGCCGTGTGCCGAATGCGATGCACCACTGCGACCCGAGCAGGTCAAGCGGCACGACGGAGAGCCACTCTGTGCCTACTGCCTGACTCGCGTCGATCTAGAGGGGCAGTGGTCCGTCGGTCTCGTGCCCGACAAGTTGATGGCGCGTCGAGAGTCCGACCTCAACGCGCGGATCGAAGCGGCCACCGCGCCCCAGCCCGAACCGGAGCGGGATGCGGCGGACTGGGATGTCGTTGTGACGCCGGGATGGGAGTGGCCGTGAGTCGATTCCCTGGGCTCGTTCGAAGACGAATAGCGATACGGAGCCAGAGGAAACCGGATAACGCACGCGCAAGACAAACACCCACATGGCTATAGCCCATGTCAACGGAAAAGTTGTTCACAGTTGAAGCAACGTAGCGGAAGGACTCAGGAAGAATCTTCAGGCACCTCGCGCGCGCGCGCGCCTGTAGCCCCCGAGGAGAAGCGAGCCCGGCTCGAGCGGGTCATCCACATGTTCGCCGACGGGAGCTACGTACGCGGCGAGACGGATCGTGCATTGGCAGAGGAATGGGGCCTCGCGCTTGACACGGTCCGGGACATCACGGCGGAAGCGGGCCGCCACGCGGAGATCCGCTGGGGCGACGGTGAAGCTGCCGAGCGATACGCCCGCGTAATGCTGCGGCGGATCGCTGACATGGCGTCCGGCGAGAATCCCGCCGCCGCCGTCAACGCCATCCGAACGCTGCTGCAATCGTTCGGGCGGCTCCGCGACAAGGTCGACGTATCCGTCACGACGGCCCCAACCCGCGAAGTCGTGGCCGAAGCCATTCGCCAGTCGCTGGCAGATCCGGAGATGCGCGCGCTGGTGCGGGCGGAACTGGCCAGGTATCCGGAGCCGCTGCTGGTAGAGGCGACGGGAGCGGAATGAGGAAGTGCACCATCTGTGACCAGAACGAAAGCTGGGTTCACCTAATGTGCGCCGCCCCGCGGGTCAAGAACCCTTTGGCGCGCACGGAGGTGACGTCATCGTGCGTCCTCGGTCTGCCACAAGTGGGTGGACTCTACTCTCCGCTGACCCAGTGGATCGCGTGCACGTCGGTACAATCGCCGCGCGAATACGTCAGAGCTGACTGGTCGAGCTCGACGACGCCACGGTCCCCGCAATCGAACACGATAGGCAGGTCGCACACGTCCGAGGCGAGCGAGCAGCCTGAGTTGGTCGCGGGAGCCTGCCCACACGGCCATGGCTGACTGGCGTCATCGTAGGCCACCTTGCCAGACCGGCCCGCGAGCTTCTCCAGCGCGCAGCTCGGGGAGTCAGGAGCGCCACAACCGACCAGAGCCACCGATACCGCTAGCATCGCAACAATCCGTCCCATGCCCTGAACCTACGCACGCTGGCCCAGATGCGCCACTGAACGGGTGGTGCACATGAACACTTGACTCATATGCGCCATGCGTGGCACACATGAGCCAGTGGCACAGACTGAGCCAGATCGCAGGTCGGACGGACGGATGCGAGAGGTTCCGCCAGAGATCCGCTCGAGAGTCGTAGACGCCATGAATCGTTTGGGAATTCGCGGCGCCGCTCGTGAGTTCGGGGTGGGTCGCAGGGTGGTCCTCGCGGTGGCCAACGGTGGCACAGTCATGCCAGGTACGCTGGCCCTGCTCGAGCGGTCGGCTGGCACAGTTGGCACAAGTGGCACAGAGCCGAAGGGGGCCGCGTGAGCCAGACCATCCCCATCGGCCTCCCATGGGTCGAGCTCGCCCGCCGCGCCAAGGCCAAGCGCCTCGCCCCGACAGACTCCGCGGAGGAGCTCCTGCGCCGGTACGACGAGGTCGACGCACAGCTCGTGTCGGCCGGCTGGCCAGAAACTTCTCCATGGTGGCGCGAGCAGATCGGCACGTGCTGGTCTCGCCGCCGGCGCCGCTGGGTGTTCCGGGTCGGACGGCGCGGTGGCAAGAGCTCAAGCCTCTGCCGCGTCGCCGTCGTGTGGGCGCTCTATGGGAACTGGTCGGTGCCGCCCGGTGACGTCGCGGTGATTCCGTTCGTCTCGGTGGACCGCACCGAGGCCGCGGGGCGAATCGATACAATCCGCCAGATGCTCACCGTGCTGGGCGTGACATTCGCTCAGCGCAACGACGAGATCGAGATTGGCCAGGCCGAGCGCCGCGTAATCTTCAGGGTCAAGGCGTGCACCGTCACATCGGTGTCAGGATTCACTGCCATTGCCGCGTTCTGCGACGAGGTGGCCAAGTGGCGCACGCGAGAGACCGGAGCGAACCCGGCCAGCGAAGTCGTCACGTCCCTGAGCCCGACGCTGGCAACGCAGCCCAACGGGTTCCTGGTGCTGTCCAGCTCGCCATGGACTAAGACCGACTACCACGCACGCGAGTTCGACCGCGGCGACACCGACAACCAGGTCACGGCAGCCGCACCGACCTGGGTGGCCAATCCGACGATCTCCGAGCAGCTAACCCACGAGCTCGAGCCGGACGACCTGACACGGCTCCGTGAGTACGGCATTCAGCCAAGCGACGGCGTGGTCAACGACTGGTTCGGGCGCGCGATCGATGCAGCGATTCGGACCGACCCTGCCCCGCAGCACTGGGGGACGCGGTACATCATTGCGATCGATGCGGCGTTCAAGAACGACTTGTTTGGCTGGGCCGTCGTCGCATCGCACAAGGAACCGAGTGGCAAGCGCGTCACTTGGGTGCACGCATCCGGAGCGTGGGATCCTGATAGCTTCCAGAGCAAGCCGTCTCTAGCTGCGGCGCGCCTGAAGTCGGAGCTGTGCGACAAGTACGGCACGACGTACGTATTTGCCGACCAGCACGAGGGCTCGAGCTTCACCGAGCTGGCGCGACAGGCTGGCATCACGCTCGAGATCGTCCCGTGGCTGGGCAGCTCGGCGAAGGAAGGCAAAACCGAGCGATTTCGGGCAGTGCGCACCGGCATGCTCGAAGGCGCTATCTGCCTACCGAACGATCCAGACCTGCACTCCGAGATGCGCCGGTTCGAGGGCATCTACGCCAACGGATCCGAGCGCGTGAACTACGTCGAGACCGAGGGTGTTCCTGGTCACGGAGACCGCGTCAGTGCGCTGGTGCTGGCGTGCTCGATTGCCCTGTCACGCGGCGCTCAGGACGTTCAGACGGAGCCGCCTAAGCCAGGATCTCCCGAGTGGCAGGCGCTCGAGCAGCAGCGGATGCGGCAGGCAGCGATCGAGGCTTCGAAGAAGCGGCAGAGGGAAGCTGCGAAAAGGATGGGATTTTGAGATGAACTTCACAGGATGCGATCAGGCGCAATGCCAGACGTGCGAGTCCGTACGGTCCGAGAACGCGCAGCTCGAACTGCTGGAACGGACCATACTGACGCGGCGCTACACTCTCGGGACGCTCGCTTCCGTTGCGATGGTCTGCCAGTGGCGCGGTAACGGTTGGGAGCGCCTGTGCCTCGCATAACCATCACCCTCGGTTCAGCCCGCCCCGGTGGTCTCGACATCACCCTGGCCGGCCTCTGCGCCCAGACGTTCCAGGACTTCGAGGTCGTGTTCGTCGACGCGCGCTATCACAAGCGCCACACCCAGGTCCTCGATGCCGTGAAGCGGTCCGGCCTCAAGCAGCCCTTCTACCACGTGCCGAATCACCGCTATTCCGACAGCATATGGGGCACCGCATGCGCCGGATACAACACGGGATTCGCGCTGTCAGCAGGCGAGCTGATCGTAATGCTGCTCGACTATACGTACGTCCGGCCTGACTGGCTCGAGCACCACGTAGCCCAATCCGGTAAGCTCGTAATGGCGCCGCATGAATACCGGACGCTGACCGGGGCGTTCACACGCGACGGACAGGTGCCGATGCACTTCGACCGGCAGCGCGTCGCATCGGTCGGCATGGACGCGGCAATAGAGCTCATTCGTGACGCGCGCGAGGAGTTCGACGAGATCAGCTGCTTCCCAACGCCATTCACAGCGGACCAGCTCGACGTGTTTCCGATCGAGGGCACATCGATTCCCGAGAAGGGCGAGGAGCAGCCATACTTTTTCAGCACGAAGAACGAGAGCTTCCCGCGTAAGAACGTGTTCGACGTGAACGGCATGCGTGAGCTGTGGGACCGTGGTCGAGGGCCTGGCGATCCTGACCTGGGATACCGGCTCGCATGGTCCGGACTCTCGCCTACCATCTGTCGCGAGGCGGTCGTCCACTGCCTCAACCCGCGGAGCATCCTGCCCAACATGAACCTGGTAGCGCCAGAGTCTGGGTCGATGCCGCCGCCATACGACGAGCGCATCACGGTCGAGCAGGGCAACGAGATCTACAACGCGATCCGAGCAGGCGAGCAGAAGTGGGCCGACAATCCCATCGGGCTGATGGCACTGCGGGCGGAGATCTGGGACTGGCGCAGGCTGTCGCAGCAACGCGAGGCGGTGCTGCCGCGGAACGTCGTGGGCGATGCGGAGTACTTTGGGAGGGTGGCGGAATGAAGCACCGTTTCGACCCCCGCACCCAAGTCGGCATCGAGCAGGCGTTATGGCACGCAGACCCGATTCTTGAGCGCTTCGTTCGCACAACGATCGAGCAGGTCAAGCCGGCGCGGTTCGTCGAGACGGGCACGCATATGGGCTGGACTTCGCTCTGGGTTGCCGACAACTACCCGGACCTGCCGGTCTACACGGTCGAGACGGACAAGGACTTTTACGAGCGGTCCGGAGAGAATCTGTCCGGCCATCGGAACGTCCATCGCACGCTCGGTGACTCCCGTCGGTTCCTGCGCGACCTTGTGCCGACTATGGCCGACGGCGTTACGCTGCTGTGGCTCGACGCGCACTGGTATCCGCCGGTGCCGCTCCGTGAGGAATGCGCGATCGTGAAGACGCTGGGCCAGTACGTCTGCCTGCTCGACGACTTCCAGTGCTACGCGCCCGATTTCAACGGTGATACGTTCTATTCGCGGTTCTCAAAGGACTACACGAAGACCGGACCCGAGGGTGGCGGCGACGCATACAAGAACGACCTGAGTTATGTCGTCTCCGAGCTGGGCGATCGGGGCCATTTCAGGCCGAATTACACGCCAAAACCGGGCAACAACGGCGTCGGATGCTGGGTCAAAGGTATCGACTGGACCCCGCCGGAATGGGCGATGAAGGCCGAGAATTGGGCCGAATTCGTTCGAAATAGGCCACCCGGAGCCTATCCAATGCACCCGAGCAGCGTGGTGTGGGCAGCATGAATAACTGGCACCGCAATCACCTGATTCGAGACGCCATCTGCCGCGCGATCCATGAGGCAATGACGGCGCGGCCGGAGGTGTATCTGCTCGGGGAAGGCGCACACATGAAGGTCCACTTCGATGCGCCGGCGATCGAGCGAGACTTTCCGGGTCGGGTCATCACCCTTCCGATCTCCGAGGACGGCAACAACAACTTCGCTGTGGGCATGGCCATCGCTGGTCTCGTGCCGATAGTCGATGTCATCTCGAGCGACTTCCTGTTCCGCTGTATGGACAGCATAGCCAACACGATGTGCAAGCAGGAGCGGGTCTCGTCGGCCAAGACCATCGTTGTCCGCTCGGAGTTCTTCGGCAGCGGTCCAACGTCTGGCCAGCGCGTGGAGGACATCTTCCGCCAGGTTCCGGGCCTGCGCGTCTTGATTCCACAGAGCCCGGCCGTGGCATATTGGAATATGCGGGACGCACTGGAGCGGAAGGGAATTACCCTACTGTTCGAGGACCGGGAGCTGCCGGATTCGAGCTTCGGGGAGGCAGCGTGAGCAATCGTCTGCACTCCAACATGTTACCCGACCTACAGCGTAGCATGCTCGTCATTCGCCATCTGGAAACCGAGCTCCAGAAACTCTGCGACCAAGGCCTAGCCGGCGATCTCCATTTCAACCGCGGCCAAGAGGCCATCGCCGTCGGCGTCTGCTCTGCGCTCCGCGCATCAGATCGCATCGTCACGCACCACCGCACGATCGCCCACTACATCGCCAAGGGCGGCGACCTGGACTCACTCGTCGGCGAAGTCCTGAACCGCAAGACCGGATGCAACCGAGGTCTTGCGGGTGAGATGCACCTGAGCAACCAGGCGATCGGCTACGACTTCTCGTTCCAGCTGGTCGGCACGTGTATTCCCGTCGCGGACGGCATCGCGTGGGCGCACAAGTACCACCACAAGGACGACGCCATCGTTGCGTGCTTCTTCGGAGATTCCGCCACTGCGAACGGCCAGTTTCACGAGGGCCTAAACATCGCAGCGATCCACAAGCTGCCGATTCTGTTCGTGTGCGAGGACAACCACAGGGCCGGCAACATCACGCCCGAGTACTACACGCCGGAGCAGATCCAAACCACTGATCGGTTCCATGCGTTCGGTATTCCGGTGCGTCGCGTTGACGGTAACGACGTGGACGAGGTAAGAGTCCAGGCGGCCGAGTTCGCCGCGCATGCGCGCCTCTATGGCCCCTGCGCGCTCGTGTGCGATACCGAGCGGCTCTGCTGGCACAAGCAGGGTCAGCGTGACGCGCGGACGGCGGAAGAGCTAGCAGCGGCGTCTAGGAGAGATCCGCTACTCGGCGTTGAGATCCCGGACGACATAAAACAGAGCGTGTACCACGTCATCACGCGGGCGTTGGCGGCAGAAACGGCAGAGGAGTGGAGCAATGGCTGACAAAGACTGGGCGACCGACATGGTCGATTACGCGGCTACAGTGATCCGATGGATCCGCGGGCCGATGCAGGCGTATCTCCGCTGGGAGCTGCACAACGGTACGCCGCGCTTCTACCTGCTGGCCGCGGAGTGGTTCGACAAGGACGCTGCGATCACCTGGATCGACGGCAAGGCCGGGATCGAGCCGATCACGATGCGCAACATGGCGGACCTGGCGAGGGCGTGTCGCGAAGTCGGTGACGAGCTCGGTCCGATCCTGTTCGTTTCGCGCAATCGCGGCGTGAGCGTCGCGAAGAAGGTCTACGACAAGGTAAAGACGGACGCTGCGGCAGAGCGAGAGTTTCGACTGGCGGACGAGTGGCGACGATGAATGACCTTGAATACTACCGCGGCAAGCGCGTCTGCGTGACGGGAGCGACCGGGCTGATCGGGAGCTATGCGGTCGAGCTGCTTGTGGAGTCTGGGGCACTGGTTAGCGCCACACGACATCACCACGGCTGGAACCTAGAGCTAGAGGACGTTTACGACGTTGACCTTCTGAGTCCAACGGACACGGCGTGGACTTTGATAGAGATATTTCGCGACCTGGACGTCGTCATCAACTGCGCCGGCATCACCGGCGGCGTCGGACTGCCCAGCAAGGACCCGGTTAGCTACGTCGGTCCCGCGACCGCGATGGTGTGCAACGTTCTGCACGCATGCCACTTGGCAAAGGTCGAGCGGTTCGGATTTCTGTCGAGTACGACGGTGTACCGCGCCACGGTCAATCCGGTTACCGAGGACATCGACGACAGCTTTAGCGAACTCTACCCGCTCTATCGCGGCATCGGCGAATCCAAGCGCTTCCTCGAGAAGCTCTGCCGCTACTACCACGAAACCACCGGTATCGGCGTCGGCATCGTGCGTCCGAGTGGTGCTTACGGGCGCTTCGACAACTTCGATCCGGAGACGTCGCACGTCGTGCCAGGGATGATCGATCGGGCGCTCAAGCTCAAGCCGGGAGAGGCGTTCGAGATCTGGGGCGACGGCGAGGACGTGCGCGACATCATTCACGCCGAGGATGCTGCTCGCGGGTTGCTGCTCGCGGTGGCGAAGCGGCCGGACTGCACGCCGATAAATATCGCGAGTGGAAAAGGAATCCGCACGTGCGAACTGGCCGGTGCGGTGATCGAAGCCGTGGATCCGACAGGAGACCATGAGCTGAAGACAAACCCAAGCAAGCCATCCGCCCTCAAGTCGCGCACTGTGAACATCAGCCGCGCGCGTGAGATGCTCGGATTCGAGCCGCGGATCTCGTTGGCGGACGGGCTGGCGGATACTGTCAAGTGGAGGAGGGAACAGCTGTGATACTGGTAACTGGGGCCGCTGGATTCATCGGACGTCATCTCGTGGCGGCGCTCAATAGCTCCCCGCTCTATGTGCCGTCCTATGCAATCGACATAGCTCCGCTTGCTAGCGTGCCGTGCAAGGGCAGCGTTACGGACATCACTGACGACGCTGCAATGGCCGCGCTCGTGCCTGAGCTACAGGGGCGAGTTACGGCCTGCGTACACCTTGCCGCAGTCGCCTCTCCTCCGATCGCTGCGAAGGATCCGGCCACGGCATGGGCGACCAATGTGCACGGAACACACAACGTGCTCCAGCTGTGCCATCGCATCGGATGTAAGCGCGTCGTGTTCTTTAGCTCGGCTCACGTTTACGGGATCTCGCCTCGGTACTTTCCTACCGACGAGAACCACCCGCTTGCGCTGCTCGACACGTACACGACGACGAAGATCATGGGCGAGCAGCTGTGCGACCAGTTCTATCGGTACCACGGGCTGAGCTACGCCGTGCTCCGGCTCTGGAATGCATACGGACCGGGGCAAAACAAGGACTACTTCATCGGTGCGAAGCTACGCCAAGCTGGCGAAGGCAAGCTCACGCTCCGCAACGGTTCTGTGACGAAGGACTGGGTCAGTGTGCACGATGTGGTGCGCGCTACGATTGCTGCGCTCAGCTCTGGTTACGTCGGGCCGCTCAACGTGGGAACCGGCATAGAGACCAGCCTGGAGACGATTGTTACGAGACTGTCGGAGCACTTCGGGATCCCGGTGGAGCTCGAGAACGTGGCGAACGACGGACCGACGCGCATGCGCTGCGACTGGTCACGTATCCAACGGACGCTAGGCTGGGAGCCAACCGTTTCGTTTGCCGACGGGCTGGCGGAGCTGATTGGCGAAGAGCGAAAAGGGGCAGCGTGATGGATCGCTCGGCGGACGTCGTTGTTCACGGACTACCGTATCGTCTCAAGAGTGGTGCTGACCATGAGGAGGCAGAGAAAGCCTGGTCAGAGGCCATAAACAGGTACTTCCGGAATCATGATGAGGGCGTAGGAGAACCACTTCGGCGAATGGTGATCCCGGTGAACGCTGTCCGTTGGGTCAGCGACCACGAGTTGAGGCAGATGAAGGAGCTCGGACTCGATGTCGATCGTGTCATCCCTGGGCAGGCGCTAATAAACGCCTACTGTAAACTGAAGCGCGAGCACGATGAGCTTCAGGGCCGAATGCGAGGCCTAGAGAAATGACCGCCAAGCTCTCCTGCTGCATGATCGTCCGCGATTGCGTCGGCACGCTCGAGGCCGCGTTAAAGTCCGCCCGCCCGTACTGTGACGAGCTCGTGGTCGTCGATACCGGCAGCACCGACGGCACAATGGACCTGGCGCGCAAGTACGCGGACAAGGTCGAGTTGTTCCTTGGATGCAACGACGCAGACAACCGCATCGCAGACTTCTCATCTGCACGCAATCGCAGCTTCGACCTAGCCACTGGCGACTGGGTCATGTGGATCGACTCGGACGACGAGCTCGTTGGCGGCGAGCACATTCGGCACCTGATGGATCAGGCCACGAAAGACAACGTGATCCTGATGCTGCCGTACGAGTACGCGCACGACGCCACCGGGCGGTGCACTTGCATCCACTGGCGCGAGCGAATCGTGCGGCCCGCACATCGTTTCCAGTGGCAGAGCCCGATCCACGAGGTGCTGCTGCCGATCGAGCCCATCCAAGGCAGCATCGAGACGCTCCGCAGCGACCTCGTGCGCGTAATTCACCGCCGGAAGGGCCGGGAAACGCCAGGACTGGGTGACGACAACCGAAATCTGCGCATTCTAAAGGCGCATGTGGCGAAAACCGGTGAGTCTGACGTCCGTGCGCTTTACTACATCGGCCTGGAGTACGGATACGCTGGAGATTTGGGCCGCGCGATCCGGTATTTGCGCCGGTATGTCGACCTTTCGCAGTGGAATGACGAGAAATGCCTCGCCGTGCTCGAGCTAGCTCGCCTGTATTCGTTCATTGGCGACCACAAGAGCGCGGTGGACTGGGCACTGCAGGCGAGCATCGTAAGGGCCTGGCCGGACGCATATTTCCGCCTGGCGCGGTGCTTTTACTCGCTCGGAATCGAGAATATCGAGCGGGAATACAACTTCAAGCGGTGCGCACACTTCATCCAGCTCGGAATGCAGATGGGGGACCGCGATACGGTGCTTTTCGTCGACCCGACTGACGACTATCGGATCCACGAGTTCCTGAACGTGGTGCTTTCAGCGCTCGGTGACCTCGACGGTGCGATTGCGAGCTGCGAGGCCGGACTAGCCGGCCTCCCCGACAATCAGCACCTACTCACGAACCACCGGATATATACCGGGCGCCGTGCGATCAAGCGAGCCAAGGCAGCAATCGGCGCGTGCGCCCTATCCGATGCCCAGCGGTTGCTCATAGAGCGCACGTTGGATGGCGATCTCCAGGTCGAGGTGCACGAAGACGGCTCAGTGAGTGACCGCTCAGCGTCCCCCTCCGCTCCGCAGGCGCGCCGCCAGGCCGCTCCGGGCAAGCTCGACCTGGTCTTTCTACTCGGGCACCAGATGGAGCCCTGGAACCCTGAGACGGCCGAGCGTGACGGCATCGGAGGGTCCGAGACGATGGCGATCGGCATCTCCAAGCGCCTGGCCGCCATGGGGCACGCCGTGCGGCTGTACGGGCAGTGCACGCCCACAATGGAGGGCACGTTCGACGGCGTGGAGTACATCGATGCGTCGAAATTCCAGGACATCGAGTGCGATGTGATGATCGCGTCCCGCAAGCCGATGGCCGTCGATGCCCAGTACAACGTGCGGGCCAAGGCGCGGGTGCTGTGGGTGCATGATGTGCACGTCGGCGATCAGCTCGACTTCTCTCGGTACTCGCGGTTCGATCGGATCCTGTGCCTCACTGACTGGCACAAGCGGTACTTCGCCAGCTGCTACCGATACCCGGAGATCGCCAGCAAGATCGTGGTGATGCGTAACGCGATCGATTTGGAGCGTTTTGCCGGTGCGGAAGAGCGTGACCCGCATCGCGCGATCTACAGTTCGAGCCCTGACCGCGGTCTGCAGGCGCTCCTGGACTGCTGGCCCGACATTCGCGCCCAGGTCCCCGACGCGACGCTCCACGTTTACTACGGGTTTCATAACTGGAAGACATTTGCGCAGATGGCGGGTGACGAGGTGTCGCTTCGTACCGTTGCACACCTGGAGCACCTTGCCAGCAACATGGCCGGGCTCGGCGTGGTGTTTCACGATCGCGTCAATCAGAGAGAGCTAGCGCGTGAGTTCATGCGCTCCGGCGTCTGGGCGTACCCGACTTGGTTCGACGAAACCAGCTGCATCACCGCAATGGAGGCCACGGCGGCCGGTTGCGAGATTGTGGCTACGCACAAGGCCGGCCTTGGCGAGACCGTATCGCGACTCGGGCTGGATGGTGACCTGATCGAGTGGGACCGAGACGATCAGGACTACTCGCACGAGCCGACGCCGGAGTACCGAGCCGCTTTCGTGGCGCGGGTTGTCGAATGCATGCAGCGCGAGTCAGGCGAACGTCCGCTAGTCGGTCCGCTAAGCTTCGAAGAGCGCGCGAGAGAATGGGACTGGTTCCTCGACGATCTGATCGCTGACAAGGCGGAGCGCATCGTGCCGAAGTTCGTTGATGCGCCGGAGGCAGCTTGAAAATAGCACTCCTCTACCCTCCATCGATGCTCGGCTTCCGCGGCTCGTTCGACTTCGCGAATGCCAGACAGGACGCGCGCGGCATGACGGGATCGGAGTACGGTTTCCTTCGCCTCTCCGAGGAGCTGGCCGATCTGGGTCACGAGGTCCATGCCTACACGCTGACCAAGGGATCGGGCACGTATCGCGGCATCCAAACTCACCAATGGCCCGGGATATGGGTCCACGCCGATGGAGAGCCGGAACACTTCGTCCCAGAGGAGATCCGCGTCAGAGATTGCGACGTCGTTATCTCCGTCAACATGCCGGATGAGCTCCGCGGATGCACCGGGCTCCGCGTCTGCCTGTATTGGATCAACGAGTTCTCGATCTGCAAAGTCGGGTTCGAGAATCACGTCGATCTCTGGTGCTCGCCGTCGAAGCCGCACCTAGACCAGGTGATGAACAATCCGCGGTGGCGCCACGTGGATGTGTCTCCGACGTTCCCCCAGGGTAAAGCACAGTACAACCCGGACCCGGCAACCTGGTCTGTCGTGCCGCTCGGGTGCGATCCGGAGCACTACCCGCAAACGACCGCTAAGGTCCCCGGCCGCGTCGTCTATTGCAGTTCCCCTGACCGCGGGCTGCACTGGCTGCTACAGGAGTGGCAAGCGATCAAGAGGGCCGCGCCGCATGCCAGCCTGAGGATTTTCTACCGTCTCCAGCCGTGGATCGACGGGTTCAAGAGTGTACCCTATTTCCCACCGATCGAACGACTCCGGGCGCGCGCAAACTACATCGAGGATGCGCTTGCCAGGATGAGCGATTCGAAGTGGGGCATCACCGTTTGCGACTCGGTGAGCCGCGACGAGATCGAGCGCGAGATGTGCGAGGCGGAAGTGCTCGCGTATCCGTGCGATACGGTGGCATGGTCAGAAGGCTTTAGCTGTACAACGCTAGAGGGCTGCGCCGCTCGGGCCTGCCCGGTCATCATGGATTGCGACGCCCTGGGCGACATCTATCGCGGGTCGATCTGTGTGGCGGCGCGCGGAGACGTCGAGGCGTGGCGAGACCACGTGATCCGCATGCTCACGAGCAAGACCGAACGTGAGCAGCATCAGCAACGCGCTGTCGAATTCGCCAATGCACACACGTGGCGTATAACCGCGATGCGACTGATGGAACAGATCGACAAGAGGATGCCGAAGGAGGAGCCCGATGCTGCCTAAATCAACTCGCGTCAAGCTCCCGCCATGCTTCATCAACGAGGCGGGCTACATCCAAAACATCGTCGAGCACGAGGCCGGCGGAGTCGCCGTGATCCGCTCGAAAGCAGGAGTATGGCGCTCCAACCACTGGCACCGCACCGACTGGCACTACCTCTACGTGCTCGACGGGCGGATGTACTATTGGGAGCGCCCGGTCGGTTCAGATGAGCCACCACGTCGGCAGGAAGTAGGGCCCGGTGAGATGGTATTCACTGGGCCAATGACCGAGCATGCCACATACTTCCCGGTGGCCACGCTCGTGGTATCGGTGTCGAAGCTCTCGCGGCGTCACGAGGACCACGAGCAGGACGTCGTTAGGCTTGAGCAGCCGTTGGTAACAGAACCATGAAGGACTACACGATCCGCACGGATTGCAGGCTCTGTGGTGGTCCACTGTCGCCTCCGATCTTCGACGTCGGCGAAACGGCCCTGGCGAATGAGTACGTCTCCGATCCGTCGGAGCCTCAGGACACATTCCCGGAGCCTCAGGACACATTCCCGCTCTACATCGTCGAGTGTCTGACGTGCCACCACGTCCAGCTTCCGGTCGTTGTGAATCCGGAGCGTCTCTATGCGCGCGGATACAAGTATCAAAGCGGGACGAGTCCGGTCTATCGCGCACACCTGGAGAAGTACGCGGACGAGATCACTGAGCTGTGCGGACAGGATCTCAAGATTCTCGAAGTCGGCAGCAATGACGGCACGTTCCTGCGGATGCTACAGGCGCGCGGGCATACGGTTGTTGGAGCGGATCCGGCTGGAACCGGCGACGATGTGATCGTCGAATTCTTCACGGAAGCGAGCATCCCGCGCGTGAAGGAAGCACTGGGCGGCCTAGCGGACGTCGTGGTAGCAAATCACGTGTTCGCGCACGTGGCAGACCTGCCGGAGCTGGCGGATGCGATTCGGGGAGTGCTGCGCGAGAATGGACGATTTATTTTTGAGGTCGGCGACGGGCTCAATGTATCGACGGGACAGTGCTTCGATCTCGTATACCACGAGCACCTAGACTACCATCAGGCTCGGTGCCTAGCGCCGTTACTTGAACGTCACGGCCTTTGGCTATGTGGCGTTGACGAGAACAGTGCACAGGGCGGGTCAATTCGATGCCGAGCAATAGCCTACAGCGTGCCGATGATTCATGGCTGCCGACCCGACAACCGTCTAAAAAAGGAACGGGCTTGTGCGGTTGATCATTGGTTCAACGAAGCTGTCCGTAATGCTCGACGCTCAGTCACCATAACCGGAATGTCAGGCCCGTGTTCCGCTGGCGTGGTGGCCTTCGGAGCCTGCGCCAAGCTCACCACATTCTGCGCTGCAACGGGCTGGCGCCCGCCCAAAGTCTACGACGACAACCCCGCTAAGGTCGGCCTCCACACCCCTGGTACGCACATTCCGATCGTGGCGGCGCGCGAGATCCTGACCGACAACCCGCCGGCCGTGCTCGTGACGGCGTGGAACTTCTACGAAGAGATCCGCGACAGGCTGCGCGCTTGGGGGTACCGCGGAGACATCGTGCGGGCGTTGCCGAGCTTTTATGTGGATCGGTGGGAGGCAGCAGCGTGACCGACGCAATCCTAGTCACCGGAGCGGCAGGGTTCATCGGGTCGAACTACATCGACTATCTGCGCGAGCGCACCAGCTTCGTCCCGGTCGTCCTCGACCGCTTCGACGACTTCTCGGTCGTCCCGCGTAAGTGCTTCGCCGCCATGGGCGTGGAGGTAATCCGCCACGACCTGACCTATCCGATCAAGTACTCGCCGGCCATGGCCGAGCTTGCGCCGCACCTCAAGTACATCGTCCACATGGCAGCCGGATCGCACGTGGACCGCAGCATCGCAGATCCGGCATCGTTCACCGCGGACAACGTGCTCGGTACTGTGCATCTGCTCGAGTGGGTCCGGGCCAACGCGCCACAGGCAAAGGTGCTGTACTTCTCAACGGACGAGGTATTCGGACCGGCCGCAAACGACCAGGTATTCGGCGAGTTCGATCGGCACGAGCCGAACAACCCGTATGCAGCGAGCAAGAGCGGCGGCGAGATGGCGTGTCCGGCGTACGCGAACACATACGGCCTGCAGATCGCGATCTCGCACTGCTCTAACGTATTCGGACCGCGTCAGCATGCTGAGAAGTTCGTGCCGCTAGCCATCCAGAAGATCCTATCCGGCGAGAAGCTCCTGATCCACGCGCGAGACGGCGTCCCATCGAGCCGCATCTACATCCACGTGACTGACGTGTGCCGCGCGATCCAGACCATTCTGGAGCACGGAGACACGATCGTCACAGGGACGCGCTCGGGACGCTACAACATCTCCGGCAAGGCTGAGGTGTCAAACGTCGAGGTAGCACTTACGCTTGCGCGATTCCTGGAGCGGCCGCTCCACTATGAGCTCGTTGAGGATGTCCCGAACCGGCCGCGACATGACCAGCGATACGCCATCTCCTGGGACCGCCTACGCGATCTAGGGTGGGAGCCGCGGATCGGTCTCGAGAACGGGCTGGCCCAGCTGTGCCATGCGGCACTGGGAGCGGCAGCGTGAAACTCGGCCTCATCGGTCCCGGCCGTCACGGCTCGCGCTATCTCCAGGAGCGCAACGGCGGGCGCTACTTCACGCGCGTGCTGTCGCGTACGCCGCGTACTGATCTGCCGGACTGGGTGACGGGTACGACTAAACCAGAGGAGTTTTTCGCGCCAGGGATCGACGGGGTGGTGATTGCGACGCCGATCGAGACGCACGTGGCGATCGCGATGGAGGCAATGCGGCGCGGAATGCATGTGCTGTGTGAGAAGCCGCTAGCCGACGGATGGCCCGGATGCGCAATGCTGCTTTCTGCTTCGCAAACGCTCGGCAAGCGACTGGCAGTAGCGCACACGGACCTGTTCCACTCGGCGATCCCTCCAGAGAGGTACGGTTGGGAAGGGCCGCGCGATACGACCGTTGAGTACGGTGGCCCAACCGGCGACCTGGCAGACTGGGCGCCTCACGGCATCGCGCTCGCAATGTACTTCAATCAAGTCAACGAGGGCTCGTGGACATGCGACTACAGCCCCAACGACTGGCGATTCGCTCTGACCTGGCCCATGGCAGACAACCAGGAGCGACGATGCTCAGTGCGCATCCGTCGTGGTGTGACAATGCGGCGAGCGAATGTGCGTTACTTCAACGCCGAGCGGCGCGAATTTGACGGCACCGCACCCTCCGACCCTTCCCCCATCCGCAACATGCTCGACGTCTTCGTCAGTGGCAAAGAAGACCGCCGCATGTCCTACGACTTCACGCGCGCGGTGTATCGCGTGCTCCTAACCGATCCAGACTGAGGAACCATGGCAAACGAACAAGACCGAAAGCCGGCACCGGTACCAGAAAACAACGCACGACCCGAAGGAATTCAGATCGTCGGCCTGCAGCTGTTGGCAGGGCACGGAGCATTCCCGCACGGATCGTCCAGTCTCATGGTCGGCGAGCACCTGAGTTCACTCGATGCGAGCGGGATCGTGCGTGAGATCATCCTGACCGCGGACGGCAACGCGCGCATCGGCCTGGGGCCGCACGAGAAGCCGGATCACATCTCCGACTGGTTCGTGTATTCGGGGCCGTTCTTCTCGCGAGTCAAGAAGGCGCGGCGATGAGAGCCTACGCAGACAACGTAGTCATCGTGCTCGAGCCGCTGCCGAAGATGGCCGGAGGACTTCACGTTCCCGAGAACAAGCCGGCGAACTGGCGCGGCGTGCGGGTTGGCCGCGTCATTGCTAGCGGCCCTGGGCACTACCGGAGTAGGCGCGTAACCGTGTCACTGCAGGCGTGCACGCTGCAGAACTACACCGAGGAGACGCCTGCGTTCATCGCCAACGAGACGCGAGCCAACGATCGTGTGCTCGTGGATGCGAAGGCTGGGCAGGATTACTCGCTGGACCTTAGCGTCCCGCGACACAACAAGGACTCCGTGTACGCTGCATATGGCGGCGAGCGCGGGCAGTTTCGAATCGTTCGCGAGAGCGAGATCATCTGCGTTGTTTCCGACGACGCCAAGGTAGAGTGATGCCGAACAATCTCGATACGCCATGGTTTGAACTGACCGGAGACGACCAGGCGGCCGCCGTCAGTACACTGATCGACGGATACAAGCGCGATCAGGCGGGCCGGCGTGAGCGATGGATCCGCAATCTCGAGCTGTTCGAGGGGCGCAAGCTGGGCGGATACTCGGCCCACGGATACTACTCTGCCAGTCCTAACAGCGACCAGAGCGCAGTTTCTGA
>SCUK01000016.1 GCA_004297445.1 Anaerolineae bacterium | reverse complement strand
TCTAAGGCGCGTGACGCTTTCATAACCGCGCAAGTATCCGGTGAGCTGCTGCAATGCATAGAAACCTGCGCGGTATTCGCCTTGCTCCAGGTCCACCAGCCCAGCCCACGCGGAATTTCCTGCGCCAGCCTGGGCGATGGGGAGTTTGAGTAGCAGAAGGTCTTCAGTAAATGCGGTGTTGATGAGGAATATTCCTTGTTCCGCCGCCACCACGACCTTCTTTACGATATCTGCCGCCGAAAAGGCCTGCGCCCACTCCAAGGTTGGTTTATCGCCATCCACAAGTCTTCTGAAATAGTCCGCCAGGCGACATCTGTCCTCTTCGACAGCCGGAGGAATGACGCGGCCCATGGCATTAGGATTCTTGTCACACGACGTGGCCGGGCCCCAGGCTATGAAGGGCGTCGTTCCTGTATCGCTGATCATGATGGGTTTCTGGTAACTGCGTTCGCCCATTTCGTAATCCAACCACGCCACGATGGCTTCGATTTCATGGGGGTCCCCGAGGGCGTGCACGTTCACGACGTCGAAGAGGTCGGGTCGGTCCAGTACCTGGCGGATGTCTGCGAGGTCATGACTTTTGTCCGGCACGCCCTGGAAGGCCGCTTCGTATTCTCCCGGGCCAGGGTTGCTGGTAAAAGCCCCGGTGGTGAGAAAAGCTGCATGGGTGACAATGACGTTTTCGGATGCGCGGTGAGCGGCCGCGTAGGCCTGCTCCAGGACAAGTAGATATTCTCCCACCGGCTCCGGTTCATAGCTCGAGAATTCGGTGCCGATTTCGTAGAGACGCACTGGGAAGAGGAGACCAGGCATGTCTTCAGCCCCGTCTCCGTCGTAGCGTTCCACGATGGAATATACCCACGCCGCATAAGCATCCATATACTCGGGTTTGGGCGCCTGACTTCTTTGAAGCAGGCCGTCGCCCTGAGACGCCCAAGAACTGGTGGATTTGAGGGCAAGAAGGAGTTCACTAAAACCCACCGCCTGGAATTCGCGCACAAAAGTATCCAGGCGGTTGAAATCGATGGCTGCATCGGGAGAGGGCTGCATATTGCCCCAGTGGAAATTTTCGGGGAGGGGTTTGGCGAGCGTCAGGCCGATGGGAGCCAGCATGCCAGCGAGCGTTCTCACACGCCCCGGATTTTCAATGAGGATGTATTCCGTCCCTATGAGGATGCGGGTGGATGCGGATGGAGGTCCCTGTGCTGGCTCCTGGCCTACAGGCGAGGGAATTGGAGTGATGGCTGGGGTTGCCTGCCCACAGGCCAATGCAGCAATGAGCAGGACGAACACAATGCTTCTCAACGCTAACCCTGGATTGGACATGGTCCTTGAATCCTGTCGATGATTGGAAACCACACGGGCCGGCTAAGACCAGTATACGTCGATATGTTCTTTTTCACACCTCCACTGGTGCGGACATGGCGGCTCGTCGCATTCCAGTGGTTGTATGCCATGCTCTTGACCTGGAGAAATGGAAGGGTTTGGTCGATCAAAGCAACAATCGCATCAACCGATGTCAAACATGTGCTGGAGCAGATTCCGAGAAGCACCAGTCGATTATCAGTAGTGACGGCTCTCCCCGCTAAAGCGGGGGAGCTTCTTGGGCAACGCTCGCCGCAACCGGCCACGTTGGCGCCCAGGCCCTGCGTCCCAGGGCAAGCACATTACAGGCGGCGTTCACGTCTCGGTCGAGCGTGAGGCCGCAACAAGGACAGACATGCACACGAACGCGCAAATCCTTCGGAACCACCTCCCCGCACCCGCTGCACATCTGGCTGGTGTTGTGGGGGTTCACGCGAACGACCTCGACCCCGGCCTCGATAGCCTTGTAGTCGAGCAGTTCGCGGAACATCCCTAGGCCGATGTCGTGCGCGGTTCGGGAGAGGTGGCCGTTCTGGAGCATGAATTGGAGGTTGAGGTCTTCCACGACAATGGCGCCGTAGGCATCGACCATCTGTCGGGTGACCTTGTGCCACCAGTCGCGCCGCTGGTTGGCGATGCATTCGTGCAGGCGGGCGATCTGGCGGACGACCTTGCGCCGGTTGGCCCCGCCGCGCTTTTTGCGGGACTTGGTGCGTTCGAGGACACGCAGACGGCGCAACGAGGCATGCAGGTGGCGGGGACTGTCGAAGATCATGCCATCCGACAAAGCCAGCGCGTGAGAGATACCCATGTCCACACCCACGGGCGGATTGGCAGATTTTTCTGCTTGTTGTTCGGCGACGTCGATCTGCAAAAGAGCATACCAACCCGAAGGTTTCCGCAGGACGACAATGTTCTTGAGTTTGCCGTCTGGCAATTGGCGATGCCAGCGAATTCTTATCAATCCGACATTCTGAACATACAGTCGCTTTCCCCTCACTTGCGCCCCATCGCCAGGCTTGTAGTTCACACTATTGAAGTGGGAGGCTTTTCTGAATTTTGGTATGCCGCGTTCACCTTTCAAAAATTGCCTGTAGGCGCTATCCAGGCGGCGAAGCACCTGTTGGCCCGCGCTCATGTTGAGCAGGCGAAGCGGGTTGTCTTGTGCTTCTTCGTTTCGCCAATCCCTCCACATCGCCGCCTGTTCCACGTAGCGAACAGACTTCCTGCTTGCCTCCCATCGCAGGCGACGAAAAGCCAGCGCGTGGTTATAAAGCCAGCAGGCCAGCCAAAGTATTTCCCTGAGCGTTTCTTGTTGTTGTTTGGCTGGATACAGACGATAGCGATAAGTGCGTACCATCGATTATCTGCCTTTTTGCGCGTCGATATATCTCTGGATCGTGGATGCAGAGACGTTTCCAGCCGTTCCAACGTAATACGCGCGCGTCCACAAATTAGGAAGTCTGCTTTTGAGTTCTGGAAATTCTTTGCGCAATTCGTGAGCCGTATAGCCTCTCAGACGGTACATGATCTGATCGGGAGCAAAGTTGGGTGGGAAACAGCAAGAAAGATGAACATGATCGGGCTGAACAGTGATATTCAAGATTTCCCCGCCAAGCTCTTTCGTCTTTTGATAAATCAATTCAACCAGGCGTTTGGCGATCCTTCCAACCAATACAGGACGCCTGTCCTTCGGTATCCAGACGAAGTGATATGCAATTTGATAAACCGCGTGTCGCGCTCGTTGAGTATCCACAAACTAATTCTATCGCAGAAGGAGGAATGCGCAATTCCTCTCCCCGCTAAAGCAGGAGTACCCTTGCGTGAAATTCTATGGGGCAAGCAAGAAATCTTCCTCCCCCGCCTTGTGGTATTCTTCGCAAAGGGCGGCCACGGTTCATTTGGAGGCCATCTTGGAGAAATTCCTAATTTTCCTTGGTATCTTGCTCATCTTCGTCGGCGCGGTGTGGTTCCTGCAGGGCATCAACATCCTGCCCGGCAGTTTCATGACCGGTCAGATTCAATGGGCGGTGTATGGCGCGCTGGCCGCTGCGCTGGGGTTGGGGCTGATTGCAAGGGCGCGGCGGGAGTAATCTCGAGAGTCAATGGGGTAGTAGATTGCCCCTCCTCTTCACCCCATCTGTCCCCCATTTGTACAAGTGCCTGACTCCCCAGTCGCAGGTTGCGGCCGGGGAGTCAGCGTTATACGATAAGGGTGCGCGCCGCGTAGTTTGCCCAATTCACTACCCGCGTTTGCGCGTTAACTGTGATTGTCATGAAATACGTCTTGTCCATCTGGTGTTGCCTGGCTGCCCTATTAGTGTCCGCTGAGGCTTTTCCCTCTCAAGTTTCTTCGGAGATAAATCTCGATGACAATCAGACCGCGACGCCCGATGTAATCCCTGTTGCACTTAACGCAGTTGGCCCAATCCCGGACCTTCGTTTGCCGCCTGAACGCTGGCAGGAGTGGCCGGTGGTGCCGGAACGTTTGAGTGCGCGCACGTTGGAAATCTACGAGCGCGGACTGGAATTAGGGAACAACCCGCAGTCCTTCTCGAAATTTGGTGACAATGGGGCTTCGACAATCTGGTTCCTTGCGCATTACGATCTTCGCCAGGAATTCTACAGTTTGGGTACATATACCTACTTGCAGTCGGTTATTGAGATATTTGCCGGTTCGTTTGGGAGGGTGAGTGTGGCCGCGGGGTCTGGTTTCAGCACCACAACGATTCTGGACCCGACCTACGCCGATGAAGCCCTTTGCGAAGCTTCCGAAACCCCTCTGGACTGCGAGTTGCGCCTTAACCGGCCGAGCATCGCCTTCTTCTCTGTTGGCACGAACCAGGCCGGTTCGCCTGAAATCTTCGAGACCGAACTTCGCATCATCCTCGAGCGAATGATGGAACGAGGAGTCGTTCCCATACTTTCCAGCAAGGTTGACAACCGGGAAGGCGACCACAGCATTAATCGCATCATCGCCAACCTGACCTACGAGTTCGACCTTCCCTTATGGAATTTCTGGCTGGCGGCTCAACCTCTGCCAAACCACGGCCTTCAGCCGGACAGGGAGCATCTCAGCTGGGCCAGCCCCTATTTTGATGACCCGGTGCGGATGGAGTCAGCCTGGCCATGGCGTAATCTGACGGCGCTTCAGGTCCTTGACTTTTTTCTGCGCGGTACTGGCGCGGAGCCGTAATCATAAGTACTTCGCCTTAGGTTGGTGGTGTATAATCCTACTTGTCAGACAACTAGACAAGTAGAGAATTCGGGTGACAACACTCCTCATTAAGCACATCGGCCTGCTGGCTACCATGGATGCTGAGCGGCGCGAGATCCGCGATGGCGCGCTGTTTGCTCGCGATGGATTCATTGAGCACGTGGGCACCACCGCAGAGGTGCTGGTTCATGCCGCCGGGGCCGATGTTGTCCTCGACCTGCATGACCATCTCGTCCTGCCGGGGTTGGTGAACACCCACCATCACTTCTACCAGACATTAACCCGCGCCGTTCCTGCAGCGCAGGATGCCAACCTGTTTAACTGGCTCAAAACGCTTTACCCCATCTGGGCGAGGATGACGCCGGAAGACATCCATCTATCGACCCAGACCGCGCTGGCCGAGCTGGCGCTATCCGGCTGCACCACTGCCAGTGACCACCTCTACATCTTTCCCAATGGTTCGCGTCTCGATGATGAAATTCTCGCCGCACGCGAACTGGGGCTGCGACTGCACGCCTCGCGCGGCAGTATGAGCCTCGGTGAGAGCCAGGGCGGATTGCCTCCCGATCGCGTGGTTGAGGATGAAGTAACCATCCTAAGAGATTCGGAGCGGCTCATCGAGCAGTACCATGATCCCAATCCCGGCGCGCTCACGCAGGTTGTGCTGGCCCCATGTTCGCCATTCTCCGTGACGCCAGACCTGATGCGCGAGTCAGCCCGGTTGGCGCGCCAGCATGGCGTGTACTTGCATACCCATCTTGCCGAGACCGAAGATGAAGAGCAGTTCTGCCTCGAGAAATTCGGCCACCGCCCGGTGGCGTTCATGGAATCGTTGGAATGGGTGGGGCCCGACGTCTGGTTCGCACACTCTGTGCACGTCAATGATGCTGAAATAGACGTGTACGCCCATACGGGCTGTGGCGTGGCGCATTGCCCTTCCAGCAACATGCGGCTGGCCTCGGGCATCGCGCCGGTGCTCAAGATGCTGGCTGGAGGCGTGAAAGTAGGCTTGGGCGTGGATGGTTCGGCCAGCAACGATGGCAGCCACATGCTGGGCGAGGCGCGCCAGGTCATGTTGCTTTCACGTCTGGGAGCAGGCGTTTCCGGCGCGTCGCGTTCCGGCAGCGAAGCCCCGCCCTTGATGACAGCCCGCCAGGCACTGGAGATTGCGACATGCGGTGGTGCAGCAGTGCTGGGCCGCACGGATATCGGCTCCTTGGAGGTTGGCAAGTGCGCCGATTTCTTCGCCCTTGACCTGAATCAGTTGGATTTTGCAGGCAGTCTGCATGATCCGCTGGCAGCGGCGGTGTTCTGCCAGCCGGTGAAGTCGGCGTATACGGTAGTGGGCGGGCGGTTCATCGTCAAGGATGGTCAGCTCACAACGGTGGATCTGCCGATGCTTGTCAAGAAACATAATGCAGCCGCCCGACGGCTGATTGTGGGCTCATAGGAATTTCTTTCATGTCGGCTACTCGTTCAGCATCCGTTGTTCTTTGTGGAGCGGGCATTGCCGGTGTCAGCGTGGCCTACTTCCTCGCGGTGCGGCATGGGATTAAGAATGTTGTACTGATTGATGAACGCCCTCCGCTCACAATGACCAGTGATAAATCAACAGAGTGTTATCGGAACTGGTGGCCCGGCCCCGGCGATGCCATGGTGCGCCTGATGAACCGCAGCATTGACCTGCTGGAGGAATTCGCGACTGCCTGTGGCAACCTGTTCCACCTGAACCAGCGCGGCTATCTGTATGTGACCACAGATATGGCGCGCATTAACGCCTTACAGGCCTCGGCAGAGGAGGCCGCGCAATTGGGCGCCGGTGCGCTGAGACTACACGCCAAGGGCGGGGCGTACCGACCCCATAGCGCAGAAGGATTTGCTGCCGGATTAGACGGTGCGGATTTGTTAACCGATTCTGCGCTTATCGGCGAACATTTCCCGTACTTGTCTAAAGATGTCGCGGCGGTGTTGCATGTGCGCCGTGCCGGTTGGTTGAGCGCACAGCAATATGGCATGTGGCTGCTGGATGAATCCAGAGCAGCCGGAGTTGAATTGGTGAGCGGAAAGGTCACAGCCATTGGGACCGAAGCCGGACGGGTGAGCAGCGCTTTGTTGGCAGATGGTACGACAATTCTTACGGATACATTTGTCAACGCTGCCGGGCCGTACCTGGCAGATGTAGGTCAGTTACTGGGCGTAGAAATCCCGGTAGTCAATGAGCTGCACCTGAAATCGGCCTTTAATGACTCGGTGGGCGCGGTTGGTCGGGATGCGCCATTGGTGATTTGTGCAGACGGGCAGACGCTGGACTGGAGCGCCGAGGAGCGCGCCGTGTTGGCGGATGACCCGACCAGCGCCTGGTTGCTGGGCGCGCTGCCCTCCGGCGCGCACACCCGCCCGGAAGGTGACCCGGCTGCTCAAAGCGTGCTGGTCTTGTGGGACGTTCACAACGAGCCGGTAGAGGCGAACTTCCCGCCGGAGACGGACCCGCTGGCCGCCGAACTGGCAGTGCGCGGACTGGGCCGCATCCTGCCGGGCATGAAGTCCTACGTTGGCAAAATGCCGCGCCCGTTTGTGGATGGTGGTTACTACACCAAGACGCGTGAGAATCGACCGCTGGCGGGACCGCTGCCGGTGGAGGGGGCTTACGTAATTGGAGCCATGTCCGGCTATGGCATCATGGCTGCCGCCGGACTGGCCGACCTGCTGGCCGCGCACATCACCGGCGTTTCGCTGCCCCACTACGCGCCGGCATTCACATTTGCACGCTACGCAGACCCCGCCTACCAGCAGTTGCTTTCTGACTGGGGCGAGAGTTGGCAACTATGACAATAAACGTCAGGAAAAGCCCATGAATTCTGCCCGACCTCCTTCGCTTTCCACCCGCCTGCATGACGATCTGCGCCGGCTGATTGAGAGTACCCCGCCCGGCGAGCGCCTGCTCTCCGAGCCGTACCTCGCCAAACAGCTGGGGGTGTCGCGCGCCACCCTGCGGGAGGCGATGCGCACGTTTGAGACCTCCGGGCTGATTCATCGAAAGCAGGGCGTCGGCACGTTTGTGGCCCAACCGCCAAGCATCATCGCCAGCGGTTTGGAAGTGCTGGAGAGCATTCACACCCTGGCGGCGCGTATGGGGATGGTGGTGAGCATGGGGGACTATGAGATAAACCAGCGGCCGCCGACAGACCAGGAAGCCGCCAAACTTGACATGGGCAAGAGCAAGAATGTCGTCCAGGTGTCATGGGTCATGCTGGCGGATGACCGGCCGGTAGCTTACCTGGTGGACACATTGCCGGAGGATGTGCTGAACCCGGAGCGGCTGAAGCGCGAATTCAATGGTTCCGTGTTGGACCTGATGGTGAAGTCCGGCGAACTCGCATTGACCACCAGTAAGACATCCATCAATGCCGTGGCCGCCAATTCGGAAATAGCCAAGGCGCTCGGCATCCAGAAGCGGGATGTGCTCCTGCACTTCGAAGCGCAGTTGTTCACGCAGGAAGGCCGCGCGATTGACTATTCGTATTCCTACTACCTGCCCGGTTATTTCAACTTTCACGTTGTCCGGCGGGTAGGGAAATAATCGAGAAAACACCCAATGCTGATACCAAATCGGAGCCAAACATGAACGAAGAAATAGCAAAGAAAATTCAAGCGCGAGTTGCAGAACAGCAGGAGAGCATTGTGAAGTTCCTGCGCGAAATCGTAGCCATCCCCAGCATGGATTCTCAAATCGGACCGGTGGGCGAGCGGATTGCGAAGGAGATGCGAGGGCTGGGCTATGACGAGGTCCGGTTCGACAAGATGGGCAACATCCTCGGCCGGATTGGCGATGGCCCGAAGAGTATCGTCATGGACTCGCACATTGATACCGTCGGCATTGGCAACCCGGATGAGTGGGGGTGGGACCCGTTCACGGGTAAAGTGGAGGACGGAGTGCTCTACGCCCGCGGAGCGTGCGACGAGAAAGGCAGCACGCCCGGAATGGTGTATGGGCTGGCCATTGCGCGCGACCTGGGGCTGCTGGAAGGTTGGACAGCCTACTATTTTGGAAATATGGAAGAGTGGTGCGACGGGATTGCCCCCAACACCTTCGTGGAAGTTGATCCGAAGGTGAAGCCGGACTTCGTTGTGATTGGTGAGCCGACCCGCATGCAGGTGTATCGCGGCCACAAGGGGCGTGTCGAAATGGAAGTGGTGAGCAAGGGGCGCAGCGCGCATGCCGCCAGCAATCACCTCGGCGACAACGCGCTCTATAAACTCTTGCCGGTGCTCGCCGGTATCCGCGACCTGGAGCCGAAATTGGGCGACCATCCTTTTCTCGGCCACGGGAAAATCACCGCCAGTGACCTGCACGTCAAGACTCCCAGCATTAATGCCGTTCCTGACGAAGCCATCCTTTTCGTGGACCGCCGCCTGACGTTTGGGGAAGACAAGGAAAAAGCCATCCAACAGGTGCGCGACCTGATTCCGGCCGAATTTCGCGAAACTGTGTCGGTTGAAGAGATGTTCTACGACACACCGTCCTATACCGGTTTCGTGTTCCCGGTGGATAAATACTTCCCTGCCTGGGCGCTGGAAGACGAGCATCCGTTGGTGCAGGCCGGCCAGCAGGCGCGACGCCTCATTGGATTGGGCGATTCGCCGAGTGGCAAGTGGAACTTCAGCACCAACGGAATCTACTGGGCCGGCAAGGCGGGCATCCCCAGCATCGGCTTTGGCCCGGGCGATGAAGTCACCGCGCATACCACCAACGACTCGGTCTCGCTAAGCGAAGTGGTGAAGGCTACCGAGTTCTATGCCATCCTGCCTGCGTTGCTCAAAGGCGGGTGAGGAGGAACAGACGACAATCGTGAGCCGGGAAACGTTCTTGGAAATCCGGCCCACTGCTCACGAATAACCATTACCCAATTACCAATACCTGCCAACCAACTACCCAACCTTCGAGGTGAACGATGCAAACCGATTTGAGAGGCCGCGACCTGATTGGCGACCTGGATTTCAGCAAGGAAGAAGTGGAAACTGTTCTGGACGTGGCCTGGGACCTGAAGCGCAAACGTGCCCTGGGCGAACCCCACGCGCTGCTGCGCGACAAGGTACTGGCAATGCTGTTCTTCTATTCCAGCACCCGAACGCGTGGCTCGTTTGAGGCCGGAATGGCCCAGTTGGGCGGGCACGGCGCGTTCATCGAGTCGCGCACCACCCAGATTTCGCACGGCGACACCGAGCGCGAACTCGGCAACATCTATGGCCGTTACTTTGATGGCATCGCCATCCGCCATGTGGAGTGGGGCGTGGGCAACCGCTACCTGAACCTGGTGGCCGAAGCCTCGCGCGCGCCTGTCCTTAACATGCAATGCGAGGTATATCACCCGTTCCAGTGCCTGGCGGACCTGATGACCATCATGGAAAAGTTCAGCACCCGCAACCTGCGCGGGAAGCGCGTGGTGGTTTCCTGGGCCTATGCGGCTTCATACCTGAAGCCCATTTCCGTGCCCCAGTCTCTCATCCTGCAACTGCCGCGCTTTGGCGCTGATGTTGTGCTGTCTTACCCCAAGGGTTTTGAACTGATGCCCGATATCGTAGACCAGGCGCAGGGCGAAGCCAGGAAACACAAGGTAGGCTTCGAAGTCGTTCATGACATGAAGAAAGGCTTCGAAGACGGTGATGTGATCTATGCCAAGTCCTGGGGTCCACTGTTGACGACTACAGACGGCGAAAAAGGAAAGGGAATGCAGGACGAGCACAAGGACTGGATCACGGACGCCGACAAGATGAGCGTGGCGCACGATGATGCCATTTACATGCACCCGCTGCCCGCCGACCGCGATATCGAAGTCACCAACGATGTGCTGGACGGGCCGCAGTCCGCGGTAATCGACCAGGCCGAAAATCGCCTGCATGCCCAGAAGGCCGTGATGGCCTTGACAATGCGGTAGGAGACCCTATGGCCAACAAAATCGCTGTCGTTGCCGTAGGCGGCAACGCGCTTATCAAGGACAACAATCGCAAGACCATCCCGGATCAGTACGAGGCTGCCCGCGAGACGATGGGTCATATCACCACCATGATTCAGGATGGTTGGGACGTAGTCATCTCGCACGGCAACGGGCCACAGGTGGGCTTCATCCTGCGCCGTTCGGAACTCTCGATGGGCGAACTGCACCCGGTGCCGCTGGACTACTGCGGCGCGGATACACAGGGCGCCATTGGTTACATGTTCCAGCGCGCGCTGCACAATGAATTCAAGAAGCGCGGAATGAACAAAACTGCTGCCACGGTGGTGACTCAGGTACGGGTGGATGCCAAAGACCCAGCGTTTCAGAACCCCAGCAAGCCCATCGGTTCGTTTCTGGATGAGGCTACGGCCAAAGAGCGGATGAAAGAGGGCAAGACCTTCGTGGAAGATTCGGGACGAGGATGGCGGCAGGTGGTGCCATCGCCCAAGCCGGTCGAAATCGTAGAACTGGAAGCCATTCATCAACTTGTAGGACATGGGTTCACCGTCATTGCCTCCGGCGGCGGCGGCATCCCGGTGGTGGAGGACGAACACGGCAACCTGATTGGCATTGAGGCGGTGATTGATAAAGACCACGCTTCTGCCCTGCTGGCGTCCAGCCTTAAAGCCGACCTGTTGCTCATTTCCACTGCGGTGGAGAAGGTAGCCCTCAACTTCAGGCAGCCCAACCAGACGTGGATTGACCGAATGACCATCGCTGAGGCGGAACAGTACCTGGCAGAGGGCCATTGCGCGGCGGGGAGCATGTTGCCCAAAGTGCAGGCCTGTGTCCAGTTCCTGCGAAATGGCGGCCGGCAGGCGCTCATCACCGACCCGGAACACATCCCGCAGGCATTGCGCGGCGAGACCGGCACGTGGATTGTGCCGTAGGTGCTGATGTGCTGAAGTACACAGGCTACCGGTGCAGCGTGTGCGACCGCGAGTATGCGTCGGATGAGGTGACCTACACCTGCCCGGTGGATGGCGGCAACCTGGATGTGTTGCTGGACATCTCCGATTTGAGCCGGAAGACCAGTCCCCGGGACTTACAGGCCTCCATGGATTTTTCCATGTGGCGGTATCTGCCGCTGTTGCCTGTGGACGAGCCCGCGCACCACGGCACTCCCCTGCGCCGGGTGGGCTGGACACCGCTCTACCGCCCGCCGCGCCTGGCGGCAGGTCTTGGGTTGAAGCAATTGTGGCTCAAGGACGAGAGCACCAACCCGACCGCATCGTTTAAGGACCGCGCCAGCGCGTTACTCGTTGTCCGTGCAGCGGAAGTGGGGGCCGAGGTCATCATCACCGCGTCCAGCGGGAATGCCGGGGCGGCGCTGGCGGGCATGGCAGCGGCCACCGGGCAGATGGCCGTCATCCTCGTCCCCAAAACTGCGCCCAAGCCCAAAGTGGCGCAACTGCGGGTGTACGGCGCGCAGGTGTTGCTGGTAGATGGCAACTATGATGCCGCGTTTGACCTGACCATCGAAGCGGCAAACGAGTTCGGCTGGTACTGCCGCAACACGGCCTACAACCCGTTTACCGCCGAAGGCAAGAAAACCGCCGGACTGGAAATCTGGGAGCAGGTGCTGCTGAAGCACAACCTGGCCAGACCGCTGTGCGTGTTTGTCTCGGTGGGGGATGGCAACATCATTGCCGGTATTCACAAAGCCTTCAAAGACCTGCACGCGCTGGGTTGGCTGGAACAGATGCCGCGTTTGTTTGGGGTGCAGGCGGAAGGCGCGGCGGCGGTGGCAATCGCTTATGCTTCCGGCGTTGAAGATATTCGGCCAGTTGCGGCGCAAACCCTTGCGGATAGCATTTCGGTGGACCTGCCGCGCGACGGTCTGCGTGCCCTGCGCGCTGCCACGCAGACCGTCGGCGCCTACCTGACGGTAACCGACGATGAAATTCTGGCCGCCATCCGCTCTCTGGGACAGGTGGGCGTGTTTGTCGAACCGGCCGCGGCGGCGGCGCATGCCGGGCTGGTGAAGGCGGCGGAGGCCGGACAGATTCAGACCGATGACCCGTGCCTCGTTCTGCTCACCGGCGCGGGGCTGAAAGACACCCAGGCCGCCATCCGCGCCGCCGGGGATGCTCCCATCATCCCGCCCACGCTGGATGGCCTGCGTACCGCGCTGGGGTTGTGACGGCGACAAACGGTTTACAATCGAATACGAGATGAATCAACCCGTATAAGGCGGATGTGATATGGCGACAAAACCACTCTTTTCCATAATTGCGCCGATTTACAACGAAATCGGCAATATGGACGAACTGTACCGGCGTGTCAGCGACACGATGAAAAAATCCGGCGGCGACTGGGAACTGCTGCTGGTGGATGATGGTTCCTCGGATGGCTCCACCGAGCGCATGCGCGAACTGGCAAAGAAAGACAAACACGTGAAGCCGGTTATCTTCGCCCGTAACTTTGGCCACCAGATTGCGGTGACCGCCGGGCTGGATTATGCAAACGGTGACGCCATCATCATCATTGATTCGGATTTGCAGGACCCTCCCGAGGTGATGCTGGAACTCATCGCCAAATGGCGCGAAGGGTACGAAGTGGTCTACGCGGTACGCGAAACCCGCAAAGGCGAATCCTGGTTCAAACTCTTCACCGCCAAAGCGTTCTACCGCCTCATCAATCGTCTGACCTCCATCAAAATCCCTGTGGACACCGGCGATTTCCGCCTGATGGACCGCCGGGTGGTGGATGTGTTGAACACGATGCGTGAACATCACCGTTTCCTGCGCGGCATGTCGGCCTGGGTGGGATTCCGGCAAACCGGCGTGAAATACGACCGCGCCGCCCGCCTTTCGGGAGAGACACATTACCCGCTGCGCAAGATGGTGAAGCTGGCATTGAACGCCATCACGAGCTTTTCGTTTGCGCCGTTGCAGTTTGCTACGTATCTCGGGTTTATCGCGGCGGCCATCAGCCTTGTGGCCATTCCGGTGGTGATTGCCCTGCGCCTGGCGGGGTCCAACGCATTTTACGGGCAGGCTTCCACGTTGATTGCGGTGTTGTTCTTCGGCGGGGTGCAACTCATCTCGCTGGGCATCCTGGGGGAGTACATCGGACGCCTGTATGATGAAGTGCGCGGGCGACCGCTCTACATTGTGCGCGATGCGCCAGATGAAACCAAACGACTTAGGAGTCGAATTCGATGATTGACCTCACTCTTCACCCTGACCGACTTGACCGCGCGGTGCGGCGTGCCAAAGAACGCAACATCATCATCCCCACCTACGCGCAGATGAAAGACCCGATGAAGGCCCCCGCAACGGTCAGGGAGCAGTTGGCGAAGGTTGGCCTGTGGGATATAGACCCGCGCAATCTTTTTCGCATCACCTGGAAGAATGAACCAAGGGAAAGTGGTGGCGGCTTTGGCAACGTGAACGCCTTTGAGCTGCCCGCCAGCCTCACCGGCGTCTCTGCCCGCATCATCGGCCTGGTGGGAAAGTGGTTCCCCACGGGTGCGCACAAAGTTGGAGCGGCTTTTTCGTGTCTGGTCCCGCGCCTGGTGACCGGGCAGTTCGATCCCTCGACCCAGAAAGCCGTGTGGCCCTCTACCGGGAACTACTGCCGCGGCGGTGCTTATGACTCGGCCCTGCTGGCCTGTGAGAGCATCGCCATCCTGCCCGAAGGCATGAGCCGCGAGCGGTTTGAGTGGCTGGCGCAGGTGGCGGGTGAGGTCATCAAGACTCCTGGATCCGAGTCCAACGTTAAGGAAATTTTCGACAAGTGTTGGGAACTGCGACAATCCGGCCAGGACCTGATGATTTTTAACCAGTTCGACGAAATGCCCAATTATCTCTGGCACTACGAAGTCACCGGCCATGCCATGCAGGAAGTCATCGAGGCCAGCGGCGGCAACTATCGGGGAGTGGCGCTCACCACCGGCTCGGCGGGCACGATTGGCTGTGGCGATTATCTGAAGCAGCAGTACCCTGCCAGCAAAATTATCGCCAGCGAGGCGCTCCAGTGCCCAACCCTCCTGGAAAACGGTTTTGGCGCGCACCGCATTGAAGGTATCGGCGATAAGCATGTGCCGTGGGTGCACAACGTGAAGAACACTGACATGGTCGTGGCGATTGATGATAATGCTGTGGTGAACATCGCACGATTGTTCAATGAGCCGGAAGGGCGCAAGCACCTGGAAGCGGCTGGCGTACCGGAGGCGGTCGTCTCGCAATTCGGTCTGCTGGGCTTCAGCGGCATTGCCAACATGCTTTCGGCCATCAAGTTCGCGAAATACTACGAACTTGGCCCGGAGGATGTGGTGCTGACGGTCTTCACCGACTCGATGGCTCTGTACGGCAGCCGCCTTGAAGAAATGCATGCGGAACACGGCCAGTACTCCTCCCTGGATGCAGCTGGACATTTCCAGCGTTACTTGCTGGGCGAGCGCACGGATAACCTGCTGGAGCTTTCTTACGAAGCGCGGCGGCGCATCCACAACCTGAAGTACTACACCTGGGTAGAGCAACAGGGAAAGACTTATGAAGAGCTCAATGCCCAGTGGTACGACGACTCGTTCTGGACAGGCGTACAGGGGCAGGCCGACGCGATTGACGCGCAGATTGAGGAATTCAATCGCCGGACAGGGTTGGGCGGAAGCGGGAAATAATCCCTCATAAGTGATAGAATTCACCCATGCTGGTGGACGTGTGGCCGCCAGCGATTACCACACCACGCAGGGAGGTACATCATGAAAAAGCCTTTTCTCCTTACCCTTACCGTTCTCCTCGCATTAAGTTGTCAGTTGCCGCAGTTGGGGATGAGCTCCGAGGATGCTTCTGCAACCGAGGCGGCTGAAACCCAGGCTGCAATCCCTACTGCTACAAAGACGCCAACGACGGTGCCAACCGAAACAGCCACACCAACCATCCAGCCGTCGCCCACCAACACACGTACGCCGGCGCCAACGCCTGATCTTCGTACCATCATTGATGACCCGATTGACCTGGCGCTGATAAAGGCGGACCTGCCCGCGGATGGTAAGTATTTCTTGCCGGGGCCGGAGTGGTCAAGCCCGGTCACCAATGCTGAACTCATCCGGGGCTGGGGGGATGATGGCGGTCAGGAGTACGTGGATGACACCGGCCGGGTGAACGGGCACTATGTCACCATGTACCGCGGCACGGACCGTCTGGAAATCCCAAGGATTGTGCGCGTGTACATGCAGAAATTTAATGATGTTGATGGCGCAATTCTGGCATTTGATGAGTACACCATAGGCACGGATGAAGATGAGTATCTGGACGTCACGCTTGACCTGCCGGTGGACCAGAAGGTGCTGCGCTGGCGGGAGACCCAGTCCGGCGGAGATATCCTGACCGTGCTGAGCGTGGAATTTCTGTACCGCAACTACGTGGTCCACGTGATGGTACTGGGCTTTGAAGACGAAGTCTCGTACGACTACTTGGAGATCGTGGCCGCCGAGATGTTGTTTAAACTGGAAAGCGCTACCCTCAGTAACTAGACCATCCTTGTCACTTGAAGAGGGGAGGCCGCACCTCCCCTCTTGTTTTTGATTTAGAATTAACGCAGGGCTATGGAAAACCCCCCTGTTCCCTCCGACCTCATCCTGGTTGCATTGATGCCCAACCGGCGCGACTTTGACATCGCCCGGCTGTTTGGCTGGTATCGCATCCCGCTGCGCACCGCGCCCAAGGTGGTGGCGGTGGACTGGCTGGCCTTCTACCAACCTGCCACGTTTGGCGACGACCACAAGTGGTGTATTGAATATCTTGCGCCGGTTACCGGCCACGAATTGGCCACCCGCATAGACCTGTTCAAAGAGGAGCCGGACCACCCGCGCGCGCTGGAAGAGTACTTCAAGATTCAAATCGGCCCGATGGTCAGCCTGCCGCGACCCATCCCCGCGGCGGAATGGAAGCGCATCACATTTCTGTACACCACCGGGGAGCGTCTGCTGGCGGCCGAAACCCTAAACGACCTGACGGTGTACGATGATGAACGCACCCTGCTGTGGCGTGCGTTGCGCGAACGCGCCATCGAACGCCAGTCTTACGAAACCGCCGACCTGCCCGAATTCCCCATCCCGCCGGAAATCCTGGCGCTGCTGGGGATGCTGGGGGACGGGGGGGAAAACTAGCATGTTGCTACTTAGATCCGGCCGCCTCGTCACGCCGCAGCGTTCGTTAGTGGCGGATATCCTTGTCGAGGGCAGGACGATTGCCGCAATAGGCGAAAACTTGCATGCCCCGGATGCGGAGGTGATTGACGCGTCCGGCAAACTCATCCTGCCCGGCGGGGTGGACCCGCATGTGCACCTTGACCTGCCGATGTTCGGCACGGTTTCATCCGATGACCACTACACCGGCCACAAGGCCGCGGCGTTTGGCGGCACGACCACCGTGATGGACTTCATCCCCACGCCGGAAAGCGGGCCGCTGCGGGCCGGGGTGGAGGAATGGCGTGCCAAAGCCGAAAAGGCCGCCATTGACTATTCCTTTCACATGAACATCACGAGGCTGGATGCCGCTATAGAGGCCGAGATCCCGCGCCTGCTGGATGAGGGCATCACGACCCTCAAAGTGTTTATGGCCTACAACGGACGCCTGCGCCTGGCGGATGGGGACATCTTCCGCGTATTGCAACTCGCCCGCGAACACGGGATGCTCACGATGCTGCACGCCGAGAATGGCGACGTGATTGACCGCCTTACCGCCGAGGCGCTGGCGGCCGGACACACGGAACCTATCTGGCACGCGCGAACTCGACCGGCGTGGGGGGCGGTGGAGGCTGGTTTACGCGGCGCGGCGCTGGCGGCGCAGGCCGGTGCGCCGTTGTACATCGTGCACATGAATGCCGGCGGCGAGGCGGATATGCTGCGCTATGCGCGTGCGCACGGCGCGCCGGTGATGGGCGAAACCTGCCCGCAGTACCTGTGCTTCACCGAAGAACACCTCGCCCGACCGGATGGCGCAAAATGGATTTGCTCGCCGCCGATGCGCTCGGCAGAAGATAATAGCCGCCTATGGGCTGCGCTTGGCGCGAACGAACTGCAGGTGGTTGCTACAGACCACTGCCCGTTCTTTTTCGATGGCACGACTTCTGTCAACTATGAGGGCCAGCCCATAGCCATCCCGGGCAAGGAGCTGGGGGCGGCAGATTTCACCCGGATTCCGAACGGCCTGCCCGGCGTGGGCGACCGGCTGCCTGTGCTGTGGACGGAAGGCGTCGGCAAGGGTCGCATCACAGAGAATCAGTTTGTGGCGCTGACCAGCGAGAACCCGGCGCGCATTTTTGGCTTGTACCCGCGCAAAGGCGCGCTGCTGCCCGGCTCGGATGCTGACATTGTCTTGTGGGACCCGCAAAAGACTGCTGTCTGGGCTGTGGCACACAGCCGCCAGCGCACCGATTACAACCTGTGGGAAGGCTGGCAACTTACCGGTCTGCCGGAGAAGGTCTGGCTGCGCGGCCGGCTCATCGTGGATGGCGACCAATGGCACGGCCGGCGCGGCGGCGGGCAGTTTCTTTCGCGTTCAGCGGGCGCAGAAGTGCTTTAAGCGGCTCATCCTGTATCGGGTAAACTCTAGGGAATACCCGTATGCTCCTCATCCTCGCTATCCTTCTCCTTCTGGCTACGCCGCTCACCGTCATTGGATTGCGCAGGGTGCGGGCGCGCGTCGGTGCACAGTGGCTGATGGCTGCGCTTGGAGCACTGTTGGCTTTGGCCAGCGTATGGCTGCTGCGCCCGCGCCTGCCTCTGACCCTGACCCTTCTGGATTGGTCGGCCAACAGTCCTTTTCTTGAAAGCCCGGCGCTGTTAGCGGATTTATTCTCCTGGCCGTTTGCTCTGGCAATCGCCACATTGGCGTTGGCCGTTATCCTCACCGGCGTTGGCCGGCTTGAAGACCTTGAATCCGGCGCGTGGACGGGCAGTTTGGCGGTCAGCGCTCTTGGTATCCTGGCGGTGCTGGCAGGAAACCCGCTCACGCTTGTGCTCGCCTGGACGGCGCTGGACATCCTCGAACTGGTGATGCTCCTGACCCGGGTGGATGACCCCTCCCGCCGCCGCAGCGTAGTTGTGTATTTTTCTACCAATCTGCTGGGTACATTCCTTGTCCTGTTCGCCGATGCACAAGCGCGCGCTCTGGGCGAACCGCTGACCTTTGCGAGCATCCCCGCTGCTGTCAGTCCGTATCATTTCCTTGCGGCGGGCCTGCGACTTGGAGTGCTTCCGCTGCATTTGCCTTTTGTACGCGAACCGGACCTGCGCCGCGGTTTTGGGACGGTCTTGCGCCTGGTTTCGCCTGCTGCGAGCCTGACATTGCTGGCGCGGGCTGCTGCTGGCGGCATCCCGCTAGCGGTGGAGTGGCCTGTGATCCTGCTATTAGCCCTGGCGGCGCTGTATGCCGCCATTGCCTGGTTGCGGGTACCAGATGAACTGGTTGGCCGTCCGTTTTGGATTCTGGGTTTCTCCGCGTTGGCGTTTGCCTCCGCCCTATATGGCGCTGAAAACGCGGTGCTGTCCTGGAGTCTGGCCGGGCTGTTCAGTGGGAGCACCCTGTTCTTGAGCGCCCGCCCCGGCCGGTCACGGTTGATTATCGGAATATTCAGTGCAATCGTGTTTCTGGGGTTGCCCTACACGCCCATGCATGCCGGACTGCGGCTTTATTTGCGGTTCAACGGGCTGCATATTCCCTTCCTAGTGGCGCATGCGCTGCTGGCTGTGGGCTACATCCGTTTCCTGTTGCGTCCACCTGACCCGCCAGAGGCAAGGCCGGAGCGCTGGATAAGGGCGGTATACCCGGCCGGACTTCTGCTGTTGTTTGCCAGCCACTGGGCGGCGACTTTTCCGCAATTGACGTTGCCTGCTCCGCTATGGGCCACGCTTGTGATACTTGTGCTGGTCCTTGTGCTGGGTGGCCTGGGCCGCCGGCGAATCAGCGTGCCTGCCCCATTGTTCACCGTGCTGGATCGAGTGTTTTCATTTCGCTGGCTTGCCACCGTTCTTGAATGGGCCCTCCAACTCATCAGCCGGGCGGCTGCTATTGCCAACCGGTTGCTCGAAGGCGAAGGGGGCATCTTGTGGGCCTTGGTGCTGCTGGTCTTCCTTATAACCCTTCTGCGGCAGTTTGGTGGAGGCGGGTAATGAGCCTTGCTTTCTTGTCCCTTCCAGCACTCGCGGTCGTTCTTGTTTCATCTGTGTTTATTCTGGGAAGTTCTAGCTGGCGTCTGCGGCTGATTGCCCTTGGATTGCAGTATATAGCTGTTACCCTGCTGGTTTCGTTCTCCTGGCCTTTGCCGTTGGCGGCGGTTAAGTTGGTTGCCGGCTGGATGGCCGGTGGCGTGCTGGGAATCAGTCGCGGCCGCAGTCGTATGCCGCTGGAACAGGCGCGCTGGCCAGCGGAGTGGATGTTCCGGCTATTGGCTACCGTTCTGGTTTTTCTGGCAGTCGCTTCGCTGGTCCCACAGGTAGTGGCCGCACTGCCGCAAATGTCCGTCATGCAGGCGTGGGGCGGGTTATCCCTGGTGGGCATGGGTCTTCTGTCGTTAGGATTTTCCCAGCGGACATTTGCATCTCTGCTGGGGCTTCTCACTTTCCTTTCCGGGTTCGAAATCCTGTACGCCGTTGTTGAAGAGTCAACGCTGGTGGCCGGGCTGCTGGCATTCGTCAATCTCGGAATTGCGCTTAGCGGAAGTTACTTGATGGATCAGGAAACCGAGGAGGGAACCGCATGAGCGCGCCGGTCTTATGGATTTTGATCCCGGCTGGAGTGGGCCTTGTGCTGGCGCTGTTTTCCGGGTCCCCGCGCTTCACATTCACCTTCGCTCTTGTGCTGGCCTTTCTTCTGGCCTGGGCAGCGCTGCTGCTGCCCATTGACCAACCGTTGGCAGTGGGTGGTTTTGCATTCAAGCTCACACCGACGTTTTTCTTTCTTGGTCGTTCGCTGGACCTGACTGTTTCCGACCAGCCCTTACTGCTGGGAGTCTGGGGGCTGGTGTTCCTCTGGCTGGCAGGTGGGTTGTTTGCGCAGCCGCCCCGGCTTTTCGCACCAGCCGTCCTTGTGGCTGTGGCGCTGCTTACCGCTGCCCTGGCTGTGACCCCTTTCCTATATGCCGCCTTGTTGTTTGAACTGACGGCCATGTTGTTTGTCCCGCTGCTGGCGCCCCAAGGCCGAGGCAGCCGGGGTGTTTTGCGGATGCTGGCCTTCATGACAATAGGAATGACGTTCATCCTCTTTGTTGGCTGGATGTTGGAAGGCGCAGCGGCCAGCCCTGGTATCCCGGTGCTCACGTTGCGTGCAGGAGTGCTGCTGGGTTTGGGTTTTGCGTTCCTTATGGCTGTTTTTCCATTCCATTCCTGGGTTCCGATGCTCATGGAGGGGGCAGATTTGTACTCCGCGGCGTTTCTCTTGTTCATGCTGCCGGGTGCGGTGGCCTTGTTTGGTCTGGAGCTTGTTGACCGTTTTGTGTGGCTGCGCCAATCGCCAACTCTTTTTACGTTGCTTCTGGCTGGAGGCGCCATTATGGTCCTGGTGGGCGGGCTGCTGGCGGGCCTGGAACGCCGGCTTGACCGGCAATTGGGTTTTGCTATCCTCCTTGAAACAGGAATGTCCATGCTGGCCGTTGCCGTCCTGCAATCTACTGGATTGGCGCTTTTCTTTGCGCTGCTCCTGCCTCGCGGAATCTCTTTGCTGGTGTGGGCCGCTTCACTTGCCAACTTATCGCAGCAGCCACGCGTTGATCTCAGCCTTGCCGGGGTGAAAGGGCTTGCCGGGCGATATGCATTGCGTTTTGCGGCTATCCTGATGGCAATCTTTTCCCTTGCCGGATTACCGTTGCTCTCCGGTTTTCCTTTCCGTATGCTGTTAATCCAAAATCTGGCGGTCGACTCACCTTGGGTGGCCGGGGCGGTGCTGCTGGGGAATTTCGGTCTGATGGCATCAGGGTTGCGAATCATTGCCTCAATTGTGTCTGAGGCTCCACGACCGGATTTGTCCGTAGCAGTCACCGGGGATGAACTGGAGAGGGCGAGGACGCCGGATTTTCCCGCCTGGTTGTTCATTTCCGTTGCCGGGGCCGGTTCACTGGTTGTTGGCCTGTTTCCGCAGTGGTTTTGGCCATTATTCGACCGTTTGCCTGCTATATTTACGCAACTGGGCCACTAAACTGCCCTATTTTGCCTGCCATGCTATAATCGCTTAATCGTCTTAGTTTGAAGCCCCAAGTCTCCCGGAGTACCCAAATGGATATGAATCAACTGGAAAAACGCGTCGAATGGCTCGATGAAGAACGCCGCAAGGACAAAGCGACCATCACCGCGCTCCAGAAGAAACTTGCCGAATTGGAGGGGGGGTTGGACAAATCTGCCAAAGAACTGAAATCTCTCGGTAGCGAGGTGACCCGCTCTGGCGTGCAGATCAGCAAGATTGAATCGGTCGAGCAGGCTTTGGAAAAGCATCGCGGCGAGGTAAAGACAGAAATCGATGCGCAGGAAAAACGTGCCAAGCGCCGTGAGCAGGAAAGCAAGAAACGGCAAGACAGCGATCTGGAGGCGATGAACAAATCTCTGGCAGGTTTCAAAGACCAGGTTGATAAAATCGCCAAATTTCGCGATGAGGTTGTGGCTGTGCGAGATGCCGCCAGCCGCCTTGACCGTGAGCTGAACGAGTTAGAGACACGGGTCAATGACCAGGCTGCCAAAGAAACCGATTACGCCAACCAATTCCGTACCATCCAGGATGACCAGCGACAGGATGCCAAGCGCATTGCCGATGTGCAGGGGGAAGCCGCGGCGCTGCGCAAGCGGGCTGACGAATCGCGCGCCAAGCTGGACCTTGCGGCCGATACCATGCGCAAACTGGATGTTCGTCTGGCCGAGCTGACCGCCGCCGAGACCGAGCGCCGCGAGGCACAATCTGCCTTCATTGACAAAGTTACAACCCAGCAGATGGACCGTGACCGAACCTGGAAAGAATGGAACAAACGCTTTGACGAGGTTGAGCGCCAGTCCAATGAGCTGGCAGCCCTGATTCAGAATGTTGGCGATACCGAGCGCGCCGTCAAACGCGCCCAGGAAAAGTTTGAAGAGATCACCGACCAAATCAACCGCCGCATCAACGAGATCACTGAAATGCAGCGGCTGGGTGAAGAACGCTTCCGGCAGGAGTGGGCGACCTTCCGGGCGGATGACCAGAAGCGCTGGACGAATTACATGTTGACCCAGGAAGAACTGCAAAAGGAAACCGGCCGCCAGTTGGAGCGGCTGTCTGAGCGTTCTACCGACCTTGAAGACAATCTGCAGGAACTGCGGGACGTGGTGCAGCATCTGGCCGAACAGTCCCAACGGCAGTTGCAGACTCTGCTTGCCACCCTGCGTGATTGGGTTGCTGAAAGCGAACAGTTTTCCGGCACCGTACGCTGACGTCCCGATTCTCCAATTCCGTGCCCATCCTTCGGAATCCAAAAAGCGGGCGAACAGGCTGCGCCTGGTCTGGCCCTTTTATGATCACCCTGGTGGAACTCTTGCCCGGGGAGGCGTTTGAATGCGGGTAATCGCTACTGCCGGGCATGTTGACCATGGCAAGTCTACGCTCGTCGAAGCCTTGACCGGCATGCACCCTGACCGGCTCAAGGAAGAACAGGAACGCGAGATGACGATTGACCTCGGCTTTGCCTGGTGGACGCTGCCAGGCGGCGAAGAGGCCGGCGTGGTGGATGTTCCCGGTCACCATGATTTCCTGCCCAATATGTTGGCCGGACTGGGCGGGATTGATGCAGTGTTGCTGGTGGTGAACGCCGATGAGGGCGTGATGCCCCAGACGCGCGAACATCTGGCCATCCTTGATCTTCTTGACATTTCATCCGGGGTTGTCGCGCTTACGCAAATCGACCGGCTGAATGATGATGAGCGCCTGGAGGCCAGCCGAACCGCGGTAGCTCAGTTACTTGAGAACACCACTCTGGCGGGTTCGCCCATTGTGCCGGTGTCCGCGCTCACCCGCGCGGGCCTGGATGATTTGGAAACTGCTCTCGCAACCGTGTTGGCAGATGTTCCGCCAGCCGAAGACCTCGGCCAACCGCGTTTGCCCATTGACCGGGCATTTACGATGGCGGGCTTCGGTACAGTGGTGACTGGAACTCTGATAGATGGCGGGCTGGCAATAGGGGAGACAGTCGAAATACTCCCGGATGGATTAAGGGCTACCGTGCGCGGTTTGCAGCGGCACAAGGAAAAGGTGGAACGCGCTGTGCCCGGCGGCCGCACCGCAGTGAACCTGAACGGCGTGGAGGCGCGCCAACTGGCGCGTGGCATGCTTCTGGCCAAGCCCGGCCAACTACAAGCCTCCCGCCGAATAGATGTAAGCGTTCGTCTGCTATCGGAATCCTCGTCCCCCATTTGCCATGACGATGAGCTTAAGCTTTATCTGGGCACGGCGGAGGTCCTGGCGCGTGCCCGAGTGCTGGGAACTTCGGAACTTGTTCCAGGTGGCCGCGGCTATTTGCAACTTGAACTCTCCCAACCCGTGGCCGCGCGGCGCGGGGACCGATTCATCCTGCGGCGGCCTTCACCACCGGAAACCGTGGGCGGCGGCGTCCTCCTCGACCCGCACCCTGCGGGTCGCCACAAGCGAGATGACGCTGCCGTGATGGCAAGGCTGGCTGCCCTGGCCGGCGGCAACCCGGCAGAGGCGCTGGCGCTGGCGCTGGCAGAACAGACGGTCGCGCCATTGACGTCCCTTGCCCGCCGGGCTGGCCTGGCGTTGCCGGTTGCCGAAAGCGCACTAAAGACCTTGCTGGATAAGGGCACCGCAACGTTGAGCGGTGGCCAAGTGGTGGATGCTGCCGCCCTTCTGGAAGCGCATACCCGCTTGCTGGCCGAGTTGCAGGCATTCCATCATGCGGAACCACTTAAGAGCGGAATCCCATCCGCAGAACTGCGTGAACGCCTCCGAATGACGGAGGCCGTTTTCGACCTGGCTCTCAAGGAAGCGGGTAAAGCCGGACAGGTTGAGATCCTGAATGGATTGGTGCGCCAGAAGGGCCGCTCGGTGCAATACACCTCCCAGGAACAGTCGAAGATTGATGGATTGCTGCTTCGATTCTCCGAGGCACCTTTCGCGCCGCCAAGCCTGAAAGATTGCGAAATTGTGGTGGGAAAACCCCTGTTGAATGCCCTCTTGAAAGAGGGCACCCTGGTACGCGTATCGAGCGAGCTGGCATTCCGGGCTGAGGATGTGGCGCGCGCGGAATCGGACCTGCGAGAACAACTTGGCAAGCGCGGTTCGGTAACGCTGGCCCAGATGCGCGATGTGTGGAAAACCTCCCGGCGACCGGTGCAAGCGCTGCTCGAATACTTCGATGGGCAGGGGGTGACAGTTCGAGATGGGGATGTACGGCGGTTGAAATAGCGCAGGAAATTAATCTTCAGTGTTGGGGAATATAGCCGTAAGCAAGCGGTTCTTTCCTGAGCGTTTGGCGTCGTACATCAAATGGTCGGCCATTCGGATAGCGCGGTCAGGCTCACCCGGGTTCTGGTTGAAGGTTACCGCACCCATGCTGATTGTTACCGGCACGCCCAGAGATTCCATTTCTGCCATCGTTGTTAACCGGATACGCTCCAAGGTTTCTTTGGCCGTGTTTTCATCCAGCACTGATAGCAAAATGGCGAACTCATCTCCACCCATGCGACCGAGCAAGTCGCTTTTGCGCAGATTCTGTTGGGCGGCGTGGGCAAAATTACGCAGGACTTCATCGCCATTGAGGTGGCCAAACGTGTCGTTCACCTGCTTGAAGTTGTCCATGTCGATGAAGACCAGTGTGAATGGGTGTTGGAATCGGGTGGCTCGATCAATCTCTAGTTCCAGCAGGTGCAGAAAATATCGGGAGTTCAGCGCCCCGGTTGTTCCGTCAGTGCGCGATAGGCGGCGTTCTTCGTACATCGACCGGCGAAGGTCGGCTGTTAGGAGGGCGATAAGCATGAAGACGCTGCTTCGCACCACGGTATTCCAGATCACAACGCTCTGGCTGGAAAAGGCCTGACCGGCAGTCACTTCCGCGAACAGCCATGAAAACGCGCTCAATAGCGCGATGGGCAGGCCAACCCGCCGCCCTGCGTACCAGGCGGTCAGGCTGATGGGGGCAAAATAGAAGAGGGAAAATGCCAGTTCATAACCGGTAATCAGGTCCAGCCAGCCGACAAGCAAAACGAAGCCTACACCCACTAAGGCCCAGAATAGCCCGCCGCGCTCTTCAAGTAGTCGCGTCAGGTGCTGGCGCCGATAGTCGAAGGCTTGCCTGCGCCATTTCATGAGTTGTCTGGTTTATACCTCAAATACCCATTCGCCACCGACCATGACGGCAGCGGGGCGCAGGTCGCGCAACATCTCGCTGGGACTGTTGAAAGGATTCACGTCCATCACCAGCAGGTCTGCCAGATAACCGGATGACAAGCGGCCCAGTCGGTCTTCCATGCCGGCGGCGTACGCCGCGCCTTGCGTATAGCCATTAATGACTTCCGCCAGAGTGAGTCGTTGTGCAGGAAACCAACCTTCCGCTCCAGGCGTGCCGTTTGCATGCTGGCGGGTGACGGCGGCATGCATACCGCGGAATGGGTTGGGCGTATCCACCGGGGCATCTGATCCGAACGCCAACCTAGCGCCAGAGGCGAGCAGAGTACGCCAGGCGTAGGAATGTACCGCACGCTCCCCCCAATAGGTATCGGCCATTTCCATGTCACTGGTGGCATGAATCGGCTGGACGGAAGCCATGATGTCCAGCTCGTTGAAGCGTACGAAGTCATCCGGATGCACAATCTGGGCGTGTTCCAGACGGTGGCGGCGGCGGGGCAAGCCGCGTTCGGTCTCAAATTGGCGCAACAGAGCGTAACCTGCCAGAGTCTCATGGTTTGCCCGGTCACCAATGGCATGTACGGTAAGCCCGAGTCCCCCTTCGGCTGCCTGACGGCCATATTCAAACAACTGCTCGCGGTCCACGAAGAGCATCCCGGTATTTTCCGGTTCGCCCTCATAGGGCTCAAGCATGGCGGCAGTGCGTGGCCCCAGCGCGCCATCGGCAAACACTTTGATATTGCCAATGCGGAGACGGTCATCGCCGAAGCCGCTTTGCAGTCCGGCGGCGATGATGGTTTCGAGGTGCTCAACCGGCAGATTTTTCGTGACGCGTACTTTGAGTTCGCCGCGGCCGTGCAGGGTTTGCAGGGCGCGGAACGCCGGAATGCGGTCGAAATCGTGTACGCCGGTCAGCCCCATCACGAACAAAGTTTCCTGTGCGGAACGAATTGCCGCGGCGTTTTCTTCATCGGTGGTGCGTGGGATGGCATCGCTGATGATGCTCATCGCAGCTTCGTACAGCATGCCGTCTGGCGCGCCGGACGGATCCCGGCCGAACGTGCCGTTAATGGGGTCGGGCGTGGCAGCCGTCACGCCAGCGGCGCGCAGGGCGGCGGTGTTGCACCAGCCGGCGTGCAGGCTGGTGGCAGTGAGGTAAACGGGGTGGTCCGGCGCGACGGCGTCGAGGTCGGCGGCGGAGGGGAAACCCTCTGGCCAGTGGTTCTGATTCCAGCCGTGTCCCAGAATCCAGACTCCGGGCGGCGTGATATGAGCGCGCTCGACAACCTTTTCAATGCACCCGGCCCTTGACAGTCCGAACAGGTCAAGTTTTTGCAGGCCAAGTGCGTAATATTGCAGGTGGAGATGACTGTCGGTGAGTCCGGGGAGGACGACTTGCCCACCCAGGTCCTGCACCCGGGCGCGTGGAAAGTCCAGCGCGAGGGTATCGGCATCGCCGGCCGCGAGGATGCGACCGCTGTGCGGCTCGATGACCAGCGCACCGACCTGCGGCTCATCCGGGTTGAGTGTGTAGATGGTGGCGTTGCGGAGCAGGAGCATATTCGGCTCAGCCTACTTTCAAGAGAAAATGGATGTGCCCCTACTCAGATTGTGCGATCCCTCTAGTTCCTGGGGAAACGTCGGATGTCAATCAGACTCCCCCAGCATCCGGTCAATCAGTCCGTTCAGTTCTTCGTCAGAATAATAGTGCAACACGATGGTGCCGCTGCCTTTATCGCCATGATGGAGGGTTACTTTCGTCCCGAGCCCATCGCGTAGGCGGTCCTGCAGGGCGCGCACCTCCGGTGAAACAGCTTTGCCCTTCTTTTTCGCCTTCTGCGGGCGCTGGCCCTTGAGCTTGCGGGCAAGTTCCTCGGTCTGGCGCACGTTGAGCGAGAGGTTGAGCACCGTGCGCAGGGCGGCGGCCTGCGCCGCTTCCGAGAGGCCCTTCAGGGCGCGGGCGTGGCCCTCGGTGATTTCATCGTCAATCAGGGCCTGTTTCACTTCGTCGGCCATATCCAGCAAGCCGAGGGTATTGGTCACGCTCACCCGGCTTTTGCCCACACGTCCGGCGATGTCCTCGTGGTTCAGGCCGAACTCTTCGGCGAGATGTCGATAGGCCTCGGCAGTTTCCAACGGGCTGAGGTCAGCGCGCTGGACGTTCTCGATGAGCGCAAGCTCCAGCAGGTCCTGGTCGCTGGCGTCGCGGATGATGACCGGCACCTGGCGCAGCCCGGCCTGGCGGCTGGCCTGCAATCGTCGTTCGCCCGCAATCAGCACCAACTGGCGGCCCTCTTCGGCGGATTTGACCACCAGCGGCTGGATGACGCCGTGCGACCGGATGGAATCGGCGAGTTCGGCGAGTTCTTCCGGTTTGAATACCGTGCGCGGCTGGCGCGGGTTGGGTACGATTTGATCGATGTCGGCCAGGGTGATACCGCTGGCGGGCAGGGCGCTGGGTTCGCCGCTGCCGGGGATGAGGGCGTCCAGCCCTTTACCAAGTCCAGTCTTGCGTGCCATAGGCGCTCCTAAACGGCTACCTTCACGCCGTCCTGTTTCAATATCTCGCGTGCCAGTTCTTCATAGGCATGAGCCCCCGGCGACTCGGCATCATAGGCCTGTATCGGCAACCCGTAGGATGGCGCTTCTGCCAGCCGGATGTTGCGCGGGATGACGGCTTTCATTACCTGGGTGGGGAAGTGTTTGCGCACTTCTTCGACCACATCGCGTGCCAGATTGGTGCGACCGTCATACATCGTCATGACGACGCCGCGCACCTTAAGGTCATTGAACAGCGCCTTGCGTACTCGTTCGATGGTTTGCACCAACTGGCTCACGCCTTCCAACGCAAGATATTCGCATTGTACGGGGATAATCAGGCCATCCTGGGCGGCTACCATGCCGTTGAGGGTCAGCAGCCCCAGGCTGGGCGGGCAATCAATCAGGACATAGTCGTAACGGTCCTGAATGGCAGCCAGCGCGTCCCGAAGGCGGCGTTCACGCGCCATTTCGTTTATCAGTTCGATTTCAGCGCCGGCCAGGTCTGGAGAGGCCGGCAGCAGGCTGAGTTTCAGGCGCGGGTTGTGCAAAATGCTGTTGCCCGCGCTGGGGGCATCCAGCAGAGCCTGATACGTGCCGGACTTGACGGTGTGCTTGTCAATGCCAAGGCAGGAAGTGGTGTTGGCCTGCGGGTCTAAGTCCACCAGCAGGACGCGCTGGCCGAAGTAGGCCAGATAGGCACCGAGGTTTATGGCGGTGGTGGTCTTGCCGACGCCGCCTTTCTGGTTGACTACAGTGTAGATACGGCTCACGAAGCAGACCTCTCGAGATTCAGGTCAGAGTGGGGAATGCCATCCAGGCCGCGCCGGCTGACGGAATCAGCAGCCAGCCCGGCGGCGAATCGGGCGGCGGCCAGCGGTGGTTCCTGCGCCAGCAGGCGGGTGAAGAAGGCGGCGGCGAAAATATCGCCGGCGCCGGTGGGGTCCAGTTCTTCTACCTGCGGAGGCGCGAAGCTTAACTCCTCACCATTGGCGTACAAGGTACCCGGCTGGTGGCCATCCGTGACGGCCAGCAGGGAGGCGGCGTAAGAGAAGGCTTCAATCTGTTCGGACCGAGCATCTTCGCGGCTGATGACGACTGCCTGGCTATGGCGCAGTGCGAAATCCGCCTCCGGCCAGGCCGAGCGATGCACCCGGCCAGCGGAGTCCCAGCCACGCAGCCAGCCCTGCGGCGTGAGGCACATAAGGGCATCCGGAAATGCGCGCACCAGACCGCTATCCACCTCATTGGCCACCGGCCCAAGGTGTACCAGTGGCGTAGAACGCCACAGTTCCGGGATGTGAAAGAGGGCCAGGTCGGGGGCGCGCTGGCGGAGGGTGAGGGTGCGGCCTGTGGCACCGTAGTCCAGACGAAAGGTGGTGCTATGCTCGCATTCCAGGTTGAGGACCTGCAGATTTTCGTGTTGCGGTACCGGTTGCTCCTCGCCCCAGGCGGTCACCAGCCCGACCCGCAGGCCGAGGGCGCAGGCGGTCAGCGCGCTGTACAGCGCCGTGCCGCCCAGCCGGTCGCCTTCGGGCGTCTGGTCGAGCGTAATGTGGCCGATGAGCAGATAGTCAATGGGTTCGAGGCCCGGGGAACGAAGCATGGCGGTATTATACCGTGAGAGGTTCGCATGCCTTTTTCTGGAACCAACTGAGACTTCGGCTCGTTAACGAAATATGGAGACGAAAGTCAACTACCACCCGCTAAAGCAGGTGGCTTGTCATTCCAGATTTCGTCTCACAAGGAAACGGAGGCCCAAGAATGCAGATGCCACAACGGACGACATTGGCTCTTGATGCAGGTCAGGTTGGGTACACCTGCGAGCCGTTATGTAGGTTGACACAGGGAGAACGCTTCCCTGCCAGGTTTCCAAGCCTGGGGCTACAGTGCCTCCAATTCCGCTTACGTTCTGTTTTGGCAAGTACGTACTCTTGTCAAAACTCATTTACAGCGTTACCCCTCACGGGGCACAAATTGGAGCACCAAACCATTTCACTAATTGTAGCGCGAAAGGAGGTATGCCGCATTCCTCTGTTGCCTAAAGACAACAGTCTCCTGCGGTTTTATTTATGAAACGTATACTGCTTGCCTTATTCCTGACCCTGTTCCTGGCGGCCTGCGGACCGGCCGAAACGCCGCTGCCCGATGGCCCGCTGCCCACGGACCTGTTTGCCGGGGGGACCCTGGAAGTGCCGCTGGGCGAAACCCACTACCTGCAGGATGGCTCTGCCATTGAATTTCTGGAAGTGGTGGAAGAGAGCCGCTGCCCGGCCAATGCCATGTGTGTACGCGCCGGCAAGGTGCAAATCCGCGTGGCGATGAGTTATGGGACGGAAGTGATTCCCATGACGCTGACTCTGGGTGAGTTGGACGAGGGCGACGCCAGCGTGTATACGCACGCCGACTTCACGGTGACGCTGCAATCGGTTGAGCCTTACCCGGGCACCGGCGAAAGTGATGCAACACCCATTGCGACGCTGGTGGTGGAAGCGACCGGCCAATAGCAGCCTCCCAACCTTAGCGATACTCTCAGGAGACGAAGTGAACAAGTTGCTGGCTCTCATCGCTCTGGCGGCTGTGCTTGCGGCCTGCGCCATGCAACCGGTGACGCCGCCACTCGCGACCGAGCTGCCCCCGGATATCGAATTGCAGCAGCCGCGCGTAATTACGATGTTCATTGGCGAAAGCGGCGCCACCGAGGGAAATTCGGTGGTCATACGGTTTCTTGAGGTGCTGGAAGACAGCCGTTGCCCCATCGGGGCCGAATGCGCCAGCGCCGGACGGGTGGGAATTCTGGCCGACGTGACTTACCAGCAGGAATCGAAAACGGCTGAACTGTGGCTGGGTGAGACCGGCGTGACGGAACTGAGCTATGTGGAGTTTCCCGGTCTGGCTGTTTTTCTGACCGCCGTCGAACCCTATCCGCGAGTGGATGTTGTCTGGGAGCGGGTCACGACTTCCGCCACGTTTGAAGTTCGGTTTGCGGGACCCTAGATGTTTCGTTAAACAAAAAACCGGCGGCCTAGTGCCGCCGGTTTTTAATGACTTTCCAAATTAGTCTATTCTTCAGGGGTTGAATCGTTGGGAATAATGACTACCTTGCGCTTCGGCTCTTCGCCGGCGCTTTCGGTGCGGATGCCTTCCATGCCCTGGAGCGCCATGTGGATGATGCGGCGGTCTCCCGGGGGCATTGGCTCTAACGTCTGGCTATGGCCGGTTTTCAACGCCTGGGTGGCCATGCGCTGGGCCAGTTCACGCAGGCTGCGTTCGCGGCGCTCGCGATAACCTTCCACATCGACAATCAGGTTCACGCCGCCGCCAACTTCCTTGCCCACGATGAGGCGGGTGATGTACTGCAGGGCGTTGAGCGTTTCAGCGCGCTTCCCGATGAGGATGCTGAGGTCATTGCCGTTCACATCCACCACAACCGGGGTCTGGCCCTCTTCATCTGGCTCACCCACGCGGGCGGTCACTTCGGCACGCACGCCCATACGGTCAACAAGTTCGCTGACCGTGGCGCGGGCAATTGACATCACGTTATCCAGGTCGGCGGCATGGGCGGAGGGTTCTTCGCTGCTAGGAGCGCGGCGGGTCGGGGCGGGTGCGGGGACGTTTTGACCGATGACGGTGAGGCGGATGCGCGCCTGGCGCGCACCGATGCCAAGCATGCCCTTGCTGCCTTCATCCAACACTTCGACTTCGACTTCGTCGTCAGCCAGCCCCAGTTCTTCAAGGGCTTTCTCGATCGCTTCTTCCACAGTGGGGGCGATCATTTCAAGTGTGGCGCGTGTATCGTTCATAGTTCCCTCACTCCCAGTACGACGGCCGGGCTATTTCTTTGCCCGTCCGGGGATTAGATTCTTGATATTGAGTTTGCCCATCAACGCGTATTGGCCGATGCTGAACAGATTGCCTGCCAGAAAGTATAACCCCAGTCCGGCTGAATACAGGAAGGTAATGTATGCGATCATCAGCGGCATAATGGTGGTCATCGAGCGCGTCATCGCGGCCGTCTGGTCATTGGGATTATTGCTGGTGGGGGTCATCATCTTGGATTGAAGGTAGGACGTAATCCACACCAAAATGGCCAATACAGGTATGCCGGCGCCGATGAGGGGCAGGTTGGCCGGGATGAAGTCCAGCACCAGCCGCTCCGGCTGGCTGAGGTCCATCCACAGAAAGTGGTTGTTGATCGGCAGAAGGTTGGCCGCATTAGATAGCCACATACCTTTCATCAGAATCAACATCTGGTGGGGCGAGGCCGCCAGCACGCGGGTGATCGACCAATACAGCCCGATAATGATGGGGAACTGCACAAGGGTGGGGAGGCAGCCAGCGAGAGGATTGATGCCCATCTCCTGGAACAACTTGGCCTGCTCCTGTTGCAGTTTCTGGGGGTCGCTCTTGTACTTTTTCTGCATGTCCTGGTATTTCTTGCTGCCCTGAAGTTCCTGCATCTTCTTGGAGCTTTCCAGTTGTGCCTTCGTCAGCGGCGCGGTCGCCAGACGGATGAGGATGGTGAAGACGATGATCGCCAGACCGAAATTGTGGCCCAGCACGTCATAGACCCATACCAGGATGTTGGTCAAGAAGTTGATGATTGGTTCGAGCATAATTGTTTCTCGCTTTCAAAAGCGTAGAACGCCGGCTATTTCTCCGGCGTGAATTCCCATTGAACGACGCCGTTGGCGTTGAAGGCCATGAGCACGCCGTCTGCCCCGTCACTGCCCACCAGAATCAGGTCTTCCACCAAGGTGGGAGTGCCCAATAGCAGAACATCTTCAAAGTACTTGGTGAAGCGCAGCGTGCCATTCAGGTCGATGCCGTAGAAGTTCCCGTTGCTTGTGCCGATATACAGGCCATCCGAGGTGACGAGCGGCGCGCCGGCGATTTGCCCATCGAGTTGAATCGTCCATACCGGCTCACCCGTTCCGGTGGCTTCAAAGGCGTACAAATTGCCGTCCAGGTCGCCGACGTAGAGGGTGCCATCTACGAGCGCCGGAGGACCCCAGATCCAGGCTTCGGTTTCGGCGCGCCATTCGATGCGTCCGACTTCCAGGCTGATGCCAAGCACTTCCCCATTGAAGGTGCCGACATACAAGAGGCCGCTTTCCACATCAATCACCGGAGTGCTGACGATGGCGCCGCCGGCATCCGTCTCCCAGTTGACGTTGAGCGAACCGGGCGCAAGGCTATACACTTTGCTGTCCATCGACGATAGGAAGATGGCTTCGCCGTCGGTGGCCGGGGTGGCCCACAAGCCGTCACCCGCCTCAAATGTATTGAGGAGTTCGCCCGCGAGGCTGATAGCGTAGAGGTTTCCATCTGCGTTCGGGGCATACAGTACGCCATCCAACAACAACGGGCTGGCGATGAAGCGGCTGCGGGCCTTGAATTCCCAATTCAGCGCGCCGTTCGCCGCATCGAAACTGTAGAGGTGGTTGTTGTAGGAAGCGGCAATCATCTGGCCGTCATCGGTGAACACCGGGGCCGAGAAATAGGTTGCCCCATTGATGCCTTCCGCGGGGAAGGCCAGTTGCTGCGTGCCGCTGGTCTGGCTGACGCGATAAATGCCCAGATTGTGGGCGATGTACAGGCTGTCGCCGGATTCGGACAGGGTCACGCCCGGCCAACTCGTGGGGACAAAGCCTTTGCCGCTGCAGCCGCCAAGGAGGAGCGCGACGGCCAGCATTCCGGCCAGTATCAGCAATTTTCGAGTTTTGTTCATTGTTTCCTTTGTTGGTTTTGAAGTTCGCGATTCATTACTCGCAATTCAGGCCTGGGTCGCGAGTCCCGAGTCGCCAGCTTCAAAACGGGGTCTAGGGTACCGGGTCGTAGCCGCCCGGCGTGAAAGGGTTGCAACGCAGCACCCGCCAGCCTGCCAGGGCGCCGCCTTTCAAGAGCCCATGTTTGTAAATCGCCTGGTAACCGTAGTGCGAACACGACGGGTAAAAGCGGCAGGTGCCGGCCGGCAATGTTTTGGAGAACGTCATTTGATACAACCGGATGAGCGCCAGCGCAGGGAAGCGCGCCAGATTGCCGAAGGTGAGCGGTAGTTCCCGCAATGACGGGTCGCGGTGCTCGTGAATCTCGGGGTGGACATGTTCGGCGTTCATTGAGGGTTTTCCAACAGTCCGGCTTTTCGCAGGCAGGTCGCCAACGCGTTCTGCACCTGGGGGCTAGTCTGGTTCAGAATCGGCTTGCGGGCTACCAGTGTAAGGTCGTGTCCTGCGGGCAGGGTTTCCAGCAGGGGTTGGAGCGCCGCTCGCAACAGGCGTTTGGCCCGGCTGCGCTGAACGGCGCCACCCACACCGCGCCCGGCGATCACCGCTACACGCAGATCTCCGCCCGGGTTGGGCAGGGCGGCCAAAACAAGAAGCGGGTGGGCATACGTCTTACCTTCACGCCGCACCCGCTCGATGTCTGTCGTCCTCATCAGGCGGAATTTACGCTGCACCGGTAAGCGGCGCGCTCCGCTTTACGCCTTCCAGTTCAGCTTCTTGACGTGGTTGTTCATGCTCACGGTCAACTTGTTGCGACCACGCGCGCGGCGGCGCTTGAGCACAAGGCGGCCATCTGCGGTGGCCATGCGCGACCGGAAACCATGCACTCGCATGCGGCGGCGGACTTTCGGTTGGTAGGTTCGCTTCGTCATGATTCTTCCTCTTACGTCTCTATGATGACCGGCAGATTATACCGTACCGGTGGAGTTCGGTCAAACCCAATTCTGTGACAAATGGCACAGAATTCTACCTGATACCGGGCACTTTGGAAAGCAAGCGCCGGGCCTGTTGAGATTAGAGTACGACTAAGTAGTAACCTTCTCTTGTCCAGATTGTCACAAATTGCTATAATACCGTCTGAGAAATTATCCAACTTCCTTGGAGGAGAGCTTGATGATGTCTGAAATGGAAAGCGCTCACAGCGCCCAGCCTGCATATAAAATTGGCGACCAGTTCATCTCCCTGCTGGCGGGCATTGCTGTTGGCCTGGGTGTGGTTGGCTTGTTCATGGTGTTCGTCGCCATCATCCACGCGACGGCTCCTCCCGGTTTTACCATTACGGAGATCTTTGAAAACGCTGAACTGCTTCCGCCGCCGGTTCCGCCGTTCATCGATCTGGATGCCATCCGCATCCAGATGGCTCCGCCAACCAATGCCAAGCTGGCCTGGTACATAGAAGTGTTTCTTTACAACCTGCCGTGGGTTGCCGGCGCACTCGCTGGATGGATTACATATGCCAAGGTCCTGCGCATGCCAGCGGACAACTAGTCCAACGAATCTTGCAGCTTTGCAAAAACCGACTTCGTTTGAAGTCGGTTTTTTGTTGCCTGGCTACTCTTCTTCGGTTCGGCCATCCGCCCCGGGCTGGATGACCTCCAGAACATCGCCGTGCAGGTTGATGCGCACCTTGAAGCCGGTCATGCCCAAAAAGGCGCGGGATTCTTCAGGTATGCCCAGTTCAATCACCTTTTCCAATTGTTCGTCAATATTCCTGAACTGGCTTTCGAGCATCGCTTTGCTGAAGATGTCTTCCGTCCCCAGCATTTTGGCAGCCTGTTCGCTCAAGATGTCCTCGTGCCCCTCGATCATCTTGCTCATCCAGCCCAGCACGGCGCGGTCCACCTGCGCGGCAGGAATGTGACGGCGGAATCCGCGATCATCCACCACATACATGGCTTCATCTCCCACATGAGCGGTATCCACCGGCCGGTCGAATTCGTCCACGACGAGCCCGGCAAACAGGGCATTTTGGTGTGTCATAGAATTTACCGCAGGAGACCCCCGATTTCAGTCGGGGGAGGAATGCGACTTGCCTCCTTGTTGTCGTAGAATTAGCCCAATCCTAACAGCCTCGTAGTTCTTGTTTGTTCGCCGGAAGGTGAAACGCTGTAGTTGAGATTGGACTTGAAATGTTGAAGCCCAATCGGAACGTAAGCGGCACCAGGATTGTGTAGCCCCCGGCATGGAAACCGGGCGCAGAAGCGTTCTCTGCGTGTCAACCTGCACAACGGCCTCCGGGTGTAACGAGGCAGAACCCGTATCCAAAGGCCAATGTCTTCCGT
>SCUK01000015.1 GCA_004297445.1 Anaerolineae bacterium | reverse complement strand
TATGTCCTGTTTGTCGGCAACTGTAATTGTTTCACAATTCTTCAGCGTTGGCCGTAAGGGTACGTGTACTCCGCGATCCCAAACGGCCAACGGCATTGTGCCAATTTACACGAATTATAAACGAACTTCCCCCTCCCCTGCCGCTTGACTTCCCTTACCAGCCCGCTTCGAGGCGCAGGATATGGCGCTCCGGCAGACCGACCGCCTGCATGCGTTGTTGGGTTTCCTCGATGGGATAGTTAATGCGGCGGTAGTCCCAGGTGCCGACTTCCGGGTCAAAGAGGGCATAGGCGGCACGGGGGTCACGGTCGCGCGGCTGGCCGACCGAGCCGGGGTTGATGATGGCACGGGACTGCAACGTGGTGACCTGGTTGATGGGCGGGATGGACAGGCCGGACATGTAGGCATCCGGCGGCATGTGGAATATCACCGGCAAGTGGGTGTGGCCCACGAAGCAGAAATTGGTCTGAAAGTGTTCGAAGTTCTCGGTGGCGGCGCGGGTGTCCAGCAGGTACTCGAACACCGGCTGGCGCGGGCTGCCGTGCGCCAGGGTGACGTTGGCATCCTCCACGGTGATGACCTGCGGGCGCTCGTTAAGAAATTGCAGGTTTTCCGGCGTGAGCTGGTCGCGGGTCCACTCGATGGAAAGCTTGGCTTCCGGGTTGAAGGTGTTGAGGTCGAGCATATCCAGCGCGGCGGCGTCGTGGTTGCCCAGCAGGCAGAGCAGGCCGGGCAAGGCCGCCACGCGCTCCACGCATTCATTGGGGTTGGGGCCGTAGCCGACCACATCGCCCAGGCACCACACGGCATCCACCGCGCCAGCATGTTCCAGCACGGCATCCAGCGCGACGCAGTTGCCATGAATATCCGTAATTACCAGTATGCGCATGTGTTTGTGTATCGCCAAAGAGTATTTCGCCGCCCCTGACTGTGGCGGCAAAATCGGCCTATTCTACCAGTTTCTGCGGCCCAAAGGCTCCCGGAAGCAGTTCGCGGACGGTGGTCTCCTGGACGATCTTCCCCTCGCCATCGGCAATCAGCACGGCGGCATCCAGGCCAAATTCAGAGAGTACCTGGCGGCAGGAGCCGCAAGGGGTGCCGCCGTTGCGGGTGACCACCGCCACAGCCTCAAATTCAAGGTCGCCTTCGGAGACGGCTTTGAAGGCCGCCACGCGCTCGGCGCAGATGGACGTGGGGTAGGCAGCGTTCTCGATATTCGCACCATCATAGATGCGGCCGGAGCGCGTGAGCAAAGCAGCACCAACGGCATAATGGGAATAGGGCGAGTACGACCACTGGCAGGCCTGCAGAGCGGTCTGCACCAGTTTCTCCTTCAGTTCATCGGTCAGCATGGGTCAATCCTCGCTTTCGGGGACTTCATTGGGGCCGGCATCCGCCACGCGTTTGGCGCGCACCTTGCGAATGCGCCGGTCACTGAGTTGTTCCACCGTCAGCGCCAGGCCATCCACCCGCAGGCGCTCACCTTTGCGCGGCACCCGCCCCACCAACTGGTAGATCAATCCGCCCAGTGTCTCGGCATCATCCACGGGCAAGTGAGTGCCCATCAGGTCATTGACCTCGTCCAGATTGATGCGGCCATGAAAGACGAATTCATCCGGCCCGATGCGCTCGGCCAGCTGGTCTTCGTCGATATCGTATTCATCTTGAATTTCGCCAAAAATTTCCTCGACGATGTCTTCCAGCGTGACGAGGCCGGAAATGCCGCCATATTCATCCACCACAATTGCCATATGGTTGCGGTGCGCCTGCATTTCGTTCACCAGTTCGGTCAGTTTTTTGGTTTCGGGGATGAAGTTCACCGGCCGCAGCAGTTCGCGCAGCGAGTGGATGCCATCCCCGGAACGCCAAGCTTTGAGCATGTCCTTGGTGTACAGGATACCAATGATGTTTTCGCTGTGGTCATCGTAGACCGGCACACGCGAGTACCCGGATGCGAGCAGTTCGTCGGCGGCTTCCTCGAGCGGGGTGGAGACGTCCAGCGTGAGCATGTCCACACGCGGCACCATGATTTCGCGGGCAAGGGTCTCGCCGAGTTCAAAGACCGATTGAATCATCTCGCTCTCTTCGGCCTCGATGACGCCGGCTTCCTCGCCGGCATCCAGCAGGTTGCGCAGTTCTTCTTCGGTAATGGTCACCAGGTTGCGGTTGCTGGCCGGGTCGGAGAAGCGCATGGGCAGGGCCACCAGCGGAGAGAGCAGGGTCATGAGCAAACTGCCCAGCGGGGTAAAGCGCACGGCCCAGCGTTCCGGGTCGCGCAGGATGGTGCGCTCCACGGCAAACTCGATGAGCCAGACGACCAGCGCCACGCCCACCAGCACGGCCAGCGCCATCAGCGCCGGCTGCTGGTTTACTTCCCACGGCAGCACCAGCGCCAGCAACAGCCCGCCCATGGTGAAGCGCAACACAGACTGCGCCAGTTTGAAACTGGAACGCAGGCGAATACGACGTTGAACAAGGTTCACGGTGGCTTCAACGGAGAGGATGCCCTGCTCGCCCATGCTGACCAGCTTGCCATAACGCACATTAAGCAAGCCGGAGCGCGCGGCGGTCACGGCCATATCGGTGACCAACAGGAGCAGGATGAGAGTGATTTCGAAACCAGTCACGTTATTTCAATTTGCGGATGGCGCGGGCAGGCACGCCGACCACCACGGTGCCGGCAGGCACATCCTTGGTGACGACAGAACCCGCGCCGGTGCGGGCGCCCTTGCCGATGTGCAGCGGCGCGACCAGCATCGTATCGCTGCCGATGAAGACATCTTCTTCGATTTCGGTCTTGTGCTTGTTTTCGCCATCGTAGTTGGCGGTGATGGTCCCGGCGCCGATGTTGACGTTGCGGCCAATCTGCGCATCGCCGATGTAGGAAAAGTGACCCATCTTGACGCCCGGCGCGAGATAGCTGTTCTTGACTTCGCCAAAATTGCCCATGTGCACGCCATCGGCGAGGTGCGCGCCTTTGCGCAGGTGGGCGTAGGGGCCAATGTCCACCCGGTTTTCCAGCGTGGCAGACTCAACAACCGAGGCAATCACCTTGCAGGCATTGCCGACCGTGCTGTTCTCTATGACGGTGTTTGGCCCGATGAGGCAATCCGCGCCGATGGTGGTGCTGCCGCGCAGGATGGTGTTGGGCTGGATGACGGTGTCCGCGCCGATCTGCACAGTGGATTCAATATAGGTAGTGGCGGGGTCCAGCAGCGTAACACCGGCTTCCATCCAGCCACGGTTGATGCGCGCCCGCAGGATGGCTTCGGCCTCGGCCAGATGCACACGGTTGTTGATGCCGATGGTCTCTTGCGGGTCATCCATCAGGCGTGCCAGCACGGGCTGTCCATCCTGGTTGGCAATCGCCACCAGGTCCGTGAGGTAATACTCGCCCTTGGGCGAGAGGGGGATGCGCTTGAGCGCGGCCCACAGCCATTCAGCATTGAAGCAATAACCGCCCACATTAAGTTCGCGGATTTTCTTCTGTTCTTCGTCGGCTTCGTGGTCTTCCACAATGGCCTGCACATGTCCCTGCGCATTGCGCACGATGCGGCCAAAGCCACGCGGGTCTTCGGCGATGACGGTCAACATGCTGAACGGGCCAGTGTTGGCCTCCTGCGTTTCTATTAGTGCCTCATAAGTCTCGCGGCGGATGAGGGGCATGTCGGCCTGAGCCACCAGCACCAGGTCACTCTCGCCCTTGACGGTCGATTCCACCTGCATGACGGCATGGCCGGTGCCGAGTTGCTCGGCCTGCACCACGCAGCGCGCGGAGTTACCCACGGCGGACTGAACGGCTTCGGCCTCATGGCCGACGACGACGACGGGCGTTTGCCCGGTGAGGCCCGCCAGCGCATCCAGCGAATGGCGCAGCATGGGCACGCCGCCCAGCGGGTGCAGCACCTTGGGGGTTTTGGAGCGCATGCGCGTTCCCTTCCCGGCGGCCAGCAGCACGGCGGTGGTCTTCATCGGTCGGTTTTTCCTGGCAGAACTGGAATCAAAGGCAAGCCGCCTGCCGGTGGCAGGTGGTTGTGTGGGAAGGTCCGGGATGGACTGGGAGGTTCGGATGGTTGTAGCAACGGTTTCGTTCACTGCGCCGCGCGGTGCGGCAAATTCCAATTGGCGGTCTGACAACCTGAAAGTTCCTGCCATTGCCAACGACCAATTTCAGCAGGGGCGCCTGGACTCGAACCAGGATAAACAGCTCCAAAGGCTGCTGTGCTGCCATTGCACCACGCCCCATCACTCGCACGCCGGGCGGGCCGGACGGCGCTGTATTTTATCATAACGGCAGGGGATGCCCACTCCCACCCATCAAAACTCCATTGCGCGCTTCAGACTGGCGGCGGCGCGTTCGGCGGTGCGGCCGTCCCACAGGTCCGGGCGGGCGCCCTGCCGCCAGTCCCCGGCCAGCACGGCGGCCACGCGGCCGGCCAGCGTCGCGGGGGTCACCAGTTCATTCGTCCCTTGGGTGAGGGTGATGGGGCGCTCGGTATTCTCACGCACGGTCAGGCACGGGATGTTGAGGTAGGTGGTCTCTTCCTGGATGCCGCCCGAGTCGGTGATGACCAGCCTGGCGCCTTGGACGAGACTCATGAACGGGATGTAAGCCAGCGGCTCGGCGAGGTGCAGGCCGGGCGCGGCGTGCAGTCCAGCCAGCAGACCGGCGGCCTCCAGCCGGGCGCGGGAGCGCGGGTGGGCGGGGAACACCAGCGGCAAGGTGGCGGCGATGGCGGTGAGGCCTTCAGCCAGCTGGCGCAGGCGAGACGGGTCATCCACATTCGAGGGGCGGTGCAGGGTGACGACGCCATAGCCTCCGGGCGGCAGGCCAAAGGCCGCCGGGCCAGGTGCGGCTTCAATGCGGGCGCGCAGCATTTCGTACGAGTCCATCATGATATTGCCAACACGCTCAATCTTGTCCTGCGCGATGCCCTCGCGGCGCAGGTTGGCATCGGCATCCGGACTGGGCGTCCACAACAGGTCGCTGATGGCATCGGTGAGCAGACGGTTGAGTTCTTCCGGCATCGTGCGGTCGCCGGAGCGCAGGCCGGCCTCCAGGTGCGCCACCGGGCGCAGTAGTTTCTTGGCGGTGATGGCACACGCCATCGTGCTGTTCACGTCTCCCACCACCACCACGTAATCAGGCTGTTCTTCCAGGCACACCTTTTCATAGGCCAGCATCACGGCGGCGGTCTGCTCGGCGTGGCTGCCGCTGCCCACATGCAGGTGGACGTGCGGCTCCGGCAGGCCCAGGTCGGTCAGGATATCCTCGGACATATTGGCGTCATAGTGCTGGCCGGTGTGAACGAGGCGCGGCGTGCACCAACCTTCGGCCATTAGCCGATGATAAAGCGGCGCGACCTTCATGAAATTGGGCCGCGCGGCGAGGATGAGGTGTACGAGCGGGGCTGGCGAAGGCATGGCGCGATTATGCCATGCTTCTTGGTTTTGCTGTCTGGACAACGTAACTAACCGGAGTGGTTTGTGTTTAAACGGTTGGCGAATATAATCGAAGTAGTATTGGAAACTTCCACTACCGGCGCGGACGCTGATGACTGCTGACCCCAACGCACTGCCTCTCTCCATCCGCAATCTCACATTTCGATATCGAATTCGCGAAGACGCCGCGATTGATGCTATTCATCTGGACTTGCATCCCGGCGAACTGATGCTGGTGGCCGGCGCCAGCGGCAGCGGCAAGACCACGCTGATGCGCTGCATCAACGGCCTTATCCCGCGGTCGTACCGCGGCGAACTAGAAGGCGAAATCCTGCTGTATGGGGAGGACATGCGCGAGATGAGCATGGCGCAACTTTCGCAAAAAGTTGGCACCTTGCTGCAGGACCCGGAACGCCAGATCGTTTCATCGTATGTCCTCAATGAAGTGGCCTTCGGGCTGGAGAATCTGGGACTACCGCGCGAGGAAATCCTGCCGCGGGTGGATGAAGCGCTGGGCTACCTCAATATCAGTCACCTGCGCGACCGCGAGACCTTCTCGCTCTCCGGCGGCGAAAAACAGAAAATCGCGCTTGCCGGCGTGCTGGTCATGCGCCCCAGCATCCTGATTCTGGATGAGCCGCTGGCCAGCCTGGACCCGGCCTCGGCCCATGAAGCATTACACCTGTTCCGCCGCATGGCGGATGAAGGCATCTCGATCATGCTGGTGGAGCACCGGGTGGATGAGGTGCTCGCCATCCAGCCCGATAGCGTCTTCTATATGGAAGGCGGCAAGACCGTCTACCAGGGCAAACCGGCCGGGCTGATGGCGGTAGCCGATTATCACAAATTGAAATTGCCCGCCGAAGAGGTGATGCAGCGCGCCCGCCAGACCGCGGCCCCCGTATACGCACCGGTGGTGGGCAAAGACGGGCGCGGCGAGACGCTGCTGGAATTCAAGCACGTCAGTTTTCGCTATGACAGTGACCTGCCGCTGGTATTGTATGACATTTCGTTCAACGTGAACAAGGGCGACATCATCGGCGTGCTTGGCCCGAACGGCGCGGGCAAGTCCACGCTCGTCAAACATGCTTTGGGGCTGCTCAAGCCGAGTGAAGGCGACGTCCTGCTGCAAGGCCAATCCACCCGCGACAAGACCGTGGCACAGGCGGCGCACACAGTGGGCTATGTGTTCCAGAACCCCGGACAGATGTTGTTCGCGCCCACGGTGCAGGAAGAACTGGCCTTCGGCCCGCACAACCTGCGCATGGACGCTGAGACCACCGCCAAAAACGTGGACTGGGCGGTGAATACGGTCAACATGGCGGAGTACCGCGAATCGCCACCGCTGGCGCTGTCCTTCGGGCAGCAGAAGCGGGTGAGTATTGCGGCCATATTGGCGATGCGTTCGCGCATCTTGATGATGGATGAACCCACCGCCGGGCAGGATTACTGGAACTACCGCGCCTTCATGGACGCCATCCTGCAGATGCCGGGCTTCGATGCGGTCATCTTCATCACGCATGACGTTGACCTGGCGGTGGTGTACGCCAACCGGGTGCTGCTGGTTTCCGAGGGACGCCTGGCAGCCGATGGGCGGCCGCAGGACGTGATGGCCGATGAAGCCTTGCTGCGCCGCTGCCGGGTGTTGCCTACGTCCCTGTTGAATCTCAACCTCAAACACCTTCCGCGCACCGGCCGCTTTATGCGCGCCGAACAACTGGCGCATGCGATTGGATAGGGTTGGGCTCCGGCCCGGAAAGGAGGTCCTCGTCATCAAGTGAAACCATCGGAGTGACTGCAGTGCAACGACGTCATCTTCAATCCAATTCACTAGTGTAGAGGAGTAGAACCATGAAAAACAAGCTTTGGGAATTCGGTACCCGCCAGGTCGTATACGCTGCCATTGGCGCGGCGCTTTACGGCGTGCTGTCCTGGGTAACCAACATCCTGGCGCTGCCGGCAGCCGGCAACATCGCCCTGCGCCCGGCAGTGGTGATTCCGGCCTTCTTCGGCATCGCCTTCGGCCCAATCGTCGGTTTCCTGACCGGCGCAGTGGGCAACATACTGGGCGACTTCCTGTCCGGCTGGGGTTTCTTCTGGTCGTGGGACGTGGGCAACGGCCTCATGGGCCTGGTACCGGGTCTGATGGCCGGTGCGGTAACCTCGTTCAAGGATCGCGGCACCATCGTCAAGGCCGTCATCTACAGCATCATCGGCGTCATCGTCGGCATGCTGTTCTCGTCCCTGATGGAAATCCCGATCAGCGGCATCGACATGAACACTGCGCTGGTGGGCTACTTCACCCCGGCGGCGTTGTCGAACGCCATCAACGTGCTGGTGCTGGTGCCCATTGTGATGGTCGCGTATGACGCCATCGCCGCAAGGTCCGGCAGGTAGCGATTTAGACTCAATCCGGGCCGGATGACTGGTCAGTCATCCGGCCCGGCCCCTTTATCCCGCCATGCTGGTTACCTGGAAATACCGCGAACGCAACACCTTCCTGCAAAGCCTGGACCCGCGCGCCCGCTGGTTGACGTCGTTCCTGGTGCTGTTTGCCATCGTGCCCATCTGGCATCCGTACATCATGGCAGCCTACTTCGTGCTGGCGATGGTGCAATATTTCATGTCCGGGCTCACCTGGGCGGAGATGCGGCGAGTGTGGTTCTTCGTCATCCTGCTGGTGGTAGTCATCATTGGCATCAACGCCATCGTGTTCGGGCGCGGCGGCCCCGGCGAAATCGACCGCATGGTACCGCACGTACTGTGGGAGAAAACCCTCAACATCTTCGGCTGGCGGCCGACTATCAACCTCACGGTGGAGAAGTTCGCCTTTGCCGCCACGCAGATGATGCGCATGCTGGGCACGGCGGTGCTGTTCTTCATCATCCCGTGGACGATTGACCCCAGCAAGTACGGCGTGACGTTTGCCGGCATGGGCATCCCGTACAAATTCGCCTTCTCCATGGACCTGGCATTTCGGTTTGTGCCGACGCTGGCGCGCGATTTCTTCACGACGATGGACGCGCAAAAAGCGCGCGGTTATGAGGTGGAACGGGTGGAGGGCGGCGTGATTACCCAAATCCGGCGCATTGCGCCGCTGCTGGTGCCGGTGGTGATGAACGCTATCCTGGATGGCGAAGACATCACCAATGCAATGGACCTGCGCTCTTTTGGGCAGGACCGGCGCACCTGGATTGGCAAGTTGAAATACCGTACGCGGGACTATGTGTGGATCGGCATCGGCGTGCTGGTTTTCGCCGCCTGCCTGTACATTAATTGGGGGCTGAATATTGAAGAATTTTTCGTGCCGGACTGGTTCTATGCCCTGTTCGGCGTAGTGCCGTAATACTCCGAAACTGAAAACATGCGGGCGGGAGAAAATCTCCCGCCCGTTTTTATTACGGTAGGGGTACGTGAGTTGCTCTGCAACTTCCGTCGTGCCCTACTTATCGCGCCAACGCCCCAGGCGGGTCTCCGTCCGTACGCGGGTTCTGGGCATAGTCAACGGTCACGGGCGTGTTCGCGATCGTCCCGGCGGGCGGGACGGGTGCGACGGGCAAGCCTTCCCAGCCGAACTGCGGCAGGGAGGCCAGCGCAAGACCAAACAGATTACCGCCTTCCAGCGGCCGGTAGTCGCCGTTTTCCGGGTCGGCCAGTTGCGGCTCCAGCGTGTTGATGGCATTGTTCGCCAGCAGTTGGGCGGGGTTGCAGGTCGGGTTGGCAGGCTGACAACCTTCGCCGCCGTCTTCCATGCCGAGCGGGTGCGCCGCCGGACCGTTCCAGATGACGTTGCCCTGGATGACGAGATTGGTATCTGTGACCACTGGAGAAGGCAGTCCGGACCCGGCAGCAGGCGTGCGCGGGCCGTAAATGGCGAAGTGCTGCCACTCGCTCTGAAAACCCGCGGGGTTGTAAACGATGTTGTTCAGGATGTAGATGTTAGCGTTGCCGATGGGCTCGCCCTCGCCGCCAATTTCGGTCGTACCCCAGCCGCCTTCGTCCAATCGCGCCTGGCAGGCTTCTATATTACCGTCGCAACTGCGCAGACCGTAGACAACTTCAATGACGTGGCTGCGCGCGCCGACGCGATAGAGCGTGTTATAGGCAAACAGGATGTTGTAGCCGCCGTTGACGCCAAAACCCGCGCCTTCGGTATCGTGGATGATATTGTTGACGAAACGGATGTCATACGCTTCGTAGTGCAACCAGGGGGAGGTCATGAACTCGAAGCCGGTGCCCTGCCCGGCGGTGAACCCGCCCGTGCCGCAGTTGAAGAACTCGTTGCCCTCGATGTTCAGGTAGGCTGAGCCACCCTTGGCATACATGCACCAGTCCCCGGCGTTGTGGATGCGGTTGCCGAGGATGTTGCCATACTGCACGGCCACGAAGTCAATCGTGTTGTCGTCCGCGCCCTGGATGTCGCTGTTGAGGATGTCGATGTATTGCGACTGGTTGATTTTGATGGTCTCGTGCGCCTCGCGGCCCTCACCGCCGGAGATGGTCATGTCCGTCAGGGTGATGTGGGTACACAGTTCGCAGTGGAAAGCGTCGCCCGCCGGGTCCGGCGCAATCGTCAGCCCGCTGAGGGTAAGGTAGTGAGTATCGTAGATGTTCAGGTCGCCGCGCAGAATGGCGGTGCCCGCGCCATCGGCGGACACAATCCAGATGGGGGCGGTCGCGGTGCCGTGGCGCGACTCAAGGTAGTTGGGCAGGGCGTCTTCAGGGTACTCGCCCGCCGCAAGGCGGATTTCGTAGCCCGCCGAAAGGGGCACGCCCATCGGGATGCGCGCCCAAGCTTCGTCCAGCGTGCGCAGGGCTTCTTCACGCGTCGCGCCGCTGGCGGCATCATCGCCGTTGGCGATGTCCACCCAGACGGTTATCAGGCTCACTTCGCCGGAGGGCGCGGCCGGTTGGGCTGTGGGTAGCGCCGGCGCTGCGCCAGGTTGCGTGTCCGCCGGGGCATCTTCCACTGCCGGGGCGGGGTCAGCGGGCGCGCCGCCGCAGGCGGCAAGGAACAGCAGGACCAGAATCGTGCAGACAGATAGCCAATGGCGTTTCATAGAATGTCTCCGATTAATAGGTTTTCTTTACTCAAAACCGCAGGACGACCTCGTCCCCGATGGAAGGGTTTAGGCGGGCGATGGCACTGTCATTCACCACGGAAATCATTAGTTCATCGTTGCTGCCAAACAGGGCGATGAGGTCGCCGGGCTGGTGTTCGCCGAAGGTGCGCGAGAGTCTGTTAATACGAGTCGCGCCGAGTTGCACAGTCACACTCTCCGGTGGGATGCCGTTCAGATGCTGGCGGTCAATGTTGGTGATGATGTTGCCGAGATGACGATACAGCAGGATGACCTCGCCGCGTAGTTCGCCCTCTTGGCGTTGCGGGCGCGGGAACGGCACGCGCACCGGGTCGGCCACGGGTGTGCCGAGGTCTTCGATAGGGACGCCGCGCGCGAGGTGCGCCGCCACCGGCGAGAAGATATCGCGCCCGTGGAACACCACGCTCACCTTCGGCAGCCAGTACTCGGACTTATCGAGGTGAACAACCTTCAACGGCCAGCCGTTCTCTTCGGCCATCTCGTAGAACGGGGTGAACAGGCCGTTGTCCGGCCCGACGAAAAACTGCGGCCCGGCCTGCACTGCCAGAGGGCGGCGAGAGGTGCCCACGCCGGGGTCCACCACTGCCACGTGCACACTGCCTTCGGGGTAGTAAAACGCCTGGCGGGAGAGATACCAGGCCGCCATGCGGAAGTTCTGCGGTTCAATCGTGTGGGTAAGGTCAGCCACCTGGGCGTGCGGGGCGATGCCCCAGATGACGCCGCGCATCACCCCGCCGCCGCCGCCAAAATCGGTGGTCAGGGAAATTAGGCCGGAGGGTTTCAAAGGGTCGTCTCCATTTGTGACTGGTTCGCCATATCGAATTGCCAATTCTGCAAGTCAGTTGCGGACGGCGTAGTGCAGGACAACCACCCCGGTACTGAACCGCCGCTCTCCAATGAGGTCCAGGTCGAGCCGGATACCTTCCGGGAAAAACCGCTTTCCGCCCCCAACCAGCACGGGAAAAACGATCAGTTGCAGCTCGTCGACCAGACCGGCCTGCAATGCCTGCGCCGCGAGTTCGGGACCGTCTACCGTCAGGTCACGTTCAGCGCGTGCCTTGAGTTGCCGGACGGCACCCGGGTCAAACTCGCGTTCAATGCGGGTGCGCGCGCTGCGCGGCTCTGCCAGGGTACGGGAGTAGACGACTTTCTCGGCCGCCTGCCATAGCCGCGCCCAATCCAGCATGACCGGGGGTAAATCAGGAAGCGTGTGCGCGGTTTCCCAAAAAACCATCGTCTCGTACATCCTGCGCCCGCAAAGATACGTCCCCACCGACGAAGCCAGTTCATTGATGTAGGCGTGCAGCCCTTCGTCGTCAGGTTTGCCCCAGTCGAAGTCGCCGTGCGCGTCCTCCGTATAACCGTCCAACGACAGGATCATCGAGTAAATTAACTTTGCCATCGTCCTGCCTTTTCTATTATGCGCTGGTTGCCGGAATGAATTGACTCGGCGGGCTTTAAAGCAGGTGACCGCCAACCGGGTGCGTTTCGTGATGTTCGCTGAAGCTTTCAATCATTGGGCGGCCGGCCGCAATGGCTGCCTGCACGGAGGGCAGAGAGAGGGAAGCGGCATGTTGCTCTTTGTCCTGCCATACTTCGGTAATCCAGATTCCGCCTGGGTCTGACCCATCGCGCGCCACCACATAGCTCAAACAGCCGGGCATGCCGCTGCTGCCAGCCAGCAGAATCTTTATCAGCTCTTCGCGCTTGCCCTCTTTAGCAATCATTCGCCCAATCAGTCCGTACATTAGCGTTGTCCTCGCAGTCCTTCCGGTGCCTCTGGCGCGGTATAATCTGCCTTCGCGCACCCTGCCCCGTCGCCCCTATTCTAGTCGACCCGTCCGCGAATTATTCTTGAAACATCTGTGCTATAATACCTGTACCCGTTTCCACAGTCAAGGAATGCTCCATGCCTGATAACGTCATCCGCGTGGTCGGCGCGAAAGCGCACAACCTCAAGAACCTCACCATCGAAATCCCGCGCGACAGGTTCGTAGTCATCACCGGCCTGTCCGGCTCCGGCAAGTCCTCGCTGGCGTTCGACACTATCTTCGCCGAAGGCCAGCGCCGCTATGTCGAGTCGTTATCCTCCTACGCCCGCCAGTTCCTCGGCCAGATGGACAAGCCGGATGTCGAGTACATCGAGGGCCTCTCGCCGGCCGTCAGTATTGACCAGAAGGCCACCTCGCACAACCCGCGTTCCACTGTCGGCACCGTCACTGAAATCTATGACTACCTGCGCTTGCTGTTTGCTCGCATCGGTGTGCCGCACTGCCCGGAATGCGGGCGCGAAGTGGTGCGCCAGAGCGCCCAGGAGATTGTGGACGCCGTCCTCGCCCTGCCGGAAGACAGCCGCCTGCTGCTGCTGGCGCCGGTGATTAAGCACCGCAAAGGCACCCACCAGGCGGTCTTCGAGGAGATTCGCAAGGCCGGTTTCACCCGCGCCCGCGTCAACGGCGAGGTGATGGAACTGGACGCCGCCAAGGACGCCGACCTCGACCGCTACAAGAACCACACCATCGAAGCCGTGGTGGACCGGCTGGTCTTGCGCGCCCCCGCCGACAAGGAAGAAGCCCAGCAGTTCCGCTCGCGCCTCACCGATTCGGTCGAGACCGCCCTGAAATTCGGCGATGGCTACCTGACGGTGCAAAATCTCTCGGCCAAACCCGCCGAAGACCTGGCCTTCTCCGAACACCTCGTGTGCCCGGTGCATGGCATCAGCATCCCGGAAATCGAGCCGCGCACCTTCTCCTTCAACACGCCACACGGCGCCTGCCCGGAGTGCCAGGGCATTGGCACCAAACTGGAAATCGACCCGCAACTCATCCTGCCAGACAGCTCGCTCTCAATTAATGAGGGCGCGATCCAGGCAGGCGAATGGGGCGGCCCGCGCGAGTTTGGCGGCTACTACTGGCAGATGCTGGTGGGAGCCTGCGAGGCCCATGGCGTGGATATGGACGCGCCCATCAGCGACCTCACGCCGGAACAGATGAACGTGGTGCTGTATGGCACCAAGGGCAAGGAAGTCAAAGTGAGTTACACCCGCAAGAGCGGTAAGGTCAGCACCTTCCACGCCCCCTACGAGGGTCTGGTTCCCAACCTTGAGCGCCGTTTCCGCGAGACCAACTCGACATATCAGCGCGAGCGCATCATGGAATACATGAACGATCGCCCGTGCCCCACCTGCCACGGGGCGCGCCTGCGGCCTGAAGTGCTGGCCGTCACCATTCAGGGCAATAACATCCTGCAAATCACGGACTGGCCGGTAGGCGACACGCTCAAATGGGCGCGCCTGCTCAACGCCAAGAAATCGCCGCTCAACGAGCGCGACCGCATCATTGCCGAGCGCATCCTCAAGGAATTCATGGAGCGCCTGCAATTCATGGTGGACGTGGGGCTGGAGTACCTGACCCTCAGCCGCTCGGCGGGGTCGCTTTCCGGCGGCGAGGCTCAGCGCATCCGCCTTGCCACCCAGATTGGCTCGCGCCTGCGCGGCGTGCTGTATGTGCTGGACGAACCTTCCATCGGCCTGCACGCCCGCGACAATGAACGCCTGCTCAATACCCTCATCGGCCTGCGCGACCTCGGCAACACCGTGCTGGTCGTTGAACATGATGATGAGACCATCCGCTCAGCGGACTGGATTGTGGACCTGGGGCCGGGCGCTGGGGAGCACGGCGGCACCCTGGTGGCTGAGGGCCCGGTGGAGGCCATCCTGAAGAGCAAGAAATCGCTCACCGGCGCGTACCTGTCCGGACGGAAGGCGATTCCTGTTCCGGCCAAACGGCGCGAAGGCAACGGTCATTTCATCACCATCCGCGGCGCGCGCCAGCACAACCTCAAGGGCATCGACGTGAAGATCCCGCTTGGCAAACTGGTGTGCATTACCGGCGTGTCCGGCTCGGGCAAGTCCACGCTGATGAACGACATCGCTTACAAGGCGCTGGCGCGGGCGCTAAACGGCGCGCGCACCATCCCCGGCGAACATGACGGCATTGAAGGCCTGGAACACCTCGACAAAATCATCAACATCGATCAGTCGCCCATCGGGCGTACACCGCGCTCCAACCCCGGCACCTACACCGGTTTGTTCGACCATATTCGCGCCCTGTTCACTGAACTGCCGGAAAGCAAGATACGCGGCTACAAACCCGGCCGCTTCTCGTTCAACGTCAAGGGTGGGCGCTGTGAGGCCTGCCAGGGGCAGGGTCAGATTCGCATTGAAATGCAGTTCCTGCCGGATGTTTACGTGCCCTGCGAAATCTGCGGCGGGGCGCGCTATAACCGCGAGACTCTGCTGGTCAAATTCAAGGACATGAGCATCGCCGAAGTGCTGGACCTGCCCATTGACAGCGCAGTGGAGGTGTTCGCCGCCTTCCCGCAGATGGTGGACAAGCTCAAGACCCTGCAGGATGTGGGCCTCGGCTACATCCGCATCGGCCAGCCGGCGCCGACTCTCTCTGGTGGCGAGGCGCAGCGCGTGAAACTGGCGAAGGAACTTTCGCGGCGCTCCACTGGCCAGACGATATACATCCTGGATGAACCGTCGGTTGGCCTGCACGCCGCCGATGTACACAAACTCATCACCGTGCTGCACCGCCTCACCGACCAGGGCAACACCGTGCTCATCATCGAGCACAATATGGACATCATCAAAGTGGCCGACCACATCGTGGACCTCGGGCCGGAAGGCGGCGGGCGCGGCGGCGAGATTGTGGCGGAAGGCACGCCGGAAGAAGTGGCGAAGGTCAAAGGGTCGTACACCGGCCAGTTCCTGCGGCCGTTCCTGGGGATGGGACAGCGTTCGGCGGTGGGCAAGAACGGCGGGGGGAAGACGACCACCGTACGCGGCAAAAAAGAAAAAAGCCGCTAGGGCTGGACGGCGCATTCCATTCCTGTCAGCCCGCCTGATACAATAGGCGCGCTTGATGCCCAAGGACCCCATGACCCAACCGACTCAGGAAAAAGTGACCCAGGCGAATATCCACCAGGTGCGCGATGCCGACCTGCGCGGCCTGATGGCGATTTCCCTGCAAATCTACATGACGCGCTTCCCGCTCATCGCCGGGGTGGCCGTGCTCATCAACCTGCCGGTCAATATCTACTTCACGCTTTACGGCCCACCCCAGCCGCAATCACTGTCCGAGTCGCTGGCCGTGTATCCCTACATCGTCACCGCCAGCCTGTTTACCCTGCTCGCGGCGCTGGCCATCGCTTACGTGGTCGAACTCACCATCTACGCCGAACGCCCCACGATGAACGAAGCAATTAACCACGCGCTGGTGCACTGGCTGCCGGCCATCGGCACCTTTCTGCTCACTCTGGCGGTCATCTTCACCGGTTCGCTGTTGTTCATCCTACCGGGGTTGGCGCTTTCCATTTACCTGTTCTTTGACATGTACGTGGTCAGCCTGCGCGACCTTGCGCTGGCGCCGGCGCTGCGCTACAGCCTGCGTCTGGTGCAGGGACACTGGTGGCAGACGGTAGGGCGCGTGCTTTTCGTTCTTTTTCTGGTCATTACGCCCACGCTCTACATTGATTTTTCGATGGGGGTGGCAGGCAACCGCATCGGCCAGCCGGCTGCCATTTTGTACGGCACATTGCAAGACGTCATCTACGCCTTCGCGCTGGTGGCCTTTACCCTGCTGTTCCTGAACCTCGATTACCGAAAGCACGACCGCCTGCTGGAGGAGGCCAATGGAACAGCCGGCGCTTGACTTGCTGGACTCCCAAGGCGTGGAGGCGGCCACCGCCTACCTGGAAAGCCACCCGGACCCGGCTGCGGCGGCGGCGGGATTCAGCGCGCTGGCGCGGCACGCTTACATCCAGCGCAAAGATGTGGCGTTGATGATTCAGATTTACCAGGCGGGCATTGAGTACGCCCTGCGCACCTCGCTGGATGTGGCCGAGCAGGACGCCGAACTGGCCTTCAGCCTCAGCAGCGCGGCCAAGGGTCTCAATTACGATTTGGCGGCCAATACCTGGCCCGGCTGGGCGGACGATGGCATCGCCATCACACCGGAACAGCAGGCGCTGGGGTACGGCGCGGCGCACAAGAATCTGGAACTGGCCGAGATCCTGGAAAAAGGCGACCTGCCGCTGGGCCGCGCCCACTGGCTCATCGGTGCGCACCACCTGGCAGCGGGCGAGCACGCCCCGGCGCTCGATGCCTTCGCGCGGGCTGTCGACCACACCCGCCGCGCCGGTGAACCCGCCGAGGCCCAACTCTCCGAGGGCTACCATGCGCTGGCCGAAGGGCTGCTGAACGGCGGTACGGCCGGAGACCGCTGGGATGCCATCCTGGGCGAGTTGGCGAAGGCGGAGAACGGCGGATTCTTCATCCAGCAATTGGAGACCGCCCGCCGCGTGTTCGCCGGTGGTTGACGCTTACTCCACGCCTGCCCAACGCTCCCTCCTCCCTTAGTAGGTTGACGCCCTACCTTCTGAGCGTTATGATTCGCAGGTTATGTATCTCAAAGGCAGTAAATACAATCTTCAGAAGCGCCGCCGGATACGCCGTACCAACCCGGCACTGATCGTTCTGTTGCTGGCGTTGATCGCGATGGTGTGCTACTTCAACCAGTACGTCGTGCCGGAGGTTTCCGGCGTGGTGCAGGCTACTGTCACGCCCACCGCCAACGCCGAAGCGCTGGTGAGCCTGGCCGCCCAGCAATTCGCAGAAGGTAACCTGTTCCTCGCCATGAGCTCCTATGGTCAGGCCATCCTGGCCGACCCCACCAACGCCGGCCTGCACACCGAGCTCGCCCGCGTGCAGGTCCTGGCCGGTCAGTACGAGATCGCCGAGACCAGCGCCCGCAACGGCCTTATCCTCAGCCCCAACAGCGCCCGTGCCCATGCCGTCCTCGGCTGGGTGCTGGTTTTCCTGAACCAGCCGGTGGATGCCGAGCGCGAACTCATCGAAGCCCTGGCGCTCGACCCGGACCTGGCGGAAGCGCACGCCTACTACGCCGAACTGCTGGTCAACCTGGAGCAATACGAACGCGCCGGGGACTCCTCGCGCCGCGCCCTGGAACTCGACCCCAACTCGCTGGATGTGCTGCGCGCCCGCGCCTACGTGTTGGAAGTGACCGGCAACTACGAGGAAGCCGCCGAGCAGTACCGCGCCGCACTGTCGCGCAATGACCGCATCCCCAGCCTGCACCTTGGCCTGGGCCGTACCCTCTGGTCGCTGGGGCTGATTGACGAAGCCGTGGATGAATTCAACCTGGCGGATGCTCTCAACCCGGCCGACCCGCTGCCCGATTCCTACATCGCCCGCATCTATCTCCAGATTGGCGAGTTCGCCAAGGCGGTGCAGTTCGCCAAGAAAGCCGCCGAAGATGACCCGGCCAACCCGCGCCGCTATGGCGCCTGGGGCGTGGCGCTGTACCGCAATCAGCAGTACGCCGAAGCCGCCGACGCTTTTTCGCTGGCGATTCATGGCGGGTTGAACGCCAACAACCAGCCGGTGCAGGGCCTGCCGCTGAACTATGATGTGGCTGAGTATTACACCCTCTATGGGCTGGCGCTGGCGCGTGCCAACCGCTGTACCGAAGCGCTGCCCATCTTCCAGGCCATCATCGCCGGGCTGCCTGCCGACGAATTGAGCCAGACCAATGCCCAGGCCGGCATAGAACTATGCGGGGCACAGGTAGATACACCGCCCACCGCCACGCCGGACCCATCGGCCAGCCCCACGCCGTAATCCTCCGGCAAGGGTTGTCAAGTATCATTCCTGCTGAAGGTCCCGCGTAAGCCGGAACTCAACTGCCATGCGAATTCGTTCCTCTGACCGAAAAATCTTTCAGCCCCGCGGGCGCGATTACCGCTGGCCGCTCTCGCTGATGGCGCTGGTGCTCCTCGGGTTCTTCTGGTTCCTCAATGGCTACCTCTCCGGGCGCATCCAACCGCTGTTTCTGCCCACGCCTACTCCCACCCGCACCGCCGGTTCGTATGTAGAGGAAGGCCTGACCAACTTCGCCGCCGGCAACCTGGACGCGGCCATCTCCGCCTACCAGGATGCGGTGAATGTGGACCCCAACAACGTGGCGGCGTTGATTGAACTCGCCCGCATCCAGACCTATTCCTCGCCGCTGCTCACCCCTGCGCTGGCGGTGGAACGGCTGGAACAGGCGCGCGCCAACGTGGACCAGGCGGTGCTGCTGGATGACCTGAACAGCAATGCCCATGCCGTGCGCACCCTGGTCTATGACTGGAGCGCCGGGCGCTCCCTTTCGGTGGAAGAACGCGAAGCCTATCTCGCCACAGCATCACAGGCGGCAGTGCGCGCCGTGCAGTTGGACAGCCGCAACGCCCTGGCGCTGGCTTACCGCGCCGAAGTGCTGATGGATCAGTTCCAGTTTGACCAGGCGCGCCAGGTGGCGGAACTGGCCGTCTCGCTGGAGCCCAATTCCATGGACACTCACCGCGTGTTTGCCTACATCCTGGAATCCACCGGTTTCTACAGCCGCGCCATCGAGGAATATCAGGCGGCCGCGGCGCTGATGCCCAACTACACCTACCTGTATATCAAGATCGGCCAGAACTACCGCCAGTTGGAACTGTACGCCCAGGCGCTGGAATACTTCGACCGCGCCGCGCAGATTAACGCCACGCTGGGCATCAACGACCCGCTGCCCTATGTCGCCATCGCCAAGACCTACACCCGGCAGGGCGAGTTCTTCATCGCCGCCCGCAATGCCGAACGCGCCCTGGAATTCGACCCCACCAACGCCACCATCTATGGCGAGCTGGGCATCATCCGTTTCCGGGCGCGCAATTACGAAGGCAGCATCCCGCCGCTGCGCTGCGCCGTGGTGGGATGTACCGCCGCCGAAAACGAAGACCAGGAGGTGGCGGTCGTGGGTCTCCCGCTGGACAATAACAGCGTGGCCTTCTATTACACCTATGGCTCGGTGCTGGCGGCGCTGAACATGTGCGATGAAGGCGAAGTAATCCTCAATCAGGTACTTTCGCTCTACCGCAGCGACGACATCATTCGCGGTATCGCCGAAGAAGGCCTGGCCGTGTGCCGCACCCTGCGCGCCGGCGGCCAGGTACCCACCGCCACCCCGCCGGTTGAGGAAGACATGGGTGAAGGGACGCCTTAGTCTCCGAATTCAGCAATATTGCTTTCCTTGCTCTTTTGCCCCAAAACCCTATAATCAGAATAGTTGGTGTTCTCTATTTCCACCTCATTTCATATCCTGAAAGGACTGATGATGAATCCTCAAATAAAGAACGGTTTGCTTGCCGGTGCAGTGGGCGCGGTGATTAATTTCTGCGTCTCGCTCATACTGGGCTTCTGCGGCCCGCTGGTTGGCCTGGCGGCCGGCGGCGCGGCGGGTTTCCTTACGGCGCGCGGCGGCGGATTCGCCACCAAGGGAGACGCGGCCAAAGCCGGCGCGATTTCCGGCGCTGTGGCCGGCGCAGTGGTGTTGGTGGCGCAGGTTGGCGCGGGCATCGCCAATCTCATCTATATCCAGGTCTCCGGCACACAATTGCCATTTGGTTCCGTTCCCGGGGCGGGTTCCTCCGGCAGTGAGATGGCGATCTTTTACGGGACCGGCCTGCTGACCGGCGTGTGCATCGGCATTGTGGATATCGTGGTTGGCGCGCTGGCCGGCGCGGGCGCGGGCGCGCTTGCGGGCGGCAATGCCCCGGCGGCTCCTTCCCAACCCTCGATGTAATCTATTCAACGGATGTAAAAAGCCCTGCGCAAGCAGGGCTTCTTTGTTTCGAGAGGCAGGGGGCGGGTTTACGGGTCGTCCGGGCTGCGGGCGATGATGGTGTCAAACGAGCCGCAGGTACACGCTTCAATGATGTCATCGCCGCGCACCATAAACCCCTGGTAGGGCTGTGCGCCGGCTTGCACCGACCAGCCGCTGAGCGTAAATGGCAGCGGCCCGGCGGCCGCCACCCATTCGCCGTTGTATTTGCGGGCAAAGTGGATGTGCGTCCCGGTGGCGAAGCCGCCCTCGCAGGAAGGATGGCCGATCAGGTCGCTGCGGTCCAACCATTTGCCCACCGGCGCAACCTCGGTGGTCACATGCAAGTAAAGCAGCACCCAGCCAGTCTGTTCATAGCCATCGCCGTCCAAATCCAGCACCACTACGCCATTGCCGGAGCGCACGATGACTCCGGCGCTGGCGGCCACTGCCCACAGGTCGGATTTGGCACAGCCGTGTTCGGTGCTGCCGGGCGCAAAATCAATTGCCGCCTGCGACCCATCCCCTTCCCACGCGCCGTGCGGCCCGCCGGTGAAAGCCCACTTCTGGCCCAGCAGGAATGGCAAAATCAGCGGCGCTTGTTCCAGGTTGGAAGGAAAGAGGGGCTCCACGGCGGCAGCGCGGCCCCAGGCGTCGCCGAATAATGTGTTGTGCGTATCCGCGATGCCGCCCTGCGCCGCCACGGCCTGGTCCCAGCGGGCGCGGTCCATCACCTGGGCATACAGATACTGAATCGCCACCGTGCCAGCGTTGAGGTCCGGCGCGAGGCGCAGAGTGCTGCCGTCGGTGAATGTCAGTGTGGTCAGTGTGCCGGCGCGCCAGCCATAGTAGCCGATGGAGAGCTGGTTGACCGCCCACACCAGCTGGCCGTGCAGGCCGCGCTGCCGCAATTCAATGTGCCCCATGGGGTAATCGGTTTCCGAGAGGGTTTGCGGCTCGCCCAATACCCAGTGGCCGTTGTATTCCAACAGCGAAAGCAATACGCGCGGATTGATGGAATTCTCGTCGGCCACTTTTTGAACGACCTGCGGGCCGCTCAGCCAGCCGGTGCTGCCGAGGTACTCGCGGTAGCCGGCCAGATGGCCGCCCAAGGTGTTGCCGAAGGTGACAGCATCAAAACCGACCGCCGAAGGCGAGTACACCAGATCGCTGTCTGGCAGGATGCGGTTGTTGGGGCCGGTGTCTGCCAGCCGCACGGGGATGACGAGCAACTGGCCGGGGTTGATGAAGCCGGTGCGGGGGATTTCTTTATCCGAGACGATTTCAAAGGGGCTGACGCCAAAACGCGCCGCCAGCGCATCCAGCGAGTCGCCGGACTGGGCGGTGTACAGCAAGGGCGGCGTGTCTCCGCCCACCACGTCAGGTGTGGGGCTGGGAAGCGGCGTCTCGGTGGCGGTCTGTTCCGGGGTAGGGCTGGCGTCCTGCGGCTGGGGGGTCGCGCTCGGTTCAGGCGTGTTGCTGGCTGCCAGGGTGGGGGCAACCAGGAACGCGGTGGGCAATGGAGTTTGCGGGGTGAGTGGTGCGGCGGCGGTGGCAGTGAGGCTGGCCGGAGTAATGTAACTGCTGCTGCAGGTGACGGTGACCAGCGCCACCGCCAGCCAAAAGGCGACGATGCGGAAGGGAACAGGGCGGCGGGGTGGCGTCATCGTTGGATGGTGTTGAGGTCTTCGCGGCATTCGCAGGCTTCCACCACACGGCCGTTCTTTGTCAGGATGCCATCGTACAGGATTCCGCTGCCGACCGACACCCATCCATCCAGTACAAAGGGCAGCGGCCCATCGGCGGGAATCCATTCTCCATTATACAGTCGGGCGATGTGAAGGTGGGTGCCGGTGGATACCCCACCTTCGCACGAGGGATGGCCGATACGCTCGCCGGCGCGCAGGAAGGTGCCGGAGTCCACGCGTCCGCGGGTTTCGATGTGCATATAGAACAATACCCAGCCGGTGCCCAGGTTGCCGTCGCCGTCCAGGTCCTGCAGCACGGCCCCATTCTCTGCAATCACCACCAGCCCGTTGGCCATCGCCACCACCCAGGCATCCGAGCGCACACAGCCGAACTGCTCGCCGGGTGGGGCAAAATCCAGCGCCGCCCAGCCGGAGCCATCGTCCCAGCCGCCGTGCGGGCCGCCGGTGAACAGCCACGCCACGCCCGGTTCAAACGGCAGTTGCAGTTCAGGTTGTTGCAGGCTGGGCGGCAGGACGGGTTCCAGCGCCCAATCGAACGGCCAGCCGAACAGTCGCTGATAGGTGGCGAGGAAGCCGCCCTCCGAGACCGCCTGCCGCCAGCCGGTTTCGCCATACAGTCCGGCGAACAGCGCGTGCAGCCCGGCGGTGCCGGCGTTGAGCGTGGGGTCGCTGGGAATGAACAGGCCGTCGGCGGTGGTGAAGCCCGCCAGCGCGTTGACCCGCCAGGCGTAGTAACCGAAGTTCAAGCGGTCGGCGGCCCAGGCGAGTTGCAGATACAGGCCACTGCGGTTCGGGTCGTTGTAGCCCATGGGGTAGGCCAACGTCTCGCCGGGGCCGCTGGCGGTGGTGACCCAGCCGCTCTGGTGCTCCAGCAGCGCCAGCAGCAGCCGCGGATTCACCGAGTAGTCGCGCGCCACGCGTGCCACCACCTGCGCTCCGGTCAGCGTTTCGCCGTCCACCTCCTCGCGATAGGCGGCCAGCGAGCTGCCGAACTGGTTGATAAAGGCATTCAGATCGAACGAGGGGTTATAGGCACTGTAGATGAGTTCGGAGTCGGGAATGAGTTTGAGCGCCGGACCGGGCGCGGCGGGTTGCGGCGGCGGGATTTCCAGCACCTGCCCCACCGAGAGCAGGTTGGGGTCGGCGAGGGCGTTGGCAGCGATGAGCGCATCAAGCGCGATGCCGTAGGCGTTGGCAACGATGCCGAGCGTGTCGCCGGGCTGAACGATGTAAGTTTCCGGGTTTTCGCGCAGGTCCGGCAGCGGGTGGGGGGCATCCGGCGTGGGGGCGGGGGGCACATCGCCCGCGGCGCGGGCCGGCGGTGGCGCCCAGGGGTCCGGCGTGCCGGCGGGCGCGTCCGGCAGCACACCGCCGGGCAGGTCATCCGGTTGGGTGCTGCCGGGCAGGTTGCAGGCCGCCAGCAGGGCCAGCAGCGCGAGGGCAAGGGGGAGTTTTTTCACCAAAGACACAGGGATGCGGAATTTGAATGCAACGCGGCATTATACCAGCGCGCCCCACCCCGTCTCGCTGCGCTCGCCACCCCTCTCCACATTCGTGGAGAGGGGCAGGGGGTGAGGCGGAATTTCTAATTACCGCACATCGTTATATCTTGAAGTTCCACTGGAATTACAAACCATCTTCCGTTCAAAATTGGAGAAACGATTCTCTCAAATACCTGGCTATCCCCGGAATTTATGTCCAATACTGCGAAGACAGAGTTATGGAAAAATGCCAGGATTCCGTTCTCTTGAATGAATATAGGTGAATGAAACGCCTGGGATTCGAATTCGGTGCCAGCCAGTAAATCCTCCGTTTGACCAGTTGAAAGGTCAACAATGCGAACACCATCGGCTTTCCGGTCCGGAGAATCTTTGGAGTAAGTTAAGACCTTGTCTTCGGATATCCACCATATATTGTTTACATGACTGACCGAGTCAAAGAACTCGGTATCGCCTGACTCAGCATCTACTATCCAAAGGTTTGATATTCCCGCAGAGTTGCCTACTGTGGCAATCTTGCTGTCATCTAGCGACCATCTGATGATTCGTAAGCTCCGAAGATGGGATTCAAAAAACGTTAGTTGGGTTGATCTTCTAGATGTGTTGGAATATAGAAAAATCTGTCTGCCTCCGCTTGAATCATCGTCGTTAAACGCCAGGGTTTCGTATGTAGAAGACCAATCGTAGGCACTTACATTCTGATTTTGAGAAACGAGCGATGCTGCAAGTTCAGAAGTAATGTCACCCACATACAGGTCTTGGAATTCATATCTGTCTATGTCTGAATACCCACTTCCAAGTATATAGGAGTATGTCGTTAGGTTTTGTGAAAGCGTTACACTCGCTGGAAGAAAGTCCATAGATGAATCGGGGGACAAGACTCCAATTTCTTCGATCGCATTTCCATCAATGTCAACGACCTGAATGACGTACCCATCAAGTGCAACAATCCTGCAGCCGATTTCAAGGACTCTAAGAGGGAGGACAGATGAGCGAAAGGTGTGGTAAATCCGGTCCTGAATATCAACGACATACCCACCAGATACATCAAACATCAGGAGGTATCTGCTTAGAAAGAACGATTCTGTTACTGCTGTTGGTTGAGGTTCGGGCGTTAATGGGAAATTGGAAGATGATGTGGATATTGGCGTAATCTGAGCTGCACTTGTTGGTTCCGGTGAAGATTGAATCGAATCGGTTCCATTAAAGGGACCGACCGCGCAAGCTGTTAACCCGTAAAATATCAGCAAGAATGCAAGGACTGAAGTTGCCGAGCGTTTGTGCGAAATCATATTTGAATTATCCATTCCCCGCAAAGAAGAACGATTTAGCAATCTTCAATCACAAATCTACAATCCCCAGGTTCACTTACCGCGTCGGCATCGGGATGCCCTGCGTGTCCCACATCTCCACTCGCAGGCGACCGTCTTTGGTCGCCTGCAATTTGTAAATCTTCACCGGCTCGGACTTGCCCTTGAGCAGTTTGGCCTCGGCAAAGTCGGCCTGGAACTCGTCCTGAATCTGTTCCCACGTCTCGCCGCTGATGAGAATCGGCCAGTTGAATTCCTTGGTCTGGTCCTGCAGGCGGGCGGCCAGGTTGGCGGCATCGCCGATAATGGTGTAGTTCACGCGCTGTTCCGACCCCAGCAGGCCCACGAACACCTCGCCGGTGTTCAGGCCCACGCCCATTTCGAACGTCTGGTTGAAGCGGCCTTCGGCGCGCCAGCCGTCGGTAAGTTTCTTGAGTTCGTAGCGCATCTCCAGAGCGGCGCGGGCGGCGCGCTTGGCGTGGTCGGGGTAGTGAATTGGCTCGCCGAAGAAGGCCACAATCGCGTCGCCCTCGTATTTGTCCACCGTGCCGCCGTTGCGATGAATGACCTCGGACATGACGTGCAGGTAGGGGTTGAGCAACGCCACCACTTCTTCCGGCGTCAGCCGTTCGGAAATGGTGGTGAACGAACGGATGTCGGAAAACAGGATGGTCAGTTCGGTACGTTTGTTCAGGCTGGAGAGGTCCTGCGTTTCCAGAATCTGGTTCACCATCTCCGGCGAGATGAAACGGCTGAACAGCCCGCGCACGCGGCGTTTTTCCACTTCCTGCGTCACGGCCTGCTCCAGTGTGGGCAGCACCACGCCGAGGAACAGCATGGCGCTGGGCATGACGATGTTGAAACCCCAGCCGGTTTGCAGGAAGATGATGTGCCGTGCCACGAAATAGATGAGGATGCCGCCCAGCACACCGGCGATGGCGACGGTGGGGTTGGGGATGCGGGTGATGAACCACGAAGCCAGCGCCATGAACACAATCAGCAGCAGGGTGGTCCAGGGCGGCGCCAGCACCAGGTAGTTCCCGGACAGGATAGTCCCGACCGCATTCGCCACAATTTCCACGCCCGGCGTGAGGTTGGTGGCCGAGAACGGCGTGGGGTAAAGGTCCTGCAGGGTTTCGCTGGTGGCGCCAATCAACACGATTTTGCCGGCGAAGGTCTCCGGGGGATAGTCGCCCAATGGCACGAAGGCGGCGGAGTAGGTGGGGTAGGTGCGGCCCGGCCCGGCAAAATCCACCAGCAGCGCGCCACGCTGATTGAGCGGCACGGTCTGGCCATTGAAGCGCAGGCTGGCGAGACTGACGTCCGTGGGCGGCTCCACGTCAAGGTACGCGCGGGCGATCTCGAACACCCAGTTGAAATACACGTCGTCGAGGTGGGTCTTGTAGGCATTCAAACTGCGGACAATGGCGTCATCGTCGCGCTCGACCTCAGTGATGCCGTAGCCGTCCAGCACCCTCAGGTAGATGGGCAAAGGCAGCGAGAGCGACTGCTTGTTGATGTTGTTGCTGGTGGTCTCAAAAATCTGGTTGACGGTGATGGCGTAGGGGGTGTCTTCCAGCGCCGCGGACAGGGCTTCATCTTCGCCCTCAGGCTGGGGGTCAAACAGGAAGGTGTCCAGCGCGATGACCTGCGCGCCGGCTTCGTTCAGCCAGTCAACGATTTGGGCCATGCGCGAGCGCGGCCAGGGCCAGCGTTCGCCCAGCCAGTTCAGCGAGTCGTCGTCGATGGCGACGATGACGATGTCCGGGTGAGGCGTGCCGCGGCCGCGCAGGCGGAAGGACGTATCGCGCGCCGAGAGTTCCAGGCGCTCCAGCGGGGTGGTGGTGTTGGGCAGGTTGCCGGCGACTTCGAGAAACACCAGCAGGGCCGCCACCACCACGATGATGAAAAAGTGGCGGCGGCGGCTGCTGCCGGTTTGAAGGTTGAAGTTGGCTTCGCTCACTGCTTTGCGGTTAGGCTCGCGAAGTCAAACAAGGCGCGGGTGGTGCCGGATTGCGCATCCCATTTCTGGGGAACATAGCACGGACCATAGGTCGGGTATGGGCCGTAGGTCGGATATGTCGGTGGCACATAGGTACCGGTCGGGTACACCAACGCGGCCTGCTGCTGGTTCACCGTGAAGAAGCCGCCACCATAGGTCGGGCAGGCAGTGGGTTCTTCTTCTACTCCGCCGCCGCTCGCAGGCTTGGTTTCGGTGGCTTCCGGTTCGGGTTCATCCGTGGGTTTGGGCGTGGGGGTGGTGGTGGGCGGAGCCGCAAAGGTGCGCACACTCTGCGCTGCTGCGTTGGCATTGGCGTTGCCCTTGGGCACCCAGCACACCACGCCCGGGCGGCCGGGGAACTCGATGATCCAGTGGGTGCTGCTCTGGCCCACCACGTTGGCAGTCTGCCCGGTAAATACAGTCCCAATGACCACATAGCGGTCGCCGCCGGGGCCGCTCATGCACAGGGCATCGCCAGTCATGGTCAGGCTGGGCGATTCGGGCGTGTTGGTGGGCGGTACAAGGGTAGGCGTATTGCTGGATTCATAGGTGGCCGTCGCGGTGGCTTCGGCCGGCGCTTCCGGGGTATCGGTGGCGCGCGCTTCCACAGTGGCGGTGAGCGGCACGATGACCACAGTGGCTTCCGGATTGTTCTGCAACCAGCGCAACACGTCCTCCTGGGTCATTTCTCCCAGTTCGGGGGGCAACTGGTCGCTGGTAATGGTGGCCGACTGCCCGGCAGAGAAGGAAACCTCGCCGCCGTTGGTCTGGGCGTTGCAGTCGCCTTCAAGGCAGGTGATGGTGATATCGCCGGTCACGGGGTCAATGCGCACTTCCATATACGAGCCGCGCACCGACGCCACGCCGGAGGGGGTATCCACTTCCAGCGCGCCGCCGGAGAGGATGACGAACAACTGCCCGGCCTGCACACCGACTTTGGTGAGGAAGCTGCCATCGGCAACTTCTTCCTCGCCCTCAAAGGTGAACAGGGTTTGCGGCCCGAGGCGCAGGATGGTGCCATCCGAGATGTCCAGGCGCACCTTGCTGGCTTCACCGGTCTGAATCTGGCTGCCTACCTGCAGCACCAGGCCGGCCACCACCTGCACGAAGGCGGTTTCTCCGGGGCCTTTGGCTTCTACTAAGCCTTCAATTTCAGAGAGCGCGGCTGTTTGCGGCTGGCGTTCGTCTGCCGGGGCGGCCTGCCCGCAGGCTGATAGCACCAACGCCAAAGTCACGACAATGGCGAGAAGATTAAATGAACGATGCGTCTTTTTCATAAGGGTTACTCCAGGTTCTCCAGGGTACTGCGATTAATACCTCCATTATTCCACAAAATGCCCCTAAAGCGAAGTGGCAGCAACGTGGTTGCTGTCCCAAATTTGGTGGGTGAATTTTTGCAGGCGCGCGGAATATAGGTCAGGGTTGGTGTTTCAGGTCAGGGTTGAACTGGAGACCAGCAGCCCGTTGAGCCTTCCGGAGGTGG
>SCUK01000014.1 GCA_004297445.1 Anaerolineae bacterium | reverse complement strand
TACCATCGGGATGACCGCCTCTTCATCCACGTCGCAGAACAAGGCAATTTTCTCCCGCAATCCATCCTCTACCGGATGGTCAGATCGCGCAATAATCATCTGCGGTGAAATACCGATTCCGCGCAACTCCCGCACGGAATGCTGGGTGGGCTTGGTTTTCAGCTCGTTCGTCGCTCCGATGTGCGGCAGCCAGGTAACGTGGATGTACACGCTGTTTATCTTGCCAACATCCCCGCGCATTTGGCGAATCGATTCAAGAAATGGCAGACTTTCTATGTCGCCCACTGTCCCGCCTACCTCCACCAGCACGATTTCGGCCCCCGTCGTCTTGCCCACCAGCCCAATACGCCTCTTGATTTCATTGGTGATATGGGGAATTACTTGAATCGTCCCTCCCAGGAAATCTCCCCGCCGCTCTTTGGCGATGACTTCGGCGTAGACCTGGCCGGTAGTAGCGTTGCAGACCCGGCTGAGGTTAATATCCACAAAACGCTCATAATGTCCCAGGTCCAGGTCCGTTTCCGCGCCATCGTCCAGAACGTATACTTCGCCATGTTGATAGGGGCTCATCGTCCCCGGGTCCACATTGATATACGGATCAAGCTTCTGAATGGCTACGCTGAAGCCTCGCTCCTTTAAGAGCAAGCCTATTGCCGCGGCTGTAACGCCTTTCCCAACCGAGCTGACTACGCCACCAGTGAGAAAAATGTACTTGGTACTCATACGTTGTCTCCTGCCCTGAGGGGGGTTAGGTGTTCCGGCATGTAGCGGGATCTAGATTGTCTTCGCTGGGGCTTAAAAGAAACTGGGGAGGGCGTCAGGTTGGCCCCTCCCCAGCGGCTGTTCAACAGGGTGGCGGAAAGTCGTCGTCGGCTACTCATCCGACCAGTTTTACCAGGTCCTCCGCGGCCCGGCGCATTTCAAGGAATATCAATCCCAACTTGGCTTCGTCACGCGTAAGGGCGGTAAGCACCGCTTCATCCCCCACGGCGGTCAGCAACACAAATCCCGCTTCGCCACGGATATACAATTCATCCAGACTTCCGCGCCCCAACTCGCTGGCAATTCGTTCGCCCAGCGAGAGCATCGCCGCAGACATGGCCGAAACCCGGTCCTCTTCCACATCGGAAGGAAGCGCCGAAGCCATCGTCAGACCGTCCACCGACACCACCGCGGAAGCGATGATGTCAGCGGCGGCGGCCTGCATGTCGCGAAGCCGGTTTACCATTTGATCTGAACGCGAATCTGCCATGTTGTCGTCCTGACGATTTCCTTTAGGCTTTTATCCCTAACAGGCTGAGTTTACCATATCTGCCTTACCCTTGTAAAACGATTCTGGCTTCATGAACCTCTCATCTATCACGCCTAATAGGATGAATACATTCGTGCTAAACTCCCTTTCATATGCGCCCGGTAAACGCCTGGACGACCGTTTTGCATTTAATCATCCTTCCTTTCGCGCTGTTTTTTCAACAGGAGCGAACTGCCGCGATTCTGACTCCCGTGCACGGCGAAGCCCTACAGGGTCTCGTGGCAATCGAAGGAAATGCAAGCGGCGATGGGTTTTCAGGGTTCGATTTGGAGTTTGCAATTGAAGGAGACTCCAACCAGACCTGGTTCCTCGTGGCGCGCGGCAATCAGCCCGTGATGGAGGGGCTGCTCGGCGAGTGGGACACGTCAAACCTCACTGATGGGCAATATCACCTGCGATTGAGAGTCACTTATTCTGACGGGACGCTACTGGAAAACACGGTCGAGCAGGTCCGCGTCAGAAACTTCACGCCGATCGAAACCGATACTCCAGTGCCAACCGACATGCCCCAACCCGGCCAACTGCCCACATCCACATCTACGCTGATGCCGCCTACAGTGACGCCGTTCCCTCCCAACCCGGCGGAAATGCCAGCGCCTGCCGTATCTCGCGCCGTCTACGCAGGCGTCGGTTCGGCCATTCTATTGCTAGCTGGGCTAGCTGTTTACGTCAGCAGAAAACGGAGGTTGTGAACCATCATGTTTCGCCGCATAACCGGCCGCGTCTTCCAGGAACCCGGCCAAATGTATCTGCTCGTCGGTCTGGGCAATCCCGGGCTGACATACCAGAACAATCGCCACAATGTGGGGTTCATGGTGGTGGACGAAATCGCTCGCATGCTTGGGGAGTCCTTCACCCGCGTAGAGTCACGCGCCCTTGTGACCAAGACCGACTATCAGGGTCGTCGCATCGTTCTCGCTAAACCTCGCACATATATGAACTTATCCGGTCAGGCTGTGCAAGGCCTGTCGCGGTTTTACAAGATTCCTCTCGAGCAAATTCTCATCATATACGATGACGCCGACCTTCCTTTCGAGACAATTCGCATTCGACCTGATGGCAGCGCGGCCGGTCAGAAGGGCATGAAATCCATTATTGAGCATCTGGGAACCGACAAGTTCCCGCGCTTACGGGTGGGTATCGACCGTCCTCCCGGCAAGATGAGCACACCTGATTATGTCCTGCAGGATTTCTCCAAAGACCAGTTGGTACGGCTGCCCCTCATCCTTGAGCAGGCCGCTCAGGCCGCCCTGTATTTTGTCATTAACGGCATTACCTCCAGCATGAACCAGTTCAACCGCACGGAAATATGAACGAACTGCTCGCCGAAATTCGGCGCCTGCCGGCCTTTAACTCGTTGCTCAGCAAGCACGCCGAAGATGGCCCCCAACCATCCTTGGGTCTCAGCCGCGCTGCTCGTCTTCCGGTCCTCGCCGCACTCCACCTGGAGTTTCGTCGGCCTATCCTGCTGCTCTCCACACGCTCCAGCCATACGCTGACTCTGGCCGATGAGCTGGCATTGTGGCTTCCGGAATCGGAGCTCCTCTTTTTCCGCGAACCCACCTCCCTTTTCTACGAGCGCACCCCCTGGGGGGAAAACACCCGCCGTGAGCGCATCCAGGTGCTCACACGCCTCGCAACGGATTTGATTCCCGGCTTGCCGCGCCCTGAATCGATACCCATCATCCTCGCTCCGGCACGCGCCCTCATGACCCGCACCCTCCCACGTCGGGAATTCTTGAAAGCCACCCAGTCGCTCAAACCGGGACTGCAGATTGACCCGCTGGCCCTCGCCGGTCGGCTGGCCGCCTCCGGCTATGAAGCCGTCAATACCGTCGTCATGTCGGGCCAATTCGCCCGGCGCGGGGGCTTGTTGGATGTCTGGCCGCAGGGCCACGAATCCCCCGCGCGGTTGGATTTTTTTGGCGACGAAATTGAATCCATCCGCGTCTTCGAACCTGCATCCCAGCGCAGCGCTGGCACTTGCGACCGTTTGTTTGTCCCCCCGGCGCGAGAATACCTGTCCAATTCCGAATCCCTTGAACTGCAAGATAACGAAGTGTTGTCGGAGTTCCACATCCCCTTGCTACATCCCAGTGGGGGCAGCCTGCTCGATTATCTCCCCAAAGATGCCCTAGTTCTTGTAGAAGACCAGCAGGCATTCGAGGATACCCTCAACGAGTTTGAAGAGCAGGCGGTCAGCCTACGGGCAGATGCAGAGACACAGAGTCAGATTTCTGCAGATTACCCCCTGCCCTATTTCACGCTTCCCGAAATTAACGATGCACTGTCACGATTCCAGACCTGCGAACTGGGTCCGGCGGGCTCCGAAACAGCATCGGACCTGGCTTATGCGTTCATACCGGACCAGCGTTTCGGCGGTCGCGTCCCGGAGGCGGTCGAATACATTCAGCGCATGCACGCTCGTGGCGATTGGTTCACGGTGGTCTCGCGCCAGGCTGCCCGTCTGCAAGAACTCTGGGAACAGTCGCTCACTGAAATCGTCGAGCGGCAGCCACACTTCGAGACCGGCAGCCTTACCGAGGGCTGGCTGCTAACTTCAGAAGGTGGCCGCCACATTCACCTGCTCACCGATAGCGAAATCTTTGGATGGCAGCGTCCCCAGCCCCGCCACCGACCGCGCTTACAGGCAGACGCTCCGGAAGCCAGTTTTGCTGAATTGGAAAAGGACGACCTCGTTGTCCATGTTGACCATGGATTGGGTCGATTTATTGGGCTGGTCAAGCGGTCCTTGGATGGTCAGGAACAGGAATTTCTGGCCGTGGAATATGCCAATGCGGACCAGCTGTATGTCCCGGTTCATCAGGCAGACCGCCTAAGTCCTTACATTGGCGTTCGCGGTCATCAGCCGGGCCTCAGCCGCCTAGGCGGCCCCGAGTGGCAATCCGTCAAATCGCGTGCCCGCAAGGCAGCCGAGGACATCGCCGAAGAACTCCTGGAACTTTACGCTCGCCGCCAGGTTGCGCAGGGGTTCACCTTCAGTCCGGATTCGTTGTGGCAAAAGGAAATGGAAGCCTCGTTTCCCTATATTGAAACCGAAGACCAGCTCCGCGTCCTGGCGGATGTGAAGCACGACATGGAAAGCCCGCGCCCAATGGACCGGCTCATCTGCGGGGATGTCGGCTATGGCAAGACCGAGGTAGCCCTGCGCGCCGCATTCAAAGCCGTAATGGACGGCAAACAGGTGGCGATGCTCGTTCCCACCACCATCCTTGCCCAACAGCACTTCTATACATTCCGTCAGCGACTTGCCGCCTTTCCGACCCGCATCGAGATGCTGTCTCGATTTCGTTCGCCGTCTGAACAGCGCGAGATCTTGGAGCAGTTGAGCAACGGCGCGCTGGACATCGTCATCGGCACTCACCGATTGTTTGGCAGCGATGTCTCCTTCAAGGACCTGGGCTTGCTCATCATTGATGAAGAGCAGCGCTTTGGCGTCACCCATAAAGAACATCTGAAGAAAATGCGGACCGAGGTGGATGTTCTCACTCTTACCGCGACCCCGATTCCACGCACGCTTTACATGGCGCTGACTGGCGCCCGCGATATTTCGACCATTAACACCCCGCCGGAAGAACGGCTGCCCATTCTGACTCATGTGGGGCCGTATTCGCCCAATATCGTCCGCCAGGCCATCTTGCGAGAACTCGAACGCGGCGGGCAGGTATTCTTTGTACACAATCGGGTGCAAACCATCGAAGGGATCAAACGCCAGGTCGCGGATCTCGTACCCGAAGCCCGCCTGGCCGTCGTTCACGGCCAGATGGCAGAAAAAGAACTCGGTCAGCGTATGCGCCAATTTACAGCAGGCGAGATTGACGTCCTACTCTCGACATCAATCATCGAATCCGGGTTGGACATTCCCAATGCCAATACGCTGATAATCGACCGGGCGGACACATTCGGGCTCGCCCAGTTGTACCAGCTGCGCGGCCGGGTGGGCCGCGGCGCCCAGCGCGCCTACGCATACTTCTTCCAGCACCGCACCCGCTCAACAACAGAAGAAGGACGTATGCGGTTGGACACCATTGCCGAGAACACGCAACTCGGCGCCGGTTTCAACATAGCGATGCGCGACCTGGAGATTCGCGGCACGGGTGACTTTCTGGGCACTCGCCAACACGGGCATATTGCCGCCATTGGCCTCAATCTCTATACGCGACTGCTTTCACAGGCCATCGAAGAGATTAAGACACAGGGCAGGCTTTCGCCCAACGCTCTGCCCCGTGCCTCGGCATTCTTCCATCCCATAATCAACATCGACCTTCCCCTCACCATCAACATTCCCGATACGTATGTCCCCGACGATGAACTTCGTCTGAAACTCTATCGCCGCCTTGCCGAAACGCACGACCTGCAAAAGATCGATGAGCTCGAAAGCGAATTCCGCGATCGTTTCGGCCCGTTGCCGGATACGGTTCAGAACTTGATTCTCCTCTTGAGAGTTAAGCATTGGGCGGAAAGAGCCAGAGTTGCCAGCATCACCACGGAAGCGGGCCAGTTCGTAATCCGGTTGCCTGAGCCGAAGGAAGGGAAGTCGCGACGTCTACCCTCATTGCCTCAACCTGCTCGTGTCGGGAAAAACGCCATCTGGCTCCCCTTCGTGAAGGAAGATTGGCCGGACCGTCTAATTGGCCTCCTGACTCATCTTTCAAAAGATACGGCACTTGCCACTTCAATTTGAAGTTGTTCAACCATTTGTCTGAATCTCTCATGAGAGGTTGTGGGTTTCCTTTACAAGTTCTACGCTTGGGGGTACAATAGCCCCTTGTGTGAAATCAGGTACGAACAGTAAGCGAGGCACGTCATGGAAACCAGCCCGGTCCAACCAACTCAGGAATCCCAAGTAGAGCGGAAGAAGCGCTTCAGTGGCAAAGTGATTAAGGTCACTTTGGCTGGAGCTGTAGTCGATATTGGGCTGGACAAACCGGGAGTGGTTCACATTTCTCAGTTGCGGGTTGAACCAGTAAAGCGCGTAGACGAAGTCGTTCAACTCGGTCAGCAGGTAGATGTCTGGCTGCGTCGCATGAAGCCTGACGCCAATTATTACGACCTCACGATGATTGAGCCATTGGGACTGGAATGGCGCGAGATTAAGAAGGGCATGGTGGTCTCCGGCAAAGTCGTCAAATTCGAGAAGTTTGGCGTCTTCATTGATATTGGAGCGGAACGCCCCGGCCTTGCCCACGTCAGCGAGCTGAGTCACGACTATATCCGCAGCGCGGAAGACGTCGTAAAACTGGGCGAGGAAGTTCAGGCGAAAGTGCTGGATTTTGACCGTCGCAAGCGCCAGATAAAACTTAGTCTGAAGGCCCTGCATGATGAACCCAAGGCCATCCTGGAAGTGCAGGAAGAAGCACGCGAGCCCGCCAAGACCGCTTTTGAACTGGCCTACCTGCGTGCCATGGCCAATGCGGAAGGGCAATCAGATACGGTCGCTTCTGTCGAGCCCGGTTCAAAGAACAAGAAGGTATCAACTGAGCAGGAAGAAATCCTGGCTCGCACCCTGGAAAACCGCCGCAAGTAAACTCTTGAGATATTTAACGAGCGCACCCTTCGGTGCGCTCGTTTGATTTACGGCTATAATCGCCCAGTCTTCCGCTGAGTCTTTGCACCCATGAACTGGATAGCTCTTTCCCTTCTCTCCGCCACAATCTTCTCTCTCAGCGTTCTAGTAGACAAGTACATCGTTGAGCGACTGCAGAAACAGTTCTGGGGGCTCCCCGTAGCGTCTGCACTGATTGGGCTCGTATTCGGCTTCATCTTCCTATTCATCGCTGGGACGAATTTCCCGCCCCTCCTCGATTCAATCATTATCCTCCTCACAGGCATGTTTACGCTTTGGGGAGCAGTTCTTTACTTCAAGGCGATGTCTGAAGAAAGCTCAAGCATCGTTGTAATCCTGTTCCAGCTGCAACCGGTATTCGTTCTCGTCCTTTCCTGGGCCATCCTCCAGGAAGTTATTAGGTCGGTTCAACTGGTAGGCTTTGCCATCATCCTTGCCAGCGCTCTCATTCTCAGTATTCAAAGGGAAGAAACGAATCCGAAATCATTTCGACTATCGGCCGCATTTTGGTGGGTGTTAGGTGCTGACCTGTTCTGGGCACTCGGTTCTGTACTCTTCAAACTGGTGGTCACCGAATCAAACATTTGGATGGGTGCTGCGCTGGAAGCATGGGGTATCTTCTTTGGCGGTGTCATTGCCGCCGCACTGGCCCCCTCTCTTCGGCTGCAATTCGTCGAGATATTACGAGGCAATCGCGCAGTGCTTCCCTACATTGCATTCAATGAGACGCTCTTTACGGCTGGCAAATTCGTTTTGCTCTATGCCATCTTGCTTGGCCCCGTTGCGCTCGTCACTGTGCTCGGCAGCACATCTGTGCTCTTCACAATGGTTGCCGAAAGAAGTCTCGCGGTCTTCTTGCCCGCCGTGTACCGGGTGCGCGCCGATGCGCGTTCTTTCATGGCTCGCACCGGCCTTGTACTGGCTATGCTTGCAGGGATCTGGTTGCTGCAAGCCTGAATTGAGGCTACCTGCGGCTCTGGTTTCCGGGCCGGCCCTTCGCCATCATCGGTGCAGGCTCATACGTAGGCTCCCTCCGAGCCGCCGGCGATGGCCGGTAACTGCCTTGCGGGACGCGAGACGAAGAAGTATTCTGGCGAGAATAGGAGGGTTGCGAAATGTTCGGAGTGCGAGCGGGTCGCCGTGCCGCAGTTGTGAAGAGTCGTTCCCCGGCTACGGAAAACGTCCCGATTATCAACACCCGGCTCAACCACACCATGATGGCCACGAACACCGGCACCACCTTCAGCAGCGTTTCAGATGCCACGACCGCATTCCCCAGGCTGTCATGGTAGAGGAGCGCGATGGACACCCCCCACCAGGTCAGGAGCGCATTCATGGTTGCCGCCAACAGCCAGGCGCCAAACAGGTACCAGACCTCACCGGGTTCGTCGTTCCCCTCTTTCGGGGTAAATAATCTTGCAATTCCTGCAAAGTCGATTCCGCAGAAGGCCAGCGCCAGGATTGTGGACCACTTCAGGCCAGCAAACTTCAGATCACCAAGAAGATCGGTCAGGGCGAATTCTGTCGTGCTGTAATTGAACATCTCAAACGCCAGGAGAGCTCCTACAAGGAATCCGGCAAACAGCATTCCTCTGCGACGAGAAACCAGACTTAGAATCTCGGTAGGGTCGAAGTTTTGAGCGCTCATGGTTCTCTCCGTTCGATTAGTGGAACTCGATGACTAAAGTATAGAACATGTGTTCTGTATTGTCAAGCAATATTGCCTGGTTCAAGGAAACTGTCAAATTTCTTGTCTTCTTTGAAACCAACCAGCCGCGTTAGATTCTTCAATTCTGTAACCGCCTTACCCCACTCTCTATCCCGTATCGACCAAGGAAATTCCCCTAGTATCATCCGCGCTCGACTCAAAGCTAATTCCGCGTTTCCCATCTTCCCCATACGTGCATGGATTATGGCTCGCCCCAGGTCTGCGCAAATGAGGGCCGGATTGCACCTCAGACCTTCGTAATGTTGAGCCGCTTCCCCCAGCCATCTCAGAGCCTCGACCCACTTGTTCTGGTGTGCGCACAGCCACCCTAATCCGTAAGCTGCCCGTGCTAGGCCTGGCGAATAACCTGCGGCCTTACTGATCTTCCGGTAATCCTTAAAATTCGCCTTTGCCACCTTCACATTCCCCTCTCCCAGTTCTGACAATCCCAGCCACCATAACGCTTCGCCGTAAGAATGGGAACCCGGTGTTAGAGGAATTCCTGCCGCCGCCTCAGCCACTCGAGTTCCTCACCCAACCCCATCTGGGCATCTATCGCCGCCGCCATCAAATCAAGGACGCTCGACCGCAAATCGCCATATTTCAGGCCCTGTCGAATGGCTTGCGCGAGTCCCGAAGATTCCCAAGGCGCCAACGTGGGCAGCCGGACTCGCCAGTATCCCAGGTTTCTCTGGGCCATGGCTTCGTAGTCACCTGTTGCCTCGCTTCCTGAACCCCAATCAGATTTCATCCAGCGAATCTAGGAACGCCCTGGTAAGCCGATGCAACCCATACACCCGCTCGGCGCCGGATGCGCGGAACTCCAGCAACGAATGTTGCACAAGAAGTTCGATTGCCGCGCTGATTTCTTCATCCTCCATCGCAGTAATAGCCCGAATCTGGGAGATCGTTGCCCCGTTTTCAGCGGCTAGGCGCATCCCATTCAACAGTTTTCTGGCATCAAACCCAAGGCTCTCCCATGACGCCATATAAATTGACCTATACAGCTGCTCAACTGATCCAGACGGGCTATGGGTAACAATTTCCAGTAGGTGATCCAAAGGAAACACCCGCAGCAGGCTGGTGGCGATTCGCAGCGCCAGGGGATTACCCCCGACCACGTCATAAATTTGATGCCCGCTTTGCGACGTAAGGACAGTATGCGTGTCCACCCCGATTGACGCAGCATAATTTGATACCAATTGCCACGAGCTTTCCCAATCAAGTTCATCCAGATGCAGGACGGTCCAATCAAAGTCAGCACGCGGTTGGTGTCGGCTGGTAACCAGCAGGTTATAGGAAACCTGCCATTCTTTTAATATCGGTTCGATAATTGTGAATTGTGCGTAAGTTTCGACATCATCAACCACTATGAGCCCACCCGTCCGGGGCTGGTCTTCCGGGTTAGCGCCTAAGTCTGGATGCCCCTGTTCCTGTAAGCAGAGTGCTAGTTGATTACGAACATCTGCTAGGCTTGATACTCGTTTCAAATTCTCCGGCACCCGCATCCAGTAAATTTCCCCGCTCCCGAGCCAGCCAATCATCGCCCGGGCCGTTGCGTCAGCAAGGGCAGTCTTTCCTATCCCCCCCAGTCCGGTGATGAGAACACACGCTCCATACGAACAAGACCGAAGTTTGTGCAGGGCCTTGGCCAGAGGCAATTCCATTCCAATGAGCGACACATAGGGCTGGGGTGGCAATCGCCTTTCCAGCCGCCGCGCTTCATCTTGAGAGTATCTTCTCTCTAATTCAACGAAGAGTTCGCGGACTTCCTCAAGGGCATTCCGCTGTCTTCGATTAACTTGGTCACGACTTAGCCCTACTGCATGGGCTACCTCAAGCGAGGAAAGCCCTTCGATGAATCGAGATCGCAAGATGCGAACACCAATCGGGTCCGCGCCAACAAGTCGATCCAGGATATCCAAAATCGCCGCCTGCCCAGGTGTCAGATGCTTCTTGGAATCGCTATCCCGAAAACAAGCGCGCGCGAAATGACTCGCGTTGAGTTTTTCCGTCAATTCTTTGGGCAGCCGATGCCACTTTCGGAAAGTTAGAGCGATGTCATTGATTTCGATATTCAAGTCAGACGATTTCATAATCCACCCTGTGGCGAGTCGTTTCCCCCATTATAGCGAGACCCGGCTGGGATTCCAACCGGGTCAATACTGCTTATCTCTGAATTTGATCTAACTTTTATGGAAGATAACTATATGAAGATAGCACCTTCATATAGTTCGCCCGTTCGAACTCTCCCGGATTCATCACCGAATTCTGCGACATGCTGCCCTGCATCTGCACAATCGAGTCATAGTCATGTTCTTCCATCCACGCTGCCACCTCTGCCAGGATTTCACTTACACGAAGCGGACCGTGTCGCAACAACTCGGACGCCGTCATGGCTACTTTCGCACCCACCATCATAGCTTTGATGATGTCCTCGCCAGTGCGCACGCCACTGGTCAATGCGAAATCTGCCGATACCTGGTCAGAGAGTATGGCAATCCACCTGAGCGGCAAGCGAATCTCATTTTGTTCGCTTAAGGACAGACTCGGCGTTACTTCCAATTCATTCAGGTCAATATCCGGCTGGTAGAACCTGTTGAACAGAACCAGGCCGTTTGCTCCGGCATCCGCCAGCCGTTGCGCGAACTGCGGCAATGATGTGAAATAGGGACTGATCTTGACTGCAAGCGGGATGGCAATCGCCTTGCGCACACTTCCCACAAGGTCGATGAGGCCATCCTCAATCTCACCCGCTGGTTCGTTCGGGTCCGTGGGCACGAAGTAAAGATTTAGTTCCAGTGCATCGGCTCCGGAGTTTTCTATGCGTTGCGCGTACTCGATCCACCGTCCCCGGCTGATTCCATTCAAGCTGGCGATGATTGGTATGGCCACCGCGTCCTTCAGTTGTTTTACCTGTTCAAGGTATCGCTCGGGGCCAATGCTATAGCGCCCAACCTGTGAAAAATAGGAAAGCGCTTCAGCATAGGACTCGGTCCCCTGCTCCAGGAACTGGTTCATCGCCAGGCTCTCTCGCACAATTTGCTCTTCAAACAGTGAATACATCACGATTGCGCTGGCACCAGCCTGTTCCAACTGCCTTGCTGATTCTACGCGTTCTGACAATGGCGATGCCGACGCGACCAGCGGATTCTTTAGATTCAGTCCGAGATAAGTAGTTTTCAGGTCAACCATGTTCTGTCCTCTGCCTCAATCCGTTTTCTTCGCAGTATCGTAGCCGTCTACATGGAGCCCGGCCAGCCCGGTGTAATGTTCCCACCGTTTGTTGACGTCATTCTGCGCCGCATCCATCAGCTCTTCCGCTCTCTCCGGGTTGGATTGCAGCAGCATCCGATACCGCGTCTCGTTGTAGGCATACTTCTCAAGGCTCAGACTCGGTGCCTTGGAATCCAATTGCATCGGGTTCTTTCCTTCGGCCGCCAGACGCGGGTCATTACGATACAGCGGCCAGAAGCCCGTCTCTACGGCTAGTCGCTGTTGCTCCAGGCCCTTACGCATGTCGATGCCGTGGGCAATGCAGTGACTGTAGGCAAGGATGAGCGATACCCCCGGATAACTCTCTGCCTCAATAAAGGCCTTTAGTGTCTGAGTATCGCTCCCGCCCATGGCGATGCGCGCCACATACACATTGCCGTAAGACATCGCCATCAGCCCGATATCTTTCTTGGCCTGGTTCTTCCCGTTGGCTGCAAACTTCGCAGTCGCCGCTCGCGGCGTGGATTTTGACGCTTGACCTCCGGTATTCGAATACACCTCGGTATCCAGCACCAGAATATTGACATCCCTGCCCGATGCCAGCACATGGTCCAGTCCACCGAACCCGATGTCATACGCCCATCCGTCGCCCCCCACAATCCAGAGCGACTTCTTGACCAGCACGTCTGCAAGCTCAATCAGGTCTTGGGCGCGCTCATCTTTTACCTTCGCCAGCGCTTTCCGCAACTTCTCAATCCGGTTTCGTTGCTCCTGGATGCCGGCCTCGTCCGATTGGTCTGCCCCAAGGATTGCGGCAACTAACTCGCCTCCGACCTGACCCTCAAACTGGGCCAGCATTTCGTGTGCCATTTCGATCTGCTTGTCCAGCGTCAAGCGCATCCCCAGCCCAAACTCGGCATTGTCCTCAAAAAGCGAGTTCGCCCAGGCCGGCCCACGCCCATCGGCGTTCTTGGCCCATGGTGTGGTTGGCAGATTACCGCCATAGATGGAGGAGCAACCGGTTGCATTGGCGATGATCGCCCGGTCACCATACAGCTGGCTCAACAACTTCAGATACGGGGTCTCGCCGCATCCTGCGCACGCTCCTGAGAATTCGAACAGCGGTTGCAGCAGTTGCGAGTTCTTCAGGTTTGCTACATTGATACTCGTCCGGTCAAGCTCTGGTAACGAAAGGAAGTATTCCCAGTTTACAGATTCCTGCTTGCGTAATGGCGGCTGGTCAGCCATGTTGATGGCCTTCAGCCCCACCTGAGATTTGTTCTTGGCCGGGCAGGCCTCCACGCACAGCGCACAACCAGTGCAATCCTCAGGAGACACCTGCAGTGTGTAGAGGTAATCCGGAAATTCCTTCCAGCGTGCCGCGGACGTCTTAAAACTTTCCGGTGCGCCGTTTAATACGGTCTGCGGGAAGATCTTCTCCCGGATGACCGCATGTGGGCATACAAATACGCATTTCCCGCACTGGATGCAGACTTCCGGATCCCAGACAGGGATTTCCAGCGCAATGTTACGCTTCTCCCATTGCGTTGTTCCCGTCGGATACACGCCGTCCGCGGGCATGGCGCTCACCGGGAGGTCGTCCCCCGCCCGGGCGATCATTGGCCCAAGTACATCCCGCACGAAGTCCGGGGCTCCCGCCGGCAATCCTTGGATCATCTCAAGTAGGCTGGTCGCCGTTGCCGGAACTTTCACTTGGTGCAGATGAGCCAGCGCCAGGTCTACCGCGGCAAAATTCGCGTCTACTACGGCTTGTCCTCGTTTGGAGTATGTCTTCTCAATCGTGTGCTTGATTTGTGCAATGGCTTCATCCCGCGTTAGGACACCACTAATTGCAAAGAAACACGCTTGAAGGATGGTGTTGATGCGCTGGCCCATTCCGGCTTCTTCTGCGACAGCAGCGCCATCCACCACATAGAACCGCAGTTTCTTATCGAGGATTTGCCCCTGCACGCTGCGCGGCAATTCGTCCCAGACCTCATCGGGTCCAAACGGGCTATTCAACAGGAAGACGCCCCCGGGCTCCGCCAGTTTCAGCATATTGATTCGCTCAAGAAAGTTGAACTGGTGGCAAGCAACAAAATTCGCTTTCTGTATCAGGTAGGTCGACCGGATTGGCCGCGGTCCAAACCGCAGATGTGATTCCGTTACTGAACCCGACTTTTTGGAGTCGTAGACAAAATAACCCTGCGCATAGTTTTCAGTCTCTTCGCCAATGATTTTGATGGAGTTCTTGTTCGCCCCCACCGTACCATCTGAGCCAAGCCCAAAGAAAACCGCCCGGACCGTCTCAGGGTCTTCAGTCGAGTAATTCGCGTCAAACTCCAGGCTGGTGTGAGTCACATCGTCCAGGATTCCCACCGTGAAGTGGTTTCGCGGAGACGCTTTGACGAGCTCGTCGTACACCGCCTTAACCATCCCCGGTGTGAACTCTTTGGACGACAGGCCGTAACGCCCACCAACTACTCGTGGCGCCACATTGAATGGCGATTCTCCGGAACTCTGCATTTCGGACAAAGCAGTAACCACGTCCATGTACAACGGCTCGCCCGTGGCCCCTGGTTCCTTCGTCCGGTCCAGCACCGCGATCGCCTTTGTACTCCTGGGCAATGCTTCCTGAAGATGTTCTACTGAGAACGGCCTGAACAGCCGAACTTTCACCAATCCCACCTTTTCGCCCTCACTGACCAATCGTGCCAGGGTCTCTTCCGCTGATTCGGCGCCGCTACCCATCATCACGATGACTCGTTCTGCATCCGGCGCGCCAGAGTAATCAAATAACCTGTATTGGCGGCCGGTCAATTTGCCAAACGTTTCCATCTCCTTTTTTACAAGTTCAGGAGTCGCGTTAATGTATGAGTTAATCGTCTCACGTGCCTGGAAGTAAACGTCCGGGTTTTGTGCCGTGCCGCGCAGCGTGGGTAGGTCCGGTGATAGGCGGCGCCGACGGTGCGTCCGAACCAACTCCCGGTCAATCATCGCTGCCAGGGCGGCATCATCAATCATTTCCACTTTCGCCACTTCGTGAGACGTTCGGAAACCGTCAAAGAAGTGCAGGAAAGGCAGCCGGGTTTTCAGAGAGGCAGACTGGGAAATAAGAGCGAAGTCCATCGCCTCCTGCACGGAGTTGGAAGCGAGCATGCCAAACCCGGTCGAGCGTGCCGCCATAACATCGCTATGGTCACCAAAGATGGAAAGCCCTTGAGTAGCCAGTGACCGCGCCGCCACATGAAACACCGTCGGCGTCAATTCGCCCGCGATCTTGTACATATTGGGAATCATCAATAACAGGCCCTGCGAAGCCGTGAACGTCGTGGTTAACGCACCGGCTTGTAATGCCCCATGCACGGCTCCTGCCGCGCCACCTTCGCTCTGCATTTCCTGCACGAGAGGTGTCGTGCCCCAGATATTCTTCTGGCCCGCTGCTGCCCACTCGTCCGCCCATTCTCCCATCGCCGAGGAAGGCGTGATGGGGTAGATGGCGATGACTTCATTCAATCGAAACGCAACCGAGGCTACTGCCTGGTTGCCGTCGATCGTTGTTAGTTCTCTTTTCATCTCAAACTCCACAATTTGGACTAAATAGATAAAGTATTGCAGGCATCATGCTTATAGTCTAAGCCTCCCCCTCCTGCCCAATCAGGGGCATACATACTAGGCTGGTGGGGGCATGTGTCCTCAATGGAGGAGGGATGATTGACATGGTAAACTGCTCCGTTTGGAGACTCTGGGATGATTAAACTGATAGAAACCATCGGTCACGACCGTCATGCACCCGAAGTGGAGTACGACCACGACCGCGTCATTCCCTATCGTGAAACCCCGAACCGGGCGGAACTGATTCGCGACTACCTCCTCGAGCTTGGCCTTGCCGAAATCTTTGCCCCCCAAATTTCAGATCCGTCACCTAGCCTCTCGGCTATCCACACGCTTCCGTACCTCGAAGCGTTGCCGCGCCTGTCCCAGGCAGCTTCCGAGGCTGGTCGTTACCTCTACCCCTATATTTTTCCAGTCCGCCCGTCCATGGAACGCATCCCGGACTTGCCGTTTGGCTTGCTGGGCCGCCATTCAATCGATGTCGGCAGTCCGGTCGGCCCGGGGACCTGGTCGGCTGCCGTCGCTGCTGCACAGGCTGCCATCGCCGCTGCGGATCTGCTTGTCACTGACCCCACTTGCCTGCCCTATGCCCTCTGCCGCCCACCCGGCCACCACTCGGGGCGCGATTTCATGGGAGGCTACTGTTACCTGAACAACGCCGCAGCCGCCGCCCAGAGGCTGAAATCGCGGGGACGGGTGGCCATCATAGACATTGACTACCACCACGGGAACGGGACTCAGGACATCTTTTGGGACGACCCGGATGTCTTCTTCCTCAGCCTGCACGGCGACCCGCAATTTGAATACCCAAACTATGCTGGCTTTTCTGACGAAAGGGGAGGAGTCCTCGCGCCGGGCACAATTCTCAACTGCCCCCTGCCGCGCTTGACCAACGCGGACCAATACCTGGCTACCCTCACTCGTGGGCTTGAAGCCGTAATTCGCTATTCTCCCGCCACAATAGTTGTTTCACTTGGCTTTGATACGTATCGCGATGACCCGCTCAGCTCGTTCGCTCTCGATTTGGACGCCTTTCCGAAAATCGCGCACAGAATCGCATCCCTGCACCTCCCCACGCTTCTTATTCAGGAAGGCGGCTATGCATCCGATGTTCTTCCGCGCCTCGCCGCTGCATTTCTTGAGGGCTGGGGAATTTAGGTCACGACGGCACGCATGGTAGACTCGCCTTATCTCTGAAACAGGCGACCCAATGACCGCTAACAACTCTGCCTCTGCCATTGCTCACCCCAATATTGCTTTCATCAAGTACTGGGGCAACCGCGACGAGGCACTGCGCATCCCATCCAACGGCTCAATCTCCATGAATCTGGATGGGCTGGAAACGCGCACCACTGTCGAATTCAACCCTTCGTTATCCAAAGATGCACTTTTCTTAAATGGCAAGAAATCCGGGGTCCTGGCGACCGAGCGCGTCACCGCTTTGTTAGACCGGGTTCGCAGCCTCGCTTCCATTACCACCCGGGCGCGCGTCACATCCGAAAACAACTTTCCCACCGGTTCCGGAATCGCGTCGTCCGCCTCCGCATTTGCAGCCCTGGCCATCGCCGCCAGCGCCGCCGCCGGCCTGGAGCTGGATGAATCGGCCCTTTCCCGTTTGGCCCGCACCGGCTCCGGTTCTGCTTCCCGGTCCGTCCCCGCTGGGTTTGTAGAATGGCTCCCCGGGAAATCTGATGCCAATTCCTATGCCCTTTCGATAGCACCCCCGAACCACTGGGACCTGCTCGACCTAATTGTCATCGTCAGCCAGGGGCACAAGAAGACCGGCTCCACCGGAGGACACCGGCTGGCTTCCACCAGCCCACTTCAGACCGCACGGATATCCGCCGCGCCCGCCCGGCTGGAGGAATGCCGGCGTGCTCTTCTGGCCCGTGATTTTTCCGCCCTGGCTCACATCGTCGAACTGGACAGCAATATCATGCACGCTGTGATGATGACCTCCACGCCGCCCCTGTTCTACTGGAAGCCCGCCACGCTGGCAGTAATCGAACGCGTGACCGCACTGCGCGCCGCCGGGTTGGACGTATGCTACACGATAGATGCCGGCCCCAATGTGCATGTCATCACTACCGGGGCCTCTGCCAAACGCGCCCGCCGCGAATTGTTGCAGGTCAGCGGGGTCATCGAAGTCCTCACCGCGCGTCCCGGCGGTCCGGCCCGCATCGCTCCATAATCCGCAGGTTCGCCCGTACTACGGATATAATAGACCTGCTTTGCTCTCTGCCCGCTGGACCAAAAGGATGTGTTAATGTCGCCGTTTCTTGATTCCCTGATGGGGTTTCTGCTCTTCGTCTTTTCCATCGCCCTGCTCATCATCATTCATGAGCTCGGACATTTCATCGTTGCCCGCTGGCTGAAAGTTGAGGTCGAAGAATTCGGCCTCGGCTTCCCGCCTCGCATGAAGTCCCTCTTCACCTGGAAGGGAACTCTTTTCTCCCTGAACTGGATTCCGCTGGGCGGCTTCGTGCGCCCCAAAGGCGAAAACAACCCGGATATCCCCGGTGGGTTAGCGGCCGCAAGTCCCTGGGTGCGGATTGCCGTCTACATCGCCGGCCCCGCCATGAACATCCTGGCTGCGATTGCCATCTTCACTATCCTTTTTTACCAACTGGGCGCACCCATTCTCGATCGAGTTATCGTCGCCGCAGTAGATAGCGGGTCGCCCGCCGAAGTTGCCGGACTACAGGCTGGTGATGAAATCCTGGCCGTCAACGGCGAATCAATAGACAGCACGGAAGAAATCATCGCTCTGGTCGGTGCGCAGGCTGGCAATGAAATCACCATCACCCTTCTGCGAGATGGACAGGAACTCACGCTCACTGCCATTCCCCAACCCAACGCAGAACAGGTGGGCAAGATTGGGATCCGCATCACGCACCCCGCCGAGCCGATTTCGCCACTCGCCGCCCTGCGCACCGGCAGTGGCGCGGTCTCGGGTCAGATACGAGCCATCGTTTCACTCCCCTTCCAGATTATTCAAGGTGTCATATCGCCCGAAGAAGGTCGTCTCGTGGGCTACAAGGGCATGCTGGATATGTTTAACACCATGCGCGCCCTGGACCAGCAAGCCTCTTCAGAGACCACGCCAGCCGGCGCAAACACCCTGGGTCTGATTGGCTCAATTTCCGTAAGTCTGGCGATTCTCAACCTGATTCCAGTCCCGGCACTGGATGGCGGCCGAATTTTCTTCACCCTGCCGGAAATCTTCCTGCGCCGCCGAATTCCGGCCGAATTCGAGAATGTCGTCAACCTCATTGGCTTCGGCCTCTTAATTGTCCTGTTGATTTACGTCAATCTTCAGGATTTCATCAATCCGATTTCGCTGCCGTGATTCCATTGGATGTTCCCGAATCAAATTCCGGCCCGCGCGACCTGTTGGAAGAGGCGCGCCAGGTTCCGGTTTCCGCCATCCTCGCCACTCTGGCCGAACAGGATGCATCCCTATCCACCATACAGTTGATTCGTCTTTCGCTCCTTGACGCAGGTGAAAGGACTCACCTGTTATCGGCGATTTCCAGTCTCTCTGAATCTCGTCGGCTGGAAGTCTACGAAGACCTAGCAGATTTGATGGAAACGAATCTGTTAGTCGAATTCCAGCCATTCTTTGAACAAGGACTATTCGACACGAACTCCTCCATCCGTCGGATTTCGGTGCGCGGGCTCGTCGAATGCGAAGACGAACGCATCATCCCATCCCTGCTTGGCTTGCTGGCAAAGGACGATGTCATTGAAGTTCAGGCGGAAGCCGCCGCCTCATTGGGCGGCTGGGTTTATCTCTCCGAACTCGACGAATTAGACCCGGATTTGAGCCAGGAAGTGCTGGCTGCCCTGTTGGATGCCCATTGCGATTCTGGTCGCCATCAGTTGGTCCGCCGCCGCGCCTTGGAGAGCCTCGGCTACTCGTCAGACCCGCAGGTCGAACCGCTGATTACTCAGGCGATTCAAGCAGAAGACGAAAACTGGCACGCCAGTGCGTTATTGGCGATGGGCCGTTCAGGACTCGAACGCTGGAATACGCCCGTTCTCGACTCGCTGGACCACAGCAACAACGAAATTCGCATCCAGGCCGCACGCGCTGCTGGAGAGTTATACCTGGATGACGCCGCGCCCGCCCTGATGCACCTTCTGGAAGATGATGACCAGGAAATCCGCATGGCCGCCGCATGGGCACTCTCAGAGATCGGCGGTGAGGGCGCCAGCGAGGCGCTCAACTCTGTCCTTGACCGCACCGAAGACGATGTGGAGATTGAATGGATTCAGGGTGCCCTGGATAACCTCCTCTTCAATCAGGGCATGCAGGACTTCGACATTCTCGACCTGGAAGCCGGAGAAGGCGAAGACTTCGACATCGACTCGGTCGACGAATAGCCCGGCTCCCCATGCTTCTCTCCCTGTTCTCAAACAACCTGCTCCCCATATTTCTGGCCGCTGCCGCCGGGTTCGCACTGGGCCGCCTCCTCCACCCCGACCCCCGCACCATCTCGCGGCTGACTTTCTTTGTCTTCAGTCCCTGCCTTGTGTTCAAACTGCTCACAGACAATGATCTGGGCGGCGCAGATGTTCTGGGTATGTTTCTCGTCGCCGTTCTGGTCGCCGTCCTGACAGGCTTGATTGCGCTGGCCGTCGGCCGTCTCCTTCGTCTTCCTCGCCCGCTGCTCGCCGCTTTGGTGCTCTCAGCCATGTTTGGCAATGCCGGTAATTACGGCCTCTCTCTCAATCTATTCGCATTTGGCGAAGAAGGACTGGCGTTCGCCAGTATCTACTTCGTTGCTTCCGGGCTAATGGTATATACCTTTGGCATCATCGTTGCATCGATGGGCAACGTGGACCTTCGCAAATCAATTCTTAATCTCTTCCGTTTTCCAACGCTTTATGCCGTCCTGCTTGCGCTCGGATTCAACGCCCTCGGTGGAGAGACCCCGTTGCCGCTTACCCGCACCATTGACCTCTTTGCAGATGCAGCCATTCCCACCATGTTGATTCTGCTCGGTCTCCAATTGGAGCGCGTTGAATGGCGCGGTCGCCTGCGGGCTCTCGCCGCAGCCAATGTCCTCCGCCTTCTTGTTTCGCCGCTCATCGCCCTGGGTCTTGCCTTGGCACTTCGTCTGCAGGGCCCGGCATTCCAGGCCGGCATCGCCGAATCCGCAATGCCAACCGCGGTCATGGTCACTGTGCTTGCCACAGAGTTTGACGTCGAGCCTTCATTCACTACTGCGGTGGTGACCACCACCACGCTCCTCAGTCCTCTCACTCTCACGCCGTTGCTCGCCTTCCTGATAGGTTAATTCTGTGCGCTGGGTCGTAACGCTGTTTCTCGCAATGTCTTGGGCGACCTCTTCGCCATTTCAACAATCCCTTCAACTCGACGACGTACAGGTCAGACATGAATTCGGCCAGTGGATCGAGTTTCAGGCTCAGGCAAACTCCGGTCTTGATTTCACGCAGATGCACCTGATTCTTTCCCCCGGTTCGGGCGGTAACGAGGTCGTACTGCCAGCTGAGATAGAAGACGGCAATCGCGTCATCGCTGTGTATGACTTATCCACGCAAGACTGGATACGGCCCTTCCTCGAAGTAACCTACCGTTACCGCGGCTTGACCGCATCCGGTGACACTCTGGAAAGCGAACCGCTTACATTCTCGTACACAGACAATCGGTTCACCTGGCAATCCCTCTCTCCCGACCCAACTTTGGCGATTTATTGGTATGAAGGCGACCTGGAGTACGGGCAGGAAATCGCCAATGCCGCCCAATTTGGCCGCGGCCGCTTCCGAGAATTGACCACCTTCGGTGCAGACCAGTCCGTCCGGTTGTACGTGTATCCCTCCACCCAGGCCCTTCAGGCTGCGCTCAGTTTCGGCGGCGCGCTGCAGATTGCGGGTCATGCCGCCGGTCCTGACGGGCTTGCCTGGGCCGCAGTGCCGCCCGGCCCGGGGCAGACCCAGACAATCAACGAAGCCATCCCTCACGAGTTGGCCCACGTTCTTCTTTACCAGTCTCTTGGCGAATCCTACACTCGTTTACCGGCGTGGCTGAATGAAGGAATCGCATCGGCCGTTGAATTGGGCGGAAATCCCAACTTCCCCAGGTATCTGGAGGAAGCCTATAGCCGGGATTCTTTGCTCTCCCTGTCAACCCTCTGCAATCCGTTTCCAACTGAACAGGCCGCGTTCACCCTGGCCTATGCCGAATCAGATTCCTTTGTTCGTTATCTTCTGGAAGAGTATGGGCCAACTGGCCTGGCAACCATCACCCAGTCCTACGCGTACGGTGCAAGTTGTGAAGACGGTCCACAACCTTTCACAGGTCGCGCCCTTTCACAGTTAGAAGCGGATTGGCTGCGTGTTCGTTTCGGCGCGTCCGATATCTCCATCTCCCTCGGCGCTGTTCAGGGCTGGCTGCTAATTGCACTTCTCATTGGCATTGGCCCCCTCGTGGCTATCGTGCAACGCATCCGTCAGGGAACTGGGTGACCAACGCCCGTTTCCATCTCATCGTTCGTGGCCGCGTACAGGGGGTTGGATTTCGCTTCTTTGTTGTGTCTACAGCCCTGTCCCTTGGCCTCACCGGCTGGACCCGCAACCGATTGGACGACTCGGTTGAAATTGAAGCCGAAGGCGACCGCGCCGCTCTCGAATCCCTCTTGGCTCAGGTTCGCCAGGGTCCACCTTCTTCGCGTGTAGACGATGTCGAAATCCAGTGGGAATCCTACTCGGGTGAATTTCGAAACTTCGAAGTCCGTAGGACAGGCTGACGCAATTCCCACCAAACAACCAAATTACTGGATAGTGCTACAAGAAACTCAGAACTCGCGCTTCCCAATCCTTACCGGGATCTCCGTTGCGGTGCCGTTCTCGTTCCGCCATTGCATCTGCAGGTATCCGGTAGCCGAGGACATCACCTGCGAGAACGCCGCCCCAATTCCCGGCTGATTTCGCAGTGTCTCATAGAACTGTACGTATTCCTTCCCCTTCACATACAGGTTCGTCAGTACATCCACGTTACCGAACTCGGTCACAAAAATGAGTTTGTCCGGATAGCGTTCTCGCACGACCTGCCAGAACGCGCCTTTGTCCGGCTCCTGCATTTCGGCTTCATTCGTCCAGAAACAATTGGCGCCCACCCAGTCTGCGTTCTGGATGGCTTCGTCGGCCTGCTCCATAAATGTCGCGGCATCGAGGCGTTGTCCTTCAACCTGCCCGCCCGGAGAAACACCGGGAAATCCGAATTTCGCCTGCGGGTACGCATCTCGCAGCATTCCAACGGCATCCAGCCACCACCGCCCGAAGCCGCCGCCGGAATGCCAGGAGTAGTTCCAGCCGTACATCTGCAGGTTAGGTGATTGGTGTATTTCGAAATATTGCACTCCCTCGGTGTACAGCCGCGCCACATGCGTGCGCATCCGCGAAACCCATTCCTGTGCCGTAACCGGGCTTTGCCCCAGATCATACGCTATGCGCGCCATCACAAATATCCCGGGGTCTATCTGCCGCAGGCGGTGAATGGCCGAGGTGCTCGTGTTCTCCTGCACCTTCACAGCTTCCACGCGCGCCAGGCTTGCGGCTTCATAGTCTGCTTCCTGCATCGTTCCATCTTCGCGCACGTTTACGCCCACCAGGCTCGGCTGCGCCCAACCGTAATTCGGTACTGGTTTGCTCTTTGCCGTAGTGACCTCGCCCAGGATTTTCTCGTCATTCGGCCAGTACAGAAACGGCGTGGGATCGATGACATCGCCCTGGTACTGGGTTTCCTTGCGCGCCGTTGCTCCATCTTTCTTCAGAGTCAAATGCAGGTGCGAACCGGTAGAGTTACCGGTCGAATCCGCCTTCCCGATGAGCTGCCCCGCCTTCACTTTTTGACCAATCGTTACCTGGACGCTGGCCATATGAGCATACACCGTCCGGTAGCCGTTCTCATGCTGAATGCGGATGTGCCGCCCGTAAGGGTGCGTGTTGGTTTCCTGCATTACATAGTAGACCTCGCCATCCGCTCCCGCATAAACATTGGTATTCATCGGCGCTCGGATATCAACCCCTTCGTGCCCGGGCAATCCCCATTTGCTATAGATTTCAGGATTCGCCCCAAACCGCTGGGTGATGACATGATAGTCCGTCGGCCAATACAGCCGGATGGATTTCGGGGGCTCAGGTTGCTCAGCCGGAAGCGTTTCTTCTTTTGGTGGGACCTTGAGCGTCCCGTATCGCTGCCCTCGTTCCACGCGTTCCAGCAATACCACTTCAAGTTGCGCCGGCGAGCCCACAAAAATGGGATCGATCATCGCATCCGGGAATCGCGCCCGTAACCAGCCAATAATATCGCCCTGATTCGGATAGCCGCCATCCACCACTGCCACGCTGATATTCTGGCTGCGTCCTGCCCGCACGGCATCCGGCGTGATGTTCACGCTATACGTCAGGACAAACACGCGCGCAACTCTGACCCATTGGTAATAATCATCTTCTGGCAGCAGCAGGATGTGACTTTCAGCCATTCAGTTACTCCTTGGCAATGCAGGCTACTTGTCGGGGTACACCATAAACGGCGTCGGGTCAATGACATCCCCCTGGAATTTCGTTTCTTTGCGCGCCGATGCCCCATCCTTCTTAAGCGTCAAATGAAGGTGTGAACCGGTGGAGTTGCCCGTAGAGTCCGCCTTCCCGATGAGCTGTTCCGCTGTCACTTTTTCGCCGACCTGAACCAGCGTCTGCGCCAAATGGGCGTACACAGTCCGGTAGCCGTCGCGATGCAGGATGCGCACATGCTTGCCATACGGATGGACATTCGGATCGTTCTCTACCTGGAATACCGTGCCCTCCGCACAGGCATAAATATTCGTGTTCATCGGGGCGCGTATATCCAATCCTTCGTGACCGGGCAGACCCCACTTGCCATAGATTTGCGGGTTTGCCCCAAATGCCTGGGTAATAACCGCATAATCCGTTGGCCAATGCAACTTGAACGCGCCGCTATCCACTACAGCTGTCGAGATGGTTGTAGGCTGTGTCGTCGTGGTAGTAGTTGTGGTCGTCGTGGTCGTTGCTGGAGGGGTGGACGGCGTGGTCACCGTACTTGCCGCGCCGTACCGCAACCCACCGGCCACCCGGGTCTGTAACGCCACCCCAAATTCTTCAACATTGTTTACCGGGATGGCATCCAGTCGGACGTTCGGAAATCGTGCACGCAGCCATGCCTCGATATCGCCCTGCGCCGGATATCCGTTTGCGACCACCGCGATAGTAATGTTTTCAAAAGTGCCCGCTTTTACCGCATCCGGAGTCGTATTGACACTGAATGCCAGCACATAGGGTCGCGTGGCTCGCACCCATTGGAAGTAATCTGCCTGCGGTAGCAGGATGATATGACTTTCAGCCATTCCAGAACTCCTGTCCTCGGGACCTTCTGTTCAATTTCGCCTCAAAATCCCAGCCCGCGTTCCTTCATCGAAACAAAGCGGTTCTGGCCAATTACCAGGTGATCCAACAACTCAATGTCGAGTAGCTTCCCAGCTTCCACCATTGCTCGGGTCACCGTCACATCATCCGGGCTGGGTGTCGGGTCGCCGCTCGGATGATTATGCACCACCAGGATGCTGGCTGCATTTCGTCGCACGGCGGGCTTGAACACTTCACCCACCCTCACTTCCGATGAATTCAGCGAACCGTGGTAAAGCTCCACGATGTCCTGCACCTGGTTCCGGGTATCCAGCAACATCACTCTCAGGTGCTCCTGCTCCAGCGATCCCATCTCTTACATCACCAGCGCCGCCGCATCCGCTGGGCTGTGGATTGCCGGCTTTTCGTTCGGCGCCTCCAGAGTCAGCCGCCGGCCCAATTCGATGGCCGCCTTCAGAGTGGCAGCCTTGGCCTCTCCCAGGCCATGCTGCGACCGGACTTCCTCCAATGATGCGCGCTGCAGCCCCTGCAAACCGCCAAACGCATGCAACAACCGCTGCCCCACCTGCACCGCATTCTCGCCTTCCACGCCAACTCGCAGCAGGATGGCAAGCAGTTCTGCGGTATTCAGCGCCTGCGGTCCATGCCGGGCAAGGCGTTCGCGCGGCCGTTCAGAGGCGGACATGTCAGTAATTCGATATGTTCCCTTTCCATCTTCCACCGGCGGCGCTCTCCAGGTGCGCCCAGCGGTCATTTGGGCGATTTTCTCACTATACAATAACCTCATCGAAACGGCAAGCGAAGCCGCCCCAGCGTTTCAATCTCCTGTTTCTGGCCGTTATATGGACAGCCTAATTCTCGTTTATTGGATAATCAACCACCCGGAAAGGCTGGCTTCCTACCATAGCAGGATTGACAGTCACATGACCGACAGGCTATAGTGCCCATGCCATGAGACCTGCATCACGAACAAGCTTGCAAATTTTGGGACTGCTGGGCGTAATTGCCATCGCCTGCAACATGCAACGCGTACTGGATCCCTCTCTGCCCACCAGCACACCACCTGCCCCAGATTCAGTCGCAGTCGCCACGCTCCTCCCTCCATCACCAACGCCAATTGCAACCCCGGAGCCCGGCGCCCGAATTGAGGAAGGTGACCGCGCCATGTTTCTTGGCGATTGGGACACTGCCCTGGCCGCCTACCAATCCGCACAACTGAGTTCGACGGACCCCCAGATTTTGGCCGCTACCACACTCGGCATTGCCCGCGTTCAATTCGCCTCTGGCAACCCGGCTTCTGCATTAGACACATTGAATCTATTCTTCGCTCAATCAGGCGAGTCCCCTGACCGCGGCCTGGCCTTTTTCCTTGCGGGCCAATCTTATTCGGCTCTCGGTCGCTACCCCGAGGCCGCGCTGGCCTTCGGCGAGTACCGCGCCGCCCGTCCCGGCCTCGCCGACCAGCTCGCCTATGACCGCATCGGCAACAACCTCATGGCCGCCGGAGATTATCAGGGCGCCATCAATGCATGGTTAAGCGCCGTCCAGTCCCCTCAATTGGGCGACGGGCTTTCCACCAACATCAAGATTGGCGATGCCTATCGCGCCATGGGGGATTACCAGACAGCTCTCATCACCTATCAGGATGTCTTCAGCCGTACCTCCAACGGGTACGTCAAAGCCAGCATGCTCTTGCGCATTGGCGAAATGCAAATCGCCATGGGTGATTCAGTTTCCGCCTATCAGTCCTATCTGCTTGCCGTCAATGAATACCCGCTTGCCTACGATTCTTACATTGCCCTCATCACCCTCGTGGAAGCCGGTCAGCCGGTCAGCGAACTCCAGCGCGGCCTGGTGGACTACTACGCAGGTCAATACGGGGTTGCCGTTAGCGCCTTTGACCGCCACCGGCAACTCAACCCATCAGACCTTGACGACACTGCCCATTACTTTGCAGGTCTTTCCTATCAGGCCACAGGTCAGTACGAAGCGGCTCTCGCGGAATGGAATCAGCAATTGGAGCTTTTCCCCGCCGGACAGCACCTTGCCGATGCCTGGGAGCAAATTGGCTATACGCAATGGGCTTATCTTGAAGACTACCCAGCGGCTGTAGACACATTCGTGGCCTTCGCCGATACGTACCCTGACCATTCCCGCACCCCTGAATTCCTGTACAACGCCGGTCGTGTTGCCGAGCGCGACAATGACCTTCGCCGCGCAGCCGCCATCTGGCAGCGTCTCGGCGCAAATTACTCGGCCAGTGAATTCGGACCGGATGGATTATTCCAGGCCGGCATCGCTCTGTATCGCCTCGCCGATTTTGCTCTCGCCCGCGATGTATTTCAAAGTGCCCTCACCCTCGCCCCCGACCTTGAAGGCCAGGCACGCGCCTACTTCTGGGCCGGCAAAGCCCTTGACGCCCTGGGTGACCATGACGGTGCACAAAGCATGTGGTCACAGGCCCGCACACTGGACCCAACCGGGTACTATAGCGAACGCGCAGCCCAGCTGATGCGAGGCGATGCGCCCTTTACCCAGATTCCTCTCCCCACCCTCACGATAGACCCCGCCAGTGAACGCCAGGAAGCCGAAACCTGGATGATCGCCACATTTGGACTTCCGCAGGACACAGACTTCGCGGACCTTTCGTCGCTCGCCTCCGACCTTCGCTTTCAGCGCGGCACAGAGATGTGGCGGCTGGGCCTCTACAACGAAGCTCGCCTCGAGTTTGAAAACCTGCGTCTGGAAATCGTCAATGATCCGGCCAACACCTACCGCCTTGCCAATTACTTGATTGATCTTGGCCTGTATCGCTCGGGGATCCTCGCCGCCCGCCAGGTTCTTAACCTTGTCGGCTACGACGATGCCGGCACGTTTCAGGCTCCAATCTATTTCAATCGGTTGCGATTTGGCCTGTATTTTGAAGAACTGGTAAACCCGGCTGGTCAGGCCAATGGCTTCAGCCCATTATTTCTTTCCAGCGTGATACGCCAGGAAAGCCTCTTCGAAGGATTCGTCACCTCATCCGCCGATGCCCGCGGCCTCATGCAGATAATTCCCAGTACCGGCCAGTCAATCTTTGAGGGCATCGGCTGGCCCGCGAACTACACCGACGAGGACCTGTACCGTCCTGTGGTCAACATCACCTTCGGCGCGGACTACCTTGCCGCCCAGCGCGAGGCGTTCAGCGGGGACCTCATCGCCGCCTTGGCCGCCTACAACGGCGGCCCCGGCAATGCCAGCCGTTGGCGCGAATTGGCAGGTGGCGACCCGGACCTTCTCGTCGAGGTCATCCGATTCGAAGAAACGCGCAACTATGTACGCAGCATTTTTGAACAATATGTTATCTACGTGAGGCTTTACGGGGGCATCCCCTAGACATCGACCTAAGGCGTTGCGCTGGCGGCAGGGGTCTGAATCACTGCTTCATCCGGTGGCGCTGCAACCAGGAACCACGCATCCACGTTGTTAAACCGGTCAGCCGGGTCGTACAGCGTTCCGATTGAAATCCCCTGCACCACACTGCTTACCGCATAGTTGTACACGGGGGAGTAAAGTGGAATGGCGGGCAACTCTCGGCCAAAATGCACCTGAAAGTTTCGATATAGTCTGATGCGCTCGTTGGCAAACCAGGTCACGCGTGCCCGTTCAAGGTACTCGCTCGCCCGGCGGTCATCCCAACCGGCGTAGTTCTGCCCACCCGTGACCTGAGATTGATGCCAGAATGGGTACGGGTCCGGGTCCGGGCTGCCTCTCATATCCAAGTCCACTAGAGCCGCCTCGTAGGTGCGTGTGTCCAGATAATCCAACACCAGCGTGTCATAATCTACCGGCAACAAGTCCACCCGAACCCCCACAGCTGCCCAATATTCCTGAATCATCTCTGCAAACTGCGTATGGTGCGGCGTGTCCGGAAAAACCAGTTCAAAATCCATCCGGAACCCATCCTGCTGGCGTACCGCGCCGCCATCTGCCGGAATTGCCCAACCCGCGTCTCGCAACACATCTACCGCCGCTTCAGGGTCATAAGCCACCTCTGGCACGCCCCCGTAATACGCCCAGGATCCAAAGAGGACCGGCCCACTGGCAAGCAGCCCTTGACCATTCAAAATCTCATCGAGCATCCACGGTCGGTTAAGTGCCATTAGCAGCCCCCGCCGGACCTGCGCGTCTTGAAAATAGGGCGTGCTGTCATTGCTCAGGTTGAACAACAGCATACTGATTTGCGGCAATCGTCCACTGTAAAAGTTGAGCGTTGGCTCGTTCAGGACGTCCGCAAGCGAGGCTTCCTCGATCATACCAATTCCCATGATCGTTCCAGCCCGATAGGCTTCCAGCGCCGCCGCCGTCGAATCGTAATAGCGGAAAACGATTTGCTCAATGAACGGGCCCTCACCGTGATAATTCAGGTTTGCCGAAAGGACGATGCCTTCAATCTGGTTTTCAGTGGTGATTAGTTCGTCGAATTGGTACGGCCCGCTCCCAACCGGCGCCAGATTGAAGGCGTCGTTAATCAAGGTGCCAAGGTCCTTGCCCCCCAGCAGATGTTCCGGCAGGATTCCAAAGTCCAAATAGTCCATGAAGGGAGAATAGGCATCCGGCAGGACGAACTGCAGGTTGTAGTCGTCAAAGACAATGACTTCAACTGCTTCCCAGAGCGCCCGTTCATCAGCCGGTATCGGAGACCCTTCGAACCGCATCAATTGAATGGTGAACAGGACATCCCGGCTGGTCACCGGCGCGCCATCATGCCAGAGCGCGGTTTCCAAGAGCTTGATGTTAATGACATCGCCGGTGGCGGAAACGCCCCACGATTCAACCAGGTCGGGAATGGGCGAGCCGAAGCTGTCGAACTTAAACAGGCTGCTGAAAATGAGGCGGTTAACGTCTCGGTCTACCTGATTACCGGCGTCCAGCAGCGGGTTGAGCCGGCTGGGGCGCCCCACCAATCCCTCCACATACTGGCCGCCTGTTGTTGGCGCCGGGCCGCCGATTGAACCCTCGCCGCCTTGTGCAATCAACAGCAGGGCGATCGCCGTCAATGCGATGATCACCAGGATGATTTGGGCGCGAAATCGGCGAAGGGTCTGCATTCAGGGTCTTGTGACTGTGGAAAGAAAAAGGGCGCTCCTGGGGCCTGCGCCTCAGGGCCGCCCTTTTGCCCTACGGGGTGCTGCCTTTTCGGTCAGAGAGTTAGCCAGTAATAAACACCGTGATGATCGCCAGCAGGAAGAACAACACGCTCAGCACGATGGTCATCCGAAAGATGGTCTTCTCAATGCCGCGGCGCGCTGTGAAGAAGCCGCCCTGGTCGCCGCCCACCAGGCCGCCCAGTCCGGCGCCTTTGCTGCCCAAAACCACGGAAGCGATCAGCGCAATCGACGTTATAATCAGCGCGATATCCAAGAAAGTCTGCATAACTAAGTTTCACTCCTGAGTTCAGCTCTTTTGGCGCTGAATGGGTTCTTTCTACAACGGCCAAATTAGTTGGTCCGGGTTCTAACAGGCGGATTATACCTTTCGCTCTTTCCTTTTGTCAAACCATGCACGAAGCCGTCATCAACCTCCACATGCACACCGTTTATTCCGACGGGACCGGTACGCACGCTGACCTGGCCGCTGCCGCCCGCCTGGCCGGGCTGGATGCCATTATTGTCACCGACCACAATGTCCGCGTCGAGGGCGTGGAAGGCTATTTCGGCGAAGGCAATGACCGCGTCCTCGTCCTCATCGGCGAAGAAGTACACGACCAAAACCGCGACCCACAGAAGAATCACCTGCTCGTATTCGGCGCAGAGAAAGAAATGGCGACCTTCACCCCTGATCCCCAGACGCTGATTGACGAGATCACTGAAGCGGGTGGGCTGTCTTTCCTCGCTCACCCATCCGACCCGGAAGCCCCGGTGTTTAACGAACCGGACCTTTCCTGGGAAGCCTGGGAAGTGCAGGGCTACACCGGCATAGAACTCTGGAACGCGATGACGGAGTTCAAGACCATGCTCACCAGTTACCCGCGCGCCATCTATTACGCCTTTAGTTTCCAGCAGGTAGGTCACGGCCCCCTGCCACAGACGCTCGCCAGATGGGAGCAATTGCTCAAATCCGGCCGGCCGGTAGTCGCCGTTGGCGGTTCAGATGCCCATCGGCTTATTCGCCATCTCGGTCCCCTGAGCCGCCTCCTCTTCCCCTACGAAGACCACTTTCGCGCCGTCAATACCCACCTCCTTCTCCCTCGTCCTCTCTCCGGCGTCGTCCAGCACGACAAGGCGCTGATTTACCAGGCGCTGCGCGCCGGCCACGCCTTTATCGGGTATGACCTTCCCGCACCTACCTCCGGGTTCCGCTTCAGCGCCCATTGCAAGGGCGGAGTGTCATGGATGGGCGATACGCTCTCGCTGAATGACCGGCCAACACTTCAGATTAAGTTGCCCGCCTCCGCTGAAAGTCGGCTTCTGCGCGATGGGGAAGTCGCCCTCAGTTCCCCCCGTCGTCAGCAACTCATCTACCAGGTCACCGAACCGGGTGTCTACCGCGTTGAAGCCTACATTCAATTCAAGGGTCGTCGCCGCACCTGGATTATCAGTAACCCCATCTACGTTCGCTGATTCGACCCTCCCTTTTTTGTGACAAATGTTCTATAATTGAAGGCGCGTCGATTCGCCCTTCACAAGGAACAACTCATGATCTTTGACCTGCACGCCCCCTTCCAGGCCACCGGTGACCAGCCGGAAGCCATCCGCCAGCTCGTACAGGGCATTCAGGATGGCAAACAGCACCAGGTATTGCTTGGCGCTACCGGGACAGGCAAGACCTTCACCATGGCCAACGTCATTTATCAGATTCAAAGGCCGGCGCTTGTCCTCGCTCACAACAAGACGCTCGTCGCCCAGTTGTATGCCGAGTTTCGCGAATTCTTCCCTGACAACGCCGTCGAATACTTCACCTCGTATTATGACTATTACCAGCCGGAAGCTTACGTCCCTCGCCACGACCTGTACATCGAAAAAGAGACCGACATCAACGAAGAAATCGAGCGGCTGCGGCTGGCGGCCACGACCGCCCTCATGTCCCGCAAGGATGTCATCATCGTGGCCTCGGTCTCCTGTATCTATGGTCTTGGCAGCCCGGAAGCCTACGGCAAGGTGGTCATCACCCTGCGCGTCGGCGAGGTCTACCGCCGTACCGCCCTCCTTCGCCAGTTGGTTGAAAGCCAGTACGAACGCAATGAATTGGACCTTCGGCCCGGTACCTTCCGGGTGCGCGGGGACACGCTGGACGTTGCCCCAGCCTATCAGGACAAGTTCGGTTATCGCATCACTTTCTTTGGAGACGAGGTTGAGCGCATAACGGAAGTCAACCTGCTCACCGGTGAGATTCGCCAGGAAATGCAGGAAGTCTCCATCTACCCTGCGCGCCACTTCATCACCGAGGAAGAGAAACTGGAAAAAGCCATCGTGGGCATTGAGACCGAATTGAATGAGCGTATCGCTTACTTCAAGTCCACCCAGCAGTTGCTGGAAGCCCAGCGCATCGAACAGCGCGCCCGCTATGACCTGGAAATGCTGCGCGAAGTCGGTTACTGCTCCGGGATTGAGAACTACTCACGCCACTTGGACCAACGCGCCCCCGGCACCCCGCCCTGGACGCTTATCGACTACCTTCCCTCGGACTACCTTCTCATCCTCGACGAATCTCACATGACCGTCCCCCAGGTTCGCGGCATGTACAACGGCGACCGCCAGCGTAAGTCGGTCCTCGTGGACTACGGTTTCCGCCTCCCCTCCGCCCTGGACAACCGCCCCTTGACCTTTGAAGAATTCGAATCCCGCATGGGAAGTGTCATCTACACAACCGCCACGCCCGGTCCCTATGAAATGGGACGCGCCGAGCAAGTCGTCGAACAGATTATCCGGCCCACCGGCCTTGTAGACCCCGAAGTCGAAGTCCGTCCGGTTGCCGGCCAAATTGACGACCTCTTTGCCGAAATCAAGCTCAGGGTGGAAAAGGGCGAACGCACGCTCGTTACGACTCTTACGAAGCGCATGTCCGAAGACCTGGCCGACTACCTGACCGAGATAGGCATACGCGTTCACTATCTCCACTCGGAAGTCGAGACCCTGGAACGCATCAGCATCCTGCGTGACCTCCGCCTCGGTGTCTTCGACGTTGTCGTTGGCATCAACCTGTTGCGTGAAGGATTGGACCTCCCGGAAGTGTCGCTCGTCGCCATCTTGGATGCGGATAAACAGGGATTCCTTCGCTCCCAGACAGCCCTGATCCAGACCATTGGCCGCGCCGCTCGCCACGTCTCCGGCCGTGTCATCATGTATGCCGACCAAATGACCGACGCCATGAAGGCCGCCATTGATGAGACCAACCGGCGCCGCGCCAAGCAGGTCGCCTACAACCTGGAGCATGGCATAGAGCCGCTGAGTATCGTCAAGGCCGTGCGCGACCTCACCGACAAATTTGGCCCGCGTGTCATCGCCGAATCCAAAGCCGAGTATTCAGTGTCCGGAGTCAAAGACATGCCGCGCAAGGAACTGGAACGTGCCATCTCCGACCTCGAACAGAAGATGAAGGCCGCCGCCCAGGCGCTGGAGTTTGAGACCGCCGCCCTCCTGCGCGACCAGATCTTCGATCTGCGTTCCATACTCGCCGAAGACGAAAACCTAAAGCCCTGGGAGCGCATAAAGATTATTGCAGGGGAAGAATAAGCCGGATTGGAATAGAGTCATTGGAATTCACGTGTAAGACCCGGCTCCCGGGTTGCGTCAGATGGTTGACATCGCGACTTCAAGGAGCTAAACAAATGGAAATGGTAATTGACTTCCCCGGTGGCGCCCGGGTCGATACTCACTTCGCGTCTTTCATCGTCCCAACTGACCAGCCGCCATCCGGCGGCGGACAAGGATCAGCCCCCACACCGTTCGCAGTCTTTCTCGCCTCAATCGGCGCCTGCGCCGGGATCTACGTATTGGGATTCTTAAAGCAACGTGGCCTGCCCACAGAGGGTCTGCGCATCATCCAGAATGCCAATCCGGACCCGATGACCGGACTGATTGGTGAAATCGAGCTTGAGATTCAGGTCCCGCCGACCATCCCGGCCAAATATTACGAAGCGTTGATTCGCTCCGCAGACCAATGTCTCGTAAAAAAGCACTTTGAACATCCCCCGCAATTCACCATTACGACCGCAGCGATTACCCCCGCTTGAGTTAGAAAAGAGGGACGGCTATCCACCGTCCCTCTTTTCTTTGCAGGCCAAACCGTTGCCTACCTGTGCTTTACGGCGAATGGGTTTTCTTTTATAGTCTTCGCATGCCGCCCAGAAACAATGTCACCCGCATGCTGGACCAGCATCAAATCGCTTATACCTCTCACGAGCTCCCCGCCGCCAAACTGGGTGCCCTTGAAGCCGCAGCACATCTTGGCGTCTCGCCGGAGCAAATGTTCAAATCCATCGTCGTCCTGCGCCCCGGACGAGCCAAACCGATTCTCGCGCTGGTCGATGCCCTTTCAGAGGTCGACATTAAGGCGCTTGCGGGCGCCGCCGGTGAGAAAAAGCTCGTCCTTGCCACTCAGAAGGAAGCCGAGGCTCGTACCGGTTTGCTGGTGGGCGGCATCTCTCCGCTGGCGCTATTGAATAAAGGGTTTGATGCCTTCCTTGACAGCCGCGCTTTGGCATATCCCAGCATTTATGTCTCTGGCGGCCAGCGCGGGCTGAACATTCAACTCGCGCCTCAGGACTTGATACAATTGACCCGTGCCGCCGTTGGCCCGATTTCCCGCCCAACTGCCTGATGTGGAGCATCCAATGACCGAGCAGACCCCGATCATCACGTGTCGCAATATCCACAAGTGGTTTGACCACTTTCACGCTCTCCGCGGCATCAACATGGATATCTATCCGGGCGAAGTCATCGTCATATTCGGTCCGTCCGGCTCAGGCAAGTCCACGTTTATCCGAACCCTCAATCAACTCGAGTCCCACCAGTACGGCGAGATTTTCGTCGATGGCATCAAAGTCGAGCCGGACTGTTCTGACATCGACAGGGTCCGCGCCGAAACCGGGATGGTCTTTCAATCCTTCAATCTTTTTCCGCACCTTACTGTCCTTCAGAACATCACCCTCGCGCCAATCCTGGTACGCAAGAAACCAAAGAAGGAAGCGGAAGAAAAAGCGCTGGAGCTTCTCGCCCGCGTGGGCATCCCTGAGCAGGCAGACAAATACCCCGCCATGCTCTCCGGCGGCCAGCAGCAACGCGTCGCCATCGCCCGCGCCCTGGCAATGGAACCGAAGATTCTATTATTCGATGAGCCCACATCGGCCCTGGACCCGGAAATGATTAAAGAAGTCTTGGATGCAATGATTTCCCTGGCCCGCTCCGGTATGACCATGATTGTCGTTACCCACGAAATGGGCTTTGCCCGTTCCGTTGCCGACCGCATGTTCTTCTTTGACAAGGGCGAAATTGTCGAGACCGGGACTCCCAAAGACATCTTCGACCATCCTCGCGAAGAGCGCACAAAGCTCTTTTTGTCTCAGATTATCCGTCACTGATTCAATAATCAGTTTCGCCACAAAAGACTCAGCAGGCTACCCCCCGGGATAATTGAATTCGCCGACGAAGTCGCCATTTAGGAACACTTTGTATGCGCCGTCAACCTGCCCTTCCATGGGAATGGAAACGCTCTCCTCAAACGGTTGCAGCATCTGAATACACACCGCGCCTTCTTCAGCAATTGAAAACATCTCGATATGGATCGCGTTGCCCGAATCTGGATTCGCCACGTTGTATTTGAGCATATGACATGGAGTTGGGAGATCCCCCTGTATCAGGGCGCGTATCTGCACCGGGAAACTCTCCATGATCAGCAAACTGGCAGAGTTAATATAGACCTCGCTTCTCAAGCCGGGTTCCCCGGGGTTACCCGGATCCGCTGTCGGTGTCGGGTCAGGAAACGGTGGTTCCGCCATCGCCCCGCTGCAGGCCGTCACGATACTCAACACAAGAATTCCGATTATTAGTTTTACCAGGTTCATTTTTTCTCCTGAGTCAGGTATAGAGTGTTAACGAGTTTAGGTCGGTTTTGGTTCCCTGCAATGCAAGTTCGATGCAAATTGCCGGGTTTGCCGCCCGGTATGCGTTAAAATGGCAATGCTATGCAAGAGAGACTCAAGGAAATAGAAAACCACCTGCAGAAGGCAATTGAACAAAACGCAGTACGCTTGTTTTCTGCTTTGGATGTCGAACACAAGCTTGCGCAACGCCTCGTTGACGCCATGCAAGGCAAGGTCGTCACCCTGCCAGACGGTTCATTACAGGCCCCCCACATATACGCGATGAATGTCAGCCCCAAATTTGCTGCTGACTTGCGCAGCAATCAGGCCCTGCTCGACACCCTTTCCGAAGCCCTGTTGGAGGCCGGCAATCAACACGGGCTATCCTTCGAGGCTCTTCCCACCATAAACGTATTCCCTGACGAAAACGTGCTGGAAGGTGAATTCCAGATTCAGGCTATGCGCAGTGAACCCCGCACCGAAACCGCCGCGCTGGAGCCGGAAGACGCCAGTGAACAGGTTGAAATCCCGTCCAAAGCATTCCTAATCGTGGGCGGTTCCAAGATATTCTCTCTGGATCGAGGGGTAATTAATGTCGGTCGCAAACTGGACAATCACCTGGTCATCGATGACCCGCGCGTGTCTCGCAAGCACGCCCAATTGCGAGCCATTAAGAATCGCTATGTGATTTTCGATGTCGGTTCTTCCGGTGGCACCTTCGTAAACGGTGAACGCACCAGTCGCGCCATCCTCCATCCCGGGGATGTCATTTCACTGGCTGGCGTGCCGATGGTCTATGGACAGGACGCTGTCCGCGCTGCCAGCGAAACTCAGGAATACAAGCGCCCCGACCAGACCTACGATGACACCACCGCCAGCCTCGAATTGTCCGACCTGGATTTGGAAGATTTTTCCGATAACTGACCAACCGGCAAAATGACTGACCTGCCCGCTTACGTTTTGGTTGGGTTGCGCATACTGCTCGCGGCCGCCCTCTACGCGTTCCTCGGTGCAGCGCTGATACTCATTTGGCGGGACCTCAAACACACGGCTGTTCAGCAGGCTGAAAAGCAGCCCCCTCAGCTTCAGTTGCACCCTCAGGGATCTGAAATGGCTGAAGCGGTTCTTGTCTTCTCGCAAGCACTGCTCATCGGTCGTGAAGTCTCTTGCGAGGTCTGCCTTGCGGACGAGACCGTCTCATCCAGCCATGCCCGCCTCTGGCACTCCCACGGCCAATGGTGGGTGGAGGACCTCGGTTCACGCAACGGCACATTCTTAAATGATGGTCGCCTGGATACCCCTGCTATCCTCGCCCCCGGCGATGTCCTGCGCTGTGGAAAAGCCCGCTTCCTGGTTGACCTCCAAACCGTGGAGTGAAGTTAATAGAAAGGGTCTGACATGGAAAACTCGATTGACCTTGGCATTATCGGCGGTTCTGGACTCTATGGCATGGAAGCGCTGGAACATTCTCAGGAACTCACGGTCTCCACGCCTTTCGGCCCCCCATCGTCGCCCGTTATCGTGGGCCGCCTATCCGGCCAGCCGGTTGCCTTTTTAGCCCGACATGGACTCGGCCATACCCTTTCGCCAACCGAGGTCAATTACCGCGCCAATATCCACGCGTTGAAATCACTGGGAGTGCGCTGGTTGGTGAGCGTCAGCGCCTGCGGTTCACTGCGAGACGATTACGCTCCCGGCCAGATTGTCGTCCCTGACCAGTTAATTGATTTCACACGCGATAGGAAACGCTCGTTTTTCGACTCGGGCATAGTCGCCCATGTCAGCGTCGCCGACCCTTTCTGTGCTGACCTTTCGGCGGTAGTTTACGCGTCCCTGCAAGAGGTGGGTGCTAGTGCCCACTCCGGTGGTACATCCATTACCATCGAGGGGCCTCGCTTTTCGACCCGTGCAGAAAGCAACGTTTTCCGCGCATGGGGCATGTCGCTCATCGGCATGACCACCGCTCCAGAGGCATTCCTCGCCCGCGAAGCCGAGATGTGTTATGCCGTCATGGCCCACGTGACAGACTACGATGTATGGCACGTTACCGAGGAGCCCGTTAGCGTGGAACAGGTGGTGCGGATTTCCCGGCAAAACACGGCAATCGCTCAGTGGGCGATACAGGCCCTCGTTCACCGCCTTGCCGCTCTACCGGCTTGCCCGCATCAGGATGCTTTGTCCAAAACCATCGCCACTGCCCCAGAAGCGATGAGTCCCGAAACGCGGGCGAGGCTCGACTTGCTCCTCAAGAAATACCTCGACTAGATGACCGTCCCAATCCTGGGTGTGCGAACACCCGGCCAACGAATTCAGGGTAGCCTGCTGCTTATTGCTGCGCTTTTCGTGGTTTTATTCGCCGCCGCCCTCACCCTCTCCCCTGCGGCCCGCCTTCGTTCATGGCAGGTCGACTATCGCTGGTCCCACTGGGCGGCGGTTGCAGTCTGGATTTTCTCTTTTGCCGCCGCGCACCGGGCTACCATCCGCTTTCTTCCCAACCGTGACCCTGTGCTGCTTCCGTTGGCCGGTCTGCTCACTGGCTGGGGTCTGCTCACCATCTTTCGCCTTACCACCACCTTTGGCCTTCGGCAAACGCTCTGGCTGGCTCTGGGCACCGGGGTGCTACTGCTCGGTCTACGTCGCCCCGGCATCCTGAACGGTATCCGGCGGTTCAAATATGTATGGCTCGCAGCAGGTCTTGCGCTCACTGCTCTCACATTGGTTCTTGGCACCAACCCGCTGGGGTTCGGACCGCGCCTGTGGCTCGGCTGCTGCGGTGTTTATCTCCAGCCTTCTGAGCCGCTCAAGCTCCTCCTCATTATTTATCTCGCTGCGTATCTGGCGGACCGCCAGCCATTTACCCCTCATTTGATTCCCCTGTTGGCACCCACCGTCCTCGTCACAGGAATTGCCCTCGCCCTGCTCCTCATTCAGCGCGACTTGGGCACGGCATCGTTATTCGTAATGACATACACCGCGATCATTTTTGCTGCGACAGGCAAAAAGCGCATCCTCTTCACCAGCGCGCTCTCGCTGTCCGGCTCCGGCATTGCAGGCTACCTGCTTTTTGACCTCGTCGCCATTCGCATGGAGGCCTGGATTAACCCCTGGCTGGACCCCAGCGGCCGCTCCTACCAGATAGTCCAATCGCTGATCGCGTTGGCCGCCGGTGGCTTGTTGGGGCGCGGCCCCGGGCTTGGCAGCCCCGGTCTCGTGCCAGTATCCCACTCTGATTTCATCTTTTCGTCCATCGCCGAGGAATTTGGTCTTGTCGGCGTTTTCGTTCTCTTTATTCTCTTGGCCATGATGACTCTGCGCGGCCTCAGGATTGCTCTTTCCGCCGCCAGTCTCTACCATCGCTACCTGGCTACAGGGATAACCGCCTATTTCGCAATTCAGAGCATCTTCATCATCGGCGGCAACATTCGCCTGCTTCCGCTCACAGGCGTCACGCTTCCGTTCATCTCCTACGGCGGAAGTTCGCTTCTGACCTCGATGATTGCACTTCTCCTGCTCCTGCACATTTCCAACCATTCTGCCAGTTCGCCCGCGCTGCATCGCGAATCGCGCCCCATCCTCACCCTCGGCGCCATCTTTTTCGTCGGTTTTGGGCTGGCCGCCCTTACCGCCAGTTGGTGGAGTCTTTGGCGCGGTCCCGACCTCTCGACTCGCAACGACAACGTTCGTCGCGCAATCGCCGACCTCTATGTACCCCGCGGCCGCCTTCTGGACCGGAACGACCAACCCCTGCATGCTAATACCGGCGAGGTTGGCACTTATCTTCGCAATTACCTTCTTCCCGATTCTGGGGCAGTGCTCGGATTTAATGACCCGGTCTTCGGTCAGGCTGGCGCAGAAGCCGGTTTTGACCCCATCCTGCGCGGGCTCGTCTATCACTCTCCCCAGACTCTTTGGCTCAGCCATCTACTCTATGGGCAGCCTCCCTTCGGTCTGGATATCCGGCTTTCGCTGGATAAGGACTTGCAGCAACGTGCCCAAACCGCCCTCTCGAACACACCCGGCGCCATAGTCATACTCAATTCCCGCACGGGCGAACTCCTGGCAATTGCGTCAAACCCGTCATTCGACGCCAATACCATCGCCGAGACCGGCGACTCGTTGGGTGCTGACCCAACGAGTCCCTTGTTCAACCGCGCCACGCAAGGCCTGTACCAGCCCGGTGGGTTGCTCGGCCCCCTTCTGCTCACCGCTACCCGCGACGCAGACGTGCTCCCCGAGGCCCCATCGGCGCTGGAGATTACCATTCAGGGCCAGACGTTCACATGCTCCCGGAACACATTTTCGGAAAACCCTTCATGGGAGGAAGCGATTGCGGCAGCCTGTCCCGGCGCTCTGGCAGAACTCGGCCTTGCCCTGCAGGGAGATGGCTTTCTGGATATCGTGACTCAACTTGGACTGTATGAAAATCTCGCGCTTGAACTATCTACCGCCAGTCTCACCGCCCCCATCCAGATTGCCGCGCCAGGGGCAGCCGCCAGCGGCCAGGGAGAACTGCGCGCAACGCCCCTTCAGTTAGCCCGTGCCCTGTCCACCATCAGCGAGCGTGGCCACCTGCCCTCCCTGCAATTGGCGCTTGCTGTCCAACATCCGGACGGGCAATGGCTGGCATATGCAGAATCTGCCGCCCCCATTCAGGTTCTCGGTGGCATTCCTTCCGACCAGACTGCTGCTGCGCTTTCCACTGCGACGGGCGAGTACTGGAGCCTGGCCGCGCCCGCCCTCAATGGCCCGGATTCTCCGCTTTCCTGGTTCGTGATTGCCACCCTATCCGATTCTGACTCGCCGATGCTGGTCCTCGTCCTGCTGGAATCAGACAGCCTTGCGTTTGCGGAGTTCATTGGGCGCGACCTATTCGAATCGGCCCCGTAGCAGAAATTCATCGAGCAAGACGCAAGAGAGATGAGCTAGTCAAAACAAAACGGCCGGAGTATCCGGCCGTTTTGTTTATTTCGTAACCCGCAGATATTTCCTCTTGCCAGCTTGCAGCACACCCGGCCCCGGAAAGACCTGGTTCGGGTCTGTCAGAGTCTCGCCTTCCAATCGCACCCCATTCTGCTGAAGCAACCGCCTCCCTTCACCTCGGCTCGCCGCCAGTCCTCCAGCGACCAGCACATCCAGTACTGTTTGACCGTCCACCAATTTGAATTCCACGATCTCTTCCGGCTGGTCACCCTGTTGGAACACCCGCACGAATTCTTCCTGGGCCGCCAACGCGGCATCCGAACCGTAAAAGATTTCAGTAATTTCCAACGCCAGGCCCATCTTGGCATCTCGTGGATGCAATTGGCCGCTTTCCAGCGCCGCCAGTTTTTCTTTGACCACATCTGCCGTCCAGCGCGTCACCAGCGCAAAAAACTCGGGCATCGCCTTATCCGGCACGCTCATCACTTTGCCGTACATATCTCGTCCGTCAGTATTCAACGGGATGTGATTGCCCAGCGACTTGCTCATCCGGACTTCCCCGTCTGTCCCTGGCAATATGCCGGTAATTACCCCGATGTTGGGCCGGCCGCCGAGCGCCGTCATCAGCTTGCGTCCGGCGGTCACGATATTAAAGAGCTGGTCCGTCCCACCCACCTGAACATCCGCCTTGAGCATGTGCGCGTCATAGGCTTGCATGATGGCGTAAAACGTCTCATGCAGGTAGATGGCGTCGCCTTTTTCGAACCGCAGCTTGAAGTTCTCGCGCGTCAGGAATTGCTGCACTGTGAAGTTCGAGGCCAGCGCAATCAGGTCCGCGAAATTGAGTTTCTCCAGCCACTCATGGTTGTAGCCGATTTTTGTCTTATCCCGATCCAGCACCTTGAACGCCTGTTCCGCATAGGTCTGCGCGTTCTCCATCACCTGCTCGCGGGTCAGGATGGGCCGCAGCTTATCCTTATCCGAAGGGTCGCCGATGAGTGACGTGTACGTCCCGATCAGGAAGGTGACCTCATGCCCGAGGTCCTGGAACTGCCGCAGCTTGCGCATGGTGATGGTATGGCCCAGGTGCAGGTCGGTTGTGCGCGGGTCGTAGCCGCAATACACCTTAAGCGGGCGCCCGGCCTTCCCGGCTTCTTCCAGGCGTTCGCGCAGGTCTTTTGTCATTGCTGCCTTGAGCACGTTGTCGCCATACTCCGTCCCCTGCATCAAAGTGGCGACTTGTTGGTCAATGTTCATAAGTTCCTCCAAAGCATCAGTCTAACCGCGCCGTTTCGTTAAAGCAAACGCGCCCTCGGGTGAGGGCGCGGAGTCGTCTCACCGGAATCGGCGCTCAGTCTCGGGCGTAGGAATAGCCGTTAGCCAGTTGGCTGGGGGTGTTGGGTAGCTTTGCCATCGTCAGAATTGTTTTGAGGATTTTCTCGCTGTTTTCAAATCCATACTGGTCGCGAATCTTACCACGAATTTCCACCCGCGTCGCTGGCCGGTAAGAAAAGTGGCGCTCGCCTCCGCGTACAAACACGCGTTCCCCGTTCGGTCCCTGCTGTACCTCCACCCGGTCCACTTCCTGCCAGTTCAGCATCACCGATTGCACCGGTTGCCGCAGCGTAATTCCATTGAGTCTCAAAATCATCAGGGTATTCCGCTCCAGCCAGTTACCCAGAGTCATCACTAGCGCAGAGAGCCCAAAGAACAGGCCGAGCGCCCACGCGCCAAAGATCACCACCTGCGCTTCCGGCCTGGCAATAGCAAGCATTCCAAAGAGGAGTACCGCCAGCCCCCAACTCATTAATTCCGGTCTGCGCGATCCCGGAATCGGTCTCAGTTCCAATCCTTTTTCATCGATCACGAACATAGCAGGCGGATTATAACCCGGTCAAAAAACCTTCGTGCTATAATCAAATCTGTTGTGTTTGGCCCTTACCAAACCACGAATCTGAACATCAGAAAGATGAGCAATCGACTACAGGCACCTGTGCTGGTGCTCAACGCCAACTACGAACCTCTCAACGTCTGCACCACCCGCAGGGCAATTGGGCTTATGTCTTCGGATAAAGCCTCATTGGTGGTCAACGGTCGTGGATACATTCAGGCTGTCTCACGCCAGGTCCCGGCGCCATCTGTCATCCGTCTGGACCGCATGGTTCGTCGGCCCTTCCCCCAGGTAAAACTCAGCAAACAGGAAGTTTTCCGCCGCGATGATTTCACCTGCCAGTATTGCGGCAAACAAACCGGCAAGCTCACCCTGGATCATGTCGTCCCCCGCCATCTGGGCGGCGCACACACTTGGGAAAATCTTGTGGCCGCCTGCCCCACCTGCAATCACCGCAAAGGCGGCCGCACCATTGACCAGGCCACCATGCGATTGATGAAAGATCCAAAGGCGCCCACAGCAACCGCAGAGTACATTTTCGGCCGTTACCTGAAATCCTTTTCGGAATGGGAACCTTTCGTTGAAGGCTGGTAATCAACGCGAGCGGCTGACCCCCATTGCTCGAGAAATGAAACGGCTGGCGAGATGCCAGCCGTTTAGCTTAAGTCAATTTCCATGAAATCTTCCGTTATGATCACGGGTTTGCCATACGTCGCTTGGGCTTCTTCCGCCAATTTCTGGTAGTTATAGCCCCCCGTCGGGTAATGAATCAGATACAGCGATTTCGCATTGGCCTGCGCCGCAATCTCGCCAGCCTGTGCCGCGGAACTGTGCCCCACAGAGGCGCCCGCTGCTTCATGCACAAAAATATCCGCGTCCTTGGCCAGCGGGATGAGGCTGGGAGTAGGAGCTGTATCACAGGAATAGGCAAACACCTTGCCGGTCTTCTTGAATTCCACCCGCACACCAATCGTCGGAATGAAATGCTTAACCGGCGAGGTCAGCAACCGGAACTCATCACAATCAATGACCAGATGCAGGTCTTCTTCAGGAAGCGTATGGAAGTGAACCGGAAAAAAATGCCAGGTGTCCCACTCATACCACTCGAGCATCTTCTTCATGGGTTCCATGCAATGCTCAATAGCAAATACGTTCAATGGCCGCTCTCGACGGGACAGGCCCATTCCCATTAGCAGCAATGGAATACCTGAAACATGGTCTGGATGCAAGTGCGTCATGATGATGTCCGTCAGCCGTTCGTCATCCAGCCCGGCCTTCTTCATCCGCACTTGGGGGTTGCCCGACCCATCAATCAACACCATCCGGCTATCTCCCACCACTGCCAGATGCGTATTTTCGTGGTTTTCATCCGGGACAGCATGTGATGTCCCCAGGATGACCAGCTTAGCCATTTCTGAACTTTCTCCTCACCGCGTGAGTAACCAGATTGCAATTTGCGGCGTGACGAGCGCTTCCATCATCGCCGCAGCCAGCAACAAGGGTAACACAACGCCGAGCATTATTTTAGCCCAGTCTGCAAAAGATTGCAGTACCCCCTCGGTAATAGACTTCCCAAGGGCCGGTGCCGCCAGATTGGCGCCCATCCTGAGAATAGCCGTTCCTGCCAGGAGGATGGCGGGGATTTCAAAGATTCCATGGGGCAGGACGAATACCGCGAAAAACTGCCATATTGGCAACCCACCCTGCGCCAGCAGGAACCCAAAGTACCCCAGAATCGCAAACGGAAGCAGCATCAGCAGGATACCTGCCACGCTATAGGAAAACAGCCCGAGGATGACTGCAAAGACCATGACTCGCAGATTCTGCAGGAAGATGGGCAAAATAGAAGCACTGCTGAACAGGCGAATCGAATCCAATCCCTCCACTTCCACTTGGTTGATGCTCTCAAGGTTTAGCAGCTCAGACGGTATCGGGAACATGCCTGTCAGCAGTTTTCCGACCCAGAACGCGCCTATAAACATCAACATCATGAAGACCAGACCCAGACGCATCTCCCGCAGGGTCAGGGGAAGTTCCCGCAAGTACCAGTCGGCTACATTCTTGCTGGTCCCACGGAAGCCTTTGGCAAACACGCGCCACATCCAGCCAAAGTTAAGCACATCCAGTTCCCGGCCCAGCAACTCTTCGCGGTTAAAATGCCCGATTCCAGTCCGCACCAACAGCGCTCCGATTAGCCCCATCCCGGCCACTGCCCACCACAGCGCATAATATTGGCCCCAGAACATAACAATGCTTTCGCCCTGCATCACAAAGGCCATCGGGATAATGATGAAAGACGCCAAAAGGTTGGCCGCCCGCACGGAAGTTGTCTGCGTTGAAATCACTACCGCCCCGCTGATCATCACCAGCCCCTGCATGAAGGTCAACGCCAACACTTGCAGAAGCAGTGCAGGTTCAGCCACCCAGCCCAGTTCGCGGTACACGCCCACCAGATACACCACGATTCCCATGTAAGATGCCGCTAGTGGCGGAGCCATCACAGCAATCAGTTTCCCAAGATACAGTTGCCAGTCCTCCAACGGGCTGGACAACAATGGCTCAATGCTGCCGCGTTCCTTTTCGCCCGCGAAGCTTTCCAGCGCAATAACCAGAGAAATCGTCACCGGGAAGAATCCAACCATCATCAGCAGGAAAGGTATCAACCGCTCTCCCACGATATCCGCTCCATAGCGGATGGTGAAATTCACGATGCGGTCCGCAGTGAAATTCATGATCGCTGGAAAGAGGACTGTCAGCAGGATGATTGGCGAAAGGATTCGCCAATCCCGCAGCTGGTCAATCAGTTCCCGCCGCGCCACGATCCACACCGGTCGCAGTCTGTCAAACATACAGGTCTTCCCGGCTGGTATCCCCGCCCATCACCGCTTGCAGGTAAACCTGTTCAAGGCTGCGCGTTGCTTCACGCAGCGTCTTCACGCCAAACCCCTGCTCCAACAATTGTCGCAACACGATGGGGTTGTATCGGTCAGCATCCGGGCTGCTGTATTGAATAGAGGCTGCGCCGTTCAACTTCCAGGTGACCTCGGCCGGCAATTCCAGGGATTTCCCGCCCGCAACGTTTTCTACAAACTCCACTTCATAGATCGTCGGCCCCAGCAATTGGTCTTTTAGCTCGCTTACAGTGCCCCGCGCGATGATTCGCCCACGCCGAATGATGGCAATGCGGTCCGCCAATTCTTCCGCCTCCACCAGGTTGTGAGTGCAGATGACAACCGTCCGCTCAGATGACCGCAATTCCTTGATCGAATCCCGCACTAATCGAGCGCTCGCCGGGTCCATCGCAGAGGTTGGCTCATCCAGCAGCAACACATGCGGGTCGTGCAGCATTGCTCGTGCCAGAGCCAGCTTCTGCCGCATCCCTTTTGAAAACTCGCCGATTTTTCTGCCGCGTGCCTCGCTCAACGAGAATAAGTCCAGCAGTGCGCCGGTACGTTGCGTGGTGCGCGCCTTCTCTAGCCCGTAAACATCACCAAAGAATCCCAGGTACTCTTCCGGTCTCATCCGGTTATAAAGCCCATGGTGCTCCGTCAACACCCCCACCGAAGCTCGCACCTCCCTTGGATGAGTCACGACATCAAACCCGGCAATCACCGCCCGCCCTCGGGTCGGTTTCAAGATAGAAGTTAGCATCCGCACGGTTGTCGTCTTGCCGGCGCCGTTGGGACCAAGGATAGCCAACACTTCGCCCTTGCCAACGACCAGATTAACCCCATCCACGGCTGTGAAGTCGTCAAATGTCTTGGTGAGGTCTTCAGTGAGGATCATCGGCGCGGGGTGAAGGGTTGGAGGTTAAGTTTCGCTTCAGCCGGTAGCGGCCGGCTTCGCTGCCGGCCGGTGGCGCAGCCATAGCGCACCCGCGGCTAGCGCCATCACGATTACCATGAACGTCTGGTTTGCGTTCACACCACCCAGCATTGATGCATCCAGACGCAGGAAATCCAGGCAGAATCGGATAAGCGGATAGATGATCAAATAAACTAGGAAGACATCGCCATCTTTCAATCGTCCAGAGTAACGGCGCGCCAACCACAGCAGGATCACCGCATTCAATACATTTAACATTGATTCATATAGGAAAAGGGGATGATATGTCGCGATGTCCTTGAAACCATCCAGTCGGAACTGAGGTTCGATGGTAATCGCCCACGGCAGGGTGGATGGGGCGCCATACAATTCCTGGTTAACGAAGTTCCCCCAGCGGCCAATGGCCTGCGCCAGCGCAATTCCTGGCGCAACGATGTCCAGCCATACGGGCAATTTCTCGCCCCGGCGCTGCGTAAACAGGTAAAGCGCAAGCACCCCGCCAATCACCGCGCCCGGGATTCCCAATCCCCCGCGCCAGATGGCGATCAGTTCCAGGGGATGCGTCAGATAATATTGGGTGGTGATACCCACGGCTACCATTGACGGCGGCGGCGTGAACACATGCCACAAGCGCGCCCCCGCAATCCCGCCCACTAGCGCCCACGGCAGCGCTTCCCATAGCAAATCAACCTCTTTGCCCCTGCGGCGCGCCTCACGCTGGCCTAAATTCATCGCCGCCAGCACGCCCGCCATGATTAGCAATCCATAAAACCGGATATCGATTGGCCCAATATGAATCCCGTAACGGTCAATTCCCATGCTACGTATCGTCTCTCGCCGCGCCGCGCTGCCGTGACTCACGCCGCACGTATATGATACGCTGGACCGCGGTCACGTTTGCACCAAGCGCAATAATGCCCACCCCTATCAGCGGGATGCCAAACAGGATGCATGGCGCCAGCACCAGGAAGCGTTCCACCCGCGTGAACCAGCCTACCTTGGCATCAAACCCCAGCCCCTGCGCTCGCGCCCGAATGTAGGAAACTAGCACCGTCCCACCGGCCGCGGCAAAGCACAACATGATTCCGAATGTGTTCTGCAGGCTGGTGAAATACCAGGCCAATCCTGCAAAGATGAACAGCTCGATATACCGGTCACTGACCGAATCGACGAACGCGCCGAATTCTTCCGGCTCACCTTTCAAGCGCGCCAGAGTTCCATCCAGCGCATCAAACGGCCCGGACGCCAGGATGAGCAACCCACCCTCGACAAGCCGGCCTTGCGCCACCACCCACGCACCCGCCGCGCTGAACACCAGCCCGCCAATGGTCATCGTGTTTGGATGCACGCCCATTCGCAGGAATATCCGGCCCACGCCGTCCAGCAAATCCTTAAATACGACACGCAGAGTGTCGGTCAATGTTTTGGCTTCTTTTCGTTCCATCGTCTGCGTCACACACTTACCTCATCCATGCAGGTCTAAACCGGGAATGCTATCGCGCCGCCGCGCGCCTGTCAAGCAGCCCTAGTTGTCATCCTCCGGATCGGAGTCATCGGTCGCCCATCCGCCTTCCGGGTTCTCCAGGTCCATCAAGACCTCGCGCTCGCGGCCGCCGCCCATTGGCGGACCCACAATCCCCAGGTCCTCCAATTCATCCACCAGCCGAGCCGCGCGCGGGTAGCCAATACGCAATCGCCGCTGGAACATCGAGGCGCTTGCTTTGCCGGTTTCCTGCACCAGCGCAATGGCCTTCCGCACCAGGTCATCACGGTCAGACAACATTTGGTCTTCGGCCAGCATCCGTTCCCACGGCGAATCTGTTTCGGTCACTTCCCAGTGCTCCTGCCAGTAGGTAATCAATCGCTCCACTTCCTGGTCGGTCACCATGACTCCCTGTGACCGTATCGGCGTCCCCACTTCCGGCGGGAGGAACAGCATGTCCCCTCGCCCAAGCAGACTTTCCGCGCCCACCATATCCAGGATAACCCGCGAGTCGATTGAACTCGCCACAGCAAACGAGAGCCGCGCCGGGAAGTTGGCTTTGATAAGCCCGGTCACCACATCCGTACTCGGCCGCTGCGTTGCCACCACCAGGTGGATTCCCGTGGCGCGTGCCATTTGCGCCACCCGCACCAGCGTCGCTTCCGTGGACTCCGCCGAATTCATCATCAGGTCGGCCAGTTCATCAATCATCACCACCATGCGTGGCAGTTGTTGCACTTCCTTGCGCCGTGCAGCCTTCCGGTTGTAGCTCTCAATGTCCCGGGCGCGCAGGTCTTCCAGGAGTTTGTAACGGCGCTCCATTTCCACTACCACCCATCGCAATACGCCGTTGATTCGCTCCAAATTCGTTTCTACTTTACCCAGGAGATGCGGTAGGCCATTGAACCGAACCAACTCCACCATTTTGGGGTCAATCATCACCAACTGCAGTTGCTCCGGGGTGTTATTCATCGCAAGGCAGATAGTCAGCGCAGCAATGCACACTGACTTCCCCGAACCGGTCGTGCCGGCAATCAACAGGTGCGGCATCCGGCTCAAATCCGCCACCAGCGGCTGGCCGGAGACATCCCGTCCCAGCGCTACCAGAAGCGGCGAATCGATACTGTGAAAGGCATCGCTTTCCAGGATAGCTCGCAACCGCACCACCGAAGACTTCTCATTCGGCACTTCAATCCCGACATAAGATTTTCCGGGCACAGGTGCCTGGATTCGCAACCGCTTGGCGGAAAGCGCCAGCGCCAGGTCGCGCTGCAAGCCCGCTATCTGGGAAACTCTCACCTTTTGCTTGGCTTCCTTTTCACTGTCACGGTCATCCGCAAAATACCCGGGCTCCACCGCGAACTGCGTCACGGTCGGTCCCACCTGGAATCCCACAACTTTCGCCGGCACGCCAAACTCGGCCAGGGTCTTTTCAATTAGCCCGGCAGCCTGGTTGATGTGCCGCTCGCTGGGTCTCACGGATTGTTCGGTGCTCAGAAAGTCCAGCGAAGGCAGTCTTGAATCGCGCGGTGTCGGTGCCAGAGTCGGAGTTTCGTCAATGTTTTCGACCTTGAACTGCTTGCGAAATTCCGGCGGGATGTACGTTCGCCGTCGCTGGGTTTCAGGGCCGCCCCCCTGCGCTGCCGCAGCCGCACCTTCGTCCATTACGCCGATGCTGACGGCCGGTTGGTCTCCGGCCATCGCCGTACGGTCTACCGCGCGTCCGCCCAATTGTCGTTCCAACCACAACAGCAACGGTCGAAACAGCCCCAGACCATACAAACCGCCGCTGATAACGACTCCCAACAACAGCGCGCCCCGTAGAAAATTGCCCACTCCTTCACCCAGCGGAGAAAACAACAACCCCAGAAAGATAGCGATGCCCCATCCGATAACACCGCCATCCAATCCTTGTTCGGCGCGGTCAAGCGTTGTTCCGCCGCCTACCGCCAGCAAGGCCAGCAGCCCAAACGCCGAGACCTCAAGGGCAATGACCCGGCCCCAGGTCCGATTGTCAAACGGGTTTCTCCGTTGGTACAGCATGAGCAACCCGGTTATCCCCATAGCCACCACCGCCAGCGCGCTTCCCCAGCCAAACCAACTCCGCAGCAGCCCCGCCCAGGGCGTGATCCATGCTCCGCTCCCCAGCCCGATCAATGCCAGCAGAGTGATGAGTGCCGCCACGAGCAAAATGATTCCAAGGATGTCTCTCCCGAATCGGCCAAATCGTGTCCAGAGTCGCGTGAGCGCGACCATCCCCGGCGAAAGCGGTTGGCCCTCCTCGATGGGTCGCGCCATGCTGGGCAGGGGCGTCTGCTCCCCTTTTTTCTGGTTCTTTCGGGTGGCCATCAGCTTGGTTTCGACTCTTCGTTTCGAAGCCGGAGTCCGAGCCGCTGGCGTGTCGCATCCAGCGATAGTACTTCCACGTTCACAATCTGACCCTGCGTGAGGAGTTCATCCGCGGATTGCCCTTCTGGAAGGTGCATTTCGGAAATATGAATCAAACCCTCTATGCCTTCCTCCAATCTTGCGAAACAACCATAGGGAACAATTTCGCTCACCACGGCTTCAATAGTCTTGCCGATAGGAAATCGTTCCTCTGCTCTCAGCCAGGGATTGTCTTTTAATCGTTTCAGGCTCAGCGATACTCGCCCGCGTCTGGGGTCAACCTGCAGCACTACGGCATCCACCCTGTCCCCGAGGGCAGCAATTATCTTCGGGTGGGACACTCTGCCCCAGGAAAGCTCACTGATATGCGCCAGACCTTCCAGTCCGCCCAGGTCAAGGAAAATTCCGAATTCGGTAATATTGGTTACACAACCTAATAATACCTGCCCCGGCTGCATTTGATAAAAGAGACGGGCGCGTATCCCTGGAGCCGTCAACCCGGCCCGTTCTGACATCACAATTCGTTCGCGTCGGGCGTCGGACTCAATGATTTTGAGTTGGAGTCGCTTTCCCAGGTAGCCCTTAAGCAAGGCCACTCGCTCTTCCTCTGTATGGCAAGGCGGGCAATCCACAAGGTGAGAGGCTGGCACAAATCCACGGACTGTTTCACACTCCACCAACAAACCGCCGCGATTGTAGGCCATCACGCAACAATCGAAGACGCGTTCTTCATGCCTCATTAATTCGACCAAAATCCAGTCGATGGAACTTTGTCCCTCCTTTTTTTCAGCACCTTGGCCAGACGTCAGGTTGCCCACGCGTGAAGACCACCCGCCCCATTCCTGCTCCACAGATTCAAGAACGGCTGCCCAATAAGCGTCATCCAGCGAGTCAACGCTATCCGGCCGGGTTTCTTCAGTCATTGTTCTCGTGTGCGCGCTTCCCCTTGGCATTCGCTTCGCGCTCCATCTCCAGGATCATAGTAGCCACCGACTCAACCGCCACACGTTGTTTCCGATAAAGGTCGGCCTCTGACATCGCCAGCTTCATCGCGATTTCACGCACCTTGCGACCTTCCATAAATTTCATTTCCAGGATGTTGTAAAGAATCCATTCCGCCGTAAACCGTCGCTCCCCTTCCGGGCGAACTTTCTCTACAGCCTCCTTCAGTATCGACCTCATTGCATTTGCAGGGTTGCCGTCGTACTGGGCCATCGCCCGCTGAACGATCTCCAATCCCAGTAGCGGGTTGTCCGTAAGTTTTGGCCCGCCCCAATAGTGGCTCAGGGCATCTTTTACCCACGGCGCAAAATCGCGCGGTTGCTCCGGATCATCCACCTCAATCAGAAGTTCTCGCTGGTCATAGCGCGCCGCCGCTCGCAACCTCTGGATCATTCCAACTCGCGGTCCCAGTGCTTCCAACGAGGCCAGCAATTGCTGCTGCAATCGTCGGTCTTCCAACCCCAGCGCCGCCCGTCGTCCCAGCGCCGTCAGCGTTTCGCCGAGTCCTTCTTCCAAGGCGTGGTCCTGCCGTTGTTGCACACCCAGCACGCCTAGCAATTGGCGGGGAGACTGGAAGCTGTATAAAGGATACAGCCAAAACTTGCCCCAGGCAAACAATTCTCCGCCGCCCGTTTCCTGCGACTTCTGGACCGTTGGTAACAGATTCGCTCCCAATCCCTCTTCCAGCAGTTTCTCATCACCGACACGGATGACGGTTTCAATTCCATTCTCACCCAGCGCGCCAACGAAAGCCGTCGAGACCTGGAACTTGTCACATACTGACGCCAGCACAGCCTCAAGAAATTGACGCAGGTCGCTGGATGAAACCAATCGTTCTTCAAGGTTGTGGAGCAATTCCAGATCCATTCGCTCGGGTCCAAAAAAGAACCAGCGCTCGATGGTTGGAAAAACCAGGGTGATGACGTGCTCAAACAATAGGACGCTTGTCACCGTGATAATGGGGATGGCGACCGAATACTCGGACCCAAGAAAACTGCTTATCGTGTGCGTCGCTGTCATAAGCAGAAGCACCGCAAACAACGTCACCGGCCCCCGCAGCAGCCATTTCAGCAGCCGGCTACGGATAATACGGTCCGGCCAGGAAACCCCAAAGAAGGCCACGGAATACGCCATCAGCACCAGGAACCAGAATACTGCCATGTTTCCAAGGTTAACCAGTGCCAAAAAGAGCAGGTCGTAGCGCGCCGCAAACGCGCTGCTGATTTGCAGGTAAGGGAACGTCCCCACCGCCAGCACGAGCGCGCCCACCTGGAAGTACCCGATTCGCCGCTGGCTCACTACCAGCCGTGTCCTGCGGTAGGCGCGATACAGCATAACCGCCGCGAACACCACCGCCGCCAGATACAACCCCATGAACCACGGGCTGAGGATGCCCGGCGCCAACCGCGGGAATGGAACAGAATCCAGCTCTACCGGCCCCAGGAACCATCCCAACGGCAGCGCAATAAGAAACAGTGTCGCCAGCCCATACGAAGCCCAGATCGCTTTCCGCCGCCGCCCGCGCGAGGGCCGTCCCGTCGTTTCCAAAACAGCATCCGCGAAGTGCATGTATGCCACCGGGAAAAAGATCAGTCCTACCCATTGGAAGCGCAGCCAGAATTCCAGCCCTTTGGAAGGCTCCAGCGCACCGCTGATGGCCTCGCCGGAGTACACCACCATGACGCACGCCAGGATCACTGCAAACGACCGTGAAACTCTATCCCTCAGGTTGAAAGTGAGCGCGCGCAGGAACAACGACAGAGCTGTAATCGCAATGCCGGCTTCAAACATCTGATTCAGCAGGGCCAGGAATGCCCGCAGCAATTCGCTCATCTGGCTATCCCACATTCCTGGCAAAGAACACCGCGATGTCCCGGTTTGAGTAATACCGGTCGTTGTAGCCGCAGAATTCGAATCCCAGTTTCTGTGCCATGCAAATCGCGGGATAGTTCTTGCTCTGCATCTCAATCATCATTCGGGCGCAATTGTGCTGCCCCGCCCACGTCTGCGCTGCACGCAACAGCGCCGTGGCTGCCCCCTGTCTCCGGAATCGGCGCGCAACCACCAGTTCAGTGACCAGCACACCTCCTGGCAGTGTACCGGTAGTCAGGCTCGCATAACCCAGCAGGTCATCATCACGCTCTGCCACCAGTACAGCAGGTCTGTCCTTCCAGTCTTCCGCAAGCGTTGCACTATCGCGCGGGGTTTCCACGCGCATCGTCCTCGGCAATCGAATTTCCCGAAACCTCACCTGCGATTCCTTCTCCGCCGCCTGCAGGTCCATCTGCCACACAAAATCGGTATGGTAGGAAGAGTCCATCTGGGAGAGGGTCGCCACATCCCGCGGAGAAAGAGAGCGAACTTGAATTTCTGCCATTTCGCTCACGGCCCCGCACTGATGCGAATAGGGATACGACACGGAGGCAATGCCTGTCCGGCATTGTCGGTTACGACCAGTTGCAGCACATAATCGCCCGGCGGGATGTTGCTCGTGTCCCAGGCGGACACCAGGTCTTCATCCACACGCTGGGCGCGGCCGGCCTGAATCGGGAGCCACAATTCCTCTTGGGCTCGCGCGTACTCTATTTTGTAGAAGCCGAAATTGGGGACCTGCACCGTTCCGGTGATTGCCACCTCACCGCTTACTGTTTCTCCCGCGGTAGGCGAACTGATAAACAACTGGTCAGGGACGCAACCCGTCTGCGATACCGCCACAGTGGGCAGGGGCGTTGCCGTTCCCAGTGCCGCCTCTCCGTCCTCACTTCCCGCGGCTGGTGTCTCCGCAGTGGGTGGAATGAACAACACAGTCTCCGGGGCCAGCGTCGGTCCGATAAATGTCACCAATGAGAATACTACGACTCCCATCATCATCAGAACGAATATCATCAACGCGCTGCGATTGAGCCTCTGTTGCGCCGCATTGCGCTCAAGTCCGTAGATTGCTCGGCGCGCTTCTTCCCAGGCCAGCCAGAATCGCCAGCCATAGATAATGATCCCAATGCCCAGTGCAAAGTAAATGACCGCTTCAAAGCGTTGGAAGAATCGCAGGATTTCAATCATTACAACTCTGTCCTCTTAAGCCGGAAGTCTTTCCAGCACTCCTTTTACAAGGCGCACAAGTTTGGGACCCAGCACCCGTCCCGCTTCAAGCACTTCTTCATGGCTTGTCACGGTGTTGCCGTCCAGATTCGCTTTGTTGCTGATGCCGGAAACGCCCAGGACCCGCATCCCTCCGTGAACCGCCACCGTTGCTTCCGGTACGGTAGACATGCCCACGGCATCCGCGCCTACAGTTCGCAAAAAGCGCAGGTCGGCAGGTGTTTCAAAGCTCGGCCCGGAAAGCCCGGCGTACACGCCTTCGTGCAAACCCAGGGCCAGCGTCTTACCCACTTCCCGCGCCAGGGCCAGCAATTCGCGGTCATACACCCGGCTCATATCCGGGAAACGCGGCCCGAATTCATCCAGGTTTGGCCCGCGCAGCGGGTTTATCCCCGCCATGCCCATAAAGGCGATGTGGTCTTTGAGTAACATCAGATCACCGGGCGCGTAATCCGGGTTCACACCTCCGGCAGCATTGGTCACCACCAGCATTTCGGCCCCCAGCCGCTGCATCACACGCACCGGCAAGCCCACCTGCGAAATTGAATAACCCTCGTAATAATGCGCCCGTCCCTGCATCACCATCACGGCATGTCCCATCAACTCACCCAGCACCAGACGTCCAGAATGCCCTTGCACGGTCGAAACCGGCCATCCTGGCAATTCGCCAAAGGGAATTATTACCGCACCCAGCACTTCATCTGCAAGAACACCCAGTCCAGATCCAAGGATGACACCAATTTTCGGCGCGATCTTAGTCTTTGCCTTAATCGCGGCAACAACGGCATCAATTTGCTCAAGGGTGAGAAACTCTGTCATCCCATAACTCCTGAATACTATTTCTTCGGCTCAAGTCGTTCCAGCATCATCCGAATCGATACCGGGGTCCGGTAACCTAGCCGGTTCTGCAACTGGTCAGCGTTTAGGCCTTCCGCCGCCATGCGCGCAATCGCCGTATGCCTGATTCGGCGCGGGGACAGCCCTGTTTTCATTCCTGTGGCATTCCCAAGAGTCCTCAGCATTACCCACACGGTCTGGCGGGTCATGCGCCTGCCAAGCTGGCTCACGAATAGTGCCGATTCATCCCGTCCCCTATCGAGGTCTGGTCTGGCTTCAGCCAGGTACTTGGCGAGCATTGCGCTGGCTGTCTCACCCCATGCCAACTTGCCAACATCGCTGATGTTGAGTTCGAGAATGGCGGCAACACTTAGACCGGTATCCAATAGGGCCTCGAAAATCGCGCCGTCGCGCAGGGCACGCGGGCCGGTCTCGCGTGCTAGGGCTTGCCGAATGGCTTGGATCTCTTCTTGGGTCAGCGGAGATGCGTCAACAATAGTTTTGACCCGGCCGTTGCTGCCCGTTGTTATACGTAGGAGATTGCTGAAGTCGGCGCTTACTCGTCGGTTCTGGGCCAGGAATTTCACAAACCGCCGTATCACCACCAGCCGTCGCGCAAGAGTGCGCGGGCTTGCGCCGGCCAACCGTTCTTTCTCCAGAAACGCCTGAAGGGACTCATGCGAATAGCGCGGCTCCCCCTTGCCGGGGTATTGCTCGCGCAGGAACAGCGCGCAGCGTCTCAAGTCATAAAGATAGGACTGGTGCGTATTCGACGCGTATCCGCCGCGCGGCGAATAGTTCGCCAAGAACTGAGCCATATCTGGGTACAGGGAGTCGGTCACAATGAGCGCGATTATATCATCGCGCCATTAAAATGTTACATAATTTCAGGCAGACAGTGCATCGCGAATCGCATCAATAGCCCTTTTGACATCGTTCCCCTCAATGCCATAGTGTGTCACCATCCGGAACCTGCTGCCCCCGGCCACGCCAACCAGTAGCCCGGCCTTCTTACAACGCTCACGAAAGGCGTCAGCCGAGCCTTCCATCAGTTGAAAATACACCATGTTGGTTGGCGGCTCAAGGCTCTCCACTTGAATGCCAGCCACCTCGCTCAGACCTTTGGCCAATTGTCGCGCTTGCCGGTGGTCATCATCCAGTCGCTCCACCATTTGAGTCAATGCGAGTATCCCCGCTGCGGCCAGTACCCCGGCCTGCCGCATCCCTCCCCCCAGTTGCTTCCTCGCGCGATGCGCCCGCAGTATGAAGTCTTTGCTTCCGCATAAGACCGACCCCACCGGTGCTGCCAGCCCTTTGCTTAGGCAAAACATCACTGAGTCTGCGGGTCCGGTCAGCACCTTGACATCCACGCCCAGCGCAACCGATGCGTTAAAGATGCGCGCCCCATCCAGGTGCAGTTGCAGCCCCAATTCGTGCGCCAAATCCCCGGCCGCCTTCATGTAACTCGGCGACAGGATAGCTCCGCCGCAACGATTGTGCGTGTTCTCCAGCGTCAACAGCCGGGTAACCGGAAAATGCGCATCGTCCGGTCTCACCGCCGCGCGCACCTCCTCCAGGTCCAACCGCCCATCGGACAGGTTCTTCACCACTCTCGGATGGATTCCACCCAGGGCCGCCATCCCCCCTGCTTCAAATATATAGGTGTGCGCCTGGTCCCCCACGATGACTTCATCTCCTCGCTGGCAATGCGCCAGCAACGCCGCCAGATTGCCCATCGTCCCGCTCGGAACAAACAGCCCGGCTTCCTTACCTGTCATCTCGGCGGCAAGGTCCTGAAGGCGGTTCACCGTGGGGTCATCCCCGTAAACGTCATCTCCCAGCTCGGCTTCCGCCATCGCTTTTCGCATGGCTTCGCTGGGCAGGGTCACCGTATCGGATCGAAAGTCAAGTAGCTTCATGGGTCAGTACTTTCGTAAGGTTTCCAACGAGCGAGTGAGCTCAATAGGCAGCGGTGCTTCAAAGGTGAGTTCTTTTCCATCAGGCACAAGCCGGAGAGTTAAACGCCAGGCATGCAGGAACTGCCGCCCGAGTCGAAGCGGATCCTTCTTGTGGCCATACACCGTATCGCCGGTCACTGGCGTCCCCAGGAACGCCAAGTGCACGCGAATCTGGTGTGTCCTGCCGGTCATGATTTGCACTGCCAGCAAAGTGTGGTCGTTGAATTCTTCCAGTGTCCGATATTCGCTTACCCCTTGCCGCCCTTTCGCCTCACCGGTCACAGCCATTCGCTGACGGTGGCGCGGGTCGCGGCCAATCGGCGCGTCAATCCGTCCCTCAGGTGTCGGCGGACGTCCGTCGACGAGCGCCTGGTACACCTTCTCAACATGCCTATCCTGAAATTGCTTCTGGAGGAACAACAGCGCCGAATCGTTCTTGGCCAGGATAATGACTCCGGAAGTATCCTTATCCAGCCGGTGCACCAGCCCCGGCCGAACTTCGCCCCCCACGCCCTCAAGCGTTGGCGCGTGCGCCAGCACCGCGTTCACTAGGGTGCCATGCCCGTGTCCCACCGAAGGATGCACCACCATCCCGGCCGGCTTATTGACCACAATGACATTCTTATCTTCGTAGAGGATATCAAGAGGGATGGACTCGGGGACCAGGCTGGAATCTTCGGCCGGCGGCACAACGACTTCCACCAGAGCCTCCCCCTCCAACCGCTGCCCGCTCTTATGAGCAGGAACGCCGTTTACCAGCACATGCCCATCGCGGATTAATCCCTGCAATCGCGCCCGGCTGAATTCGGGCAACTGGGTGACCAGGAAGTGGTCCAACCGCTCGCCATCTGGGTCTGCGAATTGGAATGCCAACTTCCGCTCAACCACCGTCCACGGACCTCTCGTCAGCGTCACCACTCTCAGCCGCCATCTGCTTTTTCGCCTCTAGTTCGCTCACCCACACCCCCCAGATGAGGACGATGACACCAATGGTGATACACGTATCTGCCACATTGAATACCGGGAAATTCATCAAGGAAACAAAATCTGTGACGTAACCAAATCGCACCCGGTCAATGAAATTACCCAGCGCGCCGCCCAACTGAAGGGCCATCGCCAGCCGTAGCGACCAATCCTTCTTCGGAACCGCGGGATAGTAATACAGGATGAGCCCTGACACCACCAGGCCCAACACCTTAAAGAACGCCCCGCCGCTCTGGAACATACCGAACGCTGCGCCGGTGTTATGCCAGTGAATGATTCGAGCATACGGCGCCAGCCAGTCAATTGGCATCCAACTCTCGCCAAATGCCAGTTGGGCACGCAACACGGCTTTGCTTACCTGATCCAGCAGGACAATAAGTCCCGCAATGGAGAGCATCGGCTGATACGTCTCCAGTCGTTCCTTAAAGGTCAGTTTTAACGTCACTTCTGGCGTCCGGTGTTCGCTTGTAGCTGTAGTTTCCATGACCGCCCATTGTAACCGATGTCACACAGACTACCTTTTTCGCGCCAGGTAGTCCAGTTGATGCGCGATGTACACCAGTTCGCCCCGTTCAATCTGGGCGTGTCGCTCTTCCGTCCACTCCGCGAATGCAGCTATGTTCAGTTCCGGCCTGTCCCGCAGCGCTTCGTACACAGTGTGGATGATGAAATGCAGAAAGTACGCCTCGTCATTGGGATAGCGACCATCCGTCGCGTAGACCATCCAGTCTGAGCTTCCAGTCGCCAGCACCGTCGCCCCAGTCTGCTCAAGTGCCCCAAACAGGTGTCGCCCCGTCCAGCTGTCCCCGGAAGGTTTCCCATCCGTCACGCGCTCATCCATCGTCACGTCGTACAGTCGCCGGATTTCCGCATCCAGCCGCTCATCAATCTCAGGTTCGAATATCGTCATGCCATCATAATTAATCGTAAAGTAACACAACCCTCCCGGTCTTACCCGCCTCATCAGTTTCGCAAGTGCCGGTTGTAGGTCCAGCAGGTCAAGCACTGCGTTGGCAACCAATACGTCTGCCAGCTCGCCCCCATTTCCAGCGTCCGCAGTGGCATCGTCAACCTGAAACTCAACTCGCACATCCATCTCACTTCTCGCGAAGTGTAGTTGATTTCCACTGCCTTCAAGTACGGTAAGCCTGTTCTCGGCCACCCATTTCATCAAGTACTCTCTTGCACGTTCCAGATTTTCGGTTTCCAGGTCAGTCAGCCGGTATCGCGCTCGTTTCAGCATTCCCGTTTCAATGAGCCGCTGCGCCATCGTCCCGATTCCGGCGCCAACTTCAAGGACCTCAATCTGCTTTTCCCCCCATGCAGCCACCTCTTGGCCCAGTCGCTTCATGACTCCCGCGTTCAGGGCTTTATCGTCCACGCTCTTCTTGGCTTCCAGGTAACGGAAGAATGAGTAGTCGGAGGGTCTCACACGTTTCCCTTCTTCCTGGCGTAAACATCTCCTGAAGTCGCCCGGTCCGGCAAGGTTCGCAACACGCGCATCATTTCTTCACCCTTCATCCACCCAGCCGCCGCAAATTCAGTTTCCTCGATAACAGTGAAGTTAAATTCGTATTCGGCCAACTCCTGTATGCGCTCCATGCACGCCTCTGCCATCGGGAGGGCCGACCGCAAATACTCAAACGAAAGTGCTTTCAGCGGGCGGCGCAACCCCTTCAACACCTCAAGTTCGTAGCCTTCCACATCGATCTTTACGAAGGTTGGCTCGCCATGCTCCGCAATCAGGTCTTCAAGCGTTACCACCTGAACGCGAAGTTCCCCGTTCCACTCCACCCAGGAAAATGTCTCGTCTGTCGTCTTCACTTGTTCCACCCACTCTGCCGATAAGCTGGACACTGTGGGTGCATTGCCGCTCACCATCATCCGGGTTTCACCGCGCTCGGCTCCTGCCGCCTTTCCGATCAAGGTGACACTGGGATTCCGGCCGTATGCGAACTCTAGAAAACCAAGATAGGTCGGCTGCGGCTCGAGCGCCACCACCCGCGCGCCCAGCGCCAGCCAGGCGCGCATCCGGTTCCCCACATGGGCTCCGATGTCAAAACAAAGATCGCCGGGCGAAATAAAAGGTTGGTAGAACGAATGCAAACGGCGCGCCTGTCCCGGCACGCCGTAGTACATCATTAGGGAGCGCGTCAGCCCGCGCAGATCAGCGAGCTTCATGCTATGCCAAACCTTCTCTCAGGATTTCTGCAAGTGCAGGTAAGTCGCAACGATGAGCAGGACTTCCACAGCCTTTGTTACGTAGCCGAGCAGACCGCTGCCATTGAATAGGAAGAAAGCGATTATGGTAGCCGCCGCGAATCCGATTAGTCCATAGTGCACCAGCTTCTGGTTAGCCGCCAATGGCTTCAGAACGCCGGTGAACGCGCCCAGCAACACAAAATAGCCGATGCCGTTCAAAAAGAACAACGTATCAATATGATCCAGATTGAGCACCACAAGATGTACTATCCCCGTGAAGACGGTCAACAGAATTACAGCAAGTCGAAGATTGGCTTTGCTCATGGGGTTTCTCACCTCGTTGATGAAGATTATCGAATTATAGCATTTGCACTTATCTCGTACAGAAAATTACGCACACAATCTGTCGTATTTTCCCAGGTCGATTGAGCATCATAATGTCGCCGCGCCGCCGCGCTCATCTTTCCTAACAAGGCCCGGTCTTCGGAGAGATTCCGGATCCTGCTCGCAAGCGTCACCGCGTCCCCGTAGTCCACAAGATAGCCATTTTCCCCTTCCCGGATAATTTCGCGCGCCGCCCCATCCTTGCCGCCAATCGCCGGGAGCCCAAACGCCATCCCTTCCAGATACACAATTCCGTATCCCTCGTATGCTGACGGCACCACCAGCACATCCGCCGCTCTCAAGGCTTCGCCAACCTGCTCCCCAGAAATTGCTCCAGCAAATCCCACCCGGTCCCTCCAGGAATTTTCCTCAAGCCGCGCATGAATGCCGGCAACATAATCAGGCAGGGTATCCAGATGCCCAATCACGTTCAGCGTACAGCACCCTTCCGGCAGGCTCATCACTGCCTCAATCAACGTATGCAGACCCTTGCGCGGGATTGCATTGCCCAGGAAAACCAGCCGCAAAGGTCCGCCGGATTCGGCTCGTATCCGGATTTCTTCTGTGCCAGGCAGATTCTGCCAGCGGTTACCGCCCGGCCTGCACACGCGGCTGGGACCCTCCCTCCCGCCGAGGGAAATGACATCTTGCTGCGTCGTCTTGCTGACGCTCACCCAGCCATCCAACCCGCGTAAGTACCAGTGTTCCACTGACCGGTAGAACGCCTTCATCACGCTAGGATGTCGCTCACGCCACCGCAAGTGATGCACAATCGCGACAATTGGCACCTTCGTCCGCCGCTTAAGCCATCGATTCATAAGAAACAGCGACGGATGATTGAGTTCATCTTCGACCAGCAGGTCAAGATTGCGGTCAACCAGTTCTCGATACAAACGCGGGGAGAAATTATCGAGCAAATGCTGGCCATACCGCCGCCATGGCAGTGAAATGATTACCGCTTCATCACCCCCGGCTTCCAGCCTTTCCACCACTTTGCGGTCATACAGGAACCCGCCGGACGTATAGCTCAGGTCCCCGTAGATGACCAGCCCGATTCGCACCTACAGCCCCAACCGGTACTCCGCCCAGGCGATATCGTTCTCCCACAACCGGACGCTCACCGCATTCAGCGTGTTCGCCTTCAGCCTGTCGGCCAGCGATGTGCACAGGATTCTTGAGAAGTGTTCGATGGACGGATTCAGCCCCCTGAACGCTTCTTGGTCGTTCAGCATCTTGTCCTTGTATTGCCCAACCAATTCGTCCAGGCCGGCCTCAATGGCAACGATGTCCACGAGATAGCCATGCGGATCCAATGTTTCGCCGTGCAATTGCACCTCCACCACGTAGTGATGGGAGTGCGGTTCGTTTTCCTTCCCCCAGTCCCCGCCAATTAGATAGTGTTGCGCGATGAAGTCCCGCTTTACCGCTACGGTGTACAAATCATTTCTCCATGGTCAAATGCGATCGCTGCGTGATGAAGAACTCGGGCCTTTAGGAGCCTAAAACACCGGCGGGTTACTTACTGTGACGAACCAAGTCCAGTAAGTCCATACGCCCAATAGAGTCGTTGTGATATACAGCGCATAGGCTGTCCGCATATAGGGCTTGTACTTATTGAATCGCAGTTTTTCCGGCACCAATTTGTGCCCGCGCAGCACCACGAAGTTCCCAAAAACGAACGCAAAGAAACCGACCGTGGCATGAATGGTCGTGACGTAATAAAAGACTGAATCGCGCGGCCCGCCGGAATCCCGCACGATGAAATCACGATACGGGAGCAGCATCAGCCAGAACACCAAAATGACATTCAGGACTGCGCCGGTCGTCTGCACCCATTTATGAATGTCATACTTGCCCTTCAAGGCAAGCCAATATCCGGTGGTGAAAATGAGCGCCACCAGGATGCTCATAACCAGAGTCATATCTGCCGCAAAGTTTGCGTTTGTTCCAAGGAAACCGGGGGAATGCAATAGATCAGTCATGGCCGTTCTCTCCTTCTGCTCCCCAAGTTTTAACACACCCTATCAGAATTCGCTAACGAATCGGCGGCTGGTTACAAAGTCTTCCGGCGTCATAAGTTGTGTATCCTCGAATAGATGTGATTACCTAGTATTCAAACACCACCTGCAACGCCTTCTCCGGCGTCTGGTCCAACAGCACATACGCCGCCTGCGCTTCCTCAAGGTTGAATCGATGTGTAATTAATTGGCTGGGCCGGATGTTAGCCACCATCTCCCAGGCGGTCTCGAACCGGCGCGCTTTCCCCCAACGCCCGCTCAACTCCGGGGTCACCGTGCTCACCTGGCTGCTCACGAGTTGAATTCGCTTGCGGTGATACGCGCCACCTAGATCCAGGTTGGCGCGTTTGTTCCCATACCACGACCCCACTATCACCCGTCCGCTGAACCCCGTCAACCGGATGGCCATATCCAGCGCTACTGGCGAGCCGGACACCTCAAATACAAGGTCTGCTCCATCATACGCACCCGCCGCCAATCGCTCCCGCGCCAGGGTTTCCTGCGAGGGTTCGAAGGCCACCTGCGCCCCAAACGCCAGCCCGCGCTCCCGCCGCATTTCGATTCCATCCAACACCAGCAAATCTCGTAGCGGAAACCTCCCCACTACCGCCGTTGTCAACAACCCCACGACCCCCTGCCCAATCACGCACACCTTTTCGCCCAGCATCGGTCGCCCATCCAGGACGAAGTTCACCGCCGTCTCGACATTGGGTAGGAATACGGCATCATCGAACGAAACTCCATCCGGGATGGGAATGAGTTCCTCCACGCGGGTAACAAAGTGGCTGGCATGCGGCTGGAATGAAAAGACTCTCTTCCCCAGCCAGTCTTTATCAATGCCTGTACCAATTTCACCCACTTCCCCTACCGAACAATACCCATACCGCAGCGGGTAGGCCAGCACGCCGCTCAGGCCCGCAATTGTGCTATCTGCATCCATAGCATCCGGCATCTGGTTGCGGTAGACCAATAGCTCCGTCCCCGCGCTGATAGCGCTAAGTCGCGTTGCTACTAATACCTCACCTGCGCCGGATCGGCGGATGGGCTCGTGTGCTACCCGCATCTGATGTTCGCCCGTAAAAACCAACGCCCGCAGTTCACTCGCCATTGAAATGCAGCCTCCCCCACACGACCCAATCACTTCCCACTCTTTTCATTTGTGCGTTTTCCAGCATCGGCATCGGTCCAATCAGGCCGTGTCCTTCCGCCCTCACCCCGCCCATCAACACCGGCGCCAAAGTGATAACCGCCGCATCCGCCAACCCCAGCGTTAGGAAGCTGGCGATTACCCGCGCCCCGCCTTCAACCATTAGCCGATCAATGCCTTGTTCTTTCAGCACGCTTAGTGATTCTCGCAGGTTCACGCCCTCCTCATCTAAACTTACGCCAATGACTTCCGCTCCCCTCGCCGTCAGGGCTTCCCTCGCAAGTCCTTGCACCGGGCCGCAAATAAAAATCGGCGCCTTCGGATGAGCTATAACCCGCGCCGTTGCGGGGGTGGAAAGCCGTGTATCCAGCACCACCGGCCGCGGCGAATCTCCCTCAGCCAGCCGCACTGTCAATTGTGGGTCGTCTGCTTTCACCGTCCCGGACCCCACCAGGATTCCGTCATGCCAGGCGCGCAGCGCATGCGTCATCCGCATCGCCAAATCTCCGCTTAACCGCGTTGGGGCCCCCCGTCGTCGCGTCAGGCTCCCATCTAGGGATTGCGCATAGCTTAGCGTGACGAACGGCCTCTCCAACTTGTGCGATTGCGTAACCAACTTCGAGAGGAATTCAATCGGGGTCGACATCCGGGTCATCCAGCTCGGACCGAATGGCCGGCAAATCAAGCAAGTGGTTCATCCGCGTCACTTTCGTGCGCAGGTAGCGTTCATTATTCGCATTCATCGTAGACTTCAGCGGCTCGCGGGCCAACACAGTGACCCCCAGCATTCTCAATTTATCGATTTTGCTCGGGTTGTTTGTCAAAAGGCGGATGGACTTTACTCCCAGGTTAGAAAGCATGGCCGCCGAGATGGAGTAATCCCGACTGTCGGCCTGGTGGCCAAGCACCAGGTTTGCGTCCACCGTGTCATACCCCTCGTCCTGAAGGTTGTACGCCCGCAGCTTCTCAACCAATCCGATTCCCCTTCCTTCCTGCCGCATGTACAGCAAGACGCCACAGCCTTCGTCAGCGATGCGCGCCAGCCCTTGCCGCAATTGCTCACCACAATCGCACCGCTGTGAGCCCAAGACATCACCGGTGAGGCATTCGCTATGCACACGCGCCAGTACATTTTCTGCGCCTTCCACGTCTCCCATCACCAGGGCCAGATGATCTTTATCGTCGTGGCTGTTCTCAAACAAATACAGCTTGAACTCCCCAAAACTGGTGGGCAGGCGCGTCGCAACCACCTGTTTAGCAGTCACCCCGTTGAGCTTCGATTGGCCGTCAACCACGCCTGAATCCTCTGTATTCAATATTAGCACGAAGCGCCCACATGCATTCGGCTACAGCCTGTTTCTTAACAGTCCGCCCCATAAAAGACCGGCCACCCCAAAAGCCACGTCTCGCCCGCGTATCAATAAACTGATACCCAATCCCACCGCAGGGTCGAATCCCAGGGCCTGCAGGGCAAGCGTCTGGCTGGTCTCCAATGCCCCGAGTGCCCCCGGCAACGGAGTCAGCATCGCCAGCCGCGCCGCAGTGATAATCGTGACCAGTCCGACCAGGTCTACCCTCACGCCAAGAAAGCGCAACAGGAAAGCATATTCTCCCAACAAGGCAGCCCACACCAGCCCGGACAGCACGAACGCAACCGCCATCGCTCCCGGTTCATTCCGGCTGAATTCGCCCATCTGCGCTTCTGCCCCGGTAATGAAACTGGTTGTTCGTCGCATCGCCCCCTCGGCCCGCGTGAATCGTCCGGCAAGCACCGTGAGTGGCCGCTTTCCGCTCCACAACAGGAGCAGGTAAATGGCTGGCATGCACAGCAGGAATCCAACCGGAAGCATTCCACCCCAGGGCAGGGTTGCTCCATTTACTCCATTGATGGATACGATTGACACCCCTGCAGCAAGAAAGGCGAAATTCGCGAGCATTTCAAACAGTTTGTCCAGAGTCACCGATGCCGTCGCCGTTTCTGCGGGCACACCGTGATGCCGGGTTAGATGAATGACCTGGACAAGCTCGCCGCCAATATGGGGTCCGGGGGTGAAATAACTCACTCCAAAACTCGCCAATCGGATGCGCGTGATTGCAATTACCGGGATTCTGTACCCCTGCGCCGCCAGGATTACCCGCCAGCGCTGCCCGAACAGCACGATGATGCCGCTGTTTAGCAACAGCAGCACGACCAGTTCCCAGGCAGATAATTCTCGAACGGATTCCCAGATGCCCTGAAACGATACTTGGCTCAGGCCAAAGGCTAGTAAAGCAAACGAAGCCAGCCACAGGACTGGGGCAATCCAGCGAGGCATGCTTTTCATAAATCTATTCCCCGGCCCGATTGCGCACGAACCATTCCTCTGGCCCCCAAAGCGCCCGGCGTCCCGGCCCAAGAAAGATGATGGCCGTGTAGCCCAGGAGCAACGCCCACATCAGGGCAGTCGGCTCAAAAAGGGAGAACCGCCAGCCCAGCAGCAACAATCCCGTTACTGAAAAGACCCGCGCCATCCATCCCATGAATATCGCCGCCATGCAAATGAATTCCAGAATTCCCCAAGGTGCCTGCAATCGGCTCGCGGCTGGAACCGTCAGGGCCAGCAAGCCTGCGCTCAAACCCAGCCGAACCACCACCGGCATGTCATCGCGCATCCGTTTCCACAACCGCGCCCATGGCTCACTACTTGCAGAATCCCCTTGCCCCATTCGACCACTCACGTGCAGCCAGTCGTAAACAAACCCGGTGAGGAAAGGCAGCATGAACGCCGTTGCCGCCACAGTTGTGGCAGGCGGCTCGAAAATCGGGAACAACAGCCCGGTAACCAGGCCCATCTGCAACGCCGCAAAGACGCGCCGCGCCGGGTTAGGTGGCAGGTCAAATACCGGCAGACCGCGCCGCCGCCTCTGCCATAACCCAAATACGAAGAAATAGCGCGCAAATCCGAAGATGGCGTACCACCACGGAGCAACGCCATACTGAAACGCCAGCAACGTGGCCGTCAGCACCCCGATGGAATCGTGGTTCATATCCAGTTTTTCGCCCAGCCGCGTCACATGGTTGGACTTGCGCGCCGCGTACCCGTCAAAAAAATCAGTGAAGTCGGAAAGGATGTACAGCGTCGCAGGCAACCACGCCCAACCGCCTTCCGGCCGCGGCAGAAACAGAAATCCCGCCAGCAAAGCGATAATTACGCCACGCGCCAGCGAGAGGATGTTGCCCGCGCCAAGGCTGGACAGCAGCCGCTCTTCTCCCGCTCGTCGGTTTTCACCCAGTAGCCCCCACACCGTCCAGCACTCCCAGCCCAATACCAGTGCGGCCTGAACCCCCCACTGAGCCGCATACCAAAACGATTCGATTCGTTTCAGCCCGTACGTTCCGATAACAACGAGCCCGGCGCCAGTAACGGCTAGCGCCAGCCAGCGCAGGCGCAGCGCGCCCAACGCGCTCGCTTCATTCCCGTATTCAACTTGATTCGTCATGGGGTAGATTCTGAGTCGCTATTCGCCGCTGCGCACGTACACGCGCGGCACCCTTGTATTGATGTTTGTCAGGATTTCGTAAGGAATGGTGTCCGCCCAATTCGCCAGGTCTTCCACCGTGATTCGCATATCTCCGCTTTCGCCAACCAGTACCACCTCATCTCCGTTGTAGGCCGAATCCCATTCGATATTCACCATGAATTGGTCCATGCAGATTCGTCCCACCACCGGATAGCGCTTTCCGCCAAGCAGCACTTCCGCCCGATTGGACATCGCTCGAAAATAGCCGTCCCCATAGCCCACCGGAATGGTCACCATTCGCACCAGATGGTCAGATTCCCACGTCGAACCGTAACTCACCGGATGCCCCGGTTTGACCACTTTGAAATACACCACCCGAGACGTCCACCTCAACGCCGGTTTGACCTCGATAGTTCGTTTCACTTCATTCGACGGGTAAACCCCATACAACAGGATTCCCGGCCGCACCAGTTCATAATGACTTTCCGGCAATTGCAGCACGGCGCCGGAATTCGCCATATGCCGCATTGGCGTCGGCAAGCTCCGCCGCTCATAGAATCGCAACGCTTCTTCGAAACGCTCGATTTGCAGTCTGGCAGAACTCAGGTCAGCCGCATCCGCGTTTGCAAAATGCGAGAACACGCCTTCGATATCGGTGTGTTTGCAGGCAAGAGACGCTTCAAACAAGGCTTCAGCGCTGTAGTAATGCACGCCGATGCGCTCCATGCCAGTATCAATTTTCAAGTGCACTCGCGCCCGCACGCCGCGCGCCTCAGCCGCCTGGTCCACCTGTGCCAGTTTCTCCACGGAGGACGCCGCCAATCCCAGGTCATGCTCGAGGAACAGCGGGATCTGATCGCCCAAAATTCCGCCCATCACCAGGATAGGCATCTGGATTCCATGTTCACGCAGCAGGATTCCTTCTTCCAGAAACGCTACCCCCAGCATCGGCGCGCCCAGCCCAGCCATATGACGTGCCACTTCCACCAACCCGTGCCCATACGCATTCGCTTTCAGCACCGGCATCACCCGGCTGTTGCCCACATGCTGCTGGATGGCGCGATAGTTCTGGGTTAACCGTTCAAGATTCACCGTCACCAGCGTGGGGCGCAATACGCCCTTGGTTGTTATGGTGGGATGATTGGGTGCGTCCATATCCGCAGATTTTACCCGTAATGCCTCAAGCCTCTGGCACGTTCCTTGCTACGAGTCCGGACAGAATGCTCCGAACAAATCTGTTCAGCCCTGCGTTTGCCCGTGCCGGGGTTCTGATGTATAGTGAATCTCGACGTTTGCCCGGCAGGCGACCCGTGTCGCCTGCCACAAGGAGTCATTGAAATGAAGCGAGTGTTCATCCTCCTGTTCGTTCTGGCGCTGGCCTTCCCGGCCAACGCGTTCGCTGCGCCCGCCATTGCGCCCTCCTATTCCGTCACGGTCCCTGGGGGTCCGACCTTCTGGGTACACGATGTCGTTCGTGACGACTCGATCGTCCTCCAAATCACTGGCTACCCCAAAGGAGACGAGCGCTATGAGGTCCAGATGGGCCGTATCGGCGACCTCTTTGAGCCCATTGGCGTCGGCGAACTCACTGGTAACGACGGCGCAGAATTCCGCAAGACATTCAAGATTCCCGCTCGCCTGCACGGCCAGAACCTTCTGACCATTCAGGTCGTCAGTCGCGAAGATGGCAGCCGCGGCTACGACATCTTTGCCAACGAAACTGGCTGGAACACCAATAAGCTCTTTACCCTTTCGCCGGTGGCCCAATCCTCCGCTCAGGATGCCGGCTCGTCGGTCAACATCTTTCAGGGGCCAAGTTTCTGGGTCAGCAATGTGGACGTCTCGGGCAGCGTAACTCAGGTAACTCTTAAAGTATCCAATTACGACGGGCTCGATAAATATCGCATCGTCGCCGGAGCCAACGACTCCACATTCGAAGCCCTTCCTGTCGGACTTCTGGACGATTCCTATCCGCGCGAATTCCGTCTTACCTTCCCCATGCCGACCGGGCTCTGGGATGAAGACGAAATCATGATTCGCATGATCAATACCCACAACGGCAACAGCGGCACGACCGCGGTCACAATAGAAAAGGACTGGAAGGTCATCACGCCGCATGGTCAGTACACCACCACCTACTTTGACCTTGCCGCGCAATCCAAGGAACCCAAGACCGGCGCGCCCAGCACCAAGGTGCTGAACGTGGTCAAGGACACCGAAGTGACCTTGCAACTGTTCAACATGGCGCCAGAGAAGGAGTTCCTCGTCACCATGGGCCCAATCGGAACACAGGGCATCGGCGGGTTCGTCGTCGGCACCCAGACCACTGGCGAAGGCGGCTCATTCATTGTCACCTATCCCATTCCCGCTCAGTTACAGGGCGAGGCCCTCATCTCGATTCGCCTGCAGAGCACCTCCAGCGGCCATTATGCCTACGACTATTTCGCCAATGAAGACGGTTACAACGCCGTCACCGGTGGCACATCCACCACAAACCCCAACTGGGTTCTTCCAGCCGGCACCTACCCATCATTTGAGATTGTTTCAGTGGTCGTGGACTCAAAAGTCTCCATTACCGGAGTGAACTTCACCAAGGATGACATTTACACCGTCCGCTTGGGCCTCTATGGCAGCGAAGGTGTGGGCGGTTTCATCGTCGGCACCATCGAAACCGGTGACCAGAGCGCTTTTTCAGCCACATTTGACATCCCCGAATCGCTCCGAGGGCTGGACATGATCGCTATCCGGCTGGAGAGTCAGAACGCCGACTACTACGCCTTCAACTTCTTCTATAATCGCTAGCGACCCAACCCCTTTACTCTCAAAAAAAGGAACGGCTAATCGCCGTTCTTTTTTGTTTCTGATAGTGTCTCCGAATCAAACCTTGCCGCCATACCCATATCCGCAAGGGCGATTCCCGTGTGCAAGATTAACGCCGGAATACCTGTCTGTTTTGTCCTGAATCTGACATGCGCGGAACTGAATTGGAACTTGATTCGTCTCAGTCTCAGCGTTATAGTTTAAGTGCAAATCCTGTGATGAGTCCGCGTCACAGTGGAGGAATACAATGAAACGTTTTCTTGCCCTGGCCGTCCTGGCAGTCTTGATTCTGGCTCCCATGACCGTCTCCGCTTCACAAGCGGCCGCCATCCCCACATTCAGCATCACCGCCGTCGTCACCGATTCAACCGTCACGATTCAGACCTCCAACTTCCCCAAGAATGACACCTTCAATGTTCGCATGGGTTTGTATGGCACGCTCGGCGTGGGCGGTACGCTGGTCACCACCCAGGCCTCCGGCAGCGGCGGGTCATTCACCGCCACTTACAACATTCCGGCGGGCCTCAAGGGTCAGCAGCGCATTGCCATCCGGCTGGAAAGTCCCACCAGCGGCTATTACGCCTACAATTGGTTCTGGAACAACACGTCGGCCGTAGCCGCCACGGCCACACCTGGTCCATCCGCCACGCCCGGCCCAACCGCGACTCCAGGCGGTCCCACAGCCACCCCAGCCCCGACCAAAACTCCCAATCCCAATCTTCCGGCCTCCGGGTTCCCGTCATTCACAATTACGGCGGTTGACCGCAACAATTCAGTAACCATAAAGGGTGTCAACTTCACCAAGAACGACACCTTCACCGTGCGCATGGGCAATTATGGCACGCTGGCCATTGGCGGCACGGTCGTCGACTCATCCTTCGACACCGATGCCACCGGCGCGTTCACAGCCACCTTCACCATCCCCGCCGGCCTCAAAGACCTCAGTCGCATCGCCATCCGGATGGACAGCCCCTCAACCGGGTACTACGCCTTCAACTGGTTCTGGAACAACGACCACCCGTAACAGATGTTTCTAACAAACGAGCCGGTTCTGATGAACCGGCTCGTTTTATATGCTGTCTTGCTCGGCTCCCCTCTAAGCCCTTACCAATCCCACGTCCGCCGTCTCGCCATCAAAATCAAACGGGGTCTCCGGCCGGATGGCATCTTTGGGCACCGCATCGGCCAGCAGTTCGCGCGCCAGCACTTCACCCATGATGTATTCCCTATGGGCCTCCAGCGCCGCTGCCAACTTCTCGGAAGCCCGGCAATACACCACGATGCGATCGGTGATATCCAACCCGCCCGTCTTGCGCAGTTCCTGGATGTTACGCACAAAATCGCGCGCCAGGCCTTCCTTTACCAGTTCCTCCGTCAGTTCCGTGGCCAGCGCCGCCAGATACGCGCCGTCCTGCGCAAGCGCCAATCCGGTCTTCGCATCCGCACGTACTTCCACTTCGCCCGGCTGAATGGCCACCGGGTCGCCATCCAGTTCGATACTCACCGCCTGACCGCTCATCAGCAAGGCCGCCGCCGCGTTCGGCTCCAGCGCCAGCAGCGCCTTCCGCACGTCCGGGAATCGGCTCTGGAATCGCTGTCCCAGTTGTCTTGGCAGGGGGTTCAGAGTATAGGTCACGGCTTCTCCTGCCGAACCCAGCGCTCGCACCGCCTTCACATTCAACTCATCCGCCAGCAGGTCAGCGTGTTTGGTCACCGCTTCCGCTTCATGCGCCTGTCCCACGCTGAACGCCACTTCCGCCAGCGGCTGCCGCACCTTGATGGCCGCAGCGTTGCGCGCCGCGTGCCCCAGTGACGCCAGTTTCATCACCAGCGCCATCTCGCGGTTCAGCGTCTCATCGATCGCCGCCAGGTCAGCCTCCGGCCAGTCAGCCATATGCACCGATTCTGGCGCGCCGCCATCCACCGGCCGCACCAGGTTCTGGTACAGTTCTTCCGCCAAGAAAGGCATCGTTGGCGCCAGAAGTTTAGAAAGTGTCACCAGGACCTCATACAGCGTGGCATAAGCCGCCAGCTTGTCGGCGTCCGCCTCGCTGCGCCAGTATCGCCGCCGTGAGCGCCGCAGATACCATTTGGACAGGTCCTCAACGAAATTCTGGATGGGTCGCGTGGCTCCCGGCACATCATAGGCCTCCAGCGCCGCGGTTACATCCCGCACCAGCGTGTGCAACGACGAGCGCATCCATTTGTCCAGCGAACTGTATTCCACGCTCGCTCCGGCCTGCGGAGTCCACTCGTCAAGGCTGGCATAAGTGATGAAGAACGAATACACGTTCCACAGCGTCAGTGTGAAATTCTTGACGACCTCGCCCACCAGTTCCACCGAGAAGCGCCGCGCGTTGCCCGGCGGGCTGGCCGTGTACAGATACCATCGGAACGCGTCTGCTCCCTGGCTTTGGAAGACATCCCACGGGTCCACGATATTGCCTTTGGACTTGGACATCTTCTGACCCTCGGTATCCAGGATATGCCCCAGGCAGATGACATTCTTGTAAGACACCGAATCCATCAACAAGGTGCTGATGGCATGCAGCGAATAAAACCAGCCGCGCGTCTGGTCCACCGCCTCGCAGATGTAGTCCGCCGGGAACTGGTCTTCAAAGACCTTCTGGTTTTCAAACGGGTAGTGCCACTGCGCATAGGGCATCGCCCCGGAGTCAAACCACACATCAATGAGCTCCGGCACGCGCTGCATCATCCCGCCGCATTCCGGGCACTTGCCATGCACATTGTCCACGTGGGGTCGATGCAGGTCCAACCCGGCCAATTCCTGCCCGGAGAGCGCCTCCAGCTCCTTCACCGACCCGACCGCGGTCTGGTGGTGGCACTCTCCGCACTCCCAGACCGGCAACGGGGTACCCCAATAGCGTTCGCGGCCCAGCGACCAGTCGATGTTGTTTTCCAGCCAGTTGCCAAAACGGCCTTCCTGCATATGGTCGGGAACCCAATTGATTTCACGATTTAGCCCAACCAACCGGTCCTTAAATTGCGTTGTACGGATGAACCACGATGACCGTGCGTAATACAACAGGGGCGTACTGCATCGCCAGCAGAACGGATAGGTGTGCGTATAGGTTTCAGACTTAAACAGCAGCCCGCGGTTCTCGAGATCCTGGATGATGAGCGGGTCCGCGTCTTTGACGAACACGCCGCTCCATGGCCGCACCTCTTTCACAAAAGTACCGTCATCCTGCACTGTCATCAGGATGGGCAGGTCAAACTCAATCGCCGCTTGCATGTCTTCACCGCCAAACGCCGGCGCCATATGCACCAGCCCCGTGCCGTCCTCCATGCTCACAAAATCCTGCAGAACAACGTAGTGCGCCTCCTTGTCCGTTGGCAGGAAGGTAAACAAGGGTTTGTATTTCTTGCCCTGCAATTCTTTTCCGCTCAGCTCGCGCAGGATCGTAAAAGAGCGGTCGCCAAAAACCTTGTCCAATAGCGCTTTCGCCATCACCAGCTTCTCGGAGTTCCCGCCCCCGTTCACGGACTCCACTACAACATAGGTTTCGCTGGGATGCGCCGCTACGGCCACGTTGCCCGGCAGCGTCCAGGGCGTTGTCGTCCAGACCAGCAGTGCCGAGTCATCGTCAACCAGTGGGAAGCGCACGAAAACTGATGGGTCGACAGCCTCATCGTAGCCCAGCGCGACTTCATGGTCGGAAAGCGGAGTACCGCAGCGCGGGCAGTAAGGCACCACCTTGTAGCCCTGATACAGCAGGTCTTTGTCCCAGAACGATTTCAGGATGCTCCACACCGACTCGATGTAGTCATTCGTATAGGTGACATACGCCGTCTTAAAATCCACCCAGAAACCCAGGCGGTCGGTGAACCGCTCCCACTCCTGGATGTACTCAAATGCCGACTGGCGGCACAGTTCGTTGAATTCGGCGATTCCGTATTCTTCGATTTGCTGCTTATTGGTAAAGCCGAGTCTCTTTTCAACTTCGATCTCAACCGGCAGGCCGTGTGTATCCCAACCACCGCGGCGCACCACGTTCTTGCCGCGCATCACCTGGTAGCGTGGGAACAGGTCCTTAAAAGCCCGAGCCAGTCCATGGTGCACGCCCGGTTTGCCGTTCGCCGTCGGCGGCCCTTCATAGAAAACGTAATTCGGCCCGCCGGCGCGCAGTTCAGTTGTCTTGGCGAAGATTTCGCGGTCCTTCCAGAATTTCAGGATCGCTTCTTCCATCGACGTTGGATTCAAGTTGGACGCAACCGGTTTGAACATTCTCACTCCTGGCAGCCGGATTTGCAGGACGGGTTGGCCGCAAACAGAAAACTCCCGTCCCAATTCAGGGACGGGAGTCGAATTCGTTTCCCGCGGTACCACCCGGATTCCCGCCATAGGGCGGGCGCTCGGCCAGCAACGGGCTTTCGCCTTATTGCTGCGTGTTGGTTAACGAGGCACGAACCCCGGCTCTCCTACTTGGCGTTTCGCCTTTCAGGTCGCAACTCCGGAAGGATTTTCAGCCCGCTGTCCCCACCCGGCTCTCACCATCCCGGGTTCGCTTGGCAGGACCAGACCAGTCTACTCGTTTCCATCGTCGTCTTTGTATATGGATTTCCGCAATTATGCCACATCTGATCTGCGAGGTCAATCAAGTCTGTCTCAGGTTCGGACAAAAGATCGGACAGGATTGCCAAAGATCAGGGCCAAGAAGATGGACAGGACCGCCTGGATGATTTCTCGAAGTTGAGCTGGTGAAAGGCGATATCTGCGTTTGAGG
>SCUK01000013.1 GCA_004297445.1 Anaerolineae bacterium | reverse complement strand
GGCATCACCGTCGAAGCCATTGCGCAGGGCAACCAGGGTGACCTGGAAACTGCGGTCAACGGCGCCGTCGCTACCGGCGAACTGCCGAACCTGACCATGGGCTTTCCCAATAGCCTCTCGCGCTGGTACAGCCTGGATGTCATCGCCCCGCTCAATGACTACATCAATAACCCGAGCTATGGCCTGAGCCCCGAAGTGCTGGCTGGCATCTTCCCCGGCCCGTACAGTTCCGGCACTCTGGCGGACGGCACCCAGCTGGGTATCCCGATGCACCAATCTGAGCAGGTAATTTTCTACAACTACACCTGGGCAGAAGAACTGGGCTTCTCCGGCCCGCCGCAGACCTCTGCTGAATTCAAGGAACAGGCCTGCGCCGCTGCTGCCGCCAATGGCAGCGATGACAACCCGGACAATGATGGCACCGGCGGCTATGTGTACTTCCCGGATGCCTCCATGGTTTCGCCCTGGATTTGGGCGTTTGGCGGTGAATACATTAACGAAGCCGGAGACGGTTACAACCTGAACAACGAAGCCGTGTTGAACGTCGCCCTGTTCTTCAAGGACCTTTACGACAGCGGCTGCACGCTTTCCACGCCGTCCTTCCCGAACCCTGAGTTCGCTGGCCGCCTGGCGCTGTTCGCCACCTCCTCCAGCGCCGGTATCCCCTTCCAGGTTTCGGCTATGGCAGACGCCGGCAACACCGATGTGTGGGGCACCATTCCCTACCCGGGCCCGGATGGCACCCTGGTCGTGAACGCCTTCGGCCAGATGGTTGGCATCGTTCGCACCAATGAAACCGCTGACCTCGCTTCGTGGCTGTTCCTGAAGTGGCTCACCTCGCCCGAAACCCAGAGTGAGTGGGTCAGCTTAACCGGCTACTTCCCGTCCCAGGCTGGCGTTGACGTGGGCACCCGCCCCGACGACGACGTGATCTGGGGTGGCGCGCTGGACCTGCTGCCGCTCGGCAAGGCTGAACCCAACCTGCCGGCGCACGGTGCTGTGCGTGGCGCCATCCGCGATGCGTTCTTCGCCATCCTGGAAGCCGCCGATGCCGCTGGTATTCAGGCCATCCTCGATGAACTGAACCAGACCGCCGCCGACCTGGTGGCTGAGTCCCAGTAAGTTCGTAGCATTTCAGTAAACCGAAACCCCCGCAGCAAACTGCGGGGGTTTCTTTATTACAATAGGCGCATGATGAACCACTTCCTGCCCAAGTCCTTCCTTTTTGTATTGCTTCTTGTACTCGCTTTGGCTGCCTGCCAGCCGGTACCTCCCTCTTCAACCGCTGAACCCACCGTGCCGGTCTTCCCTACGGACACGCCCGCGCCGACCGGGACGCCCGCCCCCACTGCCACCCGCCGCCCATCGGCCACACCCGTGCCCCTCAGTGAGGGTGAATTCCTCGCTGCACCGGACGCGGGCGTGCTGCGCGTGATGAGCTACAACATTAACTGGGATTCGATTTTCCCAGAAGGCGACCGCGAAAACCATGAATTTCGCATTGCCGACCGCCAGGACGAATTCATCCGGCTCGTGGCAGCCATCCAGCCGGATGTGCTCTGTTTGCAGGAGGTGAACTCCCGCCGTGACACCCGGCAGGTCGCTGACCTGTTGACCGCCGCGCTGGGCGGCACACCCTGGAACGCCACCGGCGCCCGCGACAATGTCATTCTGAGCCGCTACCCGGTGCTTTCAGACGGTTACGCCCTGGGCGTGGTGCCCCTGCCGCTGGATCTGCTCCAGGCCGCCGCACTCGTGGACCTGCCGGATGCAGAATTCGGTTCGCGTGATGTCTATCTGGTTTGCTCACACTTCAAGTCCAGCGGCGGCGCGGACGATATCGCCCTGCGCCAGCGCCAGGCGGATGTCATCATCCATGAACTGGCCGACGCCCGCACCCCCGGCGATTCGATTGACCTGCCCGACCTTACCCCGCTTCTTGTGCTCGGCGATTTCAATATCTATGACACCGACCCCGCCGCCCACTTCGATACCCTGCTGTCCGGTGATATCGCCGATGAAAACCGCTATGGCTCAGACTCTCCGCCGGATTGGGACGGCACCGCGCTCGCAGATGCTATGCCCAGCCTTAACGCCCAGGGGCTGAAGTTCTATACCTGGCGCGAATTCAATTCTTCATTCCGCCCCGGCGCGCTCGACCGCATCCTCTATTCGGATAGCGTGCTGACCTTGCTCAATACGTTCGTGCTGGACACCACAGGTCTCTCACCGCAGGCATTGGCACAATACGGCTTGCTCGCGGAAGATGTCCTGTTGGATGATATGCCCAACAATTATGACCACCTGCCGCTCATAGCCGACTTTCAGATTATCCCGTAGCCGGGCCCCTTGTGGGCGTTCTCTTGGATGCGCCGTCTTGCAGTCGGATTACGCCCCGCCCGCCGAGTTAATCTCGTCCGCCGCCCGCAACCCGGATTCAATCGCCCCCTGAATCCAGGCGTGCGCCAGCGAGGCATGTTCCCCGGCAAAATGGACCCGCCCCTCCGTCGCGATGATGTGTTTGTGCAGCAGCGTTTGCTGCCCCGGGTCGAACAGCGCAAACGCCCCGCCGGCAAACTCATCGTCGTGCCACATGTACGAAGCCCCGGTTTCGAACTCCTGCACGATCTGCGGGTGAATCTGCGCCAGGTTTTCCACGGCCTGTGTAATGCGATCTCCCGGAGATAGCGACCCCCAGCGTTGGGCGTCTTCTGCCCAGGTGTAACTGGCCAGCAATACGCCGCGCCCGGATTCCTGCCCATGCTGCGGGTAAAACAGGATGCGGACGGGCAGGTCGGTTACCGTTCCGCCGCCAAGAATGCCCTCGTCCTGTTCCCAGAAACGCCGCCGTGTCTGGATGAGGATTTTGGCCGATGCGTCGTAATGCAGTTGCCGGATGGCGCGCTGCTTGGCGCGGCTGAACGGTTGCAGCACTTCCACATGCCGCAGCACGGGGAAGGGCGTTGTCAGGATGGCGCAGTCGCCGGTCTCGCTGGCGCGCCCCCCGCGGCTCTGGTAGTGTATCGTCACACTTTCGGCATTCTGTTCAATCGCCGTCATGCGCGCCCCAAAACGGATGTCCCCGCGCAACTCCGGCAGGAACGCCCGCGGCAGATGATCCATCCCGCCCTTCAGTTGAATCATGTCGGTGTAGAAATTGCCGGCCTCCTCGCGGAAAAGTTCTAGAAACGAGGCGTTCATCAGCGCTTCCTGGTCGGCCAGCAGACCGAACATCTCGATTGCCCCTTCCGACCATTTATTCGCTTCCAGAAACTCACGAGTCGAATAGCCGTCGTACTCGGCCAGCAGCCCTTCCCAGGCGGCTTCACCATCCTTCTTCAGCCGGTCCAGCAGCGGTTTGAGCGCCGCTTCCCACAGGGCGTTGTGGGACTTGCCGCGTTCGTGCGGGGCGGTCTCAAAGCCCAGCGCGTCCGGGTTGGCCAGCGCTTCCCCGATGCGTGTCTTCTTCCCATGCAGGAAATAATAGGCTTGCGGATTGCCCATCATGAAGGGCAGGGTGGCGATCTTGAATTTCTCGATGTACGCCATCGTCAAGTTATGCGACTTCGGAATGCGCATCGCCCCCGCCTCGGCGTACAGCCCATCGCTGAAAGGCTCTCGCAGGGTGTATACCCGGCCGCCCACCCGCGCCTGCGCTTCCAGGAGGACGACCTGGTGCCCGGCACGTTTCAACTCATAGGCCGCCGTCAGCCCGGCCATGCCGGCCCCCACGATGACCACCTTCTTGGGCGTGCTGGTTTTTGGCAATCCGTTGGCGATGATTGAAAGCGGGTTTTGGGTCATGGCGTCACCTCTTGTCCATTCTAGGGCTGGAACTCAGGTTGTCAAGCGTCATTTCTTCCTACGCAGAATTCGTGGGATACTAAGTCAATCATTTCAATCCGGAGGAAACCATCGATGCGTAATCCCAAGTCACCCAAATCCACCCCGCCGCGTGCCGTCAAACCAGTTGCCGGCGTGAAGCCCGCCCCCGGCAAGCCCGGGTCCTACGTCAAATTTTCGGATAAGCTTACCCAATCGCTGGACGACATTGGTCGCATGATTCAGGACCACAAGGACATGATCGATGCCATTCAGGAGGTCGCCCTCGAACTGACCGGCGCCATCGGCTCCCTGCACACCCTCACCGTCAAGTATGCCGGCAAGGCCAACCAGATTCTGGATGTCCTGCTCCCGATTCTGAAAAATGTTCCCATCATCCCGAAAAATGTCATGTCCCTGCTCGTTGAGATGGAGAAGTACACCCAGAACATCATCGATACCAGCGTCAAGACATCCCGCACCATCACGGATGTTCATGGCGGCCTCCAGACCGGCGATGTTTCCCGGCTCAAAGTGCATGCCGGCGAACTCCAGAACGTCACCCGGACTCTCACGTCAATCCTGCCGAAGGGCTAATTCCACCAGTTTCATCTCAATCAACCCGCGCCCGACAGGGCGCGGGTTTTTTGTCCCATCCTATACGGGACAACTGTCCTATTGTCTGGCAACTTGGCCGTCCTATAATTCAATTGCCGTCATCCGGCGGATTCATCATGCGTCGTCGCGACATCCTGTTCTCCCCCTCGTCCCTGATTGCCTCCGGCATTATTCTCGTGCCCATGTTGGTTTGGTTTACCGTAAGCGGCCAGACCCTCTTTAGTCCCGGACACTTGTCCGCCAGCGGTGAATCCGGCGAGTCGATTGATGGCTGGGCCAACCATGCTGAGTTTGAACCCCAATGCGAGTTGTGCCACCAGCCGTTGAGTTCAGACTCCGCCGCGCTCTGTATGGATTGCCACACGGGTGTCGCCGACCAGGTCGCGGCGTCCCAGCCGTTGCACGGCCTGTTTGAGCGCGGCGGGGAGTGTTTGGCCTGTCACACCGAGCATCAGGGCGCCGACGCCGACCTGTTGGCCCTGGCGCACCCTTTCTTTGACCATGACCTCACAGACTTCAGCCTCGCGCATCATGCGTCCGGTTACGCCGACGAGCCGCTGGATTGCGATACCTGCCACACTGGTCACGAATACGCCGTCGAAGTGCAAACCTGCCAGGATTGCCACATCCAAGACGATAGCGCTTACATGGCCGACCATCTTGCGGCGTTTAGCGCGGCCTGTTTGGATTGCCACGATGGCCATGACCGCTTTAGCGACTTCGACCACGCCCAAACCACTTTCCCATTGGATGGCCGTCATCTGGAACTGCAATGTTCCACCTGCCACTCCCCATCCATCCCTGACCTGCCCACCGATTGTCAGGGCTGCCACAACGAGCCCGAGGTGCATCTGGGCCGTTACGGCATTCAATGCGCCGCCTGCCATTCCACAACAGACTGGTTAACGATTTCGTTCGACCACCAGGCCAACAGTGCCGAGGATTGCGCCGCCTGCCATACACCGGACCGCCCAGCACAGCACTTCCCCGGCCAATGCTCAAACTGCCATGACACCACCGCCTGGCAGCCCGCCAACTTCAGCCACCAGGCCGCGGATGTGACCGACTGTGCCGCCTGCCATGAATTCAATCTCCCGGTCAGTCATTACCCGGGTCAGTGTTCCGCCTGCCACACCACCGTGGCCTGGACTCCGGCCACATTCGACCACCAGGTAGCCGGCGCTACCGACTGCACGTTGTGTCACAGCCTTGTTCGTCCGGCCAACCATTACCCGGGCCAGTGTTCGGCCTGCCACACCACCACAGCCTGGACCCCGGCCACATTCGACCATCAGGTAGCGGGAGCCACGGATTGTGTTCTGTGCCACTCAACGGATAGCCCCGCCAATCATTATGCCGGCCAGTGTTCGGCCTGCCACAGTACCAACGGCTGGCTGCCCGCCGACTTTAACCATCAGGTTGCCGGAGCCACCAATTGTGTGCAATGCCACGCCGCGGACAGCCCGGCCAACCACTTTGCTGGTCAGTGCGGCGCCTGCCATTCCACGCAGGCCTGGCGGCCGGCTTCCTTTGACCATAAACTCGCCGGGGCAACGGATTGCCAGTCCTGCCATGACCGCCCGGCCAATCATTTCCCCGGCCAGTGCTCTCAATGCCACAACACCAGCAATTGGAACGCCAGTTTTAACCACCGTTTCCCCACCAACCATGGTGATGCGAACGGCGAATGCGCCGCCTGTCATGTCACCGCCAACTTCGGCGTCACCTGCACCAACTGCCACAACCTGAATGAAATGATTCAGGAACACGATGAAAGCAATATCGCGGGTCGATGCCTTGAATGTCACCCAACCGGCGATAAAGGCGACGACTGACCTGCAATGAGTTTTCGCGACAAGATAAACGAAGAGTCTCTACGTCGCCAGGCGCTGGCCGTGGGGCTGGTGGTGCCGGACAACACGCGTTGCGTACAGTGCGGCATCTGTTCATTTAATTGCCCCATCGGTATTGATGTACGCCGGCACGCCTGGCTGGGCCAATCGGTGGAAGATAGCCACTGCCTCACCTGCGGCACCTGTATCCAGAAATGCCCGCGCGGTGTGCTGCGTTTCGAACGCGGCAGCCTGCACCTGGAACTGAGCGAGGTGCGCCCATGACACGTCACCTTATCATCGGTACTGGGGTCGCCGGTGTGTCCGCCGCGTTTGCCATTCGCTCGGTGGACCCGGTGGCCGAGATTGTACTGATTGGCAACGAGCCGGACAAGTTCTATTCGCGGCCCGGTCTCGCCTATATGCTCACCAAAGAAATCCCGGAAAAAATGCTGTTTTCTATTCAGGCCCGGGAGTTCGCCGCCCAGCGTCTGAGTCTGGTCAATGGCGTTGTGGAACGCGTGGACCCACAGGGCCGCAGCATTTTCCTGCGCGGCGGCCAGCGGCTGGACTATGACCGTCTGCTGTTTGCCACGGGCGCGACGGCCGTCATGCCGGATCTGCCGGATATCGACCTCAAAGGCGTCGTTAAACTGGATAACATATCCGATGCCCGCCGCATCATCAAATTGGCGCGTGCCGGCAAACCGGCCGTGGTGGTGGGCGGCGGTATCACCGCCCTCGAACTCGTCGAGGGGTTGGCGCGCCGCGGCATGAACGTGCATTATCTTCTGCGCAAAGACCGCTACTGGGGCAATGTGCTGGATGAGTCTGAGTCGCGTATTATCGAGTCCCGCCTGCGTCATGAGGGCGTGACCCTGCACTTTCATTCGGATGTCGAAGCGCTGTTGGCAAAGCGCGGCGCGGTTTCAGGCGTCAGGTTAGTGGGTGGGCAAGTCCTTCCCGCTCGCTTGGTCGCCTTTGCGATTGGCATTCGCCCGCGGCTTTCGCTGGCGCGCTCTGCCCGCCTTGAAATCGACCGCGGCATCCTGGTGGACGAGTTCCTGCGCACCAGTGCACCCGACGTCTATGCCGCCGGCGACGCCGCGCAGGCCTATGACCCGAATTCCGGACGCCATGTCCTCGATTCGCTCTGGAATCCCGCCCGTGAACAGGGTCATACCGCCGGCCTGAACATGGCCGGTCAGCCGACCGCTTATGTCCGCAAGACGGCGTTCAACGTCACTCGTTTGGCGGGCCTTACCACCACCATTATCGGAACGGTCGGCGGCGGACGGGATGACGACCTCGTCGGCATAGCCCGCGGTGATAGTGAAGTGTGGCGCGACCTCCCCCATGCCATTGCCTGCCAGACTCACGTGGATGTCAACCGTGTGCGCCTGATGGTTGGGGAGCGCACCCTGGTCGGCGCCATCGTGATGGGCGACCAGACTCTTTCCCAGCCGTTGCAGGAACTCATCACTGAGCAGGTCGATATCACGCGTGTGAGAACTGCCCTCGTGGGGGCCAACGGCACCCTTTCAGGCGTTCTCGTGGATTTCTGGAAGGACTGGAGGCAGTCCCGTGCAAATTAGCAGTTCCCGCCCACTCTGGATTGCGTTGGTCCTCAGCCTCGCCATCACCGCCCTTTATCTTCAGGTCGTGGCGTTCACCGGGTCTATCCCCGCAGCCAGCGACTTCTTCGGCCATTCGCTGGGCGTAATCGGCTTTACCCTGATGATACTGACCGAAACTCTCTATTCGATCCGCAAGCGCAGCAACCGGTTTTCATTTGGCCGCCTGTCGAACTGGCTGGAATTTCACATCGTCACCGGAATATTTGGCCCATTCATGGTGCTGTTGCACTCCTCCTGGAAGTTCAATGGGCTGGCCGGTATTGTCCTTCTGCTTACCGTCATCATCGTCCTCAGCGGCTTTGTGGGGCGCTACATCTACACCGCGCTGCCGCGTACCGCCGATGGCATCGTGCTGGAAGCCGATACCGTGCGCCAGTTCATCGCCAGGGCGCAATCCGATCTGGATGCCGTGGTGGGGCAGTTGGATGAGACCACCCGGCCCGCGCTCAACCGGCTGATTACCCGCCCGAGTGCCGGCCTGTTCTGGTGGGTCACTCTGTTGCGTTCCCCGGAATCGGCGCGCCCTGCCATGCGCCGGGTTCATGATGCCTCGCTGCGCCTGGCAACCCTCCAGCGTCAACACCGGTTGATGGCCGTTGCCCGCCGGGCCATGTCATTGTGGCATGCGGTTCATGTCCCCATCGGCCTGGCGCTCTTCACCACGGCTCTGGTTCACACCGTGGCGGCGTTCTACTACGCCACACTCCTGCATTGAGTGACTATCTTATTAATAGAAAACCCTGCCAATAGGCAGCTTGGATTCAACTGTGAAGTGCAACAGGTTGGAGTTCAAAGAATACTTCAAAAGGGGTGCGGAATCCAAGGCATTTTCTCGGCCTGAGGTTCAGGCGGTCCATGATGAACAGCTCCTCCTGTGTGGTCAGCGTGGACAGGTCACGACTCTTGGGCAGGTACTGGCGGATGAGGCCGTTGGTGTTCTCGTTGGTGCCGCGCTCCCAGGAGGCGTAGGGATGAGCGAAATAGAAATCGATGTTCAAACCTGCGGCAATCGTCTGGTGGGCGGCAAACTCACGGCCATTGTCAGCGGTGATGGTTTCCCGATGAGCCACCCCGGACAACAGATCGAGAACTGCCCGCGTGACCTGTTCGGCGGTCTTGGCAGCCACACCTCGAATGAGCGTGAAGCGAGACTTGCGCTCGGTGAGCGTCACGAGCGCGCCGGAATGTCCTTTGCCAATCATCAGATCCACCTCCCAGTCCCCCAGGCGGGTTCGTTCGGCAACCACCGCCGGACGCTGTTCAATACTGATTTGAGCGGGGATTTTGCCCCGGCGGTCATAGTGGCCATAGCGTTTGCGATATTTTTTCTGGCAACGCAGGTGGGTATGCAGATCACCACCAGCGCGCTTGTCGGCATAAATAAGTTGATAAATGCGCTCGTGGCTGAGCGGCTTGCCTTGTTCTCGCAGCCAGATGGACACCTGCTCCGGGCTCCAGTCCGCGCGCAGCTTCGCTTCGACTTGTTGCCATATCTCGGGCGTGATCCAAACCTGACCACCCTGGCGGCGTTCTTCGGCCAGCCGCTGCGCCTGTTTGGGGCGATAGCCGCGCTGGCCGCGATTACGGCGCAACTCGCGACTGATCGTGGCTTTGTCTACGCCCAGAAAGGCCGCAATCTCTGTTTGGCTGTGACCATGTTTCCGCAAGGCATATATCTGGTATCGTTGCCCTTGGGCAAGCTGTGTGTAGCTCATAAGCGCTCCTTTGACTGTCGAGGTCTGGGAGGCTTATCCTATCGCAGCTTGCCTCCTTTTCAGACCGTCAAAGTTGCACTTGTGAGTTGAATCCAAGCAGGGTTTTTGTCTTGAAGTGTTGTGGCTAAGGAATCAGGAAGTTAATCGGGTTGACCTTGCCATACAGGTCGCTGAGCAATTCAAAGTGTAGGTGCGCGCCGGTCGAGTTGCCGGTATTGCCCAGCCCGCCGATTTGCCCGCCCTGGAACACGCCTTGCCCGCAGGATACGCTGTACGAATAAAGGTGCGCATACGCCGACTGCCAGCCGTTGCCATGGTCAATGACCACAAGGTTGCCGTAGCCGGTATTGGACCAGCCCGCATACACAACCACGCCCGCGTCGGTAGCGTAGATGGCATTACCTTCCGCCCCGCCGATGTCGAGTGCCGGGTGCACGCTTGGGTCGTAGCCGTAGCCCGAGATCTGCCGGGAGGGCGTCGGCCACACAAAGGTCCCGTTGCCGATGGGGCCGTCCGTGATGGCGCCGCACGAGCCGGGGCCGTAATAGGCCGCCACTGCCGGGTTCTCGCGGCTGATGCGCGGCGGCCCCCAGTCCACCAGTTCCCGCGTGCCGCCGGGGACGATAAGCATCGTGCCATCGGCAATGCCCGGGTCATCTGGATTCGTTTCGTAAGGGTCGAGGTCGTTACCGGGATATTCCAATATCGATTCCGGTGTTGTCCCGTAGTTGTTGGCAATCGTTCGCAGGCTCTCGCCAATCGAATAGCGATGGTACACACCGTCCGTGGGCAGGATGTTCAGTTCCTGGTCCACCCGTAGGAAGTTGTAGTTGTCTTGCAGTGTGTCGTAGTTCCCCCACAGGATGGTTTCCGGCTGCAAGCCATACTGCTCGGCAATGCTGAACAGGCTGTCGCCTTGTTGCACTGTGTAACTGGTTACCTCCACTCTGGACCGGCTGGGGATGATGGTCTCCGGCTGTGCCGCCCGTTGCAGGCCGCCGCCGGTGCCGCCGTCAAAGGAGGGTAGCATCGCCGCCAGCGCCAGCTCTTCGCCGTTCAAACCGGTCGCTGCGTTTACCGTTGGCGCGGCAATGGCCTGTGCGGTAGCCCGCAGGTTCTCCTCCTGCGTTTGCGAAATCTGTTTGCTGAACTGGCTCATGCCCCATACCGCCACCGCCAGCACACCGAGTACCAGCAGGGTGGTCAGCGCGCGCACTGCCTGTTGGCCCAGGCCCAACCGGCTGGCGCGGTCCAGCAACTCGGTCAGTAATCCGGGTTTCGGTTCAGAGTTCTGTTCAGAAGAGGGTTCTTGGGGGAGATTGCTCATGTCAACTACCAGCGCGGCATCATATCATCCCCATCCGGCAGCGTCAAGTTGGTTGTCAGACAGGCTAAGGGGATACCTCGTCCACGGCCTGCGCCGCGGCGTCCGCCGCAGAAAGTTCCTGCTTCAGCACTGCCACGGTCGCGTTCGCCAGGGCTGGCCCTATGCGGTCCAGCAGTGCCGGCGCGGGCAGTAGCCGGGCCACGGGCAGGCTTTGGGCGGCCACCGCCAGGTGGGCCAGGTCGGTCTGCAGCGCGCTGGGGCGCGGCGGCAACACGCCGGCGGCCCGCGTCCATGGCTGCATGAATTCCGGCGCGGTCAGAAACTCGGCCAGTTCCACGCTGATGGCATGGCGGTCGGCGTCCTGCCCCGCCAAAGCCCACGCCCAGCCGGAGGCCAGCGTGAAGGGCTGTCCGTTGTGAGTGGGCAGGCTGGCCGATGCAAAAAGGGCGTCATTAGCTTGCAGTAAGTCCGTCATCCACACCACGCCCATGGGGGCGCGCCCTTCGCCCAGGGCTGTCAACGTCTGCTCCGTCTCCTGGTTTTGAGTCAGCCACACGGGCATTAACCCGGTCTGGCTGGCTTCTTCGTAATAGGCAAAGACCGCTTGCAGTTGTTCCTGCTCCAGCGTCACCCGGCCGTCCTCATCGGTGATGGCGCCGCCGCGTGCCATGTAAAGCGCCAGCGTAAAGGGCGCCTCCGGGTTGGCCGCCGCAAAGGCCAGCGGGCCATTCATTTCCAATGCCGCCGCCCAACTCACCGGGGCTATTTCCAGCAGGCTGGGGCGGTAGGCCAGGGTCAGAATATCGGCTGCGAATGGCAAACCATACACCGCCTCATCAATCCTCGCGAATTCTGCCGCAAATGGATACCAGTCGTCATCGTCCGGGTTGGCCAGCCACTCATCCAGCGGTTGGATCAATCCGCGGCTGGCAGCGGTATCCAGCCCGTCCGGCGGCAGGGCTACCAGGTCCGGCAGCGCCAGCGGCGCCGCGGCCGCCGCCGCCGTCAGCGACTCCAGCAGGCCGCCGCTGCCGCTCACCGCTTTCACCCGCACCGTTACCCGCACGCCGGGGTGGCGGGTGCTGAACTCGGCCAGCCGCGCCCGGAACAAGGCCGCCGCGTCGCTCTCTACCGCCGGGTCAAATTGCGGCGGCACCCAGACCTCCAGCGTCAGCGGGCCGGACGGCGGCTCAGGTGTCACCGTGGGCGTGGCCGCTGGGCCAGGTGTGGCGGTGGCGGTGGCAGGTGGATTCCCCGCGCCGGGCAAGGCCGAGCAGGCTGCCGTCAGGGTGAGCAGGAGGACCCCCAGCAGGTTGAAAGGTCGATTCATGGTTACTCTATTGTGTCAGGGAATTTGGCGCCGGTCAACCATGCGCATAGCCAATAATACTGGCGGCAGGAGTGCTCAGCGCAGTTGCACCGGTTTGCTTAGCAGTGCCAGCAGCAGCTTCACGCTGTTTTGTACATCGCCGTAATCCACCATCTCGGATGGGCTGTGCACATAGCGGCAGGGGATACTCACACAGCCCACCGGCACACCGGCGCGCGTCATCTGAATCGAGCGCGCGTCCGTGGTTCCGCCGGTCAGCACTTCCATCTGGTAGGGGAGGCGGGCGCGTTTGGCCCCAGCTTCCATCCATGCCACAACCCGTGGGTCGCTGATCATGCCGCCATCCTTGACTTTGATCGCCGGCCCGTTGCCCAAAGATACGGCCATCGTATCCGCATTGGGCGTGTCGCCGGTCAGAGTCACGTCAAGGGCGATGCCAAGGTCTGGGTCAACGCCGTAGGCCGCCGTCGTCGCCCCGCGAGTGCCAACCTCTTCCTGGGTGCTGAACACGCCCACCACTTCGTGCGGGGTAGTCTTCAACTGTTTCATCACTTCCATCAGTACCGCCACGCCAATGCGGTCATCCATGGCCTTTGAGACCAGCCGCGTCCCCAGGTCCTCAAAGGGGCGGTCAAACGCCGCCACATCGCCCACGCTCACCTTCACGTCACTGCGTTTCGAGGCGCCCACGTCAATGTACATTTTTTCCAGGCCCGGCACGCTGCTCTGGTTCTTGTGAGACTCCATCCCAATCACCCCGACCTGCCCGGTTTTCAGGAACCGCACCCGCCCGCCCGCCGTGTTGCGCGGGAAGACGCCGCCCACCGAAGTGAAGCGCACAAAACCGTTGTCATCAATGTGCGTGGCGATGATGCCGATTTCGTCCATGTGTGCCGAGAGCATCACCGTCAGGCCGTCTTTGCTTTTCTTGCCCTTGCGGGTGATGAGGTTGCCCAGTGCATCCACCTTCATCGAATCGACCTGGCCCTTCAACATCTTCTTCACCAGGGCGCGCACATCGCTCTCGTAACCGGAGGGTCCGGTGGTTTCAACCAGTTGGCGGATGATCTCTTTCATGGCAGGGCTCCAGGGTCTTTCAGGTTACCGCGCGCCTTTGAGTAGGTCGCGGTCAATGTGCGTAAGGGCAGCATGCAGCAGGGCAAGGCTGTTCTTCCAGTCGTCCAGTCGCGCAATGGCGGCCGGGGTGTGCAGGTAGCGCGCCGGCACGGAAACCGAGATGCTTGGCACACCGTCCCGCGTCTTGTGGATGGCGCCGGCATCCGTGCCGCCGCTTCCGGGCTGGCGCAGTTGGTAGGGAATTCCATATGCGTCGCCCACGGCTTGCAGGTGTGTCACCAGCCGCGGGTCGGCCAGCGTGCTGCCATCGGCCACGTAAATCGCTGGGCCGCCGTCCAGTTTGCTGCGGTATTGCGTATTCTCGCTGCCATCCCAGCGCGGCAGGTCCATCGCCGGAGTGCAGTCCAGGGCGATGGCTATGTCGGGTTTCATCGCATACCCGGCCACGCGTGCCCCGCGCAGGCCAATTTCCTCCTGCACGGTGAATGCTGCCAGCAGGTCAATGTTGGCCGGCGCGTGTTTCAGCAGGGTGATGAGCGTCGTAACGCCCAGCCGGTCGTCCAGCGCTTTGCCGCGCAGGCTGGGTCCCACCCGGGTGAACTCGGTGGCAAAGGTCGCCCAGTCGCCCACTCTGGCTTTCTTGGCGCTCGCCGGGCCGAGGTCAATGCGCAGGGCATCCAGCGTCAGCGCGCTGCTGCGCTCGCTGGCAGTCGTCAGGTGTACCGGCTTGGCCCCAATAACGCCCGGTTGGCGTTTTTCGCCAACCCACACCGGCTTGCCCGCCAGGGTGCGCTCGTCCACTCCGCCCACCGTCTCGATTCGGAAAATGCCATCGCCATCATCGCCGGTGATCATGAACCCCACTTCGTCCATGTGCGCCGCCAGCATCACCCGCGGCAGGTTCTGGCCACGGCCCTTCTTGGTGACCAGCAGGTTGCCAACCGCGTCCACTACCACATCGTCAGCCAGGCCGTTGATTTCTTCCTGCACAATGCGGCGTATGGCGGCTTCGTTCCCGGAAACACCGCTGGCGTTCGAGAGCGTCTCGAGCAGCGCCAATTCTGCCGCGCCAATGCGCGGGGCTTTCCAGTTGGGCTTCTTTCGTATCGCCATCGCGTTGCTCAATTCTCGTCGGTCTTGTCCAGCCGGATTTTGTCCATGAAAGTCTCGTCCAGCGCGCTCACGAATTCGGCCAGCAGCCGAGAGGCGCGCTCAATGTCCTTGGTATTCACCACCTCGACCGGCGTGTGCATGTAGCGCAACGGGATACCCACCACGACGGTGGGGATGCCCTCAACCGTCACCTGCAACAGGATGGCATCGGTGCCCGAACTCTTGGAATACACGGCTTCCTGCACCGGGATTTCCAGCCGTTTCGCCAGTTTTTCCATCTCGCGGTGGAATTTCGGGTGCGTGTTCGGCCCCCAATCCAGGGTGGGTCCTTTGTTCTGGTCATACGTCCGGTGTGCCGGCGCGCTGGGGCTCTTAGCAAATGTCACGTCGATGACCACCGCCAACGTCGGTCGCAGTGCATAGCCGCTCGTGGTTGCGCCGAACAGGGTTTCTTCCTCCTGCGCAGTCGCTACCGCCCACACATCCCAGGCGTGTTTGCGGCGGCCCAGCAGGCGCAGGGCTTCGGTCAAGACCGCTACCGAGGCGCGGTTGTCCAGCGAATGCCCGGCCAACAGGTCGCCGTCCAGTTCCACCGGTTTGCTGGCAAACGAAATCAGGTCGCCCACCCGCACCTGCCGGCGCGCCGCCGTCGGGCGCAGTCCGGTGTCCACCCGCAGGTGCTTCAATTGCGGCGCGCCACTGGCATCTTCTTCCGGCAGGCAGTGCGCAGGAGGCATCACCAGCAGCCCGGGCAGGTCACCGCCTTGCGTGTGGACCATCACCATCTGGCTGGGCAGCACACGCGGGTCCAGACCCCCGATCTGGTCTACGTGCAATAGCCCTTCAGAATCAATCTGCTTGACGATCAGACCAATGGCGTCCATGTGCGTGACGATGGCGATGCTGGGGCGCGGCGCCGGCCCGCTGCCGTGCTTGCGGGCGTGCAGGCTTCCCAGGCGGCTGGTGTGCATTTCGTCGGTTAACGGCTTCCAGGCCGGTTCAATCACCTCCCGGATTGGGGCCTCATGGCCGGAAAGACCGGACACCTGGATCATCTGCTTAAGCAGGTCTTTGGTTTCTAGCATACGTCCTCTATCCGGGCGTGTTCGTGGCCGTGGGGGTTTCCGTCGGGGTCTCGCTGGGCGGCACGCTGGTGTTTGTGCTGGTGCTGGTCTGCGTGGGTGTCGCTGTGGGCGGCACCGGCGTATTTGTTGCGGTCGGCGGCACAGGCGTTGCTGTGGGCGGCACCGGGGTATTGGTGATGGTTGGCGGAACTGCTGTATTGGTATTTGTCGGTGTCTGGGTCGCCGTCGGAGTTATTGTTGGTGTAGCTGTCGGCGGCAGGGTGCCGGTATTGGTTGCGGTAGGGGTAAGCGTAACCGTGGGAGTGGCGGTGACTGTCGGCGTTTGCGTAATGGTGGCAGTGGGCACGGGGGTACGGTTACGCTGGTAGTTAACCAGCGCAAACCCGCCACAGTAGCAGGGCAGGGTGGCGAGGATCGCCATGACCAGCATATAGCGCACCCGCGCTCTTTTTTCGGGGTCGGTGTTTGCAAAAAACATGGATGATTTCCTTAAAACGTTACGATGATATCACAGGCATGGAGGCGGAAATCCGACCCATCGAACTGCATAATCAATTATCATCTTATAGCACTTCAGCACCTCCACCATGCGCTCGATCGTCTTCTCCCCCCATCTGGATGACGCCGTATTTTCCTGCGGCGGTTTTCTGTGGCAACAGGCCCAGGCCGGCCGAAAGGTCGAAGTGTGGACCCTCTGCGCCGGTGACCCGCCCGATGAAGCCTATTCGCCGTTTGCCAGGACCCTGCATGCCCGCTGGGGACTCGAGGGGGCAGCGGTCGTGGCCGTGCGCCGCAGCGAGGATTGGGCCGCCTGCCAACTGCTGGGCGCAGTTGCCCGCCATCTCGAATTGCCGGACTGTATCTACCGCCGCGGCCCCGCTGGCGCTTCTCTCTACGCCTCCGAGGAGGCTATATTCGGCTCCCTGCATCCCGCGGATGGGGCGCGGGCGGCAGACCTCGCCCGCAGTCTGGCGCAGGAACTCACCCCGGAAGACCAGGTCTACTGCCCGCTTACGGTGGGAAACCATGTTGACCACCAACTGACACGCCGTCTGGTCGAATCGCTTGCACGGCCGGTCATCTATTTTGCCGATGTGCCATATGCTCTTCGCCCTGAAGCAACGGCTGCCGCCCTGGTCCCCTCCGGCGCCACTGCATTCATCGAATCCGTTTCGGCGGCCGCGTTGGAAAAGTGGGTGAAAGCCAGCTTTGCGTATGCGTCCCAGGTGAATTCTTTCTGGCAGGACGAAGCGGCTCTGCATGCTGCCCTTGCCTCCTTCTTGCACAATACAGGCGGTTTTCCAATGTGGCGGACAGATAAATAGTACAAAGGTTCTAGTTCCCTTGTATTCCCTACCAAGGTGTGATATATTATGCGCCGCAGCGAGGACGCCGGAACCCCGGCCCGAATCGCTGTAATCCTTTTTATATGTTCCGGTGGCTTTTTACCGACCCCCGGGTCGTAAATCGCACAGCAGAGGAGTGGACAATGCCACCCGAGTTTTTGACCGCTGAAGGCTATAAGAAGCTTCAGGATGAACTGGACCACCTGCGCAATGTGCGCCGCAAGGAAGTCGCTGTCCGCCTGCACGAAGCCGCGGAAAGCAGCCTCGGCGAGTTTGTGGAAGACCCCGAATTCGAGGCCGCTAAGAACGAGCAGTCCTTCGTGGAAGGCCGTATCCGTGAGCTGGAACTCCTGCTTGCCAATGCCCAGGTCATCACCAAAAGCCGCAAAAAGGCCGAAGCGGTGGATATTGGCACTACAGTCATCATCCGTGAAGGCCGTCGCAAACCCGAGGAATACTTTATCGTCGGCGCCGCCGAGGCCAACCCGCGTGAGGGCAAGATTTCCCATGAGTCCCCGCTTGGCCGTGCCCTGATGGGCAAAAAAGTAGGCGATAGTGCCGAGGTCAAAGCGCCGAACGGGTCATTCACCGTCAAAATCGTCGAAATCAAGTAAACGATACCGATTGGTTCATTCATCCCGCGCCGGCCCCGGCGCGGGATTTTTGTTCACCTGTGCAGTATTTGAAAAATCGCCAATTTTCGATTACCAATCGCGAATTGCCAATTACGAACTTCACCCATCTATCCCCTGTATAATTCCCCACCAGAGGAATCTTCATGGCTGATACAGAACACAATTACTCGCCACTGGAACAAACCCGCCTGGAAAAACTGGAGCGTCTGCGCGCCGCCGGGCACGAACCCTACCCGCCGCGCGCCACTCGTACCCACACCAGCCGCGCCGCCATCGCCGCATTCGAAACCGCGGAAGGCAAGCAAGGCAGCGATCCGGTGCGCGCCACGCTGGCCGGCCGCATTCGCAGCACGCGCCTGATGGGCAAATTGGTGTTCGCCCACATCGAAGATGGCGAGGGCCGGGTGCAGTTGTTCCTGCGCAGCAATGACGTTGGCGATGACGCCCTCGATCTGTTCAAAAAGGAATTCGACCTCGGCGATTTCGTTGAGGCCAGCGGCGAGATGTTCCGCACCAAGACCGGTGAAGCCAGCCTCAAAGTCGAGTCGTTCCGCATGCTGGCCAAGGCCATCACCCCCTTGCCGGCCGCCAAGGACGAAGAGATTGATGGCGAAATCGTGCGCCATGCCGCCCTCACCGACCCCGAAACCCGCTACCGCCAGCGCTACGCCGACCTGGCTGTCAACCCGCAGGTGCGCGAAGTGTTCAAGACCCGCGCCGCTGTCGTGCGCGCCCTGCGCCAATTTCTCGATGACCGCGATTTCCTTGAAGTCGAAACTCCCATCCTCCAGCCTCTCTACGGCGGTGCGGCCGCCCGGCCGTTCGTCACCCATCACAACCAGTTGCATCAGGACCTCTACCTGCGCATTTCGTTCGAACTCTACCTGAAGCGCCTGCTGGTTGGAGGGCTGGAGCGTGTCTATGAAATCGGGCGCGACTTCCGCAATGAAGGCGTGGACCGCACCCACAACCCGGAATTCACCCAACTTGAGTTCTACATGGCCTACGCCGACTACCATGACGTGATGGCGATGACCGAGCAGATGGTGGCGCACGCCGCCCAACAGGTCCTCGGCACCACCAGCATCGCCTTTCAGGGCCAGGCTGTGGAATTGGCCCCGCCCTGGCGGCGCATGGACTTGAAAGAAGGCATTCAAGAATTGGCAGGCATAGATCTGGATGCCTGCCAGGATGCCGCCAGTCTGGCCGCCGCCATGAAGGCCAAAGGGTTGGCCGTCGACCCCAAAGCCCCGCGCGGCAAGCTCATTGATGCCATCATCGGCGATGTGCTGCAACCCACCTTCCAGCAGCCCACCATCCTGTTCAACTACCCGCGCGACATCTCGCCGCTGGCCAAGAATGTGCCGGGCGACCCCGCCACCGTGGAACGCTTCGAGTTCTTTATCGCCACCATGGAAATGGGCAACGCCTTTACCGAACTTAACGACCCGCTGGAACAGGAACAGCGCTTCCTGGAGATGGGCCGCGCCTACGATGCCGACAAGGACGAAGATTTCCAACCGCTGGACGAAGATTACCTGCGCGCCATGCGCTACGGTATGCCGCCCAACGGCGGTTTTGGCCTCGGCGTGGACCGCCTGACCATGTTGCTGGCCGACCAGCCCAACATCCGTGAAGTGATGCTTTTCCCCCATTTGCGCAGCCGGGAGGACGAATGAGCCACTGGAAAGACACCGAACCCCTGCCACACTCCACCCTCTGGGATGACCTCGCTTTGTTGGTAAACGCCCTTCCGGAAGCCGAGCGCGCTCGCTATCACCAGAACGCCATGCAGTACACCCACGACCTGAACAGCACCCTCTCCCTGATTGTGAATGCCCAGGACCTTCTGCGCCGCGATTTGGAGGCCCATCCGGACTTATTGCCCATGCTGGGGCTCGTGGAAATCATTGCCACCGGCGTACGTCGGGCGCGCCGCCACGTCACCGACATGGCGATTCACTTTGGCGATGTAATTGAAGTAGAGTAGTGTTCCAGCCTACTCTACGACTTGGTTATTCGAACTTGCTTGACATTCCGGGCACACGCCGGTCAACATGAGGTGGTCGCCGGTGAGCCGGTAACCCGTTTCTCTCTCCAGATTCTCAAACAGTCGCGCCGCGCTTTCCCCGTCCAACTCCGTTTCACGGCCACACACCGTACACCGAAGATGGTGGTGCGGTGTCTCCTGAACGATTTCATATAACGTATCGATACCACTTTCCCCCGGCGCGGTGAGCACCAACCCGGCTTTGACCAGCACCTCCAACGACCGGTAAACCGTGGAGCGGTCGATGTGCAGGTCCCCTTCCCGGGCAAGCGCCAGGATTTGGGCGGGCCTGGCGTGCCCACCTGCACGGCAGACGGCATCTAAAACCGTCACCCTTTGCGGCGTCACACGATAGCCGTGTGCATGCAAGGCTTCTACATAATTCAATCGGTGGTGGGTCATGGGATTACTGCGATTTGTCGCAAGTAGACTGGGTTGGAGTTGCCTTCATTATACTGGGGCATGCCCAGGAAAACTCCCGCCCCCAAAAAGATTCAGCCGACGTCTGGCTTCTCGCTAAAACGCGAAGCCGAGCATCCCCATCCACATGATCACGAGCATCCCCACGACCATGACCACCCGCACGGCCACGACCACCCCCACGCCGACGGCCTGTGGCCCACCATCGCCTCCGCCCTGCATCTTCCCGGTTACGCGCACACCCATGACCGCCCCGGCCAATCGGATGCACTGTTTACCAACGCCCTGGGCATTCGCACCCTGTACTGGGCGCTGGCCCTGCTGGGCCTGACCACCCTCCTGCAGATAGCCATCTACCTTGCCAGCGGCAGCGTCGCCCTCTTGGCTGACACGGTTCACAACTTGGGCGACGCGCTGAATTCCATTCCGCTCTTGCTGGCGTTCTATCTCGGCCGCCGGGCGGCCAACGCCCGCTACACCTATGGCTATGGCCGGGCGGAAGACATCGCCGGCGTGTTCATCGTCATTTCCATAGCCTTCAGCGCCGGTTACATCCTGTGGGAAGCCTTCCAAAAACTGCTCAACCCGTTGCCGATTGCCAATGGCGGTTGGGTGGTCCTTGCCGCCGTTATCGGTTTCCTGGGCAACGAGGCCGTTGCCATCCTGCAAATCTCGGTCGGTCGCCGCATCGGCTCCGAAGCCATGATTACCGATGGCCGCCACGCCCGCATTGACGGCCTCACTTCGCTGGCCGTCCTCCCCGCGGTGGTTGGCAGCGCGATGGGTTTTCCCATCATCGACCCGATTTTCGGCCTTGTCATTGGCGTTTCCATCCTGTTCATTACCCGCGACGCCATCCGCGCCATCTGGTATCGGCTGATGGATGCCGTGGACCCGTCCCTGACCGACCTAGTGCGTCAGCGCATTGAAGTGTTCCCGGAAGTGCAGTCTGTGCGTGCCCTGCGCCTGCGTTGGGTGGGGCATACTCTGTGGATTGAGGGCGAGTTATCCATCTTACCGGATCAAACGGTTTCCGGACTCAATGCTCTATTGGAGACGATCAAGCACGACCTGTCTCACGCGGTCCCCAACCTTGGTCAGGTAACGCTTGCCGTCGCCAGTGGATTGCATGTATAATTAATTCCTAACTGCATAACTGCCCTCAAGCGAAACAAGTACGTTCGCAGCCTTTCAGAGAGTCGCCGGATGGTGCGAGGCGGCAGGCCATGAACCGAACTCCACTTCGCTGTCAGATGAACGTCTGACCGGGCGCTTCCGAAAGGCGAATTGCCCCAAGGAAGCCGGGTTCGCCCGTTAGCGCGATCCAGAGGCCGCACCACGCGGCAAAAGCAGGTGGCACCACGAGCGCTCCCCTCGTCCTGCACGGAAGGGGGGCGTATTCTATTAAGTCGGAGGTGCATCTGTGATAGACATCAACCTGATTCGTGAGACGCCCGAGCTCGTGCGCGCCGGCATGCGCAAGCGTGGCATGGACTCCAGCCCGGTGGATGAAGCCGTGCGGCTGGATGAACAGTGGCGCGCCGCGCTGGTCGAGGTCGAGACCCTCAAGGCCGAACGCAACAAGGGCTCGAAAGAGGTCGGCCAGACCAAGGACCCCGCCGAACGCCAGAAGAAAATAGACGCGATGAAGGCGGTCGGCGATCAGATTGCCGCCCTCGAAGCAAAAGTGCGCGAACACGAAGACGCGCTCAACGCCGTCATGTCCGTCATCCCCAACATCCCCCAGGACCGCGTCCCCGAGGGCGTTCGCGACGAGGACAACATCGAAATCCGCCGCTGGGGTGAGCCGCCAAAGTTCGACTTTGAACCCAAAACCCATTGGGACCTTGGCCCGGAACTCGGCATCATTGACTTTGAACGCGGCGCCAAGATTTCCGGCTCACGTTTCTATGTCCTGAGCGGGGCCGGCGCGCGCCTTCAGCGCGCCATCATCGCCTGGTTCCTCGACCTGCACATCCGCCAGGGCTACACCGAACATTACACGCCTTTTGTCGTCAAGGAAGAGACTGTGTATGGCGCGGGCCAGTTGCCCAAGTTCCGCGATAACCTCTACAAAGACCACGAAGAAGATTTGTATCTCTTACCGACGTCCGAGGTCTCCCTCACCGGCCTGCACATGGACGAGATTCTGGAAGAGAACCAACTCCCGCTTTACTACACCGCCTATTCGCCCTGCTTCCGCCGCGAGAAAATGAGCGCCGGTCGCGATGTGCGCGGCATCAAGCGCGGCCACCAGTTCGACAAGGTTGAGATGTACAAGTACTGCACGCCCGAGACCTCGGACGAAGAATTGGAGAAGATGGTCAACGATGCCGAGGAGACCTGCAAGGGACTCAATCTCCCCTACCGCGTCCTGCTCAAATGCGCCGGAGACACCAGCGAGGCCGCGATGGTGTCTTACGACATTGAAATCTGGGGCGCGGGCGTGAACGAATGGCTGGAAGTGTCTTCCATCTCCAACGTCGGTGACTTTCAGGCGCGCCGGGCGCGCATCCGTTACCGGCCGGAAGGCGGCGGCGCACTGCGCTTCCCGCACACCCTCAACGGCTCCGGCCTCGGCATGCCGCGTGTCTTCCTGTCGGTTATCGAGAACAACCAGCGCGCCGATGGCTCGGTCGTCATCCCCGAAGTCCTCCATCCCTGGATGGGCGGCCTCACCGTTATCGAGAAACGCTAACCTGCTCAGCGCACCGGCGCGGCCAGCATGCCGCGCCGGTCTTGGGGAGCGGTGAAACAGTAAAATCGCAAAGGATTAGACAGTGGGCTTTAGCCCACTGTGAATTACCCAATCATCATTCTCGTTCCCACTAAGCGTTGTCATTCTGAGCGAACGAAGTGAGCGAAGAACCTCCCGGCCACTTTCATAACCCTCTTGATTTCCCCATATTTTCCATGACTCCATTGGCTCAAATTTCGTACTAAAATTGACTCTATGGACACTGACTGGCAAGCCATAATCTACGGCGCAATCAACACCATCACCTTCATCATCATGCTCATTAGCCTTTTTGGGCTGATAGTGCCCATCTTCCCCGGCGGCGTGCTGATCTGGGTGGCCGCCCTTGTCTATGGCCTCGCAACCGGCTTCACCGCCCTCGGCGGCTGGATGTTCTTCTTCATCACCATCCTCATGATTGTCTCCGCCCTCGCCGACAATGTGTTCATGGCCACCAAGGGCCGCCAGGCCGGCGCTTCATGGGGCAACCTCATTCTGGCGTTTCTTTTGGGTTTGATTGGTGGCATCTTCCTCACTCCGCTGGGCGGTTTGGGCGCGGCCGTGCTGGCCCTCTTCCTGCTGGAGCGCCGCCGCCTGGGCGGCGACACTGACAAGGCCGTGGGCGTCATCAAGGCCCTGATGCAGGGCTACCTGTGGGCCTTCGTCATCCGCTTCGGGTTGGGCATCGTGAAGATTGGCCTGTGGGCTATCTGGGCCGCCAACGTTACTTGAACCAATCACCTAACCACAAAAAATCCGACTTCTTCAAGAAGTCGGATTTTTTATTGCGGTCATTCATCCCGGCCTGAAGAAACTCATCCCAATCCCCATCCGTTCGAGTCCCTCGTTCGCCCAGTACTCCAGCATCGCTGAATTATCATCCAGCAACTTGAACAGCGTGGTTACCGAATCCAGGTCGCCAATCGCGGCCAGCGACCGGCACGCTTCCAGCCGCGCCGCCTGCGGGGCATTAATCACCGCTTCCAGCAGCGCGCCGGTCGCTGGTTTGCCGATAGCCACCAGTGCGTCACCGGCCAGCCGTGCCAGCAGCCGGTCGTCGTCGGCCAGCATCTCTACCAGGGGCGACACGGCGTCCGGGGTGGGGTTCTCGCGAATCGCCAACGCTGCGCATAGTCGCACATCCTCTTCGGGGTCGTTGAGCGCGGTGATTAGAGCAGGCAGATTGTCCGGGGGTTGCAGCGCGGCCAGTGCACGCACCGCCCACCAGCGGCGGTCAGGGTCCGGGTCTTGCGCAAGTTGTATTAGAGAGGGGAGGGCCGCTGCGCCGTAATCGGCTATGGCGGTCACGGCCAGTTCGGCAGCCGGATCGTCCCCGCCGGTCAATATTCCCAGCAGGTCGTCCAGGTCTTTCATCAGCCGGCTTTGGCGTGCTCCATCGTGGGCGGCACGGGCAGGTCTTCCTTGGCGGTCTTCTGCCAGCGTTCGCCTACGTCCAGCAGCATCACCGGGATGTCTTCGGTCACGGGGTACTTGCGGCCGCATTCCTGGCAGATGAGCCAGGTCTCTTTGTAATACTCCAGCAGTCCTTCGCTCTCCTGCACGCAGTGCGGGCAGCGCAGAATATCCAGTAGTTCTTGACTCACCATGAGCGTCGTTCTCCTTCAGCAGATTGCCCGCATTATATCAAAACCCCTATGGGTATCAGACAGTGGGCTTAAGCCCACTGCTGTCTTGTAGCTGAGTCTTAAGACAAAACAGGCGCACTTGTGCGCCTGTTTTGATTACTTCGTGTCTAAGGGTTTAGAGATCTTCCAGTCGCACGCTGACGTTTACCTTGCCATCCCCGAGGTCCACGATCTGGACGACCACTGCCTTGCCGGTATCGCTGCCGTCAAATACCAGGCTGGCCGTGGTCTCGGTGATACTCGTGTTCAGTTCGCGCTCGGTCAGCGCCGCGGCCAGTGCCGCCTTGCGATAATAGTCCAGCACGACCTCGAATTCGGCTTCCACCTGGAAATTCAGCGCGCCGTCTTCCACGCTGATGTTGCTGATTTCGCCCATGTCCGGCATCGGGATGCCGGTCTGGGCCTCAAACTCCACCAAACCCGCCGCCACTACCTGGTTCACGCCGGCTTCCACCGTCGCCTGGGTGCCTTCGGGCAGGCTGGCTTCGCAGGCCAGCGCAGCCAGCGCGAGGGCGGCAATCACAAGGCATAAATTACGTTTCATCGTCGTCTTCTCCTGAGTATTTTCAAACAGTATAACGCTCCGGTCAGTTTCCCGTTACCACCCGTTTGCACGAATACGTGTCCTGCTGGTTGGGCTTGGGCGGGTAGTTGCGCGTCCCTGGCCCATACTGGCACACCGTGGCCCACGGTTCGTAGTGGGTGGCGAACACATCGTCGTAGAGCACCACGCCGTCGCGGATGACCTTGCGTGTCACCACCACGTCAGCGCCTTCCACGGCCCAGTCCACCTGTTTCACTTCGCCGGCTCCCAGTTCATCGCTCTCCTCGTACACCGGTTCCAGCGGGTCGGTCACGTTCTGCAGGCCGGAGGTGTCCCACTCCACCTGTCGTCCGTCGCTGGTCGAATAGAACTTCCAGGTGATGCTGCGCGCCCCCGGGTTCACGTACACCTCCATCAACAGCCAGTAGGGGGTATCGTTCTGGAATTTGAAATCCACGATGGGCGCATACACGGTGGCATCCAGCCCGGCCAGGTTTGAGTTCACCGCGCCGCTGGCTGCCAGTTCGTAATAATACACTCTGTATGAATGCGAATAGCGCTCCACGATCGGGAAGCCGCCAAAGAATGCGGCCCGGAACAGGGTGGTACTCACCTGGCACACCCCGCCGCCCACGCCCTTTATCGTGCGGTCGCCATAGATGATCCAGGCTTCGGTAAACCCCGAGTCCAGGCTGATGTCGCCGATGTTTGCCACCATGCTGAAGACTTCCCCCGGCGCCACCAGCAGCCCGTGGAATCGTCCCCCGGCGGTCTGGATGTTCTGGATGCGGCCCTCGCTGGAACCATAGAAATAGGTGGTTTGTTCCACCACCAGTTCGGTGATGCCGAGGTCCGCCCCGGTGGCTGTATCCGGTACTTCCGGGGCGTGCTGGTCAAAGGCCAGCGCGACCGTATGCCGTCCCTCACCCAATTGCTGGTTGATGGCCTGGATGCTCTCTTCGACCAGCAGTCGCCGCCCGTTTATCGAAGGCTGAATGGCCTCCAGTTGCCGTGTCTCGTCGTTGAAGATGAAGCGCGCATTTTCCGGCTCGCGCACCAGCGTCGGCGCCAGCGGCTCCAGGATGGCCCGCAATCTCACAGCGTCCAGTCCCACCTGGTAGGTCACCACCCCGTCCACTTCCACGCGTTGGATGCTCAGCATGTCAGCCACCGCCGCCTGGTCCAGCGTCCATGGGCCAGGGTCGCCGTTAATGCGCCCGGCGATATCTAGAATGATGGGTTCGCTCAATATGCGCCGCGCCAGGTCAGCCTGCGCCTGCACATCCAGCACCTGTGGCTTGCGTTCTACCATCACCAGTTGGATTTCACCGCTCTGGAATGTTCGGAACAACGCTTCGAGTTCGTTCACCGCCGCCTGCACATCCAGCGAGCGCCCCACCTGCCCGGCCTCGGAAATCACCTCGCCATTCACCACGCCCAGGCTGGCTTCCTTCACCGGCTGATTAATCTGCCAGCCGATGGTGTCCAGCGCCAGTTGCGCCGCGCGTCCGTCCAACACATAGACAGGCTGCAATGCCTCGCCCTGCTGCCACACCTGAATCTGGCGCAGCCAGCGCAGGCCGAACAGCGTATCCCGTCCCACCTTGTAAGCGGCTTCGGCGCTTGCCTCGGCATCCAGCGTCAACCCCAGCTCGGAGGGGGTGAAGTCCCAACTCTGGCCGCCATGACTCAGCACAATGCTCCCGGTCGTCGGGTAGGTCATTTCGCCGCGCAGCAATTCTGCAGCTTGCGTCCGCCGCACGCCGGAAAGGTCCACCCCGCCCACCGACACGCCCGGGTAGATGCGTCCCAGGTAGCGGAACTGGAACAAGAGGATACCGGCAAAGGCCAGCGCCATGAATAACGCCAGCGCGCCGGCAACCGCCGCCAGGATTCGCATAAGAACAGAGGATTGCATGGGGTGCGGAGGAAGTGTCTGCGTCGTGTTCATACAGGGAATTTTACCAAGCGGCGCATCAAGTACCATCCCTCCAAAGGATGACCGCCTTCTAGACCTGTTTCCTACATTTTCATTCCGAGCAAGCCGATGATCACGCGGCCCCCGTTTCCTTATATGTCCCAATTGCGAATTACCGATTTCTCTTATTCATTCCCCGCTCAAAGGGAACCGGCACGCCAGCTCGCTTTCCCGTTCGCTCAACATCTCCGCGAACGCCGCAAGCGCGCTGCGGTCCATGCTGGCCGCCGCATGCTCCCCCAGCAGCGCCAGTATCGCCGACCGTGCCGGTTCGCCGGCCAGCGCCGTATTCTGCTGACAAAGGTAGCGAATCAGGTTCTCCTGATGGGCGCGCACCAGTTCGGGATTGTCCCAGGCGTTTGCCGGCCGGCTGGCAAACAGCGAGGCTTCGTTGGCCGTCAGCGCACCGCCGCCTTGCGCCGCGCCCAGCACAGTGGTGAGCCCCGCCTCATCCAGCACCACCAGCAGGTCCCAATGCAGCCCTTGCGCCGCAATGACCTCCAGCCCGGCAATCGCATCGAGGTCGTCGCCCTGCACGGTGATGGGGTCATGCCGCCCGGCGTAGTCGTTCAAGTTCATCGCCGGATGCACCGGATACACCGGGAAGAAGTCCAGTTCCGGCTGGTCATTCTGCAGCGTCACCAACCACGCGCTCAACAGCGTCGCTTGCCGGTCATCCAGCGCCGTCACCCCCACCAGCAACACATTGGTCTGGTGCGGCAGGGTGGTCGGCAGCGGGGTCGGCGCGGCCAGCACGCCCGCGCGCAGGTCGCGCGCCGCCAGCCAGCCCACGGCAATCCCGCCCAGCAGCGCCAGGCTGAACAACCGCCGCACCAGCGCGCCTGCGCCGTCGCTCATCGCTGGCCGTCCTCTAATTGTTTCACGGTATCAGAAATCCAACCACGGCGCCCATTCCCAGCCCGGCGCACCAGCCAAAAAAGCCCACCAGCATCCAGCGGAAGGCGCGCGGCTGGCTCATGAAGCCTTCGCCCAATCCCTGCAACAGCGACACCAGCCCCTGGTGCTGGCGCACGCGCTCCGCCAGCGGAATGAAGACCAGCATCACCACGTCTAGGGCGCGCTCTTTGATGCGCTGGTGCAGCGGTTTCTTCACCCGCCGGAGGTGCGCCAGCGAAGCCGTAAATTGATGGTGCAGGGTGTTTTCGTACCAATCCATCGTTACCTTCTGCTTTACGTTAGTGCGAGGTAGACATGCGCAGGATCTGGCCCTTGTCGTTGGCCACCACCCGCACCTGCCGCGGGATGCTCCGCCCGTCGCCCTGCTCCGCCGACCCGCTGAAAATCAGCAGGTAGGTGTTGCTGGCCGTGCGGTTCTTGGCCTGCGCCGCCGGGTTATGTTGCACCCGCGGCGTCTGCCAGCTCACGCCGGGGAAACTGCGCTCCACGTTCTTGGCGATTTTGGTGATGGTCTTGTCATCCATGTCTGTCACTCCGTAGATTAACTATTTGCCCGACCCGAACCGGCCGCGCTCGTTTTCCTGGTGGCGGCGGCGCAGGAAGGCCGGGATGTCCAGTTCGCCCGCCATGCCTGCCAGCATCGGTTCGCTGCCCAGGTGGATGGGGATTGACAGCTCATCCTCTTCTGCCTGTCGTTCTTCAGCCGCCCGCAGCGTCCGGTTGGGGCCGGTCTGGAACACGCGTGCCCCGCTGGGCTTGGTCTCCGAGAGCCGTTCGGCTCCCGGCAGCACCTCTTCCAGGCTCGGCGCGCCCAGACCCGTCATCACCAGGATGACCTGTACGCGCTCGTCCATCATGTCGTTATGCGTCACGCCCCAGATGACTTCACAGTCCTCGCACACATGCGACTGGATGCTGTTCATTGCTTCGGTCACTTCCCACAGCGGCATCTCGCGGCTGCCGGTGAAGTTCGCCAGCACCCCGCGGGCGCGCCCCAGGTCCACGCTGGCCAGCAGCGGGTGGTGCAGCGCCTGTTGGATGGCGTTCACTGCCCGGTTCTCGCCTTCGCCCATGCCGATGGTCATCAGCGCCCCGCCGCCCAGTTTCATCAATTGCTGGATGTCGGCGAACCCACGGTTGATAAGTCCCGGCTCGGTGATGAGTTCCGTAATGCCCTGCACCGCCTGCCGCAGGATGTCGTCGCCCAGGCACAGCGCGGCTTCAAAGGATGTGGTGCGCGGGCTGGCTTCCAGCAATTGGTCGTTGGGCAGGGTGATGAGGGTGTGCGCGTGCGGTTGCAGGGCTTTCAATCCGTGCAGGGCGTTCTGGTAGCGTTGCTTGCCTTCAAAACTGAATGGCATGGTGACGATGGCGATGACCACCGCCCCGGCTTCGCGCGCCGCCTGCGCCGCCACCGCAATGCTGCCGGTGCCGGTACCGCCGCCCATCCCGGCCGTCAGGAATACCATGTCCGCCCCGGCCAGCGCCGCCCGCAAGTCTTCACGGCTTTCTACTGCCGCCTTGTAGCCGATCTCCGGCTTGCTGCCTGCGCCCATGCCGCGTGTCAGGTTCGGTCCCAACTGCACCTTCACCGGCGCGTGGTTGGTCAGCAAGGCTTGCCGGTCGGTGTTGGCGGCGATGAACTCAACCCCCCGCAGTCCCAGGTCGATCATCCGTTGCACGGCATTTGAACCGCCGCCGCCCATGCCGATTACTTTGAGTTTCGGGGCGAAATCATCGAACGGGGGAGTGTGGGTTGCGTCGCTCATCGGGTTTCCTCTTAGAGAGTTTCCAATTGGGATGCAATGCTCGTGCCATCTCCACTTAACTGCACCACCTCGCAGCCCGCCGCCCGCAGGCCGTCCAGCGCCGCCGGCGGGAAGGATTGCGCCCCGCCCACCACCGTCACTTTCGCCGAAGTCGCGGCTTCGGCCAGCGAGAAGCCCACAGTTGCCAGGTGCCGTTTCACAAACGGTCGAATGACTTCCAGGTGCCAGTCCGCCACGCCCCATTCATACGTCGGCAGCAGCACATAATGCCGGATGCGCCCATCCCCGTTGGGGCTGTGTGTTCCGCTACTCTGTCCCTTGGGCTCGGCGGTCGGTGGCATTTCGGGTTCGCTCGCCGGTGCAGGGACAGTTTTCGCTTCCGCGAGGCTCTCGCCCCGCAACCCGTCCGGCTGGTGGCGGCCTTCGTCCGGCAGGCCTTTGGCCGCCGCGGCACGCGGGGCGCGCCCGGCTTTGGCGGCTTTCACCGCCGCGGCCACCGGCAGCGGTTTGCCGCCCGGTGGGAACCACGCGTCCGCTGCCGCCGGGTGGCCGGGTTCCGCCGCCAGCACGCCCAAACTGCACGCCAGGATTCCCTCTGGCAGCGGTGGCAGACCGGCCGCGTCCTGGCCGTCCAGCAGCGCCAGCATGTGCAGCGTGGCTTCCGCCTGGTTGTCGGCATCCAATGGGGGATGTTCCGGGTGCTGCCGGCTCAAACGGCTGCCGCCGCCCAGTGCCAGCATCGGCAGGCGGCGCGCCAGCGCCGCTTCGCCGTTGGTTGCCACCCAATCGAAGTTCCTGAACCCGCGCTGGTCTTCCTCGCCCGGCGGGGTGTAATACGGTTTGGTCGCCGGCCAGCGTTCCGGCCCACCCGCGCCCCAGTCAAGCGGCAGGTTGTCCGCCCACGCATACAGCCCGATGACCATGTCGTCCAACAGGCCGCGGGCGCGTTCGTTCAGCCCGTTCAACGCCGCCCGCAGGAAGGCCGTGTCCCAGTAATCGCCGCCCGGCTCCAGCGGCGGCAATACGTTCGTCAGGCCGGCTTCCTGCACCGCTTCGGCCAGCGGGATGTACAGCGTGAGGAAATTCGCCACCAGGTCCTGCCGTGCCCATGAGACTCCGTCCCACGTTTCGCGCAGGTTGGGCCGGTCGAACAGCGCCACGTAGTGCACCCCCCACGTCCGGTAAGCGTTCAGCAGTGCGGTTAACTCCCCCGCTGCCGGCGGCCGCACCGGCGACAGGCCGAATTGCAGCACCGGCTGGATGCCCGCCTTTACCAGCCCGCGCACGAACGGCTCCGGGATTGCCCGGCTGGCCGGGGCCTGCAACACCAGCCAGCCCGCGCCCAGCGCCCGCAACACCGGCAGCCAGGTCTGGAAATCCTGCTCGCGATAGTGCTCGGCATCCGGGAAGTACTGCAAAGCCAGCCGGTTATGGGGGATTGTGTTTTCACTCATGGCGGTTTTCACCTGGGGCGCTCTTCAACGGGTCTATCCCCGATCATGCAAGGGTTGTGCCAGACACAGAAAGCTCATTCACTAAACGGATATGGTTCTAATTGAAGTTGGAAATCCCGCCTCTACGCTAAAATAAGGCTTCTAACTCGTCTTGTGTGGTAAGTAACGGGCCTGCTGAGAGGGTAAATTGAAAAAACTAAAAATTTCCCCAGCAAAGATACTAGAGTATTCCGCCAAGCAATTAGTTGTCGAGAAGACACGATTAACAGCCACTCCAACTAATGTGAATTTGTATTTCCCTTTGGCTATTGGGATGTTGTTTTTCATATCAGGGGTAATAAACTCAAACTCGCAAAACATCTTGATTGGTGTAATCTCTGGACTTGTTGGGATAGTTGCGATTACAACAGTGCCTGTGTCCGCCACGTTCAAAGTTTCCACCAAAGAAGATGTGATGGTTTTCGCTCGTTCATTTCTTTGGAGAAGGGATGAGTCGAAAAACATAGATCCCTCCGAGATTTCAGAGATCGAGTTGGTTCAAGAAACATACCCAAATCTTCGGCTAGAAACAATTCGAGTTCGTACTTTCAGCGGAACATTTGTAGAATTGCGATTTGTTGATAATTCAGATGATTCTAAACGAGCGATGGAATTTTTTAAGGCAGCCGTCTCTTCGAATCGGGAGGGGCGCTCCAATGTTGTGGCAGTAAACAGAATCTTTGCGCGCAATGATATAGAGTCAAAAGGATTACTGCCCCTCCACTTGTATCTATTGTCGCTGGGAATTTGGACAGATACAGTTCTGGTGTTTCTGGGGAACTACTTTCCGAGTGCTGGCCTTTCTTCTGGATTCTTGATAGCGTTTAGCATGGGCTTTGTTTCAACGCTCATGGAAAATCAAGATACAAGAATCCCGCTGGGGAAAATCGCGTGTGCCGCCTCCGTGATTTGTTATTTCCTTCTTGCAGCGGCAGAATATTACTTCAAAGACTCCCTCATTCTGTTGACAATCCCTTCCATAGTTAGTCTTGGCCTAGCCATGGTCGTCTCTAGCCACCTGCCGAGTAGGTACCAGCTAGACATGTTGAGGAGTCAGCCGTATCTTCTAGACAAGTCGCAGATTTTCAGACATACGTTACTGTTTCTATTGGCTCTTCTCGTGTTTATGGTTGTGCAGTTTTCAGTTGCATGATTTTGCTCACATTCGCTCGTGTAGTCTAGCCCCTCGTGGGCGTGTCAATCCATCAACTCCATACGCACGTCACCCCTCTCCCATTTATGGGAGAGGGGCTGGGGGAGAGGGTGCCTGCCGCAAACTTGCGAACGCAAAGCCCCGCCTCTCTGCATCTCAGCACCCCAGCACATCCCCTTATTCTTGACCGCAAACACACCAAAATCACTCCCGCGGGCCAGAATCCGCCCTGAATCCCGTCAAAATTGAAAGATTCCTTGAAAAATTCAAGAAACAGTTTAGAAAATCTTAAGATTCGCTTGACAATAGTAATCAAAATGCTATAATTCTGGCAGATTGGTAAACAGGAACTACGGAATCTTCAGTCGGAGTTCAAAATGATTGGAAACAGCCTGCTCAACGCCCTGCTGCGCTTCCGGCACTTCAGCCGCCCGGAAGCAGCCCTCGCCGTCCCCGCCTGGCTCACCCGCCTGCTGCACAGCCTCACCCAGCGCCGGCGCATCTCGCAGACCTTTCAGGTCAGCGGCGCCGCCGAAGGAGAATACTGACCATGTACCCCCTGCTTGGCGAGTGCCCAGTATGCCACGGCGAACTGGCCGTCACTACCCTCACCTGCCGCGAATGCGACACCCAGATTCAGGGCCGGTTTTCCGCCGGGCCGTTCAGCCAGTTATCCCCCCAGCAACTGGAATTCGTGGAATTGTTCGTGCGCAACGAAGGCAAGATCACCCGCATGGAAGCGGAATTGAGCCTGTCCTACCCCACCATCCGCAACCGCCTGCATGAAATCATCCGCGCCCTGGGCTACGAACCCGGCGGCGAGGAAGCCAGCGGGCTGAGCGAAGAAGACCGCCGCAAAATCCTCACCGATTTGGAAAACGGCAAAATTGATTATGAAGAAGCCATGCGGCTTCTGAAAGAAAGCGAGTGACGCCATGATCGACCAGATCGTTTACGAAACCAGCGAAAATCCGGACGTGGTCATTGACCGGGCGCACGGCAACCTGCACCTGCGCGGCTGGGACCGCTCGGAAATTCGCATCGATGCCGCCGTGGAAGACGCCGTACAATTTCAGGGCAAGGATGACCGCGTGACCATCAGCGCCGACAGCGGCATGGTGGTGCGCCTGCCCTCCGGCAGCCGGGTCACCGTGGAACAGGTGGACGGCGAAATGCTGGTCAAGAACATGGAAGGCGACGTGGAAGTAAAGGTCGTTCGCGGGCAGTTGCTCGCCAAGAACGCCGGAGGCATCCACGCCCATGAGGTCTATGGCAACCTGGTCATCAAGCAATTGGAAGGCGGCCTGGACTGCGCCACCGTGCACGGCAACGCCCTGGTGCGCGATGTGGAAGGCAAGGTCAACCTGCCGGATGTGACCGGCAACTTTGCCTACAAGGGCGCCGCGGAAAAAGGCCTCACAGTAGAGGTGCGCGGCAACGCCACCCTCAACCTGGATACCGAGCCCGGCATGGACTACCGGGTCAACGCCCGCGGCAACCTGTCCTGCCGCCTGGCAGGTGATTCAAACGCCAAAGTGAGCTTGCATTCCGCCAGCCGGACCATCCGCATTGCCTCGCCGGAAATCAACCTCACGCTCGAAGAGGAAAACTATGAGCTCACCCTGGGCGACGGCGAAAGCACGCTGGACCTCACCGCCCGGGGCCGGCTGGATTTCACTGCCCCCGGCAACGTGAACGAATTTGACGACGAAGACTTCTCGTTTGAATTTGAAGAAGACTTTTCCACCCTGGCGGAAGAAATCACCACCCAGGTGACCGAACAAATCGAATCGCAGATGGAATCGCTCAACGAACAACTCAGTTCGATGATGGAAAACCTGGAAGGGCTCGGCACCACCAAGCGCCGTGAAATTGAGCGCAAATTGAAGAGCAAACAGCGCGATGTGGACCGCAAACTGGCCGAAGCCCGCCGTGAAGCCTACCGCGCCGCCCGCCGGGTGAAGATTGAAGACTACCGCGCCCTGCGCGGCCGGGGCCGCGGCAAGCCGGTGGAACCGGTGAGCGATGACGAGCGCATGCTCATTCTCAAGATGCTGGAAGAAGGCAAGATTGATGTGGCCGGCGCGGACATGCTGTTGGGCGCGCTGGAAGGCAAGGCCAGCGGTGGCGGACTTCCCCCCATTCCACCGCTGCCGCCGATGCCCCCCATGCCGCCGATGCCGCCCATGCCATCGATGTCTCCCCCTGAACCCCCCGAGCCGCCGGAGCCACCCGAACCGCGCGAGCCGCGTGAACCACGCCCGCCGCGCGAACCGCGCAAGCCGTAACCACCCTGAGAGGACCAGATAGCGATGAGTGAATCGGAACGACTCAAAATCCTGCAGATGATCGAGCGCGGCGAGCTGACGACCGAAGAAGGCATCCGCCGCATGCAGGGGCTGGGCCAGCCGGCGGCCGCAGCCGCACCGGACTCGCCGATGGCCTTGCTGGAACGCATCGAACGCGGCGAACTGACCCCGGGCGAAGCGATTGCCCAGATGGGCGGCGGCGCCGAACCGGCACAGTCTGGCGAACACATTGAGATCATCCAGCCCGCCAAGGGCAGCAAACCGCCCATCAGCGAGGAAGAACTGGACCGCTGGCAGCGCTGGTGGCAGACCCCGCTGTACGTCGGGTTGGGCATCGTGGTGCTCAGCGCCTACTGGATGTACAGCTCGTTTGAGAGCGCCGGCGGTTTGAACTTCTGGTTCTTCTGCGCCTGGCTGCCGCTCACCCTCGGCCTCATCCTCCTGCTCCTCTCCTGGAGTGGCCGCAGCGGCACCTGGCTGCACGTGCGGGTCAATGAACCCGGCGGCGAAGGCAAGTCTGCCACCCGCGTGGCCGTCAGTATGCCCCTGCCCCTGGGGCTGGCTTCCTGGGGCATCAAGAACTTCGGGCACCTGATTCCCAATATGCCCGAAACCGGCGTGGATGAAGTCATTAACGCCCTGGGCGCTACCGCCCGCAGTGGCGAGCCGTTCTATGTGAATGTCGATGATGAAGATGGCACGCATGTCGAAGTGTATATCGGTTGATTGATTAAAGGAATATTTCGAAACAAAGGAGTAACGATCATGATGGCAACCAGTGAAGAACGCATGAAGATCCTGCAAATGGTGCAGGACGGCAAGATCTCCGCCGAAGACGGCGCCAAACTGCTGGCGGCGCTGACCGAAACCCAGAAAGGCAAGGGCGGCGCCGCCATGGCCCGCGCCGGCAATGCCCGCTACATGCGGGTACGGGTGACGGACAACTTCTCCGGCAAGACCAAGGTGTCCGTCAATCTGCCGATGAGCCTGGTGGATGCTGGGCTGAACATCGCCTCCAACTTCGTGCCGGATATCGAAGGCTTTGACATGGAACAGGTCAGCGAAGCGATTCGCAACGGTCTGACCGGAAAAATCGTGGATGTGAACGACGAAGACGACGGCGAACACATCGAGATATTCATTGAATAGCGAGCGGAGGATGAGCAAGATGCGCATTGAGGAAACCTTTCAGGTCCAACTGCCAGCCAAAGTGCGGGTGATCAACATCCGCGGCGCCATCCGCATCGAAGCCTGGGACGGCGACACCATCCAGGTAACCGCGGAGATGGACGAAAGCAGCGGCCGCGCCGACCGCACCACCATGCGGGTGGAACAGGCCAGCGACGGCATGGTCGAAGCCGTGACCGAGTACGAAAACGTCTTCTGGGGCATTGACCAGCCCGCCCGTGTGGAATACACCGTCAAGGTGCCGCGCCAGACCAGCGTGCGCGCCAAAAACGTGAGTGGTGCGCTTCACGTGCGCGGCGTGGAAGGCCGGCACAAACTCGCCAACGTCAGCGGAGCGGTGACGCTGGATGACATCCACGGCGACACCAGCGCCAAGACCGTGAGCGGCAGCCTGAAAGCCCGCAATCTGCACGGCCCGGCCGACCTGAACAGCGTATCCGGCTCCGTTGAGGTGCTCACCTCCGAGATGCCGACGCTGACCGCGGCCTCCGTGAGCGGCTCGGTGACGATTGAAACGCCCTTGTACGCCGGGCCATATCAGTTCTCCACCGTTTCCGGCAAGGTGCGGCTGGAAGTGCCGGATGGCCAGGGCCTGCACGTGACCGGCCGCACGGTGAGCGGGCGGCTGAAGACCAGCCTGCCCGGTACGCGCGGCGTGCACGACCGCCGCTATTGGGATGTTGACCTGAACGGCGGCGGGCCGTTGGTGACGATGAAAAGCACTTCCGGCAATCTGGTTATCGTGACTGACTGCGATGCCGACGCCCGCGAAGTGCAGTTCGAGCGCGCCGCCCCGGCCGAGCGTGCGGACCGCATGGACATCCTGACGAAAGTGCAGGCCGGCGAATTGAGCGTGGAAGAAGCGGTGCAAAAACTGGGTTAGCGTTTGGTAACTTCATAAGAAATACGGCATGGAAACCCCGACTGCTTGCAGCGGGGAGGAAATGCCGCCTGCCATCTCGAGTAAAATCGTATTATCAGGTGAGCCTTGCATGCGAGTCCTGACTTTGATG
>SCUK01000012.1 GCA_004297445.1 Anaerolineae bacterium | reverse complement strand
GTGCTCTTCCGATCTGGCTGGAAGGCTACAGCAGCATCATCGGGCTTGGCGCGGAAGACTTAAGCACGATGGGCGTGACCGCCGCACAAGGCACCACGGAACTGGCCAAAGGCACGGTCATCGTGGGCAGCCAGGTAGCCTCGCAGTTCTACAACCCGCAGCCGCGCCCCGGGCAGGAAGCCACCGAACCGCCAGAATTGATGGATAAGACCCTGCGGATTGTGTTGATTCGCTGGGCACAGGACGGCACCGAGACCCGCAAGACAATTCAGGTGCGGGTGGCGGGCGTGCTGGCCGAATCGCGCGGCGAGGCGGATTGGTCCATGTTCATCACGCTGGATGAGTTGACCGCCTGGAATGAATGGAGCATGGGGCGGCGCATCAACCGCGACAAGGACGGCTACAACCAGGCGGTGGTAAAGGTGGAAGACGCCCGCCAGACGATTGACGTGACCAACCTCATCGTGGAGATGGGCTACCAGGCCTACACGCCGCAATCGTTCGTGGAGGGCATCAACTCGTTTTACATCATCCTGCAAATCATCTTCGGCGGGGTCGGGGCCATCGCCCTCCTGGTGGCGGCCATCGGCATCGCCAACACAATGACGATGGCGATTCTGGAACGCACACGCGAAATCGGGCTGATGAAAGCTATTGGCGCGACCAACCGGGATGTGATGAGCATCTTCCTCGGCGAGGCCGCCGGAATTGGCCTGCTGGGCGGGCTGGGGGGCGTGGCCTTTGGCTGGGTGGCCGGGCAAATCATCAACGTGCTGGCGCTGGCGTACCTGGCGGGGCAGTCAGCCACCCAGGGCGGGCCGCCGCCCAGCGTGGCAGTGTATACCCCGGCGTGGCTGCCGCCATTCGTCATCATTTTTGCCACGCTCATCGGGCTGGTGTCCGGCCTGTACCCGGCGCTGCGCGCCGCCACCCTGGTGCCGATTCAGGCATTGAAGTACGAGTAGCGGAACACAAGAAAATAGTCAGGGCTGGTACGAAGCCGCAAACGTCTCATATACGTTGGGGCACATGCCATTGTAGTGGTCGGACTCGCCGTTGTTGAAGGTACCTTCGGGCAAACCCATCACCGCGTTGCAGGGTTCAGTGCCAAAGTGGTCGCCGCCGCCTTCACTGCCGAAGGGATGCATGAACTCATGCACGACCACCTGAGCGGCCATGTCCACCGGCGTGCGTTCTTCCAAGATTGGAAGAACAAAATCGCAAATCTGCATACCCTCCCATTCCACGCAGGGCGTGCCTTCCTCGCCGCGGCATTCATCCCCCACGGACACCGGGCTTTGGATGTCGTCCGCCCCGCCGTAGCCACAGGCGGCATAATGATAGTTGAAGTAAAGCACGGCCACATACATGTAACTGCCGTCCAGGTACGGCGAAACAAAAGGGTTGCGGAAATCGTCCGGCGCGGGAATCTGCTGGGCATAGCCCCGGTTGATTTTGGCGCCGTCGTCATCGCCAACCGAAAAGACGAGGATGCCGTTGGGCAGGTCACCCGGGTGCGCAGCCATGTAGGCGTTCACAACATCTTCAACCGACCCGTTGCTGTCATCTTCCACGAAGTCCACCATCCGCAGGCTGTAGGCGGTCAGGTCATAGAGGCTGGCGTCTGCCAGGGCCAGCACGGCTTCGGCCTGTTCGCGGGTCACCGAGTCGGAGGTGGTATCCACGATGACGGCAACGTTGAAGTAGGCGATGGGCTCGGGGTCGGAGGACGAAGAGCCTGCACCGGAGCAGGCTGCCAGCATCACAATCAGGGTCAGGGCAAAATGAGCTTGGAAACGGGACAAGCAAATCTCCTCGTTGCTTTTCATCCAGTATAAGTACATTTCGTTTCCGCGCCTTTGATAGAATCAGCGTAATGAAACGATACCCTTTCGCCCTCTCCCTAGCCGCCCTGCTGCTGGCCGCGCTGGCCTGCCAGACTCCCGCCCTGCCCGGCCTTGATTCCAAGTCCGGCCCCACCGCCACCGCCGCCCCACCGCCGGTGGACGCGCCTGCCGGATGGATTCCGGTGTATGGCGAGGGCGTCTCGCTGTTTGTGCCCCCCGGCTGGGCGGGCGGCAACCCGCGCACGGAAGCCGCCACACTGGCCGGATACCTGCGGGCTTACGGAGTGGCCTACGAAGGCGATGCCCTGGCGGTGGAAGCCCAGGCGGGCGGCGGACTGCTGTGGGCCTATGATGCCAACGCGCCGCAACCCGGCGCGCTGACCACTATCCATGTGGCGGCGTTCACCCTGCCGGGCGTGGCGCTGGCCGACCATTTGCAGCGCGCCATTGCCAACACCGCCCCCGGCGAACAGGTGGAGGGCACGCTCACCGGCACGATTAACGGCTGGGAAACCGGCCGGGTGGAGAGCAGCCTCACCAGCGCGACACCGCCGCGGCGCGCCCTGCTGTACATCTTCAAGGTCGGCGATACGTTCTACCACCTGACCTACAGCGCGCCCGCAGACGTCTTTGGCACAACGTTGGAGACCTTCGAGGCCAGCGCCCGCACCTTCCGCACCGGCACATTGCCCGGCCCCAACCCCGCGCCGTCCATCCTGCCGACTGCCACGGCCGAGACTCCGGTCATCACCCCCGGCGGGCTGACGTTTAATGACGAGTTCAACAACCCGGACAGTGGTTGGGACCAGCTCAACACCGAGTTCGGCCAATACACTTACAACGAAGGCGAATACCAGTTCCTCATCTACCAGAGCGGCGCGCTGTTGTGGAGCGTGCGCCCGGAGGTCACCGCCGATATCACGCTGGAAGTGGATGCGCGCTTCGCCGCTCCCGCGGGATTGGGCGAGACCGGGCTGGTGGGGCTGGTGTGCGGCTATCAGGACAATGACAATTTCTTCTATGCCGCAGTTTCCAACAGCGGCTACTACGGCCTGTTCCAGGTGACGCCGGCGGGGGAGACCTTTGTGGGTATGGACGACTGGCAGCCGAGCCTGAAGCTCAACCTGGGCGAAGGCGTTAACCGCCTACGACTGGATTGTGTGCAGGGCGTGATGCAGTTCTGGATTAACGGGGAGTTGACCGCGGCGGCTGCGGCGCCCAGCGCGCTGGATGGCCAGTTCGGGCTGGTGGCCGGGTCGTTCAACTGGGCGGGGGCATACAGCGCCTTCGATGATTTCTCTGTGCGGCCGTACGCGCCGTAATCATCGAAATCATAGAATCTACAATTGAAGGAAGAAGTTTCTCCTGAAACAATAAGGGGATGAAATATGGCAGATGGGTAATTAGAAGCAAGGAGAAGCGAAGCGATTCGGATCTTTTCACCTTGTTGTTCTACACGCTGGCAATCGGACTGTACGTCACGGCGGGAGATGCGCGTTGGATTGGCGATAACTTTCCGTTACTTGCCGACCGTTTCACTCTGCCAATGGTAGCGGGATTGAGCGAAATCGAGCAGATAGAATCGGACGGCCAGTTTGAACTGCCTCCAAGTGCGCTCAAGATTGACGTTCGGCGACTGGGGTTCGTTGAAACAGTAATCGGTGTGGCGTTCGAGATGGAGAATCGCCACTTCAACGAATTTATGGATTCAACCCTCTGTCACGCGCCTGGCAGCGTGAATCAAAACCCGGAGTACCTGATTCGGAAGTGGGAAATTCAGAAACCCTATATTCTTGTCTGCTATGTCAAGAATCAGGAAGTTATTCAATTCATCATAAAACGTCCCTTGGAATTGGAAAGGGTGAGAGTCTTGGTCATCACCCAACAGTAAATGAGAAACTTAGGGGCACGTGAGTTGCTTCGCAACTTTTGCCGTGCCCCTACTTCAGGTTCGGGATACTAGACCAACCCATCCATCAACCGGACGGTCATGATGCCGCCGGGCACATCCACGGTCAACACAACATCAGGGATGGCGGGCAATAGAATCTCTTTGCCTTCCGGGGTATTCACCACGTAGACGCTGTTCGCGCCGGTGTCCAGCACTTCGGTCACTGTGCCCAGTGTCGCGCCGTCTTCCGTTACTACTTTCAACCCCAGCAACTGGTGCAGGTAGTACTGGCCCTCCGGCAGAGGCGGGCGGTCATCGGTACGCACATAGACGTTGAGGTTGTTCCAGCCGTCCACGTCCTCGCGGCGGGCATGGTCATCAAAACGCACCAGCAGGCCGTCGTTGTGGCCGCGGCGGCTGGTGAGCGTGTGCGGCTCATGCTGTTCGCCCACATACAGTACTGTGTCGGGCTGCAGGCGTTCCGGGAAGTCCGTCTCCACGGACAGCAGAACCTCGCCCTTCACACCATGCGGGCGGCGCACGACCCCGACCAATAGAAACTCAGGCCCGCCGGGTGGGGGCGGGCCTGGGGTGCGGTTCTGGTTGCGGCGGCGGTCGGCCATCTCACGCCGGCGTGAGGTCATTCCGGCTCCACGATCTGGAGGTTGGCGCGCTTGTGGTCGGCGGCGGCGGCCACGCGCAGCAGGGTGCGCATCGCCCCGGCCACCTTGCCGCTGCGGCCAATCACCCGCCCCATGTCTTCCTTGCTGACCTCCAAGCGGATGTTGACCGTGCTGCCCTGGCGGCGCGAGGTGACGAATACCTGAGTCGGGTCGTCCACCAGCGAAGTGGCGATGTATTCAATCAGTTCTTTCATGCGCGGCTCCCGATTTAGACCTCAAAGGATTTAGAAAACCTTTGGGGTCCTTTTTGGTCTGCCTATGATAACCGATTCTCTTACTATTCAGCCTTCGGTTCTTCCACGGCCGGGGCAGCTTCTTCAGCCGTTACTTCCTCAACAACCGGAGCGGCTTCTTCCACCACCGGAGCGGCTTCGGCCACGGGTTCCTCGGCCTTGGGCTCTTCCTGCTTCTTGGGCTGGCCTACCGGGGAGGCGTGGCGGGTCTGGCGGCCGGTGTTGCGTGCCGCTTCGGCGGCGGCGGCTTCTTCCACCAACTTCTCGACAGATTCGCCCTTCTTCAAGCGCTCCCAGCGGTCCAGCGCGCCAGCGGTCTTGAGGATGCGCTCCACCGATTCGCTCGGCTGGGCGCCCTTGCCCAACCACTCGTAGATGCGAGCCTCGTCAAGCTGGATGGTCTCCGGCTGGGTGCGCGGGTTGTAGAACCCGAGGATCTCCAGGAAGCGGCCGTCCCGCGGTGATTCTTTGTCGGCCGCCACAATGCGGAAAGCGGCTTGCTTCTTGCGCCCCACACGGCGCAGTCTCAAACGTACCATGGTGTATTTCTCCTGTCTTTCATCGTTGTCTGGTTTGATTTCTCTAGCCGAACATGCGCGGCATGCCGCGCCCGCCCGACTTTTTGAGACGCTTAAACAACCGCTGCATTTCCATATGCTGTTTCAGCAGGCGGTTGACGTCCTGCACATCGGTGCCCGACCCGCGCGCAATGCGGCGTTTGCGGCTGGCATCCAGAATCTTGGGCCTGCGCCGTTCGGTCGGGGTCATGGAATTGATGATGGCTTCGGTCTGTTTCAGGCCGCGCTCGGCGTCCTGCGGGTCCACCTGGGCGGCCATCCCGCCCATCTGGCCGGGCAACATGCCCAGCAGTTGGCCAATCGGGCCCATCTGTTTCACCTGGCGCAACTGGTCGGCGAAGTCTTCCAGCGTGAAGTCGCCGGACATTAACTTCTCGGCGCTCTGGGCGGCTTTGTCGGCGTCCAGGTTGGCTTCGGCCTTTTCAATCAGACCCAGCATGTCGCCCATGCCAAGGATGCGCCCCGCCATGCGGCCGGGGTCGAAGGCTTCCAGGCCGTCCAGGTCTTCACTGACGCCGGCGAACTTGATCGGCACGCCGGTGACGCTGCGGATGCTGATCGCCGCGCCGCCGCGGGCATCGCCGTCCAGCTTGGTAAGGATCAAGCCCGTGAGCGTCACGCTCTGGCGGAAACCCTGGGCGACATTCACTGCTTCCTGACCAATCATCGAGTCCACCACCAGCAGGGTTTCCACCGGCGAGACGTTGGCCTGGATGGCTTTCAACTCGCCCATCAGGTCAGCATCCAACTGGCTGCGGCCAGCGGTGTCCAGGATGACGACCGAATAGCCGCCGAGCAAACCCTTCTCCTGCGCCGCCTGCGCCAGTTTGGGCGGGGCCACGTTGGGCTGGTGGAAGACCTCCACGCCCAGTTTCTGGCCGAGGGTCTGCAATTGCAGCACGGCGGCGGGGCGGTAGGGGTCGGCGGCCACCAGCAGGACGCGCTCGCCCTGGCCGCGCAGTTTCTTGGCCAGTTTGGCGGCGGTGGTAGTCTTGCCCGCGCCCTGCAAGCCCACCAGCATCAGCACCCGCGGCTTGGGGCCGGAGAGCGCCAGCGGCGCGGCCTGCCCCAGCGTGGCGGTCAGTTCTTCATTGACGATTTTGATGACCTGCTGGGCGGGGTTGAGCGCCTGCGAGACTTCGTGCCCCACGGCGCGGGCACGCACGCGTTCGATGAACTCCTTGACCACGCCGAAGTTGACATCGGCTTCCAGCAGGGCAAGACGCACCTCGCGCAACGCGGCATCCACGTCCGCCTCGGAAAGGCGGGCGCGGCGGCGCAGGTCGGTGAAGACCTTGCTCAAGCGCTGGGTGAGGTTCTCAAACACGTCGTTTCGTTCTCCGTGCCGGCTCGCAGAAAAGAGTTTAGCCAGGCACCCTGCGGGCGTGGTCTTTGCCACGGGCTCAGGATGCCGGGCTGCGTTCTTTCTGCAGGTTCCGGGTTATGTGGGTTTGCGGGTGGTGTTTAGACCGCCAAGTGCAAACGGGGTATTTTAATGGGAGAAACCACTTCGGTCAAGGCGGATTCTTAATAGCAGGGCACGGCGACGCCTTGCCCAACCCAGCGCCATTGGAGTTTCATTCCGCCCTTCCAAGCCGCCGGGCCTGGTCCCAGCCCATCAGGTCGCCTTCGGGGACGTCCGGCAGCCCCAGCCGATGGAGCATGTGCTGGGCTTCGGCGCGGTGGTGCATGCTGTGGGTGATGACGTGACCGATGGCGCCGCCAAAGGACTTCTGCGCCGGCGGGTCATCCAGCACGTCGGTCCACAGGGCATCCCAGCGGTCCTCGGAGTCCACGCGGCGCGCCAGCGCGGCGAACTCGGCATAAGCGCTATCCAGCCGTTCGATTAATTCCGCCGCCGAATCGCGGCCTTCTATCCAGCGAAGGGGGCGTTCGAGCATCAGGTCAGTCCAGGTTTCGATGTTACCGATGACGTGAACGAAGGTGCGGCGCAGGGTGCGCCAGCCGGCATCGAATTCGCGGTCGAACTGCTCGTCGGTAAGGGGCAGGCACAGGGCCAGCAGTTCGCGCGTGGCGGCGTGGTCGTGGCCCAGCAGGCGGTCAAGCAGGTTCATTTCGCCGCCAGCGCGGCTTCCGCCTCGCCCGCCAGCCGCCGGAAGTAGTCGGCGGTTTCAGAATACTCTTTGGGTTCATCGTCCAGCGCAAAGCACACGCTTTCGGCCCCGGCCAGCGCAGCGAAGATGCGGCGGTGCAATAGGCGCGCCTCGGTGAATCGGTGGCCAAGCGTGGCGAGGTTCTTTTCAATCTGAATCGTGTGTTGGGCCATGTGCGAAGCAAACCGCCCCAGCCGAAAGGCGATTTCGAAATCTTCTGGCTCCCAGAACACGGCCTTGAGAAACATTTCGTCCGCCTGGACATCGCTGAAAGCGGCCAGCACTTTGTGGTGCGTGCGGTCATGGAAGGCGAGGATGGACCCTAGCGAGCCTTCGAAGACGCTTTTGCCAAAGCCGCCGCGTTCCACAAAGTGCGGGTCCCATTCGTCGTCCGGCACGCCGGCGCGTTCGGTTTCGCCGGCGCGGGCGCGCAGGATGGCGAACTCGCTCACCTTCATGTGCGACCATTCGACTTCGACCAGATGGTTCAAGGTCTGGCGCAGGGTCCACTCGCCGGCGAAAGGTTCTTTGTCCAGCAGGTCATCGCCGACGCCGAGGAGGACGGCGCGCAGGTCCCACCAGGCGGCGTGGTGCTGGGTCATCAGGCGTTGGGCGGGGGTTTGGTGCAGCTCGGCTCCCAGCGACGCGGCCAGCCAGTTCAGTTCTTCCAGGAAGCGAAAGTGGATGAAGCGGATGCCTTCTTCGTAGCCGCGCCAGTCCCAGCGGGCAGCGAGCCGATCATCCGGGAGGGCCTGAGTGTTGACGGCAAAGTCCATCACGGACTGGCGCAACTCTTTTGAAATGGGCATGGCGATTCTCCTCGTGCGGGATACGCCAAAGATAGCACGTTTGTTCTGAAATGGCAAGCGAACTCGCGCTCGGCCGCAAGTGCAAGTTTCCTGCTTGCCCTTCGGTACCCTTTCTAGTACATTTGATAGATGGATTGGCTGGGCAAAACCGTTTCGCGGGTCGAAATTCGCGAATTGCTTGGGAAGGGTGCCATGGCGCAGGTGTACCTCGGCCAACATACGACCCTGGAGCGCCCAGTGGCGGTCAAGGTTATGCAGGGTTTCCTGGGGGAAGATTCTCAGGCCTTGGAGCGCTTCCGCAAGGAAGCCCAGGCGGTGGCCGCCCTGCGCCATCCCAACATCGTCCAGGTCTACGACTTCGACCTGCTGGACGGCCAGCCGTACATGGTGATGGAACTCCTCAGCGGGGTCCCGCTGGATGTGCACCTAGAGTGTGTTCACAACCGCGGGCTGCGCCTGCCGCCGGAGACCACAGTCAGGTTAATCGCCTCACTGGCCGCGGCACTGGATTACGCCCACGACCGTGGGTTAGTGCACCGCGATATCAAACCCGCTAACATCATCCTGCGCCGAGACTCCGGCGCGCTCGCCCCGGGCGATGCGCTGCCACTGGACGCCGATGCCGTGCTTACCGATTTCGGACTGGCGCGGTTGATCGACCAGAACAAAATGAGCGCCAGCGGCGCAGTGACCGGGACGCCTGCCTATATCAGCCCCGAGCAGGCGCGTGGCCTGCCGGCAGACCGTCGCTCGGACATCTACTCGCTGGCCGTGGTGCTCTATGAAATGCTAGCCGGGAAAACGCCGTACCACGGTACGACGGAAAACATCTTTTCCCTGATCTACAAGCACGCCTCCGAAGATGCGCCGCCCATCGAGAATCTGGACCCGCTGATTCAGGCTGTGCTGGATAAGGCGCTGGTCAAGTCCATCGAGCAACGCTATTTCCGCGCTGGCCAGCTGGCCGCCGACCTGTTCAGTGCGGTGTTTCGCGTTCCCCCGCCGCAGGCCGGCTCGCTCGCGGATAGCGCCCCGCTTTCGGGGGTCCTCGCATCACTGGACAACCTTCTGGAACAGGCGCGCGCCTATGAACGCGCCCTGCCCCCGGACAACTATTCGGCGCGTCTGGCAATCGATTCCCTGCGCCGTCTGGCCGAACAGGCGCGCAACGAGGCCGCCGGGCTGGCCGCCGAACCGCAGGCCGAGCCGACGTCGCATCCCTTCAGCCCGCGTGAACTCGAAGTGCTGCAATTGGCGGCCGGCGGCCTGACCAATAAGGAAATCGCCTACCGGCTGGGCATCAGCGAACGCACCGTGGAGTTCCACATGGGCTCCATCTTCAACAAAACCACAACTGAATCGCGCACCGCGGCTGTGGCCCTGGCCCTCGGCCACGGCTGGATTGACCCGCCCGCCTGACCTGTGGATTCCACGGATGTTCAGGACGAACCGCATGGGCTATGCTGGTGACACAATGACCCGCGAAAAGGAGCCCAAATATGGTACGCAAGAGTAAACCTCCCACCCCACAGGCAGATGCACGCCTGATGGAAGCACTCGGGCCGCTGGCAGCCCTGCAGGCTGACCCCGGCGTTTCCGAGATTATGGTCGATGCGCCCGATAAGGTGTTCATCGAACGGGCCGGGAAGATCGAGGACGCGGGCGTGCGCTTCGCAACAACCGATGAATTGCTGCACACGATGGATGCACTACTGGCACTGGTTGGCGAAGCGCTCAGCCCCGCCAAGACCGCCGCCACCGTTCGCCTACCGGATAACAGCCACATGCTAGCCATCATCCCCCCATCAGCGGTGGATGGGCCCCATTTGGTCATCCGCAAGTTAATCAAACGGCGTATGACCTTCGAGGACCTCGTCGAAGTGGGCGCGCTGTCCCCCGCCGCGGTGGCTTTCTTCAAGAGTGCGATCAATAAACGCGCCAACATCCTGGTATCGGGCAGCACCGGCAGCGGGAAAACCACTGTGGTCAACACTCTGGCCGAGAACTTCCCGCCCGACGAGCGATTGATCATCCTGGAAGAGCACGTCGAACTCCGAATCGAACACCCGCGCGCTCTGCGGCTCGCCGCCGATAGCTCGCCCGACCTCAGTTTTGCGGACTTGGTGATCTGCGCGGCGCGCATGCGACCCGACCGGCTGGTGTTCGGCGAATTGCACGGCAAGGAAGCCATTCACGCTCTGCAGTTGATGGCAACCGGCCACGATGGCTCGCTCGCCAGCCTCCACGCCAACGGCCCGGAAAACGCACTGGCGCGCCTGGAAACCATGTGCCTGATGGCTGAACTCGGCATCGGCCTGTTCGAAATTCGCGTTGCAGTCGCCGACGCCATCCACCTGATCACACATCAAGCACGCCTGGAAAACGGCAGCCGTCGCATTATGGTCATCAGTGAACTACGCGGCTTGGAAAATGATCGCTACATTCTGCAGCCCCTGTTTCGCTATAACCCTGAAACCGATGCGGTGGAACCCACCGGAGCCCAAAGCCGCTGGAGTTGAAATTCCGGCTACGCGCTGCGTAACCCATACCTCCCCAGGCCGCCGCCTGCGGGAGGTTTTTAATTCAGCGACAGCACGATGGTGCGAACGCTTAAGATGATGATGGTGAGGCCGACCAGGATGAGCATGGCGCGCGCCGGAATCTTGCGCGCCGCCAGCGCGCCCAGCGGCGCGGCGACCACCCCGCCCAGCACCAGCCCGGTGATGACCGGCCACAAGGTGAGGCCGATGGTAAGGATGAAGGTGATGGACTGGCTGAAGGTGACGAAGAATTCGGTGAGGTTCACTGAGCCGATGGTCATGCGCGGCTCATGGCCGTCGGCGAGCAGCGTGGTGGTCACCACCGGTCCCCAGCCGCCGCCGCCCACCGCATCCAGGAACCCGCCGAACAGACCGAGCACGGAGGGATGAGCGCGCAGGCTCGCCTCCACCGGCAGATTGCGGAACGCCTTGAACAGAATGCGGAGGCCCATCAACAGCAGGTAGGCGGAGATCCACGGCTTGAGGATATCGCCATTGATGTTGGTGAGGAGATATGCGCCGGAAACGCCGCCCAGCACGCCGGGGATGGCCAGGCGTTTGACCAGCGCCCAGTTCACGTTGCCCAACCGCCAGTGCGAAAGGCCAGAAACGAAGGTGGTAAAGGTTTCGGCAGCGTGCACGCTGGCGCTGGCAACCGCCGGAGGGATGCCAAAAGTGAGCAGGAAGGAACTGGCGCTCACACCATACGCCATGCCCAGACTGCCGTCGATAATCTGGGCCACGAACCCAACCACAATAAAAAACAGGAACTGCTGGTTGCCTTCCATTTCGCACTCCTCGTATCCAATTTATACAATCGGATGATGACTCTATAGATATTACCCCAGGAAAAGATGCTTATCCACCCAAACCTTGAGAGGTCAGAAACTCTCGTCCTTCCGGGATTTGCCCAAAGAAGAATTTCCTGTTAGTTAACCCCGAAAGTGGTCGCAATGCAAACAGGGCTAATGCCAGATAGCCGCTTAACTCCGCTGCTTCCGCTTCAACAAGTCCGCCCCCATCACCAGCAACATGGAAAATAACCCGAGCACCACCGCCACGCTGTAGGCGGCCACGTACTGACGTTCATCCAGCGAACGATAGATGAACAGAGTCGCGGTTTCCGTGCGGCCCTGCACCCCGCCACCCACCACGAGAATCGCCCCGAACTCCCCGAGAGCGCGCGCAAATGTCAGCGTAATGCCATATATGATGCCCCACCGGATTGCCGGAAAGGTTACCCGCCAGAACGTCTGCCAGCCGGTTGCGCCCAATGTGGAGGCCGCCTGTTCCTGCGTACGGTCCAGATTCTGGATCACCGGAATCAACTCGCGAATCATAAACGGCAGAGTGACGAACATCGTTGCCAGCACCATACCGGGAACGGCAAAGGCCACCCGCCAGCCAAAGATTTCCAGGATCGGAGCCAGGAAACCATTGCGCCCGAACATGAGGAGGAGCATATAGCCCACAACCACCGGCGAGACAGCAAAAGGCGCATCGATGAGCGCATTCAACCAGCCCTGCCCGGGGAAGCGATGGCGCACCAGCACCCATGCCACAAGGGTTCCTAAAACAGTGTGCACAGCGGTCACAAACAACCCGATTTTCAGGGAAAGACCGAACGCCGATTGAACCTCCGGCCGCGACAATACCTCAAGTACGGCGCCCACCCCATCGCGAAACATACCTGACACCAGCCCGGCAATCGGCGCGAGGATCAACACACCGACATAGAGCCAGACCAAAGTCAGCAAGACCAGCCGTACCCCATCCAGTTTCCTGTTGTTCATACGCGGCCCTTTCCTGCCCGGCGCGACACCCACTCGATGAGGTTCATCAGCCCAAAGGAAATCGCGACCAGCGCCAGAGAAACAACGCTGGCACCCAGCCGGTTCTCCGACTCAACTTCGCCAAAGACGTACACCGCCGCGGTCTGCGAAAACATGGGGATGTTGCCTGCCACAATCACGATCGCCCCAAATTCCCCCACGGCTCTTGAAAAACTGAGCAGTGCGCCGCTCAATGCCGGCAGGCGCAAGGCGGGTAACACCACGCGCCGGAAGATCGTCCAGCGCCGTGCCCCAAGGGTGGCCGCGGCATTTTCCTGAACCACGTCCAGTTCCTTGAGCACCGGCTGCACGGCGCGCACCACAAACGGCAGGGTGACAAAGAGCAGGGCAATCACAATTCCGGGAGGCGCAAAAATCACTTTCAATCCAAAACGTTCAATCAGCCATGCGCCCAGCGGTTGTTGCGGCCCATACAGCACCACCAGCATCACGCCCGTCACCAGGGTCGGGATAGCCAGGGGCAGGTCCACCATGGCATTGAGCAGGGTCTTCCCGGTGAACTGGTAACGCACCAGCACATAAGCGATTAGCAGGCCCATCACGGCATTAATCACCGCGACCAGCGCGGAGGTCCATAGCGTGAGTTGCAGGGCATGGCGCGCCGCCGGCAAGTTCAGTTGGCGCCAGAATTCCATCAGGCCTTCGCGCAGGCCATCCTGAAGGATGACCAGCAGGGGAATCACCACCATCACGCCGAGAAAGGCAAAAGCCACCCCCTGCATGGCCCAGACGGACCACGCAGGGGTGGCGGCGCGGTGTTCAGCGCCGGAGTGGCTCATGGCAGGCTCGGAACTTCAAGGACGGTGGTCGTGTAAATCCCCGTCTCGCCAAAGAAGTCTGCCGTGGCAGCAGGCCAACCGCCGAAGAACTCGATGGTGAAGATATCTTCGAGAGCCGGGTATTGCGCCGCGGTTTGCTCTGCCACGCCGGGGTCAACGGAGCGCAAGCCATACTGGGCGAACACCGCCTGGGCTTCCGGCGTGAACAGGAAGGCCAGAAACGCCTCGGCCACTTCGCGCACGCCATGCTCGTCGGCGTAGACATCCACAATTGCAACGGGATTCTCGATGAGGATGCTGGAGGTGGGGATGACCATCTCATAGGTCTGGCCGGCCTGCTGGCCGACCAGCGCTTCATTCTCATACGTGATGGCCACATCGCCCACACCCTGTTCAAAATTGGTAATGCTCTCGCGGGCGCCCTTGTCCATTACCAGAACATTGCGCAGCACAGCCAGCAGGAACTGGTGCGCGGCTTCCGGGTCATCGGCGGGCACGCCTTCCACATGGCCGCGCAACGCCGCGCCATACAGCGAGAGGATATTCCACATTGCGCCGCCGCTGGTCTTGGCATTCGGGGTGAGGATTTCAATTCCGGGCTGGGCCAGGTCCGCCCAACCTTCAATCCCCAGCGGATTGCCTTCGCGCACCGCAAATACCACCACGGAAGTCGAGACGATGCCACTGTAGGGGGCGCTGTGCCAGTCATGGGTGATCAGCCCGGCATCCACAATGCGGGTGACGTCCGCCTCCAGAGAGAGAGCCACGATGTCGGCTTCAAAGCCTTCCACCACAGCGCGCGACTGCGCGCCGGAGCCGAGATACGACTCTTCGAAAATCACGGTCTGGCCGGTCTGCGCCAGCCACTGTTCCTGAAAAATCGGGATGAGCACCCGGTACGCCTCGCGCGGCGTTGTGTAGGCCGCCAGTGTCAGCGTCACGGTGTCCCCCGCCGGGCTGGAGGCATCCTCGGGGGCCTGGCCGCCGCACGCCGCAAGGACGAGCGAGGCCAGCGCCAGCAGGATAAAAAAACGCCCTGCACGGTGAGTGTTCCTGGTTGTGAGTTTCATATGGTTATGCTCCTTTTATCCTTCAAGTAGTGTGGTGTGCGTTGGGTTTCGAGTTCCATGGAATGGGGCTCCGCGCAAAACCAAACTACTGCCTGGAGTAGGGCTTTTGCAGGTAGTGAGAACGGACGATCAGGAAGGCCTTGTCCTGCGTCTTCTGCAGCAATTGGCCCACAACTCCCTCAAGTGTGGCGGGACGACCCGGGCGCGGCAAGGGCGCGCCCATGACTACCAGGTCTACTTCCGGATTGCGGATTCCCGTCAGCAACGTATCGAGCGCCGGCCCCTCGCTCAGCTGTGTATCGGAATTGACTCCCAGCAAGGAGAGCGACTCGCGCCCGCCCTCCAGAAAGCGGTTCGCCTGCTGTTCGTCCAGCTCCGGGTTCTCGGTTTCAGACAGCACACACAACAGCGTGGCTTCGGCGCCCAGGTGGCGCAGCAGGCGGCCGGCAAACAGCACATCATCCTTGCCCGGTTCGCCCGCTTTCAAACAGATGAGCGCGTGGCGGGGCAATGGCTGTTCGGCCGGCACGAAGAGAAGATGATGCTCACCCAGGTTGAGAAGTTCCTCGGCCAGGTCCATGTCACCGCGACGCTTCACGGCGAGGATGATCAGGTCCAGCGGGCGGCTTTCAATCTCCACCCGCACCGCCTCCTCGATGGGTTTCTGGCTGCGGTGAACTTCCAGTGCCGTGAGGCCGCTGCCCAGTTCCTTGCGTGCTTCTTCCAGGTAGGCATCCAGCGCGTGCGGCTTGCGCTCACATGCCAGCACCGTCATGCGGGCATGGGCGTGGCGGGCGATCTGGCCGGCGAGGGCTACCCCGGCGCGGCTGCGCGGCGAACCGTCCGTCACCAGCAGGAAACTCAACCCGGGGTGTGAAAGCGCGTGCACGCTACGCAGGCCGATCCACACGGAATCACCTTTTTCGAGCGGGAACTGGCGCGCCTGGTCAGGCGGGCGGGTCACGTCGATGAGGATATTGCGGTTGCCATATGCCGGAGCTGGCGAAATCGGACGTACATTGGGCAAGGGCTGGGTTTCCAGGCGCAGACGCTGGGCCGTGCCGATGAATCCGGTCTCAATCACCCGTCCCTGGGACAGAGCCGGGCTTCCCAGTGCCTCCGCCTCCGGCGCCAGGGCGACATCTTCCGGCCGGAACAGCACCTGCACGCGACCATCGGACGCGGATTGGTCTTCCTGATTCGCCAACGGGAACTTCTGTGTACCCAGCTGGACCCCCTGCGGCGTCGCCTGGCCCAGCAACAGGTTGGCGGTACCGAGGAAGGAAGCGACGAATTCGGTCTGCGGGCGCTGGTAAAGGTCTTCCGGCGTGCCCACTTCAATCAACCGGCCAAAGCTCATCACGCCAATGCGGTCTGCCAGGTCAAAGGCTTCTTCCTGATCGTGGGTCACCAGAATGGCGCTCACCCCCAGCTCGCGGTGAATACGCTTCAGACTGCGGCGCAAGTCAATGCGAATCTTGGCATCCAGCGCGCCCAGCGGTTCATCCAGCAGCAGTACATCCGGTTTGAGCGCGAGCGCCCGCGCCAGCGCCACCCGCTGCTGCTGGCCGCCGGAAAGCTGGCGCGGCATGCGGTCGCCCAGGCCCACCAGCCCCACCAGTTCCAGCAACTCATCGCGCCGGGCGCGGCGAACTTTGCGCGGCGTTTTGCGAATCTTCAAGCCGAATTCGATGTTCTCTGCCACATTCATGTATTGAAACAGGCCGTAGTTCTGGAAGACAAACCCCACCCGGCGGTCCTGGGTGGACAGGCGCGTGACATCCCGGTCATGCAGCAAAATCCGCCCCTGGTCCAGCGAGGTCAGCCCGGCGATCATGTTCAGCACGGTGGTCTTGCCGCTGCCGCTGGAGCCGAGCAGCACGAAGAACTCGCCGGCGCCGATTTCCAGCGAAAGATTGTTGACCACGGGCAGCCCCGCATAACGTTTGGTGAGACCCTCAAGCATTATGGACATCGGGTTTTCCTTGGAATCTGATTGCCGGGCGAATGAGCCGCCCCCGGCCTGAGAATGCTATACAACACAACGATTTGTCTATTCATAATATTCCATGTTGTTCTCTATTAAAACAGGTTGTTTTTCAATAATATCTACTGATTTAGTAGGTATTACTCAAAAATAAAAAGTGCCCTACCCCGCAGCGTGAACCCGCCCTGCCACATCCGCCAGCGTGGTACGGTCCAGCACGCCGGCAATGGCGGCGCGGACGTCGAACATCGCCATGCGAAGGCCGCACGAGGCTTCATCCGGGCAGTCACACTTCTCGTAGGCGATGTGGCTGACACAGCGAATCGGCGCCAGCGGGCCATCCAGAACGCGCTCAATCTCGCCCAGGGTGATTTTATCGGCGGGGCGCGCCAGGTAGTAGCCGCCCGCCGCGCCCTTCTTGCTTTGCAGCAGGCCGGCGTTTTTGAGCGAGAGCAGGATTTGTTCGAGGAAGCGTTCGGGGATGTTTTCGCGTTCGGCGATCTCGCCGATGGAGAACAGGGATTCTTCACCGGCGTGCGCCGCCAGGAAGATCATGGCCCGCAGGCCGTATTCACCGCGCTTGGAGAGTTTCATCGTTATTGTCTAGTAAATCAATAGGTGTTATTTAATATACCCTAATCCCCTGATGCCCGTCAAGACTCAATTCTCCCCTCGCGACTTCACCGCGCCTTCGGGGTTATTTTTATTCAAGGTTGTGGTAAATTCATCCTGCTGACTCATTATCAATCCACGAAGGAGAAGCGCATGGCGAAGAAAGTAGCAATTGTCACCGACAGCACCGCCTACATCCCCGAAGAATGGATTAAGAAGTACCACGTCAAGATCGCTCCCGCCGTTGTTATCTGGGACGGCGAAGAACTACGCGACCTGTTCGACATCCTCCCCAACGATTTCTTCAAACGCCTGTCCTCTTCCTCCACTATGCCCACCACCAGCCAGCCCTCCCCGGCGGCAGTGAAGGCCTGCTATGAGGAACTGGTCGGCGAGGGCTACGACATCCTCGGCATTTACGTGTCGTCCAAACTCTCGGGCACGCTGGCCTCGGCCGAACAGGCCAAGAGCATGATGCCGAATGCCAACATCATGCACCTCGACACGCTGGCCGTTTCGATGGGCGCGGGTTGGGCGATCATGATGGCTGGCGAGGCCGCCCTGGCGGGCAAAAGCCTGGCCGAGTGCCATGCCACGGCCAGCGAGGCCATCAAGCATGTGGGCGTTTACATCACGCCGGACACGCTGGAATTCCTGCATCGCGGCGGGCGGATCGGCGGGGCGCAGCGCTTCCTCGGCACCGCGTTGAGCCTCAAGCCACTGCTCTACCTGCATGAAGGCCGGCTGGAACCGCTGGAGCGCGTGCGCACCCGCAAGAAAGCCCTCGCCCGCCTCGCTGAACTGGTGGTGGAGCAAATCAAGGGCAAAAGCCCGGTGTATGTGGCCGCCATTCACGCCAACGCCGCGGAGGAAGCCCAGGAACTGCTCAACCTGGTGACCTCCGCCGTGCCTGCCAACCAGACGCTCATCACCTTTGTGAGCCCGGCGGTGGGCACGCACACCGGCCCCGGCACAGTGGGCATCGCCTTCATGGCCGGCTACGGCGGCAAATAACTTCGACTTACCGACCCTCTCACACGAGGAGGAGGGAGCGGGGCGGACGCATGCGTCCGCCCCGCATTGATTCAAGTGGACGATCCTACCAGCGCAAGGGACCTTTTGGTGTCACTCCTCTCCCAAGACCCATACCTGGCCATCATAGCTACCCAATACAATCTCCAGAAATCCATCCTGGTCCAAGTCCCCAATGGACGGGGAGCTTTGGTTCAGCGGCCCGACCTGAAGCTGCCATTCTTCTATGCCAGTGGCTCCATCAATCGCATGCAGGATGCCAAAACAACCCGAAGGGATTAGCACTTCCGCATCTCCATCCCCGTCGATATCCGCAACTGCCGCAGACGCGCGCAAGTTTCCTTCCTGACTGCCATAGTCCAACTGCCAGGCCAGGCTGCCATCCGGGTTGAGCGCTACCACTCCGCCAAATACGTAGGCTGGAACACATAGACCTACTGGGCCGGACTGCGTCGGATTCGGACCAATGCCCAGTCCATAACCCATCACGGCAAGGGAAGCGTCTTCTCCCAACGGAATCAGGGCGGGCGAAGATTTCCACACGTCAAAGTCTGAAATCGTCCATTCGGGAACCAGGCGTAACTCGTTGCCTTCCGCCAGCAAGCGGATTGCCGTGACGCGGGCATCTGCAGCATCCAGGTCATTGGGCAACCAACCGAACACCGCCAGCGGTCCGCCAGGCTGTTCCCATACGAGTGGCGATGAACGGATGACCGGGGGAGAGTCGATGTGCAGGTCGGGTACCAGGTCTTCCAATTGGAGCGCGGTGTACTCCAGCGCGTCACCTTCCAGCCAAACGGCCAGCAGTTCCCCACCCCAGGTGCCTACCAATGCAACTCGCCCAAATTCCGGAACATCGACAATGGCAGGTTCAGCGGAATCCATCTTATAGGGATAGGCAAGTTGCCAGAGCGGCTCTTCAACTTCGCCGGTTGCCTGTGCCGCCAGGATATACAAGTAAGCCATATCCTCATCCTGGGGACATTCCACACCTTCCCGACAATCCGTGACGATCAGCACTTCCTGTTGCCCATCGCCATTTAGATCGCTGAGCATTGGACCGGATTCCATTCGCCGCTGGGTATCGAATTGCCAGATCAGTTCCCCATCTATGCCCCGCAATGCGCGGACGCGCCCATCTCGAGCGGTGAAAATGACATCCAACAGGCCGTCACCATCGACATCCGCAAGGGCGGGACTGTAGGTATCCAGGCCGGACGCACCGGGTTCCAGGCTGGATGTCCATTGCCACAACACATCCAGCGCAGGTTCCCCAAAGGGTGTGTACGTCAGGACCAGCACCTGGTCCTGAAGTGGTTCTCCCTCACGCCGCAGCACCAGCGGCGGGCCGACATCCGGTGTCGTGACAACGATCTCTAACGTGCCGTCACCAGTCAGGTCGCCCAACGGAAAAGTGCTCGTCCAGCGGATATTGCCTAAATCGGCGGTCGACCCGGGTTCCTCAAACACCCGAAATTGGGCAAGGACCTCGGGACCATCGACCGGGTCCACCCGGCCAACACCCGCCGCGAAACCGGTGTGGGCCTCATCCGCATGAAACATGAACCAACCATCCTGAGTCAATGTTGGACCATACGGCGTGGCATGAGCATCAACACCGGATGGCGTGTGTTCGAGACTTGGGTGGGTCGCGGTGGGGTCGACTCTTGCCGGGCTGGCGCTGGCTGTACCCAACCAGGCAACCAGGAAGAAACCCACCCCTAACAGGAGAAGCAAAACCTTAGCGGTTTGTTTCATAACATCCTCCTCTCAAATACATTAATTACAACGCCACCCGGGCGCGTTCGTTTCGCGTGTAATCCTGCCCTCTTGACATTTCCCCACCGCGCTTCTACACTACCCGCATGTTCGCGCGGGTGTTCAGCGGGGCCGTCATCGGCCTGGACGGCGTGGTGATGGAGGTGGAAGTCGATACCGGCGCGGGCCTGCCGCGCTCCACCATCGTCGGCCTGCCGGATGCCGCCGTGCAGGAAAGCAAAGAACGCGTCGCCGCCGCCATCAAGAACGCCGGCTTTCACCCCCCCCAGTAACAAAGTCACCGTCAACCTCGCCCCGGCCTCCGTGCGCAAGGTCGGGCCGGTGTACGACCTGCCCATTGCCGTCGCCATGCTGGCCGCCACCGGCCAGATACCGGAAGAACGCGTGCAGGGCGCACTCATATTGGGCGAGCTGTCGTTGGACGGCGTGGTGCGGCATGTGCGCGGCGTGCTGCCGATGGCGGCGCTGGCGCGCCAGGAAGGCTACACCCGCCTGTTCGTGCCCGCCGAAGACGCCCCCGAAGCCGCGCTGGTGCCGGAACTGGACGTCATCCCCGTGCGAAATCTGCACGAACTCGTCAACCACCTTAACGGCTACGACCGCATCGCCGCGCAGGAATTCACCCCGCCGGCCGAATTTGAACTCAACGCCCTCACCACCGACTTCGCTGAAATCAAAGGCCAGGAGCACGTCAAGCGCGCCCTGGAAGTGGCTGCGGCCGGCGGGCATAACGTGCTGCTGGTCGGGCCGCCGGGCTCCGGTAAAACGCTGATGGCGCGCCCTGCCCGGCATCCTGCCGCCGCTCACGCTGGACGAAGCGCTGGACGTCACCCGCATCTACTCGGTGGCCGACCAACTGCCCGCGGATGTGCCGCTGGTGCGCGAACGGCCCTTCCGCGCCCCGCACCACACTATCTCGCACGCCGGGCTGGTGGGCGGCGGCAACTGGCCGCAGCCGGGCGAAATCAGCCTGGCCGACCGCGGCGTGCTGTTCCTCGACGAGATGCCGGAGTTCGGTCAGCGCGTGCTGGAAGTAATGCGCCAGCCGTTGGAAGACAAGACCGTCACCATCAGCCGGGCGCACGGGCCGTCCACCTTCCCGGCCAACTTCCAGCTGGTGGGAGCGATGAACCCCTGCCCATGCGGCTACTATGGCGATGCGGTCAAACCCTGCACCTGCAACCACAGCCTCATCACCCGCTACCAGAAACGGCTGTCCGGCCCGCTGCTGGACCGCATTGACATCCACGTGGAAGTGCCGCGCGTGGAACACCAGAAACTGAGCGACGAGCGGCGCGGCGAGACCAGCGCCGTCCTACGGGCGCGCATTACCGCCGCCCGCCAGATACAGCAGGCGCGCTTCGACGGAAAACCGGACATCGCCTTCAATGCGGACATGGGCCCGGCCGAAGTTCGCCTGCACTGCGCGCTGGGCGAAAGCAGCCAGACTCTGCTGAACAGCGCGATGAAACAGATGCAGTTATCGGCGCGCGCCTACCACCGCATCCTAAAACTGGCGCGCACGATTGCCGACCTCGCCAACGAAGACCACATCACCCCCGCGCACCTCGCCGAGGCGCTGCAATACCGCCCGCGGCTGGGCGGGATGATGGCTTGATGGGCGTGAAATCTCCTCACTCCACACACAGAGAAATCTGTGGCCTTTCGCCTCACAAAAACATCATACTTTCTAACTACCGCCAAAGATTGACATATGCTCAAAACGCGTCATAATACAGTCAGAAGCGCGCACTCATAGCCACTTATTGGCTCGCACCCTTACAATGGATGCCCCGCTGCCTCCCACAAGGGGGGCGCTGATTTTTTAAGGCGCGCAAAAGGAGACACAACGAATGAGCAATAACAACGAGACCCCCAAGGCGAAACCCGCCGAAGAGCCTCCCAGTAACCGGGGTAAAGCCCTGGGCCCCCTTGAAAACCTCGAGGCCCACGTCCGCCCAGATTGGTGGCGCGGCCTCTTTAATGCACTTTACCTGAAGACCGACGGCGACGTCGTCGAAGACCCCACCATCACGACCAGCGAAATCGACCAGTTCTCGGCGATTCTGAACCTCACGCCGGAACAACGCATCCTGGACCTGTGCTGCGGCCAGGGCCGCCATACGCTTGAAATGGCGCGCCGCGGTTTGCACTACGTGGAAGGGCTGGATCGTTCGCAGTACCTCATCAGCCGGGCGCGCAGCCGCGCCAAGAAGGAAGGCCTGCCCATCAAGTTCCGCGAGGGCGATGCCCGCAAACTGCCCCAGCACGCGGACACCTTTGACGTCGTGATGGTCATGGGCAACTCTTTCGGTTATTTCGACACCGTGGAAGACGACCTGCAGGTGCTGGAAGAAATCTTCCGCGTGCTCAAACCGGGCGGCCGCCTGTTCCTGGACGTCACCGATGGCGACTACATGCGCGCCAACTTTGAGAAACGCTCCTGGGAATGGATCGACAAACAGCACTTCGTGTGCCGCGAGCGCAGCCTGGGCGCTGACGGCCAGCGTTTGATCTCCCGCGAAGTCATCACCCACACCGAAGAAGGCGTGCTGGCCGACCAGTTCTACGCCGAACGCCTGTACACCCCGCAGAGCCTCTCTGACCTGCTGCGCATGGCGGGCTTCGCCAACGTGCAGGTGCACGGCGGCATCACGCCCAACTCCCAGCGCAACCAGGACCTCGGCATGATGGCGCACCGCATCCTCGTGACCGCGGAATTGGACAAAGATTGGACCCCGGTCAAGCCCGGCAAAGCGCGCAAAGCGGTCAAGAATCTCGTCGTCGTCATGGGCGACCCCAGCTTACCGGACCTCACCAAACTGGGTAATTGTTTCGACGACGACGACTTCCACACCATTGACCAGATGAAGCTGGCGCTCAAGAAACTACCGGAGTACAACGTCACCTACCTGACCAACCATGCCACTTTGCTGGACGACCTGCGCGCCCAGGTGGGCAAAGCCGACCTGGTGCTGAACCTGTGCGATGAAGGTTTCAACAACGAAGCCCGCAAGGAACTGCATGTGCCGGCGATGATGGAAATCCTCGGCCTGCCTTACACCGGCTCCAACCCGCAGGCGTTGGCCTACTGCTACGACAAGAGCCTGGTACGCGGCCTCGCCGAGCAAATGGGCGTGCCGGTAGCGTCCGGCGCCGTCATTCGCCCGGAAGACAAGGTCGTCAATCTGCCCTTCGCCTTCCCGGCCATCCTCAAACCCAACCAGGGCGACAACAGCCTGGGCATAACCCGCGACAGCGTGGTGCACAACCCGGAACAACTGCTCAACGCCGTCACGCGCATCCGGCAGGAAGTGGGGCCGGACACCACCATCCTAGCCGAGAAGTTCCTGACCGGCACTGACCTGACCTGCGGCGTCATCGGCAACACGACCTCGTTCTCCATCCTACCGATTGGCGAAGAAGACTACTCCGCCATTCCGGAAGACTGGCCGAAGATCTGCGGCTACGAGGCCAAGTGGCAGCCGGACTCGCCGTACTGGCTGCTGACCAGCAAAGCGGCCAAACTGCCGCGCGCCACGGAAAAGATAATCGCCCAGGGCAGCCTGCGCATGTTCGAACGCCTTGAACTGCGCGACTACGCCCGCTTCGACTGGCGACTGGATGCCGAGGGCAACCCGCACCTGCTGGAAGCCAACCCCAACCCCGGCTGGTGCTGGGACGGCCACCTGGCCAAAATGGCGAAACTGGCCGGGCATGAATATCCGGAAATGCTGGGCATGATTCTGAAAGCCGCCGAGCAGCGCATCCAGCAGAACGGCCACCGCAAGCCGGGCCCGTACAAGATTAACGTCGAGTATCTGCGGGTCAAGAAAACCCAGCCCGCGGCGCAGTCACAGAACTAAGCCTGGTCAATTCATCAAAAAGAGAGAGCCGGAACGCGGCTCTCTCTTTATTTATTCTCACTGGTTGACGGTTGCTGCCCCGCGTAAGTCTCCCAGCGACCGAAAAGAATCCCGTGCTTGCCTTGCCGACCTTTTCAGGAGTATAGTGGTAAAGGTTATCCAGTTCACCCCGACACTTCCCCATCACCTAACTGTTCCCGCATGGGAGTGCCCAATTCATTGAGGAGAGTGTTATGAACGCGCAAACCAAACGCATTGCGATTGGACTATTTGTAATTGCCGCCCTTGCCTTAGCGGCAATTTTGCTTTGGCGGGGCCGTGGCGCCGCACCCACTGCGGACGAAGAGACACTCAGCCCGCAAGTGGTGGCGATGGAACAACTGCAAGCCGACGCTTCGAGGCCGCCCGAGTTCCTGTTCCGCAATGGCCAACCCATCGCCCTGATCGCCAACGTGGAGGTTTCCGGCGGCGACCCGGTGGAACGGGCGCTCGCCTACCTGGAGAAATATGGCGACCTCTACAACCTGGGCGACCCAAATCTGGAACTGCATGTCGAGAAGGTGGACACGTTTGAGGGCGAGACGGTGACCTTCTTCCAGACGTACCAGGGACTGCCGGTTTTCGGCGGTGAACTGGTGGTGTCGCTGAGCGGCAACCAGGTAATCACTACTGCCGGCGATATCCTCAGCGAAGTCAGGCTCGACCCGGTGCCGGCGCTGGCCCCTGCGGAAGCCGAGATGGCGGCCAAAGCCGCTGCCGGCGAGGGCTCTGGCATCGTCCTTGGCGTAACGACCCTGATGGTCTTTGATGAAAGCCTGTTGAGCGAGGAACTGCCGCGCGATACCCACCTGGCCTGGCAGGTCACACTGGGCGGTGGAAACCCGGCGCGCTATTACGTTGACGCCAATACAGGCGAGGTGTTGCTGACCTACACGCTGGTTGCGGATGGCGGCGGCGACCTGGATGGCTACGCGCTGGATATTGAAGATGCCAACGGGCTGGATGCCTTTAACACCAACTGCTATTGGGATAGCACCGGCGAAGAAGACATCGGCAGCGAAGACGGGCTGGTCGAATCCCACCTGAACGACACGGATTCAGGCAAGGCCTGGTGGTATTCGCGCTATGCCTATACGTTCTATCACAACACGTTCAACCGCCACTCGTGGGACAACGACTCCACCGAGTTGGATATCTACGTCCACGCCGGACTGGGCGGCAACGCCAACTGGACCGGCGCCTGGTGCGAGTCCATCCAGTTCGATACCGGTTGGGTGGGCTATGACGTGATGGTGCATGAATTCACCCATGCCGTCATTGAGGACACCTCCGCCCTCGTGTACATGAACCAATCCGGCGCGCTGAATGAATCCTATGCCGATGTGATGGCAGCATTCGCCGGCAGCGGCGACTGGACGATGGGCGATACCTGCTGCCCGGATTTTGAGCGTTCGCTGATCACCCCCAACCGGGACATGTGGTCAAAATACAACCAGGACTCGGACGATAGCGGCGGCGTACACCGCAATAGCGGCATCACCAACCGCGCCGCTTACCAGATGGCGGTCGGCGGATTCTTCAACGGCTGGACCACGACCGGCATCGGTGTCACCAAGATGGGCCGGCTGTCCTACTCCGTCATGAAAAGCCTGACCTCCAACAGCAGTATGCAGATGATGGCGCTGCTCACAATCGGCAGGGCAGAGACATGGGCGGCCAATGGCACGAATGGCTTCACGGCATTCGATGCCTGCCAGGTGCGCAACTCGCTGGCGGCGGTTGAGTTAGTGGACGGCGACGCCAACTGTGACGGCGACCTGGACATCGGCTGGCAGGACAACGACCAGGACTGGGTAGACGATGCCGTCGACAATTGCCCGGAGTTCAAGAATCCTGACCAGAAAGACAATGACCATGATGGCAAGGGTGACAAATGCGACGATGATGATGACAATGACGGCGACAAGGATAGTGTTGACAATTGTCAGTTCATCGCCAACGCCAGCCAGGCGGATACAGACGGCGACGGCAAGGGCGACCTGTGCGATGACGACGACAGCGATAATGTCCTCGACATCGAAGACAATTGCCCGACGGAGGCCAACTCCAGCCAGTCTGATTTTGACGGCGATGGCACCGGCGATGCCTGCGACAGCGATATGGACGGCGATGGCGTGCCGGAAGGCGGTCTGCTTTCCTGCGTGCCACAACTGGGGCGGGTGCGAACCACCGGCAACACACGAATGGTAGCCTGCGCTCTGAGCGAGCCGGACAACTGCGTGTTCCTGGCGAACCCGGACCAGGCAGACTCGGATGGCGATGGCCAGGGCGATGCCTGCGATATCTGCCCCGGACAGGATGACTTCGGCGCCGGGCTGGCCTACACCGCGCCCATCATGGGGCCCAATGGTGAAATGCTGGTGCCCCCGCATCCCATCGCGCCATCCGGCTGCGGCGAAGATGAACGCGCAACCATTGGCGGCTTCCCCTGGAAGGGCAAGGACAATCCATTGCGACCGGACGGCAAGAAACAGGATGCCGATGTGCGGGGCGACCCGGGCGACTATGCCCTGCTACCGCTGCCGGATTGCGACCCTGACGAGGACGGCTGGTACTCCCCGGATTACCGCCAACAGGTGATGCTGGAAGGGCTTGGCCAGGGCATCCTGCCGATGGTGCTGGATGCCAATGGCAACGCGCTGGACAAACCCTCCGTGCAGGACGACATGCAGATGCTGTGGTTCGCGCCCAAAGGCGGGCAAGAGTCTTTCCTGTTCCTGATTTTCCCGATGGACTACGAACCCGGCGCGGTGGAAACCTTCACGCTATGGATCGACTGCGGGCCGGGGGATGAGCTTGCCGGGCGGTTTGACCGCCCAGCCGGCGAAGGCCAGGCGGCCCCACCGGACCCGGACAGCCCGGTGGCCGACCAGCCCACTGCCACCCCAACCCCGCCCGCTGAGCCGTGCATCTGGACGGCGTCAATCAATGTCTTCATCCGCACCGGCCCCTCCTCGACTGCCTATGGCGACATCGGCGACTTTGAGGCGGGAGAATCGACGAAGGTCGTCGGCCAAAGCCTGGACGGGGAATGGTGGGCAGTAGAATCGCAGTTTGGCATCGGCTATGTGCCCACTGAAGAACGCTTCGGGTTTGTCACCGGAAGTTGTGAGGAGCAGCCACGCTTCACGCCCGGCCCGACCATCACCCCGACCTTCACCGCCTCGCCGGAACCGACAGGAGTGCCGACCAATACTCCCACGCCAGTGCCGCCGCAGTGCAGTGATGGCAGCGACAACGATGGCGATGGGCAGGTGGATATGAACGACCGGGAATGCCGTAACCCGGACGATAACGACGAGACCAACCGCTAGCGGGGCATCTCACCAAAGAAGCAGTAGAGAAGAAGTAACAAAAAGACCTGGCAGGACATCCTGCCAGGTCTGTGTTTCACCTTTTGGTCTGGGGTCAGTCGCGCCCCAGCACTTCGTACAGGCTGTAGTTGCCGGACTTGCCCTTGGCGATGAAGGGGAACTGGCGGCCTATCTGCACATGACCGCGCACACGCAGGTACACGTCTTCTGATATGAGGAAGCGGGTGCCATTCTGCTTGTTGGCGTCTTCAATTCGGCTGGCAAAGTTAACCGAATCGCCGACTGCCGATACGCGTTTGGGATCGCGGGCGCCCAACCCGCCAACGACCGTCGGGCCCAGGTGAACGCCGATGCCAATTTCAAATGGCGCTCCATAGGTGGCTTCAAAATAGGGTTTGAGTTCTTCCATGGCTTCCAGCATTTCCAGCCCGGCATCCACGGCCCGCACGGCGGGGTCACGGTCGTGCCCATTGAGGCCAAACAAGGCGAGGAAACCATCGCCCATGTAGTTGTTGATTTCACCGCCGTGACGGTAGATGGCATCGCCAACGCGGGTGTAATAGCGGTTGAGGGCGTGCACCACATCATAGGGCAGCAGGCGCTCGGCGAAGGTGGTGAAGCCGCGGATATCCGAGAACAGGATGGCCAGCACGCGTTCCTGCCCCACTGCGTTGGCTGTCACCGGGCGTTTGAGCTGGTTGGCCAGGGCGATATCTTCCGAATCCAGCACAAGGCGGCGCACTTCCACATCGCCGCCGCTCAAGCGGGCCTGGCAAGCCAGCCGGATGAAGGGCGGGAAGTCCAGCTTGTCCGCCAGGATTTGTTCCAGTTTGTTACGACCTTCAAGATTCTCCAGCCCTTCCACCACTGCGACACGACAGGTGGAACAACGGGCATTGCCGCCGCAGACATGCGTGTGCGGGATGCCGTTTTGCAGCGAGGCCTGCAAAATGCTCTGGCCGCGTTCGGCCTGCACCGCGCGGCCATCCGGCCGATAGGTAATCTTGACCAACCGGTCCGCCGGGATGCGCTTGACCGCATTACGATTGAAGCGCGAGCCTTTTAGCGAGTCTCTTTCCAAATTAAGGAATAGCCAGACGCCGCCGCCGATGAACACCAGCGCGGCCGTGGTAAGCAGGATTTGAAGCACGGGCCGGCTGTCCAGCAATACAAAGAAAGTGGGTACACCCATGAGGGCCAGCAGACCCACGAGTACCAGGAGGAGTTGCGAGACGCGCCAGTGCCAAACCCGGATACCCGGAATCCACTCCGGCCGGAAGCGCATCGAGAGACCCATCGCCACCTGAGCGGTGATCGCCAGGAGCAACGCCAGGGCAATGTAGTAATGCGGGGTAAATGTGCCGAACAGTTGCGGGAAATCGCCCAGTTCCTCGCTGCGGCGACCCAGCGCGTAGGCCGCATAGCCCACTGCGAACAGCATGGTGCCCAGCGCGCCCAGCCCGGACCAGTAATGCGCCAATTGCCGCTTGCGGCTGCCAGCCTTCAAGTAATAGGCATACAGTACAAGGCCGACAGCTACCGCGCCAATGAGGGGATGGACGAACAGGTAAGTAGGATTCACCGAAACTCCTCGAAACCGGTCAGAAGGCCAAGCGGCCCAACGGATTGCACTGGGCCACACCAACCATATTGTAATCGTAGTGATTTTTGGAGAGTGAGTCAACACCATCGCGAGAGTCGCTGGGAAGCGGGAGCGGGTGACCGTAACGTACAATAGCCGTATGCCCCCGCGCCCTACCAGCCGCCTTGCTCATCTCGGCCTGCTGTACGCCGCCTTTATCTGGGGCAGTACGTTCATCCTCGTCAAAGACAGCCTGGAACACATTGACCCGGTCATCCTGGTCGGCTACCGCTTTCTCCTGGCGGCGCTGCCACTGGGCTTCTGGCTGGCGCTGCGCGGCCGCCGGTTGTGGCACGAGTGGCAGGCTGGAGTAAGGCTCGGTATCCTGCTGTGGCTGCTTTACGCCCCGCAAACCATCGGGCTGGGGTACACCAGCGCCGCCAACTCCGCCTTCATCACCGGCTTGTTCGTGGCGTTCGTTCCCCTTTTTTCCTGGCTCTTCCTCAGGCGACCGCTGCGCCCTACGGATGCGTTCGCCGCCGCCCTGGCGCTGGCAGGATTGTGGCTATTGACGGGGGGTCTGCGGGAGGCCAACCCAGGTGACCTAATCACGCTAATCACCGCTGCGGCCTATGCCGGGCACATCCTGGCTGCCGACGATGCCATCCAGCGCGGGCTTGACTCGCTGGTCTTGAGTTTCCAGCAGTTTCTCGTCGTGGGGTTGCTCAGCCTGGCGGCAGGGGCGGTCTTCGGGCTGCCGTTTGGCGTGGGCACACCGGGCACCTGGGGCGTGGTGGCCTTCCTGGCGTTCCTCCCCACCCTTTCGGCATTTGCCATCCAGTTGTGGGCGCAACGACAGGTCGCGCCTCTGCGAGTATCGCTGATTTTTGCGCTTGAGCCGGTTTTCGCGGCGCTGCTGGCCTGGACGGCAGGCCACGAGCCATTCCGGATCGCGCAAGCCGCCGGGGGATTGCTCATCGTGATGGCTTCCGCGTCATCCATACTGACTGTTTCTTCCAGGACACGACCCCGGGAATAAGGACGCTTGTCCCGGGTTGTTAGGGGCATTCAGCCTCCGGCCAGTCCCATTCTGACGCGATAATTGAATTAAGCCCGCTGCCCGTCCTCATGAGAAGGAGGCCGGCATGTCTGCAATCCCTGACGTCGTTACCCTGAAATTCGGGGTGTTGGGAGGATTCGCTATCCCCCAGACTATCTGCGCAGCCTGCGGCCACGCGATGCTCTCCCCGGCCAAGACGGTTAAGGCATCAGCGGGGTCGCGCAAACAGAACTTGAGCCTGGATTTTCCGCTTTGCCAACCGTGTTCCGACCTGCTCGCCGAATTGGAAGCCGTGGAGGGCCGGCGCGCCGGCCGAGGCTGCCTGGTGAGCCTGCCGTTCGGAGTGCTGGGCTATTTCGCGTATCACCTCGTCGCCGGCCGCTCCGAGATTTCCTGGCTGTTGCTGCTGGTCTCGTGGCTGGTCTTCTTCCTGCTGGTCTATCATCTCTTCGGGCAAATAATCAGTCCGGCGGCGATGACAGAAGAGGCCGAGGCTGTCGCAGAACGCGTGCGTTCGGCGGTGAAGATCACCGGCTTCACCGCGGCCCACTCCTGGGCAGACGGGGGAGTGACACTGGAATTCATCGACCATACCTATGCGCATGCCTTCCTGAACGCCAACGCGACAAAAACCCTGGCCTAGTCTCCTGGTTGTTCCCCCCTGCCGGTGAGAACAACTCACCGGCAGGTTTTGCGCGCCGGCGCACAGAATCCATCCCGCCTCAAAGTTGACCCTCGTTTCAAACTGACGTATAGTAATGAAATCGCACGAGGTGATGCATGCTGACTGAAACTCAAACCAAAACTTATGCTCAGCCGGTGGTTAACCTGACCGGCGGCGGTGCCAGCGAACCCAACCCCACGCTGATAGACGCCTGGCAAGTGTTTGCCGACTTCGACCTGAACGCGATTAACACCCAGGATCGTTTCCGCCGGCTGCGCCGCCAGATTCTGATGCTGGGGGTGGTTGCCACCGTCATGGCAATTGTGTATGAAGGCTATGTGGCGGCCAGCACGGCCGCATTCATCGGTATCCCGGTTGCCACGATGTTCCGCGTGGTGGTCGTCCTGCTGCCTATCACAGTCAGCATGCTGCTCACCTGGGCTAACCGGTTCGAGCGCGGCCTGAACTACGTGCTGCTGCGCGGCGCGGCGGAAACTCTTAAACGCGAAATCTTCGAATTCCGTACCAAGAAGGGCGAGTACAACGACGCGGCCCACGTCCTTGAACCGCGTGAATTGAAATTGTGGCAGCGCGTCCAGACCATCAGCGAACGCTTGATGAAAACCGAAGTGAACAAAGATGGGCTTGAGACCTACAAGGGAATACTGCCCCCGGCCAACGCGGTGGCACCCAATGACGACGGCTTCAGTTTTCTGCCGCCAGATGCTTATATCCGTCAGCGCTTGGAAGACCAGCTGAGCTTTTACCAGGGCAAGATCGTGCGGTACGGAAAGAAGATTCGCGAATTGAACTGGCGCATCATCCTCTTCGGCGCTGTCGGAACTGCCCTGGCGGCCTTCGGGTTCGAAATCTGGATTGCCGCCACCACGGCCATCGTGGGCGCCATCACCACTTACCTGGAATATAACCAGTACGAGAATACGCTCATCGGCTACAACCAGGCCGCCCGCGACCTGGAAAGCATCCGCATGTGGTGGCGCGCCACGCCCTCGCTGGAGAAGGAAGACCACACCACCTTTGAGCGACTGGTCGAGAATACCGAGTCGGTGCTCTCCAACGAGCATGGCGGCTGGATACAAAACATGAAGGATGCCCTCGAAGCGCTAATCGAAGAAGACGCCAAACTCCAGGAAGAGATGGAGGGCATCGTTGAGAAATTCCAGAATGACCCGGATGGGTGGTATTTCTACGGCGAGGATGCAGATGTCATCCCGCCCGATATCCTGGCGCAACAACAAGCCGAGAGCAATTCAACAACGGCGAGCGTGGCCGTTGTGACAACCGTGAGCGGGGCGACCGAGAAAGCCAAAGACGCCGCCAAGGCCAAAGCCACGGAAGCCATTGGCACGCTGGTTGATGAGCATAAGGACGAAGCGTTTGATGCGCTGTTTGCGCTGGTGCATGACACGGCCGAAGACAAGCTTGGCCCGCAGGCCGGCAGCGTTATCGACAGCATGGAAGGCAAGGTGGATGAACTGATGGACGATGTGGCTGAGAAATTCAAGGAAGCCGCCAGCGAGAAAGCCTCCGACCTGATCGATTCCACGGCGGATGACATGCTGGACTCGATGCTGGATAATGCCACCGACGACCTGCCCCCGGCTGACCTGACGCCGGATATGCTGGAAGACCTGTTCGGCGGGCTGGACGAAGGCGCCGGCGATGACGATGACCTGGCGGACCTGTTCGGTCAGAAGAAATAGCGCTTAACCAAAAACAAAGGGGCCGGTCAAATGACCGGCCTCTTTTGATTCAGTCCCACGCATCGCGGGAGGGGAAACGCTCTTTGAGGCGCGCCGTTGTCTGCGGGGTAAAGGCCTTCAGGTACATCCCCCATTCAATCACCTCTTCGATGATTTCCTGCGCGCTGTGGGATGACAGGCCGAGGTCAGTGTTGGCTTTGGTGGTGTCCAATACCTGATAGCGATGAACCCACTCTCTTGCCGCTGCCACGTTGGCGAGGGCCGGACGGCCGAGCAGGCGCAGTAAATTGTATTGCAGTCCGACAAAGCCCAACACCACCGGGCGCGGCGCGGGCGAGTAGCCGGGGCCCTTGCCGGTCATCGTCTTTATCAGAGTGGCGAGGTCCTTGAACGAAACGCTGGGGCCGGAAATGATGTAGCGCTCTCCCGCCCGACCGTGCTGAATAGCGCTGACGAACGCGGCCGCAACGTCCAGCACATGCACGGGGCACATCGCCCCTTTGGGCAGTATTGTGGTACCTTCCAGCATATCGAACACCCAGCGAGTACTGGGGGTGATGCGATAGTCGAAGCGCCCCAGGACGATGGGCGGGTTGAGGCACACCAGCGGCACCTCCAGAGCTTCGGCCAGCGTCCAGGCGATGCGCTCGCTATCTACCTTGGCAGTCGTATAGGGCATTTCGCCGTCATTGCGCCAATCCTTCTCGCTGCGCAGACCGGAGGGGTTCTTGCTGGTGCCAATGGCAGTGGCAGAACTGGCGTGAATGACCTTCTGAATCCGCAGTTTGGCGGCCGCCTGCAAGACGTTGCGCACACTGTCCATCGCCGGGTCAATCACATCGGCTGGGTTTTCCGGCTGGGTGATGTAGGGCGTGGCGAGGTTAATGACTACGTCGCAGCCGCGCATGGCGGCCTCGACCGCGTTCATATCGCGGATGTCCCCGTAGACCCGCTCGAACGCCAGGCCGTCCAGCCCGCGCGTGTCGGCGACCTGGCGCAACATGCCGCGCACATCGTGATGCGCTTTGAGCAGGGCACGGACGACGTTGGAGCCGATGTGACCGTTGGCCCCGGTAACCAGTACTTTCATGAGCATCCTCCTCGGAAAATTCGGGACATTCTATCACCTCCGAAGAAGATGAGAATTGTGGGATACTCGGCAGGATGAGCCGGATTGACATTCCCACGCTGGAAACTGAGCGGTTGCGACTGCTGGCGCCGGACGAAAGCCACCTGCCCGCCTGGGCGGATGAGTTCTTTGGTGATGCGGACGTTGCGCGCTACATCTCGAAACGCCCGCTGACGCCGCTGCAACGCGCCGAGCGCGCCCTGCGGGTGGCACGCGCCACCTGGGAGGCACGCGGCATCGGCGGCTGGGTGATCGGCGATAAAGCCGGTAACGCCTTTCTGGGCGCGATTAACATAGAGCCGTGGGATGACACCGAGGAGCTGGAAATCGGCTATGGGCTGGTGCCGGCAGCATGGGGCATGGGCTACGCCACCGAGGCAGTGCAAGCGGCGGTGGCGTATGCGTTTGACGTGGCAGGTGTGGCGCGCCTCTCGGCGCGGGTGGTGGCGGCCAACACAGCCTCCAGCAAGGTGCTGGTCAAGCTGGGTTTTGCGGTGATGGATGAACGCCCGCTGGAAAACGGCGGGACGCTGCTGATTTACCGGCTGGAACGGGCCGCGTTCAACATTGACGTCTTGCCGAACACGGTACGCCCTGCCACGTAACAATCCTGGCGTTGTAAGTGTTTTGACAGCTGACGAAAAACCTGTGTACCATTGGGGCTGACTTGAACGAATTTGTAAACCTGTTAATAACCACTAGCAATAGGGTTGCTTGAAATGAAAAACAAGAAAGCCCGTGCGCCAAAGAAACGCAAACCAACCAACTATCGCCCCATCCGGGCAAGACTCATCTTTAATCCGGGTTCGGGTGCGCCGGGGGAATCGCCACTACAACTGGTCAATATCCTCTTAGAGATGCAGCGCAACAATATTTTGCCGGAAGTCTATATCCTGGAAACTGATAGCCCCGTCAAAGACGTTGTCAGCAAAGCCATCCAGTCCGGCATTAAGCTGATCGTAGTCGCAGGTGGCGATGGGACGATTGGCAGCGTGCTTGAGCACATGGTCGGGAAAGATGTCATCCTAGGCGTAATTCCCACCGGGACCCGGAATAACGTCGCCTTTAACCTGGGGATACCGGGCGATATCGCCGAATCTGTTGCCTTGCTGCGCCACGGACGCCGAATGAAGATCGATGTCGGACGTGTCCACCGCGGGCGTACCCGGCGCTGGTTTCTGGAAGGGGTAGCCCTTGGCGTCGTCTCGGATCTGTATCCAATGGCAGATGAATTCCAACATGGTGATCTGGCGCAAATTGGTGGGCTCCTATCCACTATCTTGTCTTCGACGCCTTCACAATTGCGGATAAACATGGATGGGCGCAAACACCTTGTGGCAACTGCCTACCTGATGATGGTCACCAACATGCCTTTTCTTGGGCCGCACTTCCAAATCTCCCCGCGAGTGTCTTTCAAGGATGGCCTGCTGGACGTTTTTACATTTTCAGACATGACCAAACTGAATCTGTTCTTGTATGCGATGCTCTCGCGCGGCGGTCTGGTAGAAGACGAGGGTATCAAGCATTTCCGCGCACGGGACATCAATATCATCTCGAAACCGGAAATGTCGGTCCTTGCGGATGGGGTTCAGTTAGGCGGGGGGAGCCTGTCGGTTCATATCTACCCGCGCGCCATCACAGTGATGACGGGCACCGCGGTAACTGGAAAAAACACCCCATGAAGGATGGCGGTCCCGAACTCGTCCCCGTCCCTTCACCGGCGGCCCGTAGATCTTTCTGGGACGCCAGACGACGGCGGCCGGCTTTCCTGGTATTCCTGCTGGCCGGGCTGGTGGCCTTTCTCATCTGGCTACCGAGTGTGACGCGGGCCTCCCTCTGGTCAGCGGTGCGCGCCCAACGCGGCCTCTTATTCCTACTTTTCCTGTTCGCATTGGTCACCCTGTCCCTGATTTGGAAGGCAGGTCAGCGGCTGGATTCGCGGGTTTTTACGCTGATAAATACACAGGTTTATCCCAAGTGGTTGGATCGTTTCATGTGGCTCGCCACCCAGCCGGGCCATATGCTGGTGGCTTTCTTCGCCGCCATCGTATACTTTTTGCTTGGTCGACGAGGTCTGGCGGCTGAGATCGTTCTGGGTACGCTCACGCTCTGGTTGCTGGTGGAAGTGATAAAGATGTTATCCAGTCGGGCGCGCCCCTATCTGACTCTCGATGGAACTCGCGTAGTCGGAGTGCGGGAAATGGGTAACTCGTTTCCCAGCGGGCATACGAGCCAAATATTCTTCCTGGTGACGCTATTCGTCCATCACATCCAGCCGGGGACGGCAGGGATTGCTGCTCTTTATGCAGTCGCGGTACTGGTGGGGATCACACGAATCTACGTTGGCGCGCACTACCCGAGAGACGTCATCGCCGGGGTTGTGCTTGGGTCAGTATGGGGACTGCTGGCGGCGATGGTAGACCGTTATTGGCTGCTCCTTGTCTTTTGAAACCGCCGCCGAATCCCAAGAGATAATTCGAATAGGATTGGCAACCGAGGAGTCAACTTTCTACTGCCCTTGAAGTTCCAAACCGGCCGCTTCCCAGGCCACCATGCCGCCATCCAGGTTGTACAGGTTGGTGAAGCCCAACCCGATGAGGGTTTCGGCAGCGATGCGGCTCATGCGGTCACTGCGACAATAGAGGACGATCTTGGCATCCTTTTCGGCAGGCAGCAGGTCCAGATTGTCAGCGATTTCGTCATACGGAATGGACAGGTCGGTGTTGGCGATATCTCCTTCGAAGGGGATGTGAACGTTGATGAAAAGGAAGTCCTTGTTTTCCAACATCGTTTGCAGTTCAGCAACGGAGACATCGTTGTAACTGCCGCCGGCGACTTCAATGGGTGTGCCCTGAACCGGAGCCTCCGCCGCGGGTTGGCCGGCGCAGGCTGCCAGCAGGAGGGCCAGACAAAGCAGTGAAAGTTTCTTCGATGTTTGCATTATTGTGTCCTTTGGATTGTGGTGCAGTGACTCTATTATAAGGAATAAGAGGGATTGTGGGCTGAAAGCCTTGTGTAGGACTTGCCTTGCCAACTCCCGAATCAAAAATCCTGCAAGCCGGGGCTTGGGAACGCAAACCCGCTTGGAGTTCGCCGCAGGTGAACTCCGGAATCAAAAATCCCGCTGTGCGGGATTTTTGATCAGGCTCCTCGGTCTGGACTCGAACCAGAAACCCATCAGTTAACAGCCGATTGCTCTGCCAATTGAGCTACCGAGGAAAGTTTACAACGGGGTTTGTCCGTTGCATGGCGCACGAGATTATAAACGCGGCCCCCATGAGTGTCAAGCAAGACCGGGGCAGACGGCATAGTATAATCCTGCAATCTGCCGGACACATGCCCGTATAGTGGGCAAGCCCCCCCCCTATTGTTTGGAGAATCTCCCATGACTGAACCCAAGAACCCCCGCCGTTCCATCGCCCGCAGCGATGACTCCGGATTCTTCCGCGGCCTCACCGACCAGTTCAAACTGGTGCTGCGCCTGATGGGCGACAAGCGCGTGCCGTTCTACCTGAAGGCGCTGCCGCTGGGGACGCTGGTGTATTTCGTTGTTCCGGACCTGGCCATCGGTCCGATAGATGATGCCGTCATCGTCGGCCTGGGCACGTATATCTTTATTGAGATGTGCCCGCCGAACGTGGTGGAAGAACACCGCGCCCGGCTGCGCGGCGAATCGATGGCCGCCACGGATAGCGACGTGGTTGATGCCGACTTCAAACAGGAATAACCGATGCGCAATCCGCTGAACCGACTCCCCACCGGCCCGGGCTGGGCGCAAAGCATAGCCAATCACCTCAAACTGGTTTGGCGCCTGCTACGCGACCGCCGCATCAATCCACTGATAAAGCTCATCCCCTTCTCCTCAATCCTCTACTTTGTCTCACCTTTCGACCTACCCCTGCCCATCGATGACGTGGGCGTCATCTGGTTCGCCACCGTGCTGTTCATCGAATTCAGTCCACCGGCCATCGTGGAAGAACACCGCCTGGCGATCGCCAACACGGTGAACGTGGAGTGGAAGGAACTTGAAGGCCCGCCGGACGACGCCCCGCCCGCCTGAACTCATGAATCTCGCTAACAATCTAAGGGCGCGGCTGGCCGCCATCGCCCTGGTTCTGCTGGCCTGCGGTGCAACCGCGCCGGACGGGCCGCCCAGCGCCACGCCTCCCCTCGGGTCGACCAGCGACGCGCCGGAAATAACGCCCGCCCCGACCGAACCCCCGCCTGTACCCACCGCCACACCCATCAACACTGCGGCCCTGCCGGAAGCGTCCGGCTTCGGCTGGCAACCGGCCATCACCGGGCTGGACCGCCCCATCGTCATCACCCATGCCGAAGACAACTCCGGGCGGCTGTTCATTGCGGAGAAGGGCGGGCTCATCCGGGTATGGCAGGCCGGGCGGCTGTTGGCTGAACCCTTCCTGGACCTTACCGGCGTGACGGATGGCAGCGGCTACGAACAGGGCCTGCTCGGTTTAGCCTTCCACCCGGACTACGCCGCCAACGGGCTGTTCTTCGTTAATTACACCGACCGGAGCGGCGATACGGTGATCGCGCGCTACCAGGTGAGCGGAGATGACCCCAACCGCGCCGACCCCGCCAGCGCTCTGCAAGTGCTCTTTCTGGACCAGCCCTTCCCCAATCACAACGGCGGCCATCTGGCCTTTGGGCCGGACGGTTACCTGTACATCGGCACGGGGGACGGCGGACTGTTCAACGACCCGTCCGAGAACGGCCAGAACCCAAACGTGCTTTTCGGCAAGATGCTGCGGCTGGATGTCGACTCGGCAACCCCGTATGCCATCCCGCCGGACAACCCGTATGTGAATGGCGGCGGCCTACCGGAAATCTGGGCGCTGGGCCTGCGCAACCCCTGGCGCTACGCGTTTGACAGCCTGACCGGCGACCTGTACATCGCCGACGTGGGGCAGAATGAATATGAAGAGATAAACGTAGTGAAAATCGGAACGCCCGGCGGGCTGAATTTCGGCTGGGACTACCGCGAGGGCCTGCATGCCTTTGAGGGCGACCCGCCGGACGGATTAAGTTTCGTCGAACCGGTAGCGGAATACGGGCGCGACCAGGGCTGCACAGTGATTGGTGGGCATGTGTACCGCGGGGAAGCGCTGCCGGAGTTCAGGGGCGTCTATCTTTACGCCGACCTGTGCAACGGTATCGTATGGGGACTGCTGGCCACCCCAACGGGCTGGGAAAACCAGCAATTGTTCCAATTACCGGGCAATCAGTTCTCCAGCTTTGGCGAGGACGAAGCGGGAGAAATCTACCTGGCCGACCTGAACACCGGCACGGTCTACATCCTTGTTCGCCAGTAACAAAAGGCCGCCAAAAGGCGGCCTTTTGATTTGCCATTCCTGTCAATCTTTCTTTTTCCCGTAGCGCTGGCGGAACACGCCGGCGACACCGGTAAGGACCAGCAGACTGCCGCCTAAGGTCCAGAGGGTAATTTCCTCTCCAAGCACCAACCAGCCCAACAGCACGGCAATCACCGGGTTGACGTAAGCATACGTCATCACGATATTCGTCGGCAGCAGGCGCAGGGCGGTGACAAACGAAGTATAGGCCAGCACCGCCCCGATGAGCACCAGATAGCCCCAGGCCAGCCAGGCCTCGGTGGTGGGCGTGGGAAGCGGCTCGCGGGTGAGCAGCACCAGCGCGAGGAAGCCCACGCCGCCGAACAGCATCTGGTAGCCGGAGGACACTCTTGCCGGCAGGTCCACCGGGTTGCGCGCCTGCAGGATGCTACCGCTGGCCCAACTGATGGCTGCCACGAGCAGGGCAAAGGTGGAGAGCGCATCGGCGCGTACGCCGCTGGTAAGCGAAGGCCAGGTCAATACGCCGATCCCGGCAAAACCGACCAACAGCGAAACGACCAGAGAGCCGGATGGGCGGCGGCGGTCCAGCAGGGATTCGACGAGAGTGGTGTAAATGGGCAGCGCGCCAATTAATAGCGCGGCCAGGCCGGAATCCGCATGCTGCTCGGCCCAGGTCACCAGGCCGTTACCGCCGGTCCACAGCAGCAGGCCGGATGCCGCCAGCACCAGCGCTTCGCGGCGCGCCAGACGGATGCGCTGTTTTGCCAGCCAGCCCCATAGCAGCAGGATGCTGCCGGCGGCGGCCACCCGCATCAGCGCCATCATGAAGGGTGGGAAACCCGCGCCGGGCATCACCGTCATACGGATGGCAAGGTAGGTGCTGCCCCACACCACGTAGATAATAAGAAGGTGGATAAGCGCAGAGGGATTAAATGCGCTGTCTTTGTCGTTGGCAATACGGTTGGTGGTCATTCAATCTCCAGGAGAAAGGGGGGCAGCGACAGATTCTGTGACCGGGGCCTTTCGTTCGCTGCTGCGGTGAACGATCAGCACACCGCCCAACACCATCAGGCCGCCGAGCGCTTCGACAGGCGTGATGACCTCGCCGAGCAACGGCCACGCCAGCAGCGCGGTCACCACCGGCTGGCCCAACAGCGTGGGAGAGACGAGCGCGGCAGGCAGGTGCCCCTGCGCATACGTAATGGAAAGATACCCCGCCACCTGTGGAATCAACCCCATGGCAAGGAACAACAACCAGGTGCGCGGCGGGTACCCGGTGAGAGGCTGGCGAAGGATGAAGGTAATCACCAACAGGGCGACCGAGGAAGCTGCCGCCGAAAGCCACCAGAACGAGAGGGCGCGCAGGTGGCCGCGGCCGCGTTCGGCAACCAGAAAGTAACCGCCATAGAATACGCCCGCCAGCAAACCGAACAGCGAGCCCAGCCCCACATGGGCGGCCTGTTGTGCATCCAGGCCGAGGATGACGGCGGCGCCGGCCAGCGCCAGCAACAAGCCGAGCCAGAACCCAGGACCCAACCGCCGCCTAAAAATGAAGACAGTGCCCAGCCCGACCCACAACGGCGCGGTGTTGGCCAGCAACGTGGGGTTGGTGGCGCCACCCAGCACCACACCTGTGGTCCAGGCGGTCATGTCCAGGGCAAACAGCAGCCCGGCCAGCAATGCCAATAACACGCCGGGGCGCGCCGGGCGGCTTTTCAGTAGCCCACGCCCGAAGAAGGGGGCGAACAACACCACCGCAATGGTCAGGCGGTAAAAGGCGGTCACGGGGCCGGGGGCGCCGGCGGTGCGCACCAGCAACGGGCTGATACCGATGGATACCATACCAACGACCAGCGCCAGGTAGGCGAGCAGCGTTTGTCTTGAGTTTGCAGTAGGAGTGGAGGATGGCACGAAGCGGGATTCTAACCCAAATCCCGACTCGAACCCTGACAAACAGATGAGAAACCGGAAAAGGCCTTTGGGTTACCGATTGGGCCCACCACAAAATGCAGGGGAAGGCGCGCGTTTTGGGTTGCAGCCCCCTATTGTTTGACCGCGAATTCCTTAATAAAGTATAATCCTGCCATTATGCGGCGGAATGCCACCCATCCACACGCGGCGCTGAGGCCTCTTTCATGGCATTAAAAGGCAACTTACGAGACTTTACCATCACCCAGTTGCTGAATCTGGTAAACCTGGCTCAAAAGACCGGTTCTCTTATCATCGAAGGGCCGAGCGAGACCGCCACAATCACCTTCCGGGAAGGCAAACTGGCGTATGCCCAGGTCAACACGGAAGATGGCGGGTTGGGCGCGATCTTGCACAAGTCCAATGTGATTTCGACCGCCCAGTACGGTACGCTCAAGGCACGCGCGGCCAGCATGAACGATAAAGAACTGGGCTTATTGCTCATTAATTCCGGCTACGTGAGCCAGGAAGACATCCTCGCCAGCCTGCAGACGCACTTTGTGGACATCATTCAGCGGCTGTTCTCGTGGGTCGAAGGCATCTTCCATTTTGATAACGATATCCTGGTCCCCGGAGACAAGATTCCGGTCAAGCTGGACCTTGAGAACATCATTATTGAAGGCTCACGCCGCCTGCGTGAGTGGGAGCAGTTGAAGGATGAACTACCCAACCTGGAACTGGCGCTGAAATTCACCGACCGGCCGGGCGTGAATCTTAAAAATATCAACCTGAGCGTGGAAGAATGGAAAGTGGTGTCCTTCATCAACCCGAAGAACACCATTGGCGCCATTGCTAAAGCCAACAAAATGAGTGAGCTGGACATCCGCCGCATCGTGTACGGGCTGTTGCAGGCGGGTTTGGTCGAGTTGATTCGCCCGGAGGGTGTGGAACAAACCCTTCCCGGCATTGATAAGGCGATGCCAGGCAAGAACAAGGAAGAGCAGAAGAACCTCGTCAACCGCCTCATCGGGCGGATTCGTTCGCTGTAGAAGTCATCTTGTCATACCGAGGATAGCCCGCTATGCAAACTGTCAAAATGGTAGTGACCGGCCCGTTCAACTCCGGCAAGACGGAGTTTATCCAGACCGTCAGCGAGATTGATGTCGTCTCGACCGAACGCAAGGTCTCGTCCGAAGCCGAAAAAATCAAGGAGTCCACCACCGTGGCGATGGACTTTGGCCGCATCACGGTGGATGACGAGCTGGTGCTGTACCTGTTCGGTACGCCCGGGCAGAAACGCTTTGACTTCATGTGGGAAATCCTTTCGGAAGGCATGCTGGGCTTCATCGTGATGGTAGACAGCACGCGCCCGGAGACTTTCAAAGAAGCCCGCGCCATCCTCGAGACCTTCCGGGCGTATGCCCCCACCCCGTATGTGGTGGCCGCCAACAAGCAGGACATGGAAGACGCCTGGGAGATTGACGACATGCGCATCGCCCTGCGGCTGGACCCGGATGTCAAACTGTTGCCGGCAGTGGCGGTTGACCGCGAATCGGTCAAGAGCGTTTTGCTGGAGCTGCTCGGCACGATTCTGACCGAGCTATAACCCACGGCGGGGAAACCCCGCGCGAGAAATCGATTGCTGTGTCCACAATAACTACCGATCAGGGCGTCGTCCATTATGAAGTCCATGGGCGCGGACGACCTGTAATCCTGTTGCATGGCTGGCTGGGCTCCTGGGGGCTGTGGCAGGAGACCATGTCTTTCCTGCAGAACGATTACCGTGCCTATGCCCTGGATTTCTGGGGGTTTGGCGAATCCGGCAAGAAGCGCGAATCTTACGACATCCCTGACTTCGTGAGCCTGGTTGACCAGTTCATGGACAGGATGGGCATCGCACAGGCGCCGCTGGTCGGCCACAGCATGGGGGGCACGGTGAGCCTGGCTGTCGCCATCCGTTACCCGCACCGCGTGACCAAAGTGGGAATCATCGGCTCACCCATCGTGGGTGGTTCGCTGGCATTGCCACTGAAACTGGCCGGCTACACGCCAGTCGCCTGGGCAGTTCACAATATGCTGTGGGCGTTGAAACTGGGCCTGCGCGCCGCGGCGCCACGTATCACGAACGATCCGCGCTGGCCGGATATGATTAATCAGGACCTCGACAAGACGACGCTAGAGTCCTTCCTCTCAAGCATCAAATCGCTGCGCAAAACTGACCTGCGCGCCACGTTGGAACAAATCCATAAACCGGTACTGGGAATCTACGGGCTCAAGGACAACCTGGTTAACCCAAACCAGTACAAATTGCTGGAAGCCGGGGTGGCTGAACCCCACGTCCAACTCATGGAACACGCCGGGCATTTCCCCATGCTGGACCAGCCGCGGGCATTCATGACGACCCTCAAGCAGTTCCTGGACGAATAAACCGCCCCCTCCAGCACAACGGCCCAAATCCTGCAACCCTTCCTACCGGGCGTTATAATCCCGCAGAATTTGGCCCAATCCTGCCGGCGGCTGTTTTGCCGGTGAACACATATCTTTCCTGAAATTGACATACTGGCCGCGCACCCCCGCGATATACTCGAATTGAATCAAACCGGTCAGACGAGCACACCATGATCAAAGTTGCCATCAAAGACCCGCGATACATCTACCCGTTCAACGACCACGCCCGCGACCTGCGCATCCAGAACAAACTGCTCTGGCTGCACCAGCGGGACGTGCTGGCCCCCTATGCCCAGACCGAACTGGAAGCCAACAGCCTGGAAGAAGTACTGAATTCGGATTTCTTCAAGTTTCAGAACGAACGCGCCTGCATCGTCTACGCTGACAACCTGTATTTCGACGAGTTTTTCGTCAATGCTTTTATGACCGAAGCGCGCAAGCGCGGCAAGGCCTGTCGGGCCGCCTTTTCCCCGGCTGACCCTTCCTTTCGCGAGCACGCCCTCCCGCTTGCCACCTCCTATACCCCTGCCGGCGGGCTGTATCTGGCGGATTTCTGGTACTTCCCGGATGGGCCGGTGCCGGAAGCCCAGGTGGAGCCGGTGCTCATTGACCTGCAGGCCCGCGAGGTTGGCTACTACCATGTGCCGACCTATATGGCCTCCCAGTCCGGCGACCTGACCTTCCAGGTTCCGCTACGCGCCCTGATCGCTATTGATTCCTGGGTGCATATCTTCATCGTGGACATCGTGTTCGGGCTGTTCGCGCGCGGGGCGCGTTTTGAAGACCGCCTGAATCAGGACCTGGTCTTTAAGCTCAAAATCCTGGCCGGGGCGCTGTACGAAGGCAAGCAAATCCTGGAGAGCCGCGAACTGGTCAAGGTCGGGCGCAACGCCTCGATTGACCCTACTGCCATCATCCACGGCCCCACAACCATTGGCGATAACGTCACCATCGGCGCCGGGGCGGTGATTGAAAACTGCATCATCGGTGACAATGTGAACGTCTCGCAGGGCTGCCAGCTTATGCTCTCGGTGGTGGGCGACGGCACGTTCCTTCCCTTCCGCGCCTCCCTGTTCATGACCACCCTGATGGACAACAGCATGGTGGCGCAGAACACGTGCCTGCAGATGTGCGTGGTGGGCCGCAACACCTTCATCGGCGCCGGCTCCACCTGGACGGATTACAACCTGCTGCCCGCCCCCATCCGCGCGCTGGATGGCGCAGGCAAATTAAGCGACGCCAACCGCGCCGTGCTGGGCGGTTGCGTGGGGCACAATTGCCGCATCGGCGCTGGCGTGGTGGTCTCCCCGGCGCGGGTCATCGAGTCGGATGTCGTCATCGTCTCCGGTGACAAGCGGCGAGTGATTGACCACAATGTGCCATTTGAACAAAGCGACCACCACCAGTTGAAGGCGGCCCAACTGCACAAACGGCTGTACGACCCGGAACGCGAGAAAAAGGTCACCACGGAAACCTGGTAGCGTTTGGACACCTTTGCATTCATCATCCATCCCATTGATGCGAAGCGGGATGTCAGCCGAAAATTTCCTTTTTTGGGGCGGGCGCTGAGCGAGCGCCAGATCGATTTCTTCTCCACCTTCTTTCCACCCGTCTACCTCTCTGAAATCCAGGGCATTACCTCTGCCGCCACCGGCAAGCAGGTAACCGGCTGGCTCATCGCCTGCCCGTTCACCCCGCGCCGGATGCTGGAACTGGCCGAGCCCACCGTCTACAAAAAAATCATCCAGACGGGCCGGCTGGCGGAGCGGCTGGGCGCGAACATCCTAGGGTTGGGCGCCTACACCTCGGTCGTTGGCGATGCGGGCGTGACAGTCGCCAAAGCCCTGGACGTGCCCGTAACCACCGGCGACGCCTACACAGTGGCTGTGGCGGTGAGGGCTGTGGAAGAAGCTGCCCGCGTGATGGAAATCCCCATGGCGCAGTCTGCCGCGGCGGTGGTGGGGGCCAGCGGAGCCATCGGGCAGGTGTGCGCGGAACTGCTGGCGGACAAGGTGGCCGAACTGACCCTGATAGGCCGCCGACAGGAGGCGCTGGATGCCCTGTGCCAGCGAATACGAGCCGCAGGAAGCACAGCCCAACTGCACACCAGCACCGACCTGGGCGCCCTGCAGCACACGCCCCTGATACTCACCGTTACCAGTGATGTCCACGCCATCATCCAACCGGAGCATCTGCTCCCGGGCAGCGTGGTATGCGATGTGGCCCGCCCACGGGATGTGGCGGCGCGGGTGGCGGCCGCCCGCGACGATGTATTGGTGATTGACGGCGGCATGGTGGATGTGCCCGGGGATGTGAATTTCAACTTCGATTTCGGCTTCCCGGCCGGGAAAGCCTACGCCTGCATGGCCGAAACGATTGCTCTGGCCCTGGAAGGCCGTTTTGAGGACTACACACTGGGCAAGCAAATTGCCCGCGAACGGGTACAGGAAATTGATACAATAGCAGAGAAACACGGCTTCCGCCTCAGTGGGTTCCGTTCCTTTGAGCAGGCCGTCACAATTGAGCAAATCGAACGCGTGCGAGAACGGGCTCGTCGTGCGCGTCGCAACGTTTAATTCATGCTTCTGGAGGTCTTATGGGAAAAGCCAGAATACTGATCGTCGAGGATGATTTCGATATCTCGAACATGCTCCGCATCTATTTCAGCGGGCAAGGTTTCGATGTCGATGTGGCGCCGCGTGGCGAAGTGGCGTTGGAGAAGACCCGTCAGGGCCTGCCCCACCTCATCGTCCTGGACATCATGTTGCCGGACATCGACGGCTATGAAGTTTGCCGCCGGCTGCGAACCAATACCCGGACCAGCCATATCCCGGTGATATTCCTCACCCAGCGGGATGAACGCAGCGACAAGTTGCAGGGGCTGGAACTGGGTGCAGACGACTACATCACCAAGCCATTCGATATCGAGGAGTTGAAACTGCGGGTGGTCAATGCCATTGCCCGTGCGGAACGCGAGAGCCTCACCGACCCGCGTTCCGGCCTGCCCTCCGGCCGCCTGATAGAAGAGCAGTTACGCCAGATCATCCGTCGCGAGTCATGGGCCTACCTCGATCTGCGCCTGAACTATTTTGAAGCTTTCAAGGAAATCTATGGCTTCGTTGCCGCCGATGATGTCCTGCGCTTCACCACCATGCTGCTGGGTGAAGTGATGGACGAATTCGGCAGTCCGGATGATTTCATCGGCCACCCGGGCGGCAACAATTTCATCATCATCTGTTCAGAAGATGCCGGGGCCAAAGTACACACCGCGGTGAAGAAGCGCTTCGCGGAACAGGTCCTCAGCCACTACAACTTCATGGACCGCGAACAAGGCTATATCGAAACCACCAACGACGGCGGCCAGAAGCAGCAAACCCCACTGATGAACATTTCCGTGGGCCTGGTGGAAGCCGGCAAGCAGCAAATCTCCGACATCCGCGAGATCACTGAACTCGCCGCCGAATCACGCCGCAAAGACTCTGCCGCCTGAGGACTCTGACGGACACCCATGTTTGACCTGGGAATGACCCCGCTGGGGATCACGCTCGTGCTGGTGGGGCTGGCCTTTCTGGGCCTGGCCCCGCTGCTGTTGCGCAGCGTGCCGCGCCTGCGCCGCGACACAGCGGCCGCGCCGGTGCTGGCCTTCCCGCTGGATGTGGCCCCAAGTGAAGATGCCATCATCCTCATTGAGTCCGGGGGGCGGGCACGTTTCCTAAACGCCCGCGCCCGCGAGTGGTTCAACCTGGGCGCGGAAGACCTCCCCAACCTGGAAACCATGGCACGCAGCGTGCGCCCGGCTGAAACGTTCCTGAGTCTGTGCGCCACGGCCGGCCAATCCCGCTTCACGCTGGGCAAGTTCCTCGTCGAGGGGACTTCGTACAGCCTGCCATTCATGGGCGAGCGCGCCATCCTGCTCACGCTGCGCCGTCCACAGCTGGTGACCCTGGAAAACCAGGGCGGCGGGGCCAATGCCCAGACCTTCACCATCCTGGCAGAAATCAGCCAGGCGATGTCCGCCTCGTTGGACCTCGAAACCACCATCACAACCATCCTTGAAAACGTAGACCGCCTAGTGCAGTCCGACTTCTCCGAGATCACGCTGTGGGACCCGGATACCGAGGAACTGACGCCCTACCGCTACACTGCCGGGCTGGGTGGTGAATCGCAACTTGAAAAAAGTACGACCCGCTACAAAGTCAGCCAGGGGTATTCCGGCTACCTGATTAACGAACGACGGCCGTTGCTGGTCAATGATATTGATTCCTATCTTCTGGTGCGCCCGGCGCTGGATCGCAAGGAATTCCCCTTCAAGTCCTATCTCGGCATCCCGCTGGTGGTGGCCGGACAGCAGATTGGCACGCTGGAACTGGCGAGCCAGGGCTTGAACGCCTTCGCCGAAAGCGACCTCGAGATACTGACCATGCTCTCCGGGCAGGCAGCGGTCGCGCTGCAAAACGCCATCATCCATCATGAAGAAGGGCAACGCGTGGCGGAAATCAGCGGCCTGGCCGATTTGGCCAAGGTCGGTTCATCCATCCGCGACGAACACCAATTGTATGAACGATTGACTGCCAGCATCGGCCGATTGCTGGACGTAGAAATCATCGGCTTTCTCATCTACCACGAAGGCGAACGCCTCCTGCAAGGCAAAATTCCCTTCCAGGGGCTGCCGGACAATTTCGTTGAACTGTATCGGGCCGAAGTCCCGGTGGGCGGGCCCGGCGAACGAGTGTGGAACAGCGGTGATGTCATCTTCACCGACAATGCCGCCGAAGATTCTGCGCTGACCGACCTGGGGATTGCCCACCTCGCCCTGGCGGCCGCGATTGAACGCACGGTGCTGATTCCTCTGGCGGCCAGCGGTCGTGCCCTGGGTTACCTGCAGGTCGCCAACAAACGCGACGGCAGCCGCTTCAATGATGACGACTTGCGCCTGCTGACGATTGTGGCCGGGCAGGCGGCCCCGATTCTGGACAACGCGGCGCTGATGCGCGAGAGCCGGCGGCGTGCCCAGCGCGCCGAAACCCTGCGCCGCATCGCCAGCCTGGCCGGCGCGGATGCCACGCTGGATGAAATCCTCAAATTCTCATTGATGGAAACGGCGCGGTTCTTTGGCGCAGACCACGCCGCCATTTACCTGCGCGACGAGACGCGCGGCGAACTGCGCCTGCACCGCGATTCGCTGGTGGGAATGGCGCCGGAACTGATTGATGACATTGAACGCCTAGCAACACACGACGAAGCCTTCCGGCAAAGCGTGACCGCCACCGGCATGCCATTGCTCATCCCCGACACCCGCACGGCAATCCTGCCGCCCTTCTACAAGACCATCCTGGGCCGGTTTGCTGCGATGCGCTCGGTGATGGTCGTGCCGCTCACCATCCGCGACCGCGGCGTGGGCGAATTACTGGTGGCCAGCCGCCGCTCCGGAGATTTTGACCAGAACGACACCCAATCACTCTCCACGGCCGGCAGCCAACTGGCCAACGCCATAGAGCGTTCCCAGCTGTATGCTCAGACCGACGTGACGCTGCAACGCCGCGTGGAACACCTGACGGCGCTTTCCAGCATCAGCCGCGAGTTGAATACCACGTTGAATCTGCATCACCTCGTGCAGCGCGTGTATGACGAAGCGATGCGCACCACCAGCGCCAGCGGCGGCAAGATTGTGCTGCTGGACCTGGAGAGCAGCAACGGGCACGGGGAACGACGCATCCTGCTCAACCTGGGGCAGATTGAGACCGAAAACGAAGCGCTGACCCCGCTGGAAGAGCGCGTGCTGGCTGAAGGCGAGCCGCTGATCGTGGACGATTTTGAGCGCGGCAGCGAAACGCCCAGCCGGCCGGGGGTTCGCTCCGCCCTGCTGGTGCCCATCGCATTCCAGGAAACCACCGCCGGACTTATTCACCTGTATGCCCGCCAGCCGGACCATTTCGATGCCGTCGCGCTGGAAATCACGCAGGCGCTGGCTGTGCAGGCGGCCATCGCCCTCGGCAACGCCCAACGCTACCAGCACCAGGTGGAACGCGGCGAAGTGCTCAACCGCCGCGTGGACGCTTTCAACCGCCTGTTCGAGACCACCCGGGCGGTAAATCTCGAAATGCCATTGGAAGAGGCGTTGGAAATCATCGCATTCGGCGTGCGGGAAGCCAACCTCTTCAACGTGGTGCTTATCTACGCGTTTGACCCCCAGCACGAAGTGTTGCGCGCCGCCAGCGGCGCCGGGCTGCCGCTGGAAACGCTGGAACAGGTGCGCCAGGTCCTGCATCCGTGGAGTGAGCTGGAAAGCCTGCTGCATGCGGAGCGGCGGCGCAGCGATTCGTACTTCATCCCACATACAGAAGCCGCGGGCACGGTGGCGCTGGTCCCCGCGTATGCCGGCACCAATTACACCATCCCGGAGAACAGCGCCAATGCGTGGATGCCGGGGGACCTGCTGCTGGTGCCGCTGCGGGATGCCAGCAAGCACCCACTGGGCGTGATCGCCGTGGACGCGCCGCCCGACGGCCTGCGCCCGGATACCCTGACCATCGAAACCCTCGAAATCTTCGCCACCGAAGCCGCGCTGGTGATTGAATCCGCGCTGCGCCTGCGCTCCCTGCGAGAGCGGGTGGATGAGATTGAAGGCCAGATTGGGCGCGCCGAACGCTCCAGCCGCAACGCACAGGACAACCTGAGTATCCTGCTGCACAAGGACCTGGAACAGACGCTAACCATCCAGCAACTGTATGACCGGGCGCGCAACATCCGCATCGGTCTGGACATTGCCGAGACCGTGAACCGCCAGCCGGACCGCGAGGCTGTTTTGCAGGCGCTGGGCCAGGAACTTATCACCCGCCTCGAAATGGATTCGGCGCTGGTGGTCGAGCCAGCCAGCAGCGGCCCGCGACTTCTGCAACGGCTGGGTAACCTTCCGGAGACCGCCAACCCGCAAGCGTTGCTGGGCCAGCGCAACCCGCTGCGCCAGACGCTGCTGAACGGCAAACCGATCCTGGTCTCTGACCTGGACCAGAATGCCGAGTGGCAGAACACGCCGCTGCTCAAGAACCTAAATGCCAAGGGGTTCGTCACCCTGCCGATTTCCTCCAACGGGCATGTGGACGCGGCGGTACTGGCAGTAAGCAACACGGCGATGCCGGCGTTCAATGAGGAAGACCAGCAAATCTTTGACCTGATTGGCAGCCAGGTCGCCATTGCCCTGCAGAACATCAATCTGCTCACCGAAACGCGCCGCCGCCTGCGCGAAGTGAACCTGCTGCTTGAATTCAGCCAGCAGCTCGGCTCGCTCAGCGAATCGCAAATCCTTGCCACACTGGTGGAAAGCGCCCGCAAGGCGCTGACCAGCGCACATGCCGGGCTGGTGGCGCTGTGGAACTCGTCGGCGAATGAGCTCGTAATCCATGCGGCCAGCGGTTACAGCGACAATGACCTGGTGAAACGGCTGACCTTCAGCCGCAACGAGGCGCTGCCCGGCCAGGTGTTCGCCGCCAATGCCGCCCGACGAGTGCACGAAGTCGATTTCGCGCGGCATTACAACCTGAGCCCCGAAAAACTGCTCATCTACCGGGAAGCCACCGGCGGGCGTGTGCCGGTCAGCAGCATGCTTATCCCCATCCGCGCCGGCGACAAAGCTATGGGCCTCATCACGCTGGACAATTTCAATACCCAGAACGCATTCAGCGCCGAAGACGAAGCGCTGGTTACCTCACTCACCCAGCAGACCGGCCTGACGCTGGAGAACGCCCGGCTGTTTGAAGAATCACGCCGGTTGAACGAACAATTGGAAGAACGCGTGCGCGCCCGCACGGATGAGTTGGAACGCGAGCATCATTTCATGCAAGCCCTGCTGCGCATTTCGGCGGAACTTTCCGCCAGCCTGGACCTGGACCACGTGCTGAATCGCTCGCTGGAGGAGCTGAACCAGGCGGTAAACGCCGAGCAATCCAGCATCATCATCGTCCGGCCGGGCGAAGAGAACCTGGTGTACCGCGCCGGCATCGGCATTTCCGGGGCTGCACCCACCGGAGGCCGGCCTTCCTCCTACCGGGTGGGCGAAGGCTTGGCCGGCTGGGTGATTCAAAATCGCAGCCCGCTGGTGATTCCCGACCTCAGCACAGACGAGCGCTGGATTGGTGACCGGGGAGATATTTCTGTGCACCGTTCGGCCATCGTTGTGCCGCTGACGGTGGGCGCGGATGCACTGGGCGCGCTGATGCTCTACCACCGGGAACCCAACCACTTCACCGAATACCAGATTGACGCGGTGCAGGCGGCCGCCAACCAGTTTGCGGTCTCGATTAACAATGGTGAGTTGTTCCGCCTGATTCGTGACCAGGCCGCCGACCTCGGCACGATGCTCCGCTCGCAGCAAATCGAGGCCAGCCGTTCCACCGCGATGCTGGAAGGCGTGGCCGACGGTATCCTGGTGACGGACCACCAGAACGCCATCACGCTGTTCAACGACGCCGCGGCGACCATCCTGCTTCTCGAACAGCAGGAGGTCGTGGGCCGTTCACTGGATAATTTCCTGGGACTGTTCGGCGCCGCCGCCCAGCCCTGGATGGCCGCCATCCGCGGCTGGTCTGAGGCCCCCGCAGGGCGCGCCGAAGGCGAGCAGTACTCGGAACGGCTTTCGCTGGACGATGGCCGGGTGGTTTCGGTGCATCTGGCGCCGGTGTATTCCGCAAGTGAATTCCTGGGCACCGTGTCCATCTTCCGGGACATCACCCACCAGGTTGAGGTCGACCGCCTGAAGTCTGAATTCGTCGCCACGGTAAGCCATGAACTGCGTACGCCGCTGACGCCGATTAAAGGCTATGTGGAATTCATGATGATGGGCGGCGCGGGCGAGCTCAATGAGCAGCAGCGCCAGTTCATGGAAATCATCAGCAGCAATATCGACCGGCTGAGCGTCCTGGTCAACGACCTGCTGGATGTCAGCCGTATTGAGGCCGGCAAGGTGGCGCTCTCGATGCAGCCGCTCAATATGCAGGAAATCGCCGAGGAAGTCGTTGAGTACATTGAACGCAAGTCGCAGGAAGAAAACCGCCCGATGGGGTTCCAGATTCAATGCCCGCCCAACCTGCCCAACGCCTATGGGGATGCCGAGCGCATCCGCCAAGTATTCAGCAACATCATCGACAATGCCTATCGCTACACGCCGGAAGATGGCCGCATCATCGTGGGGCTCAAAGCCGTGAACGGCAATGTGCAGGTGGATGTGAAAGATAGCGGTATCGGTATTTTCCCGGATGAGCAAGACCGTATTTTTGACCGCTTCTACCGCGGCGAGAATCACCTGGTGATGGCCACCAGCGGCACCGGTCTGGGTCTCGCCATCGTGAAGGAACTCATCGAAATGCACAACGGCCGCATCTGGGTTGAAAGCAGCGGCATGCCCGGCCAGGGCAGTACATTCTCGTTCGTGCTGCCGGCCTACAAGCCTGAACAAAAAGAAGACTCCTCGGAGGAGGCATAACATGGCAAAAATACTGATCGCCGAAGACGAACGTGACATTCGCGACCTTATCACGTTCACCCTGCGATTCGCCGGGCATGAGGTGGTGCCCACCGCCAACGGCGAAGAAGCCTTCCTGAAAGCGCAAGAGGTGCTGCCGGACCTGATCATGATGGACGTGCGCATGCCGCGCATGACCGGCTATGAGGCCTGCAAGAAGATGAAGGAAATTGATGCCCTCAAGCCCATTCCGGTGGTGTTTCTGTCCGCGAAGGGCCAGGAAAGCGAAGTCTCAGCAGGATTGGAAGCGGGCGCGGTGGAATACATTCTCAAACCCTTTGCGCCGGACCAACTCACCGTCAAGGTCAAAGAACTACTGGAGAAATACGCCAAGAAGTGAGCCTCTAAGGCCGCTGGTGAACACACGATGAGCGCCATCATCATTGAAGACCGGGTAGTCCATTACGAAGTCCTCGGCCGCGGGAAGCCGGTGATCTTCCTGCACGGCTGGGTGGGCTCGTGGCGCTATTGGATTCCCACCATGCAGGCGACTTCGGTTACCTACCGCGCCTACGCGGTGGACCTGTGGGGCTTTGGCGACAGCGCCAAGTCAGCGGACCGCTACAGTCTGGAAAGCCAGACCAACCTGCTGGACCGTTTCCTGAATGAAATGGGCATCGCCAAGGTCGCGCTAGTGGGTCACGGACTGGGCGCGATTGTGGCGGCCCTGTTTGCTTCCAAGCACCCATTTGTCGTAGACCGCTACATGGCGATCGGCATGCCGTTCACCCCCGCCGACCTCAACGAGCGCATGGCCAGCGGCAATATCGCGGACCTTGCCGGATGGCTGCTGGCGCAGAACCCATCCACCGAGGCCGCCCGCACGGAAGCCCCCAAGGCAGACGGCGAGGCCATCCGCACATCGCTGACTGAGTTGCAGCACATCGATATGATGGCGATCTCGCGCCAGATGGGAACGGCGGCGTTGATAGTGCACGGCCAGAATGACCCGGCGGTGAAGACGCCGAACTTGAGCAACGGCTCGCTGCCGGGCAGTTCCCACCACCTGATATTTGAAGAAGTCGGCCACTTCCCGATGCTGGACCAACCCAGTAAATTCCATCGCCTTTTGAGCGACTTTTTGGAACTGGGGTCTGGCGAAAGCCCGCAACAACTCCAACTAAAGGATGAGTGGAAACGGCGCGTTCGGTAATCCTCCTTTCGATGGAGGCTGCACTTCCTTTTCCCGGCACTCCCGTTACAATTGTCCATTGGCACACCCTTGCCCCACAGCCCCTACGGAGGCAAATTTAATATGCACCCCAAGCCAATGATTCTTCTATCCTTCCTGCTGGCCGCTTCGCTCAGCGCCTGCAACCTGCCCGGTTCCGATAACGCGACGCCCACCAGCTCCGCGGATGCTGTGATGACCCGGGCGGCGGCCACAGTGTCTTTCGAACTTACCCAGGCAGCTGCCAACCAGCCTACCAGCACTGCCACCCCCTCACCCACCGCTACGCCGACCGTCACCATAACCCCGGCGACCACTGCCACCCTGCGCCCGACGACCGCTCCGCAAACCGGGGGCAACACTGGCTGCGATGCCGCCGGCTTTGTGCGCGATGTGACCGTGGATGACCGCACCCAGATGACGCCCGGCCAGACCTTTACCAAGACCTGGCGGCTGAAGAATACCGGCACCTGCGAATGGACCACCAGTTACACGCTGGTCTTCGTGAGCGGCGACATCATGGGCGGCCCGACCAGCCAGAAACTGACCGCCAGCGTACCGGTAGGTCAGGAAATTGACATCTCCGTTAACCTCACCGCGCCCACCGGCGCCGCCACGTACACCGGCAACTGGATGCTGGCGAACGCGGTCGGCACGCGCTTCGGCGTGGACGGCGGCTCGCCGTTCTGGGTCATCATCGTGGTGGGAAGCGGCCCGACAGCGACGCTGGCCGGCCCCACCAACACACCCGGCGGACCGACCAATACACCCGCGCCCAGCGCCACGGCCAGCCCCAGCCTGTACAGCAGCGCCAGCAGCGTGGCAGTGAGTGAAACCTTCCGGCTGGATCTGGATGTCGGCAATGTGTCGCCTTCCGGGGGCGGTTACGATTTCCAGTTCACCGCCAACAGCAGCAGCGACAAGGCGATTGCGCCCCAGAACGGCGCCGTGTTTGGCGTGTGGGGCTCCTCTGCACCGAGTCTGGCGAACTGCGCTGGCGCCACCATGGGCAGCGGCACGATTCAGGTGAACAGCGGCTTGGTGGGACAATACCTGTGCTACCGGACGAATGATGGACGCGTAGGCTTTCTAAAGGTTCTCAGCCTGACCCCGGCGGATGCCGGAAGCGTGCAGACTCTCGAAGTCAGCTTTTCGACTTACGACACGCCGTAGACCCGATTGACCACACAAAGACCGCTGGTGAATAGCCAGCGGTCTTTTGATTCTCGCGTGTGAATGCATCCCGCGGCTTGACAGCGCAACGCCGCCGCAGTACTCTACCGCGGTGAGCCCCGAAAACCTTGCAAAGCGCCTGAAGGCCGAAGCCGCCCGGCTGGGCTTCGTACTCGCCGGCATCACGACACCGGACTCGCCCGAGTCCGCCCCGCGCTTTCAGGCGTGGCTCGCCGCCGGCCGGCATGCCGGAATGGCCTACCTGGCGACCGACGCCAGCCAAACCCGGCGCGCCGACCCGCGTGCCATCCTGCCGGAGTGCCGGAGCATCCTGGCGCTGGCCGTACCCTATGACAACCCGGCCAGTATCCCTGCATCCGCAAACGGTGGGCGCGTGGCGGCCTACGCATGGGGGGAGGATTACCATGACGTGCTGCTGCCGCGCCTGCGTGCGCTGGTGGCCTTTCTGGAAGCTGAAACGGGTGGCCCGTTTCCCCATCGCTATTACACGGACACCGGGCCGCTGCTGGAGCGCGATCTGGCGCGCCGCGCCGGCCTGGGCTGGATTGGCAAGAACAGCATGCTGATTCACCCGGAGCGCGGGTCGTACTTCCTGCTGGCCGAAATCCTGTTGGGGCTGGACCTGCCGCCTGACTCTGCGATAGAGACCGACCACTGCGGCAGTTGCACCCGCTGCCTCGAGGCCTGCCCCACCCGGTGCATCCTGCCGGACCGCACGCTGGATGCCGGGCGCTGCATCTCCTACCTGACGATTGAGTTGAAGGGCAGCATCCCGACCGAACTGCGGCCCGCGCTGGGCGAGTGGGTCTTCGGGTGTGACATCTGCCAGCAGGTGTGCCCGTGGAATGAGCGGTTCGCGCCGGAGCGGGGCGACCCGGCCTTCGCGCCGCGGCCGGGCATGACGTCTAATGACCTGGCTGGAATCCTTGGGCTGACGGCGAAAGGATACAGCCGCGAGTTCAAGGGCTCGCCGGTGACGCGCGCCAAACGACGCGGCCTGCTGCGCAATGCGGCCGTGGCGCTGGGAGTGCAGGGGCGTGAAGAAGATATTCCTGCTCTGGTTGCTGCCTTGCGCGATCCTGAACCGCTGGTGCGCGGTCATGCTGCCTGGGCGCTGGGGCAGATTGGCGGGAAAGCCGCGCGGGCAGCGTTGGAAGTTGCGCTGGAGGAGGAGATGGATGAAGGAGTGAGAGGGGAAATACGGGCGGCGCTAGAGTAGAAGGACTAACAAAAGTACAGGCAGGGTAAGGAGAAATCGTATAGGCAGCTTGCTACGTCCCTGCAACAAAGGATTTATTCAATTCGGTCACGCTTCGCTAAATTATGTTGCGCACATAACAATTGTATATTGTCAGCCACCAGAGAGCTCCCGCCCTTGGAAAAGGGGATGATGTGGTCAAAGTGGAGATGTTCGCTAGCGCCACATATCACGCATTGACCTTTGTCTCTCTTCCATACTGCTATCTTTACATGCGAAGGGATGACCCGCGTATTTGGAAGTTCATCATGAATCTTGTTTCGTTCTGTTTCTAGTTGTACTAATTGGAGGCGAAAACGAAATACATTGCGAGCGCCATCGTTCTCAATCCAAGAATCGATTAATTCAAATACCCCATTATTTGACCAAATCCCATTACGGATCTTTTCATAAACCCTAACGTGTTCGGGTGATCTCAAACCCTTCTTATATTCTTGCGCTGCACGATGGAATTTTCCATTTTCTGTCAGTGTTCCAAATCGGGTAATGTCAGACTGGTCATGATTCTTTGAGTCAACAACTCCTTCAGTTTTTGGGATATCATGGCCCTCATAGATAATCATCTGGCCGTCTTCTGAAACTTGGTCCTGATATGGAGCCCCTTTCCTTAATGACATTAGGATAACTGAGTAATCCCCACCGAGACGATAGTTCATCCCTTTCTGAAGATTGACTCCCTCTAGTTGACACATCTCAAGATACGAAAGTATCTCGTTATTCATCTAGCCATCCCCTTACACTTCTCCCTTTTCGCCCAGCACCAGTACGACCATCTGTTGATTTAAGAACTGCGGCAGACCATCGCCACCCGGGCGGGCGAACTGCCCCAGTGTATAGCCGCCGGCCAGCGGCACATCCGGGCCAAGGACATCGCGCAACGCCCCCACTTCTGCGCCGGGCTGCCCGCGGAAGAGCATCTCCCAGCCCACATCTGCCAGCACAATCGCCAGGCGCGGTTTGGCCCCGCCCAGCGCTTTCAGCGCCCGTCCAGCGGCATCCCGAGCGGCGGTAAGGCAGGCTTCCGTGCTGCCCACCAGCAAATGCGCCATGGTGCTTTCGGCGACCAGCGCGTTCATGCGCAGACTGCCATCCGGCTCCACCTGCAAAGGAGTGCGCACGTTCAACCCTTCCACCCCATCGGCTTCCAGACCCAGTGGGTAGAGCCGAACCATTTCATTCAGCGGCGGGAAGGCCCAATCCCGCGCCGAGTGGCCGAAGAGGCTGGCGTACGTCTCGCTGGCGGGTTTGCCGTCCAACATGCGCACCCAGGCGCCGCGTGTGCCGGTGATTTTGAAATACGCGCCCACCGAACGCCAGCCATGCCCGGACGCCACGCCAGCGGTCACATTGCCGCCCAAATACAGCCCGGCGAGCCCGTTGCCGCCCGCCTGCCCCCCGGCGATTTGAAATGTATGACCCCGGCGCACATCGCCGCCCGCCAGGGCGCCCGCCAGCGCATAATCACCCGGCGGCAGAGCTGCGCCCAGCGCGTCGCCATTTAACGTCAGGCCCGGGCCGGCCAGCAGAAGCGCGCCGTGGCTGTTGGCGCCGAGGCCCAACGCGGCGCTAAGTTCCTCAATGCCCCTTCCTCCGTTTTCGGCGTTGCCCTGCGCCCAGCCCACCCGGCCGGCCAGGCCATCTCCGGCCACCAGCGCCACGACCACCGAACGCCGACCGCGCCCGCCGGAACTGAGTTCACCGGCTGTGCTGAACCCGAACACGGGTGTATCGCCGAGCCGGGCGGCCAACCCGCTTTGCACCGCCTGGACCTCGTATTCATGGCTGGCAAACACAATGGCGGCCACCGGGCGTGCTGCGTCCATCTGGGTGAGGGCAAGCTGCGCCGCCTGGCTGGCGGCTTCCCGTCCATCCAGGTCTGTTGCCTGGCCCACGGCGGCATGCAACGCCATACTAATTCGCTACCAGTTCGGGGTCAGCGACCGGCACGGTAAACTGAAACGTTGTGCCCTTGCCGAGAATGCTTTCAAACCAGATCTTGCCGCCCTGCATTTCCACCAGGTTGCGGGCAATGTTAAGTCCCAGACCTGTGCCGGGGGCGGTGTCTTTGCCTTCTTCGGTGCGGAAGTACTGGGTGAAGATGTATTTCTGGTCTTCTTCCTTGATGCCAATCCCAGTGTCTTGAATCTGGATATGCACCACCTCATCCGCGCCCTGCGGGTCCCACTCATTACGCGTCCGCCGGGCCTTGATGGTGACTTTGCCTTCCAGCAACGTGTATTTGTTGGCGTTGCTGGTGAGGTTGGTCATCACCTGCACCATGCGGTTGCGGTCACCCCAGACCAGCGGCAGGTCTTCCGGCAAATCCACGACCAGTTCCTGTTGTTTTTCATCAAACAGGGCGCGGGTGGACCGTACTACCTCTTCCACCACCTCGGATACTTTGACCCCGGCGAATTCCAGGTGCAGGCGACCGGCTTCGATGCGGCTGACGTCGGCCAGGTCCGAGACCAGCGTGGCCATGCGGCTGACATTGGAACGGATGGTGGAGATAAATTCACTCTGGGCTTCGGTGACCGGCCCAACGGCCCCGGCGGCCAGCAGGTCGGCGTAGCCGCGAATCGAGGTCATCGGCGTCTTGAGTTCGTGGGAGACGAACGAAACAAAGTCGCTCTTGGCGATGTTGGCGCGCTGGACCTCGGCGTATAGCTGGGCGTTGGCGATGGCAATGGCGGCATGGTCCGCCAGACGGATGAGGAACGCCTGGGCATCTTCGTCAAAGGCATTACGCTCCACGCTTTCCAGCAGCAGCAGGCCAATCACGTCCGTCTCGCGGCGGATGGGGATAACGAACTGGCCCTGCGCGCCAGCCAGCAGGGTGTCGCGCAAGCGCAGGGTCTTGGGGTCGGGTAGCTGGACGCGGCCGGTGCGCAGGGCTTCGGCCAGCGCCGGCATCTCCGGCGGGAGGATGCCGGTATCGCGATAGGCTTCAAGTTCGGTTTCGTACCCTTCGGAGGCCACCAGGCGCAAGCCGGCTTCGCTGACGACGCCCACCAGCCCGGCCACCGCGGCGCTCTGGCGCACCGCCCATTCCAGCGTGATGCGCATGGCACGCGAGACATCCAGACTGGTGTTCAATTCGCGGTCGATGCGCTGCATGACCGAAAGCTCCTCCACGCGGGAGGCCAGTTGCTGGTCCGTCAGGGTGTAGAGGCGGGCGTTCTCAAGAGCGATGGCCGCCTGCCCGGTGAAAGCAGTGAGCAGTTCCAGGTCGTCCTGGCTGAACGGCATGCCATCCTTTTTGTTTATGACTTCAATCACGCCCAACACCCGGTCTTTGACCATCATCGGTACACCGAGGATGCCACGGGTGATGAACCCGGTTTCCTTGTCCTTGGAGGCTTCCCAGTCCTGGCTCTGCTTGACGTTGTTGACGATGAACGGCTGGCGGTCATTGACCGCCTTGCCCACCAGGCCACTGCCGGAAGCCATGCGCGTGCCCTTGAGTTCGCTTTCCGCCGAACCCACCACGACGTCAAAAACCAGTTCGCCAGTCTCTTCATCCAGAGTCAGCAGGCTGCCGGCCTCGCAGTTGAGGATTTCAACCGCGGAGCGCAGGATGTTATCCAACAGCGGCTTGATTTCCAGCGTGGACGACAAACTCTGGGCCACTTCGTTCAGTTTGCCGAGCTGGCGGGTACGCTTCTGGGATTCCTCCAGCAACCTGGCCTTGACAATGGCGCCGGCCGCCTGGTCCGAGATCGCCTGCAAAATGCCGCGCTGGTCATCGGTGTAGCGCACGGCGGCATCGCGGCTGCTGACCGAGACCACCCCGATGGTTTCCGCTCCGGCATTCAACGGTACACCCATCCAGGCGAAGATGCCTTCCTTGGCGGGCAGTACGCGCTGGGCGCGGCAGGCGCGCTCGTAATCATCCACGGCGATGTGGCGGCCGCTTTCCAGCACCAGGCGCGCCAGGCCACGGCCGGGCGGAATCAGGCGTTGTTCCTGTTCTTCCAGGCGCTCATCCTCTTCGACATAGAACACATGACGCAGGCCGCCGGTGGGGACATCGTAGAGGGTAATAGAAAAGTCCGTGAGGGGAATCACCTGCCGCGCCTGGGCGTAAATCAATTCCAAGATGTCATCGAAATCCAGGGTGATGTTAACGCCCTGCGCCACGCGGGTGAGGACGTTCATTTCAAGCACCCGGCGGTCTTTGTCTGCCAGCACCTGGCCGCGAGACAGGGCCAAGCCGGCTTCTTCGGCCAGTGCCGTGAGATAACTGACATCCGGTCCAGTGTAAGGCTCGCCACCGCGCCGCGGGCCGAGCGCCAGCCAGCCTTCCAACCGCTGTTGGCCGGGCAAGGCAACATACAACTGCGCCCCGAGCAAGGCCAGACGCGCTTTCTCGCTGCCCAGTTCCGGCGGCAGCGGCTCGGCCGCGCCTATGAATAAGGCCGGCTGGGATTCGCGCAGCACGACAGCCAGCGGGCTGCTGCGCGCAAAGCGGATATCGGTGGTGGGGCGGCGGGTGGAATCCGGTGCGGCTTCATACAGGTCGGTAGATGCGTTGTAGACGAACACATGCAACCGCCCCGGCTGCAGGTCGTTTTCTATTTTCTGGCGCAATTCGGAAACGATGTGCCCGGTCTCCATGGCGCGCGCCAGGCTCTCTTCAAACAATTCAATTTGGGCGCGCTGGGCGGCATCACCACGGAAGAAGACGGCGTTAATCACCCGCTCCAGACGGGTACGCAGTGGGTTGAAGACCAGCGCCAGCGCAAAGACCAGCGCCCCGAGCAACGCAGGTTCCTCCGGGCGCAACACATCGGCAAGGACGAGGCTCGCGCCGCTAACCAGCGCGGCATAGCCCGCACCGGCCAGAATCGTCAGGATGGCGTACACCAGGGCGCGGCGTACAAAGGCATCGGTGCTGGCGGTACGCAGGCGCAGGATGGCGGCGGCCAGCCCGGCCGGAAACAGCGTACCGGGCAGCAACACCAGCGGCAGGGGGATACTGCCCAGACCCGCGAGGCGCGCCATGCCCCACAGCGCCAGCGGAGCAAAACCCAACCCAGCCGCCAGCAGGGTCACACGCGTTTGCTGCTGGTCCGTGGGCGATGGCGAACGAAAACGCGTCCAGAGCAGCCGGGCAAGCAAGAGTGCGCCGGAAACCGCCGCGAATGCCAGAAGCAGATTGAGCCCCAACCGGAAGGTGAAGGGCGCGTCCGTCTGATTCAGCGCAATCAGTGCATTAATGGCCAAGCCGCCGCCGGCCACATAGCCCAGAGCCGCCAACCAGGGGAGTTTCACTACCAGCCGAGCGGGGCGCGGGAAGACCAGCGCAAGGTGCAGCAGGGAACCGCCCATGACAGCAAAACCTGCCAGCCAGAAAGCAACCAACCGGTGGGTGGAATAGAAATCGAACAGGCCGCCGAGCACCAGGGCGAGCGCAGCCGCAAACAGGCTGAAGGCCCGGCCGGCGCGGTCGTTGCGGCGCAAGTTGAGCGCCCACAACCCCAGCGCAAGGAACGCCAGCCCAACGGTGTAGGGCAAGTAGAGATAGGCCAGCCGGTCCGGGATGGGCATCTGCTGCAATTGGACTGTGGCATTGACCGCTGCGCCATCTGCCGCGCGCAGGTCAAGTTCAATCAGTTCGCCGGGGATGCGCCCGGCCAGTTGGGCGGCGAAATCCTGGGCATTGAGAACCGGTTGTCCTTCCACAGCGATGAGTTGTGCGCCAGCCGGCACAGGCGGGCGCGGCCCGCGCCAGGCCCCCGCGGAAACCGGACCAAGGTCTGAAAGCACCAAATTCGGCTCCAGCAGCAGACCCGCAAATGCGTTGCGCGACCACTGCCAGGCGAGCAACGGCGCGGCAGCCAACGCGGCCAGCGCCAGCAGTTGGAAGGCCAGCACCCCCAGTGGCAACAAGCGGACGCGTCGCCCGGAAACAGCAGGTACAGCCGGCGCACTGGTATTCACCTCATCCATGTGCTTGATTGTAAATGCGGTTGGCATGCCCCGCAAGCCAACCGCATGACAGTTGAGTGGCAAAGAGGAGAAAAGGCCGAATTTTCAGTGTAAGAATCGAACAGCGGGCTTAAGTTTAAGCCCGCTGCTGGTCTACGTTATAAGGAACAAGTGACTGCCAGTGGCTGTGCGCCTAATCCCCGGCAGCGAACTGGCGCGATTGCTCCACATAGGCCAGGGACTGGTGGCGGAAGTACGTGTTGTACAACTCGGCGTAGTGGCCCTCTTGCGCCAGCAGGCTTTCGTGGTTGCCTTCTTCAATGATCTGACCCTGCCGTACCACGATGATGCGGTCAGCAGCCTTTACCGTGCTCAAGCGGTGGGCGATGAGAACACTGGTGGTGTGCTTCAAAATCAGGTTGAGCGCCTGCTGAATCTGCCACTCGGTGAACGGGTCGATGCTGGCAGTGGCTTCATCCAGGATGAAGATGGCCGGCTGCTGGACCAGCACCCGCAGTAACACCACCAACTGGCGCTGGCCCATGCTCAGGCGGCCGCCGCGCTCCCCTACTTCGGTATGCAGTCCATCCGGGAAGGTTTCCAGCCATTCGCCATCGCCGATGCGATTGGCAAGCGCCAGGATTTCTTCTTCGGTAGCCTGCGGCCGCGCGTAGCGGATGTTTTCCAGCACAGTCTGGGAGAACAGGAATGGCATTTGAGAAACAATGCCCAGCTGTTTTCGGTATTCGGTGAGGTCAAACGAGCGAATGTCATGCCCGTCAATCAAGACCTGCCCACTCTGGAACTCATAGAAGCGCGAGGTGAGCTTGGCGATGGAGGACTTGCCCGCGCCGGTGTGGCCAACCAGCGCCACGGTCTCGCCCGGCCGGATGTGCAAGTCGAAGTCCCGCAGCACAACTTCCTGCTCGTTGTATTGAAAACCGACCTTCTCGAAACGAATATCGCCTTTGAGCGCCGGCACGGGGTTGCGCGACACCTGAACAACCTTGGGTTCGGCATCAATGAGGGCGAAGGCGCGTTCCGCGGCCGACAGGCCGCTCTGCAACTGCGTCCAGAAGGCGGAGAGGTTGAGGATTGGGAACCAGAACGCATCCAGGCTCTGGGTGAACAGGAACCACGCCCCCACGGTGATGATGCCCGCCGCCGAAGAATGCCCCCCGACGTACACAATCATCGCCGTGCCAATGCCGCCGACTGCGTTAAGAGTTGGAAAGATGGTGCTGATAACGAAGCCGCGGCGAAGGTTGGCCTTGTAGGACGTCTGATTGGCTTCATCAAACTCGTTGAAAATCTCCTGCTCCTGACGGAAGTTTTTGGCGACCAGGATGCCACTCACCGTTTCCTTGATGGCGGCATTGACGTTGCCCATGGCACGGAAACCCTTGCGGGTGACGTCGCGCGCCAAACGCCGGAAGCCAATGGCGATGAGAAACACGAAGGGGAGATAGATAAGCAGGTAGAACATCAACTTGGGTTCGATAGCGAACAACACCGCACCCAGGATGGCCGCCTGCGCTACCTGAGAGAACAAGTTGGTGACCAAATCCACTACCTGACCGAATTCACGCGTGTCCGAGGTAATACGCGAAAGGATGCGGCCAGAGGAGTGTTCATCGTAAAAGGAAAGGTCGTGCTCCATCGCGGCACGAAAGGCATCGCTGCGCACGTCGACGATGACATTGCCGATGACGCGCGCCATCAGGCGACGCTGAATCCAGTTGGCGAACCACACCAGTACGCCGGCCATGACCACCGCGCCGCCCAGCAACCAGATTAGCCGGACGGTGAGCGTGGTCTGAACGCGATCCATCGCCGCGCTCACCAACAGGGGCACAGCGGCGCTGGCGAGAGTAACGAGCACCAGAAAGAGTGAAATCCCTATCAGCGGTCGTTTGTAGCGGCCAAAGTATTTCGCCATGCGGCGAACCAGGTCACGGTCGCTGTACTGGCGGTCGTAGGTTTCAACGTCGAGGCTGGAAAAGAATCCCATAAGGTAGTCTCAGTGTTCCTTAGTAGTTCACTATTCCGTAAAGATGCGCCGGTAGACTTCGGAGGTGCGCAGCAGGTCATCATGCGTGCCGACGGCGGCGACCCGGCCTTTGCGCATCACCAAAATCTGGTCCGCCCAGCGAATCTGGGAAAGGCGGTGGGTGATGATGAGCGTGGTGCGCCCCTTGGCGGCGGCGTAGATGGCGCGCTGGATAAGGTCTTCGGTGGCTGAGTCGATGGCGCTGGTCGAGTCGTCCAGCACCAGAATGCGCGGGTCAGTGAGGAAGGCACGCGCCAGCGCCAACCGCTGGCGCTGGCCGCCGGAAAGCGTGACGCCGCGCTCGCCAATCACCGTCTCATAGCCGTCTTTGAACTCCATGATGAAGTCATGCGCCTGGGCGGCGTGTGCGGCAGCCTCCACGTCTTCGCGGCTGGCGCCCGGCTTGCCAAAGGCAATATTGTCAGAAATGGAACGCGAGAACAGGAAGACATCCTGCTCGATGATGCTGACCTGCTGGCGCAGGGCGGCCAATTGCCACTCGCGCACATCGACGCCATCCACCAGTACCTGGCCGGCGGTTACGTCATAAGTGCGGTTCACCAATTTGGCCAGGCTGGTCTTGCCCGCGCCCGTTTGGCCCACGATGGCTACGGTCTGGCCCGGCTCAATGCTGACGGAAACGTCCTGAACCGCGGGGTCATCTTCTCCGTAAGCAAATGTCACGCCGCGTAATTCGATGCCGCCTTTCATTTTCTTGGAGCGGCCGACCGTGTTCTGGTCAAGGTCTGTTTCGGTGTTCATCAGTTCAAGAATGCGACGCGCCCCAGCCAAACCGGAGGACACCTGCGAGTAGGCGAAGAGTGAAACGAAGGTGGGGAAGCCGAAAAGGCTGAGCAGCCCGAAATAGGACACGACATCGCCCGCAGAAATCAGGCCGGCATTCAGCAACAACAGGCTGTGCAGCAGGCCAACTCCCTGCGCCAGCCCCAACAATAACAGCGGCAGGAAACGGGCTTCGACATCTCCCTGCACAACGGAGTCATCGCGGAAGCGGCGCGCATTGTCGTCGAACATGCGGACTTCTTCCGTCTCCTGCGACATACCTTTGACAGTCTCAATGCCATCCAGCGCCTCGGCAAGGCGAGTGTTCAGCTCGCCAAACGACTTGCGCACCCGGTCCGTAATGGGGCTGAGTTCGCCCAGATACTGGGCCATCGCCACAAAGTAGAGGATGGTGAAAATCAGTGGCGTGAAAATCAACGAGGGGTGGATGGTGGGGCCAACGTAGATGGGCATGATGAGGAAGTTGGCCGACCCGATGACGAGGTTAATGCCGGGATTGAACATGAAGTTGATTTCGCGCACATCGTTGGTGGCACGCGCCATCGTATCGCCCACCGGCTGCAGGCTGTGAAAGGTCATGCTCTTGCCAAGGAGCGAGACGTACAACTCGTCGCGAATGTTGCGCTCGTAGAGTTGGCCAAGCACCTCGGCGCCAAAGTTACGCCCAAACTGAAGCACCCCACGCGTCATCTGGGAGGCCATGATGATCCAGGCAATCGGCCACAACACCGAGGGGTCCGGCGGGTTCTTAAGTATGGAGTCAAAGGCCAGGCCAATTTGCACCGGCACCACTGCCGCCAGCGCGGCATTGGCAAAAGCGCCGATGAGCACAATGACGCCAATCCACCAGTAGGGGATGAAATGCGACCACAACCAGCGTAGCGGGCTGGTTCGGTTGGTAGCCCGGCGGTTTGCCAGGGTGAATTCAGAGAGTTCAGCGCGGAAAGTTTGAGTCTGAGTTGTCATAGGTTCCGATTAACACAAGGTCATTACTTAGGTTTGGCGGATGAATGCAATAGCCGCAGCGCGGGCCGGCGAACTGTCACATTTCCAGCCGCCTGCCAGGTGGGAAAGAACGTCTAGGAGCCCGCCTCATCCGGGAACGGCAGAGCCGCCGCCACCCGGTAGGGTCCAAATTTCGGCAATGTCTCAATCGCCACCGGGCGCATCTTCTCCGTGGTCGGGCTAATCTTGTAGACGCCGCCGTCGCGCCCCAACAACGGAATCGTGCGGCGCATCCGGGCGAATTCTTCGCGCATGTGCTCGGAGTGCCCGCCATAACTATCCATTTCCTGGGGCATGCGGCTGAACAGCTTGTCAAATGTATCGACAAACTGGCGGCGGTATTCGTCAGTCACCACGGAGAGGTTGCTGATGACCCAGCACTGCTGCTGAAACTCCCAATAATACGCGAGGCCGATGAAGCGGTAATCAGACGTCAGGTACGGGAAGAACGGAAACTGGCGGCAGGTGATGGCGCGGTAGTCGCGCTCACAGTGTGCGGGGCCAAGGCACTCAATCAGTTCCATGGAATCCGGGACTTCGTCTTTCAGGCGCGCCAGTTCCTCCAGGCGCTCTTTCTCGGAGTCCACACACTTGTCTGCGTCCCACTTGTGCCATAGGCCGGTGTTGGCCTTCAGGTACTTCCATTCGCCCTTGTATGCGGTGGGGACGGCATGGCAGATATCGCAACAAAACGGTTTGCCGCTCTCGTTGTAGGGCGAGCACTTCTGCCCACAATCCAGCGTGGCGATGGGCGCGTCGAAGCCATCGTACAAAGTGCGAATTTCATCGGGTTGAATCATGGCAACAGACACAAAGGTGATAATACCACTGATTAGATGAGCGTCTAACTGACCAATGGGACAGGAGATGAGTCTATAATAGTGAAACTCGCAAAGGAAACCGCATGGGCAAACTTCCTAGAACATTCCTCTTGATTCTCCTGACGCTGGCACTGGCCGCGTGTTCAACTCCCATCCTCGGCATCGGCCAAACCGATTCGCTGGAGGGCACCTGGCGGCGCACGGAGATGGTTGTGCGCCGCACCGCCGGGCCGGACCAGCCGGTGGTGGAGCCGCCGTTCACAGTCATCGGGACGTTGCTGATCATTGATGAGGAAGACCTGATTCTGGTGGAACAGGTGGGCAATGAATATCGCCTGGCGGGTGCAGCGGAGAACTGGACCTGTGCCTTGACCGGCGCGTACTCGATTCCCATTGAACTGGTGTACACGGAGGAAGCCGCAGGCGAGATACGCTGGCGCGCCGAAGACCTGGATCTCCTCGCCGAAACCATGGCAGAACCCTGGGGCAACACCTGCGTCTACAGCCCCGGGGACCAGGGAATCCCTACTTCATTGGAAGACCAAGCCCCCCTGGTTTCTTCTCCCAGCCTATCGCTGGCATTTCAAATCCTTGACGATGGCAAAACGCTGGCGCTGTCCACACGCTTCACGGTGGAAGAAGGCGAAGGCGGCGCGCTAATCACCATCGAGCGGGCGTATCTGTACACGCGAGAACGATAAATAGCCCTAAGGTTATTGGATGCGCTGCTCTGAAATTTACTTCTCAAGTAGGGAAATTGGCCCGGTTGGCCTTGCGGGGAATCCCAGCAGGCTTTCGTTCGCTGAACAATAGCCGCGCCAGCACCAGGCCGATTAGTGCCCCGGTGAGATCCACCAGCACGTCAAACAACTCCGGGCCGCCAAAGGCACCTCGACGGAAAAAGGATTGCAGCCCCTCCTGCATGAAGCCAACCGGAAACGCGAAGGCCAGCGTGGCCGCCGAGCCCAGCCAGCCCGGACGACGACGCAGCGCCCACCAAATCAGGCAGGCCAGGGTGGCATACAGCAGCAGATGACCCACGACGTGCACCCACTCGGCACCAAAGAAAGTGTCCACCAACAGGCGAAAACGCGACGACTCGCGCCGCAGCCAGGTGTACGGGAAGATTGTGCCACTCAACCAGAAAAGGAAAATCAGCCAGCGTAACATGCCCCAATGCTAACGCGGCCGGATAGAACCGCTTAAGCACCTGAGTGCCAAAGCTATTGATTTGCCTGTAGGTTTGGGGATTAATCGGTCAAAAGTAGGAGACGGCCTTACATGCGCCGTTCCATCACGCGCCACACAAACGGGTATTCATTGCGTTCATTGGCGGGGAACTCGCGCCGTTCCACCTCGTGCAGGGTCATTTCCCCTTGCCACGGGAACAACGTGTCACAGAGCACTCTGGCCAGCACCCGGGTGTAGTACAGCCGGTCGGCGATGGGCAGCGCTTCGGCATACAGTTCGGCGCCGCCGCCGATAAAGACCTCGGTCTCGCCACGGCTTTGCGCCAGCGTGAGAGCCTCGCTTAACGAACCGACCACCTCGGCACCTTCCGCATGGTACTCCGATTGGCGGGTAACGACCAACATCTTACGGCCCGGCAGAGCGCGGCCAATGCTCTCCCATGTCTTGCGGCCCACCACCAGATGATGCCCCATGGTGGTTTCTTTGAATAGTTTCAGGTCGTCCTTGAGTTTCCAGGGGATGCCGCCGCGGTAGCCAATCCCCCCACCCTCTTCCACGGCAACAATGACGGAGACAATCATATCGCCACCGGCGCGGGAATGTGGGAGTGATACTGGTAGTCTTCCAGTGTGAAATCTTCAAACTTGAACGCAAAGATGTCCTTCGCCGCCGGATTGAGGTGCATTGCAGGCAGCGGGAAGGGGTCTCGCGCAAGTTGCAGGCGGGCCTGATCCAGGTGGTTGTTGTACAGGTGTGCGTCACCCAGCGTGTGGACGAAGTCACCCGGCTGGAGGTCGCAGACCTGCGCCATCATCAGCGTCAGCAACGCGTACGAGGCGATGTTGAAAGGCACGCCGAGGAAGATGTCCGCTGAACGCTGATACAACTGGCAGGACAACCGGCCGCCGGCTACGTAAAACTGGAACAACGTGTGGCAGGGAGGGAGAGCCATCTCATCCAATTCCGCGACGTTCCAGGCGCTGACAATCAGCCGCCGGGAATCCGGTTTGGTCTTTATCATCTCCACCAACTGCGATATCTGGTCCACGGTTGCACCATCCGCCCCGCGCCAGCTGCGCCACTGCGCCCCGTACACCGGGCCGAGTTCGCCATGTTCATCGGCCCATTCGTTCCAGATACGCACCCCGTTTTCCTGCAAGTAGGCCACGTTGGTGTCCCCGGCCAGGAACCAAAGCAATTCGTGAATGACGGATTTGGTGTGAATGCGCTTGGTGGTGACCAGCGGGAAACCCTGCGCCAGATCGAAGCGCATCTGGTAGCCGAACACGGAGCGCGTCCCGGTGCCGGTGCGGTCGGTCTTCTCCGCCCCGTGGTCGAGGACGTACTGCATCAGGTCAAGGTATTGGCGCATGAGAGGTCAGGATCACTGGCACAGACGAAACAAGTTGAAAAGAATAATTCATTAAAGCACAGTGTGTGGGAATGCAATAGCGCATTAACCTTAAGAAGCGCCGCCCTGACCGGTCTGGAGGTCCTGGCGCGCCTGCTCGATATCGTTTCGAATTTGAGCCACCAGTGCATCGATGTCGCTGAACTTCTGCTCACCGCGCAAGCGGGCGGCAAAGCTGAGGGCCAACTCTGTGCCATAGAGGTCGCGGTCAAAATCCAGGAGGTGCGCTTCCACCGTGCGGCGCGGGGCGGCCTGCTCAAAGGTGGGGCGCAGGCCAATATTGGTCACGGCCATCACCCGTTCTGCGCCAATCTGCGCCCAACCTGCGTAGACCCCGTTGGCCGGCGTGGCCCGGTCCGGCGGAATGTTGAGGTTGGCGGTGGGGATGCCAATGGTGCGTCCACGGCCATCGCCGCGGATGACGACTCCCCGCAGGCTGTATTCCCGGCCCAACAGGCTGTTGGCGAACTGTACCTCCCCCGCGGCGAGGTGCTGCCGGATACGGGTGGAAGAAATCGGTCCATCTCCGTTTTCCAGCGCCGGCACGGCATTGACGGTGAAGCCAAGTTCTGCGCCAAGCGCACGGAGGGTAGACACGTCACCCTGCCGCTTGTAACCCATCGCAAAGTCATGCCCAACCCATAGTTCTTTCAAGCCCAGGCGGGCGTGCAGCGCCTCCACAAAGTCGCGCGCCGGCGTGGCGGCAGCGTCGCGGCTAAAGGGGAATGTAATGAGAACATCCAGGCCCAGCGCCCCCAGGAGTTCGGCGCGTTCTTCCGGGCTGGTGAGCAGAAAGCCATCGCGCGGGCCGCTGAACACCACTGTAGGGTGCGGGTCAAATGTCAGGGCTACGGCGGTGGTTCCGGCGGCACGCGCAGCAGCCACCATTGGTTCGAGGATGGCGCGGTGACCGCGGTGCACGCCATCGAACACACCGACCGAAAGAAACGTGTTGGTGAGCGAAAGGGATTGGAGGTCGCGGGTGTGCTGCATGGGTGGAATAATTTTATCAACTCCAAACACAGGCTGGCCGTTAAACAAAAACCTTGCGGGGAACACCCGCAAGGTTCATTCTATTCGGTATTGCCTAGCTGGTGAAGAAGACCTTTTTGGGCTGCCACTCCTTGGTCTCTTCATCGGCCTCCAGAAGAGCCACGAGGTCGCCCTGTTCACTGATGGCGCGCGCCCAACCAGTGCTGCCATCTTCATTGGGGAAGCGGTGACCATGGCGGACGGTTTCGAGAAGTTCGCCGCCGACCACAATCGTCTTCCAATCGCCCAGCGCTTCGGCGGCGGGGATGAGGAACTGCGCCCAATCGCCTGAGTCAAATGAGTCGCGCAGGCGGCGCAGACTGGTGGCATCCCGCAGGGTGAACTGGCCGCTCTTGGTACGGCGCAGACCAATCAGGTGCGCCCCACAACCGAGCAACTGGCCGAGGTCATGCGCCAGCGAGCGCACGTAGGTGCCGCTGGAGCAATAGACATCAATCACCACTTCGGGGGGCGCCCATTCCAGCAGGTCCAGGCTGTAGACGTTAATCATGCGCGGTTCCAGTTCCACTTCCTCGCCCTGGCGCGCCAGTTCGTAGGCGCGTTTGCCGTCCACGTGCACGGCGGAATATGGCGGCGGGACCTGTTCCTTTTCGCCTTCAAAACTCTTCAGGATTTCGAGGAATTTCTCTTCGGTGACGTCTACGGGCATTTCTTCGCCCTGCATGGCGCCTTCGGAGTCATACGTATCGGTGCTGCTGCCAAGCCGGATGGTGGCCTGGTAGCGTTTGTCTGACGCCGAGACATATTCGCTCAGGCGGACGGCCGGCCCCAGCAGTACCACCAGCACACCAGAGGCGCGCGGGTCAAGCGTGCCGGTATGACCGGCGCGGCGGATATTGGTGCCCTTGCGAATGATCTGTACTACATCGTGGGAAGTCAGCCCAACGGGCTTATCCACGACAATTACGCCTGAAACGAGGTTATCCACAGCTTTTTGGTCCATTAGATATCCTGTCCTGTCTCCCCGTTATCTGGTTCCCCCAAGTCCCACGCGCGGGAAAGAATCAATGGTCACTCACCTTTTTAAACGATTTCTGACCGACTCTATTATAGCGATTCAGTGTTGGGATTTTGTAAACGCTCTGTAAGAATAGCGGCGGTCGCTTTGAGTACGCGCTCCTCCACCTCCAAAAGATTCCCCTTTACCACGGCGCCTGAAGCAGCCACATGGCCGCCGCCACCAAATTGTACCGCAACCTGGGCTACATCGGCGCCGTCTTCGGCACGCCAGGAGACTTTCACCGTCTCGTCATCCTGCTGGACAAGGACAAGAGCAATTTCGGATTCCGCCACGGAAGCCAGCCAGTTCACCAGGTCGGCATCATCACGGCCGGAGTAACCCGCCGCCCTGGCATCTTCCCGGCTGATGGTCGCCCAGACGATGCCGTCAGCCAGCTTGACCTTTCCAAGCGCCTGCCCCCACAAACGTACCGAGGAAAACGTGCGTTTGGTAAGGGCTTCAAAATACAGGTGGGCCAGCGGCGCGCCGCCTTCCAGCAAATCGGCGGCCAGACGCAGGGTGCCCGGGCGGGTGTTGGGCGTGCGGAAGCCGATGGTATCCGTCAGCAGACCGGTGAGCAGGGCGGCGCGCACTTCCGGGGTGAATGCCAGACCGAGGTCGGGCAAGTGTTGCGCCAAAATCTCGGCAACGGCCGCTGCCTGCGGGTCAACCAGGTTAAGCCGCCCGTAGAGCGTATTGGTGGGGTGATGGTCAATATTGAGGTCAATCGCCCGCCCCGCCGGGATGGCGGTACCGAGACGTTCTAGGTCGCCGGTATCCAGCGCCACGACGAGGTCAAACTCGCCGCTGGCTTTGGTGACGATGCGGTCACTACCTGGGATGAACTTCATGGAGGACGATACGCCATCGGCCAGCACCATCTGGACGGCCTTGCCCTGGGCTTCCAGCGCCATGCCCAGACCCAACACAGAGCCAATGGCATCGCCATCCGGCCGCACATGACCGGCGACCAGGATGCGCTGCGCGGCGCCGAGCAGCGCCCGCGCTTCATTCAGCAGCGCTTTATTCATCGTCAGGCGGGGTCTGGTCTTCTTGTTTGGGGTCTTGCTTGCCGGTGTTCAGGCCCGAAATCAACTGGTCAATGTGGGCGGCGTGTTCCGGCGTGGGGTCCCAGTGGAATCGCAATTGAGGGAAACTGCGGAGTTCCACCCGCCGGGCCAGTTCGTGGCGCAGGAATCCAGCGGCGTGACGCAGGCCCGCCAGGATTTCGTCCATGCGCTCAGGCCCTTCCAGCGCCGAGACGAAGATGTTGGCATATTCCAGTTCGCGGTCCACCCGAACCTGGGTCACAAAAATCTGGCGCAAGCGGGGGTCGGTGACGGAAAACAGTAGGAGCTCGGAAAGTTCCTGCTGAATGCGCTCCCCGACGCGCAGGGCACGGCTTTGAGATACCATCGTGTTTCGGCTTTCCTTAAACCTGCACGGCTACTTATGGGCCGTCTTCTCAATGATGAAACATTCAAGGACATCGCCAATCTTGAAATCGGTGAAGCCCTCGATGCCAATGCCACATTCAAACCCGTTGCGCACGTCGCGCACATCATCACGTTCATGCTTGAGCGAGGAAATCGGGCCTTCGAAGATGACCTTCTCGCCCCCGCGCACAACCCGCATGCGGGCGGTGCGCTTGATTTCGCCCTCGGTGACGCGGCAGCCGGCAATTACGCCAATCTTCTTAATCTCAAACAACTGGCGCACTTCGGCTTTGCCAAGAACCTTCTCAACATCTTCCGGTTCAAGCATGCCTTTGAGAGCCTTTTCAACATCTTCCGTCAGCCGGTAAATAATGTCATAGGTTCGAATTTCGACGCCTTCGGTCTCGGCCTGGCGGGCAGCGGCATTGTCCACATCCACGCTGAAACCCAGCACGATGGCATCCGACGCGCTGGCGAGGCTGACATCGTCGCCGACGACATTGCCGGTAGCGGAGTGCAGGACGTTAACGCGAATTTCGCCCAGTTCATCCTCGCCCTTGATTTCTTTGAGGGATGAAACAATAGGTTCGAGCGACCCCTGCACATCAGCCTTCACAATCAGGCGCAGTTCGCGCATCTCGCCGGACTGGAAGCGATTGAATACGTTCTCCAGTTTGCGGGTGCGGCCGGCTTCTTCCTTGGTTTCCTTGGCCTTTTCTTCACGCTCGGCGACAATGCCACGCGCGGCACGGTCGTTCTCCACCACGCGGAACAAGTCGCCGGCTGTCGGGACGTCGCTCAAGCCAAGCACAGAAACCGGCGCGGAAGGGCCGGCTTCTTCAATTGCCTCGCCGTGATGGTCAAACATGGCACGGATGCGCCCGTAGGTCATTCCGGCCACCAGCGTATCGCCCATTCTCAGGGTGCCGTTCTGGACAAGGATGGTGGCGGTGACGCCGCGCGATTTGTCGCGCTCGGCCTCAATGACGGTGCCAAACACCTGACCCTCCGGGTTGGCCTGAATCTGGGTGTTCTCCGCCACCAACTGCACCGCTTCCAGCAGGTCTTCGATGCCCTGCTTCTGCTTCGCCGAAACCGGAACTACCATCGTATCGCCGTCCCAATCGTCCGGGACCAGGCCCATATCGGCCAGTTGCTGCTTCACACGCTCCGGGTTGGCATTCGGGCGGTCAATTTTGTTCATCGCCACCACCATCGGCACCTTGGCGGCGCGGGCGTGGTTGTAGGCTTCGCGGGTCTGGGGCATGACGCCATCATCGGCAGCCACCACCAGGATAACGATATCCGCGCCCTGCGCGCCGCGTGAGCGCATCGCGGTGAACGCGGCGTGGCCGGGCGTATCCAGAAACGTGACAGTCTTGCCGTTGTGGATGACCTGATATGCGCCGATATGCTGAGTGATGCCTCCGGCCTCGCCTTCCACTACATTGGTCTGGCGGATGGCATCCAGCAGGGTGGTCTTGCCGTGGTCAACGTGGCCGAGGATGGTGACCACCGGCGGGCGGGCACGCAATTCCGCCTGGGGTTCGTCAGCAATCAGGCGTTTCCAGAGGGCGATTTCACCCTTGTCTTCCTGCTCCACCTGGTCAATGGCCTTCAGCGTGGCTTCAAAACCCAACTCGGAGGCCACGATGGCGGCCGTATCAAAATCGATCACCTGGTTAATGTTCGCCATCACCCCGTTGGACATCAGGATTTTAATAATGTCAATGGGCGTATTGCCCAGCATCTCTGCAAGTTCGCGCACCGTGAGGCTGCCAGGCAGTTCAATGTTCTTGATTTCCGTATTTGTGCTCATGTGTTTCTCCTTTTATCCGCAACAGACCGCCAGTGGCGGCAAAGCCGCTGATACGGATAGGGGGTTCCGATAATGACCCCGAAACTGCCAGGCCCCGGCCGGGGCGGTAGACGCTTAGCCCGCCATGGTCATCGGTTTTGGGCGTCTGGTGCGGCCGGCAGCGACTGTAAGGTCTGGTTCAGCCGTTCGCGGTCGGTATCGGTCAATTCAGTTTTCAGGGCACGGGCGAGAGCGCCCTTGATGCCCTGTTCCCAGCACGAGCGCTGGTCGTGCAGGTAGGCGCCACGCCCGGCCAGTTTGCCGGTGAGGTCCACATGGACTCCATCCGGCGTACGCACCACCCGAATGAGGGCGCGCTTCTCCTGAACGGTGCGGCAGCCCACACAAGTGCGCTGCGGCACGTGCTTGCGGCGCGGCGGCTGCTTTCCGGCGGTCACCACGCTACCCAAGAGACTGCCTACGGTTCATCGTCCCACTCAGTCCAACCCACATCGCCCTTTTGTTTGCGTTTCTTGCGGGCAATGGTGACGTCTTTATCCGGATCGTATTCGATCTCGCGGTATTTCTTTTTCTTCTTCTTGCCCTTGTCGTCCGTGGCAGCCGGGGCTTCCACCCCACCCGACTCCGCCTGGGTTGCGGCCAGCGCGGCGGCAAACGCTTCTTCGATGGAAAGCACAACCTGCGCTTTTTCTTCCGGCGTCACGGCAGCTTCGACAAGTTCTTCACCGGTCTCTGCGGTTTCGACATCGGCCAGCGGCTCGGCTTCCACCACCGGCTCCGGTTCAGGTTCCGGGAAGACAAAGGCATCCAGTTTGGTGCGAATCTCTTCCATCGCCTTGGGGCCAACGCCATTCAGAGCCAACAGCGCATCGGGGCCAACTTCCAACTGAATCATCAGGTCGCCGATGGTCGAGTACCCTTCGCCGGTAATGATGATGTTCAAGCGAGGCGAGAGACCCAGGTCATCCAGCGGGATTTCGAATGCAGCCGCCGGAATGCGGGAGCGCAATTCTGCGGCGCGGGCGCGCTGCTCTTCGAGCTCGGCCTGGCGGCGGTCGGAAGCGCCCGTCTCAATCTGGGTGACGAAACGACCGAGCTGGGTGTATTCTTCCGGTGCGATCGGGCGGCCTTCGCTCTTCTTGGCGAGCACGGCTTCCACCAGCGGCACCTGGTCTGCCAGGGCTTCACGCTGCCCGGCAAACTCTTCATGGTCGCGTAGTTTGACCAGCGCTTCGGCGGCGGCTTCGGTGAGGCTCTTAATGTCGATGCGCCAACCGGTGAGCTTGGCGGCCAGGCGGGCATTTTGCCCATCCTTGCCGATGGCCAGGCTAAGCTGGTCTTCCGGCACCACCACGGTGGCGGTGCGCCCGCTTTCTTTTTCATCCAGGTATACGCCACTCACACGCGCCGGGCTGAGCGCCTTGGCGATGTAGGCGGCGTGGTCCGGGTTCCATTCAATCACGTCGATTTTCTCGTCGTTCAGTTCACGCACAATGGCCTGAATGCGCACGCCGCGCACACCCACGCACGCCCCTACCGGGTCAATGCCGGGCTGCAATGCGGCCACGGCCACCTTGCTGCGGTAGCCAGGTTCACGGGCGATCGAGCGAATCTCGACCAGCCCGTGATAGATTTCAGGCACTTCTTCTTCAAGCAAACGCCGCAGGAAATTGCGGTGGGCGCGGGAAAGCGTAATCTTAGGGCCGCGCGGCTCCAGTTTCACTTCCAGCAGCAGGGCGCGCACCCGGTCATGGACGCGGAAACGCTCGCCGCGAATCTGCTGGTTACGCGGCATGGTCGCCTCAGCGTTCCGGTCCAGTCCCAGCGTAATAAAACCGGGGTTGGTGGCCTGGACCACGCCATTGACGACTTCGCCAACCTGGATATGGAAATGGTTAAATTGGGCTTCGCGCTCGGCTTCGCGGATGCGCTGCTGGATAACCTGACGCGCAGTCTGCGCGGCCACACGGCCAAAGTCTTCCGGCGTCGAAGGCACAACCAGCACCTGGCCCAATTCAGCATCCGGGTGGTACTTGCGGGCTTCATCGAGCAGCACTTCGGTGCGCTCGTCCTGCACGTCCTCGACCACTTCTTTTTCGGCATGAATGCTTACGCCGCCGGTTTCGGGGTCAAGCCGGGCCTCCACGTGCTGGGCGGTACTGGCGTTTACCGTCTTGCGGTACGCCGATACCATGGCGGCCTCGATGGCTTCCAGGACGATTTCCTTGGGAAGCTGTTTCGAGTCCAGCACCTCATTAAAGGCCAGTTCAAATTCTTGTTTTGCCATGCGAGTGTCTCCGCACGTAGGTTCTCAATTTTGTGAATTTTGGGAGATTTGGCCGTTACAACAAGAAAAGTGGGGGTTGCCCACTTCTCGTCGCCGTCCATATTGAACCTACACCACGATTATAGCGCGGAGCCTGCCAGTTGACAAGGGGCGGGATTTCCCGTTGCTGTCCCAAATTTGGTGGGTGAATTTTTGCAGGCGCGCGGAATATAGGTCAGGGTTGGTGTTTCAGGTCAGGGTTGAACTGGAGACCAGCAGCCCATTGAGCCTTCCGGAGGTGGTCTTGTAGCCCCGCACCGACTTCGCTCTCATTTTCATCCGCCCAATCGCCTGCTCGGTGGCATTGTTGGTCCAGGGAATGCCCGGATCGTGGAAAAAAGCCGTGTAGCGCTCCCAATTCTCACTCACCCGAATGAGCACCGAACGCAACTCATCCAACGCGGTTCGCGCCTGGCCCTGCTTCAGGTTTCCGGGCACTTGCTTCCACAGTTCAAACAGGCGTCTGCCCCCTTCGGGCGGCAACTCCTCCATGATGCGCTTGAGTTCCTCCAGTATGCCCAGCCATTCCGGCGGCAGGGTCTTCTGCAAGTCCCGGCTCGCCCGCCCCACCCAACGCCG
>SCUK01000011.1 GCA_004297445.1 Anaerolineae bacterium | reverse complement strand
TTTGGGCAGTTGTAATATGACAATGGACATGGAAAGCCTCTTGTGGATTGTTTCGACAAACTAATCATACAAGAGGTCTTTCTTTTTCTCAAAACCCACCGTTTATGGGACAGTCACATTGTGAGGATTGGGCCAATGCTTGTGCGGGAATCTGCATGGAGAATTGTAACTGGGCGGGTGTGCCTTTTACCGCACTACTTCCATTACAAGGTCATACCTCTTGTCATTCCTCGCTTGGTTGAGCGAAGAATGACGAGAGGTCGGGCTACGCCTGACTTCCACCTACCGCACCACCCCATAGAACAGCGGCAATGGCGCGACTTTCTTCTTGCTGAACACATGCGCCGCCAGCACACGCTCCTTCGCCTCCGCCAGAGACTTCGCATTCCGTGCGTGCAGCGTGAACAGCGGCTCACCTGCCTCCACCCAATCCCCAACCTTATGGTGCACCACAATGCCTACCGCGTGGTCAATCACATCCCCTTTCACCTGCCGCCCGGCGCCCATCGCCACCGAGGTCTCGCCCACGATGCGGGCATTAACTTCCTTCAGGTACCCGGCCTTCGGTGCATCCACCGTTTCCACTTCAGGGGCCTGCGGCAACTTTTGCGGGTTGTCCACATAAGTTACATCCCCGCCTTGCGCCGTTACCAATTGGCGAAATTTCTCCCACGCCCGGCCATCGGCAAGCGCCGCCTCGGCCATCTTGCGCGCTTCCTTCAGGTTGTGCGCCGACTCGCCCAGCACCAGCAGGTGGCTCGCCACCTCCAAGGCGTGTTCGCGAAAATCGCGCGGTCCATCCCCATGCAGTGTTTCAATCGCTTCTTTAACTTCCAGCGCGTTACCCACCGCGTACCCCAGCGGCTGATTCATATCCGAAAGCAGTGCCACCGTCTTGCGCCCGGCCAGCCGGCCAATGGCCACCATGATCTCGGCCAGTTCGCGCGCTTCCTCCAGCGTTTGCATAAACGCGCCAACGCCGGTTTTCACATCCAGCACAATCCGCTGAGCGCCAGCGGATATCTTCTTGCTCATAATGGAAGAGGCAATCAATGGCAGCGAAGGCACCGTGCCGGTCACATCCCGCAAGGCATAGAGTTTGCCGTCGGCCGGGGCCAGGTCGCCGGTCTGGCCGGTAAGCACCAGACCCACCGTGCGCAGTTGTTTCAGGAATTCCTGTGTGGTCAGGTCGGTGCGGAAGCCGGGGATGGACTCCATCTTGTCCAGCGTGCCGCCGGAAAAACCCAGCCCGCGCCCGCTCATTTTGCCCACCGGCAGGCCGCAGGCGGCCACCACCGGCTCGGTCACCAGCGTGGTCTTGTCCCCCACCCCGCCGGTGCTGTGCTTGTCCACCGCCAGCGACACCGCCGATGAAAGGTCCAGCACATCGCCGGATTCAGCCATGGCCAGCGTCAGGTCGGTGGTCTCGCGGGCGCTCATGCCGTTCAGCGTGATCGCCATGGCAAACGCGGCAGCCTGGTAATCCGGCACCTTCCCTCGAGTGTAGACCGCTACAAACTCCCGAATTTCTTCGGTGGTGAGTTCCTGGCGGTCGCGCTTTTTGATGATCAGGTCCACCATCTTCATTGCAGTCACCTGTCGATTGGTTGTGCTTTCATTAATTATACAACGCCTGTCTGACAACCCGCACACCTTGCAAGATTATTATTCGCGTTCAGACAGGCATCGAGTACAATCAATTAATGCGCAGGTAGCGTTGCTGTTCGCCTGCCTCTGGAGAACCGTGACCCGCTCGCTCAACACCATCCTGCTCGTCGAAGACGACCCCAATGACGCGAACCTGCTCCAGCGGGCGGTGGGCAAGCGCGCCCGCAACTGCCGCCTCCAGCATGCCCTGGATGGCGAGACCGCCATCAACTACCTGTCTGGCGAGGGTCCTTATGCCGACCGGCTGCAACACCCCCTGCCGCAGATTGTTTTGCTGGACCTGAAACTGCCGCGCAAGTCCGGCTTTGATGTGCTGGATTGGCTGAAGCGTCAGCCGCGCCTGCGCAATTTGCCGGTCATCGTGCTGTCTTCCTCGGATGAACCTCAGGACATGCGCCGCGCCTATGCCGCCGGGGCAAATTCCTACCTGGTTAAACCGCCCCACTACACCGGCCTGGCTGCAATGGTGGAAAAGATTGAGGCCTACTGGCTCAAGCTGAACGAACGGCCGTTTCTGGATTGAGACGAGAGCCGCCGGGATGAGCAAGACCCTGAGCATCCTTCTGATTGAAGACAATCCGGACGACCGGGTCCTGATTCGGCACGGATTGGAGAAACACTTCCCCTCGCTCGCCCTGCGCGAGATTCTCAGCCCTTCAAGCTTCGACGCTGCACTGGAATCCGGCGAATTTGATTTCGTCATTGTGGACTATCACCTCGGCTGGGCCGATGGCATCTCCATCACCCGCAAGGTGAAAGAACACTACCCTGACCTGCCGGTCCTGATGTTCACCATCACCGGCAGCGAGGAAGTCGCTGTGCAGGCCATGAAGGCCGGCCTGGATGACTACGTCCTCAAATCGCCTTCACAATTTGCGTTGTTGCCCGGCATCATTGAGAGCCTGCTGCAACGCCGCAGCCAGCGGCGCGCCCTGGCCGAGGCGGAAGCCCGTTACCGCAGCCTGTTCGATGGCGTGCCTATCGGCTTGTTCCGCTCCACCGTGGAAGGCGAACTGCTTGACGCCAATCTGGCCCTCGTGGAACTTCTCGGCTTCCCGGACCGCCAGAGCCTGCTGAACACCCCTATCCGCGACCTGTACGTTGACCCCACCGAACGCCTTGCCGTGCTGGAAGAACTGGGCAGCAACCTCGTCCTGCGCAGCCATGAAGTCACTCTTCAGCGCTACGATGGCAGTCTCGTCCCGGTCAGTATCAACTCCCGCCTTGTGATTTCCGCCCAGGGCGAATCCCATCTCATTGAGGGCAGCATCGAAGACATCAGCGAGCGCAAGAAAGTCGAGGATGCGCTCCAGCGGTCGCAACTGCTCACGTCCCACATCATTGAAAGCGTGCAGGAGGGCGTGGTCGTCTACGACCGCGAGCTGCGTTACCTCGTCTGGAACCGCTTCATGGAAGACATCACCGGTCTCAAGGCCCATGATGTGCTGGGCAAGAAAACCGCGGATGTTTTCCCCGAACTGGCCGCTCAGGGCATGCTTAACCTTCTCCAACGCGTGTTGCAGGGTGAAACCGTCCGCTCTTCGGACATCCCCTACTTCGTAGCCCATACAGGCAAAACCGGCTGGACCCAGGGCACCTACAGTCCGCTGATCTCTGCAGATGGCCGGGTGCTGGGCGTGGTCGCCACCATTCATGACATTACTGAACGCAAGCAGACCGAGACCGAACGCGAACGCCTGCTGGCCGCTGAACAGCAGCGCGCCCGCCAGTTCGCGGCATTGAACGCCGCCGCCGCCAACACCATTTCCAGTCTGGACCTCGACGAAGTACTGGACAGTTTCTCACTACAGATGGCACAGCTATTGGAGGTCGATTGCTGTACGATCTCGCTCTGGGATCGGCCCAGTGATACGATTAGGACTCGGGCTTTTTTTAGCGCCAGCAACCGCCCCCTTAATGAAGATTGGCATGGCCCGATCGAACTGGATCGCATCCCCCTTTCGGCGCGAGTGCTGACTCAAAACATCGCGCTGCAAGCCAATTCGTACACACCGGATCTACCCGCCCGCACACGGGCCTACATGGATGAAACCGGCGTCAGCAGCATGCTCATTCTGCCGCTGGCGGTAAAGGGTGAAGTCATTGGCATCGTTGAAATCGAGGATTTTGAAGCCCCACGCGAGTTCAGCCCCAGCGAAATTATCCTGGCCGAGACCTTCACCAGCCAGGCGGCCGCCACCATTGAAAACGCGCGGCTGTTCGACGCCACCCGCCGCCAACTGAAGGAACTCACCACGCTGCATCAATTGGCGACCATCGGCAGCCAGGCCACCGATGAAGATGAATTCATTGCCGCCGCCACCGACTTAATCGCCAGCGTCTTCTATCCGGATAATTTCGGCATCCTGCTGCACGACCCCAGTGACAATTCACTGATCGCCCACGCTTCGTACCGCGCGCCCACCGACCTCTCCCACTGGCGCATTGCCCTCGGCTCCGGCGTTACCAGCCGGGTGTTCCTCACCGGCGAGCCCGCCCTGATTGACGATGTGAGTCAGGAGCCGGAATATATTCGCCTGGATGATTCGGCCATATCGGAACTGTGTGTGCCGCTCAAAATCGGAAACCAGGTCATCGGGGTCATCAATGCGGAGAGCCACCAGGCAGGCGCCTTCACCCGTGACGATGAACGCCTGATGGCAACTCTGGCGGGCCAGATGGCTGTCGCAATCGAGCGCCTGCGCGCCCGCGCCATGGAACTGCGTCACTCCCGCCACCTGACAGTTCTCAATAGCATTGGCCGCGACCTTAGCGGCCTGCTGGATCCGCATGAATTGTGTCAACTCGTCGTCAGGCGTCTGCATGCGGACTTCGGTTATACCAACATCGGCATCCTATGCCTGGAGCCGGATGGCGAGACTCTCAAGCTCGAAGCCATCTCACAACCCTACAGCGAACGCATCACTCCCGGCCGCTACCGTCAGTCCATCCACAAGGGTTTGCTCGGCCTGGCGGCGCGTACCCGCAAATCGGTCATCAGCAACAACGTATCTGAACATCCCGACTTCATTCCGCCCGATATCGGCGAGATACGCTCCGAGATGGCCCTCCCGCTCCTTGCGAATGACGAGTTGTTGGGTGTCCTCACCATCGACAGTGACCAGCTTAATGCCTTCGACCCGGATGAAGTGGCCGCCTTTACCACCTTGGCGGACCAACTGGCCCTGGCCCTGGCCAAAGCCCGCCTGTTGGAGACGGAACGCCGCCAGCGCATGCAGGCCGAAACGCTACGCGAGGTAGCCGGCATGCTGAGCGCCATGACCGACCGTGATACCGTGCTTGAACTGATTCTCCAGCAATTGCAGAAGGTGGTGACGTACGACAGCGCTGCCGTCATGCTGCGCTACGATCAGCGGTTGGTCATCGAAGCCGTCGGGGGCGAACTGCCGTCCGATATGGTGGGATACCCATTTGAGATCGCCGAAAACCGGCCTGCCCAACCCATCCTCAAGGACCGCCAGACAGTTATTATCTCGGATGTACGGCAGCATCCGGGTTGGTTGCAGTCACCCAACACAGAGAAGATTCTGTCGTGGTTGGGCGTGCCGCTCATCGCGCACGGTGAGGTCATCGGGGTACTCACGGTAGATGGCTATCAGCCCAACCAGTTCAGCGATGAGGATGCACAACTGGCGACCGCTTTCGCGCACCACGCCGCCAACGCCATTGAGAACGCCCGTCTGTTTGCCGAAGCGACCGAGAGCCTGCGCCGCGAACAGCAGTTGAACGAAATCACCCGCCGCCTGACGCAGGACCTTGGCGTGGAAGATGTGCTGACCGATGTAGTGCGGATGGCCTGCGAATCGGTGGGCGCCGAAGCCGGCTCGCTGGGCCTGATGCTGCCGGACGGCGAGACGATGGAATTTCCCTACGTCTATAACCCCATGCGCCAGGACTACACCCGCACCAGCAAACGCGGTGAAGGGCTGGCCTGGCGTATCGTGGATAGCGGCGAATCGATTTTGCTTAATGCCTATGCCGAGCATAAGGATGCGCTGGAACACCACGAGGCGGCGCGGGCACAAGCCTTCATTGCCGTGCCAGTATGGTCAGGCGACAGACCCATTGGCGCGCTGGCGGTGTATTTCGTCAATCAGCCGGGGCACTTCACTGAGCGCGACCTCAAGACCATCGAAACCATCGGGCGGCAGGCCGGCATCTCCATTCAGAACGCGCGGCTGTTCCAGGAAACCGTGACCGCCCTGGGACGCGAACAACGCCTGAACGATGTCACCCGTACCATCAGCAGCGCCCTCGACCAGCAAACCCTGTTCCAGCAGATTGGGCGGCTGGCTTGTGAACTGGTGGGCGGCGAGATGGCCTCGATTGCCATTTTCAGCGCCGAAGCCGGGATTCCTTCCGCCTCTTACTACTACAACAAGCCGGATGAGGTGGAGGTTGTGAACGCGCCGCGCGGCCAGGGATTAATGTGGGAGATATTTGAAAGCGGCGCAAGTATGCTGGTCCACGACTACACCAACCACCCCAGGGCGCTTGCCAACTGGAAAGACGCCGGTGTGCTCGGCTTCATTGGCGTGCCAATTGTGGCCCAGGCCGGGGCCATTGGCGTGCTGGGTGTATTCACCCGCGACCCGGCGCGGATATTCAGCGAACGTGACCTGGCATTGATCGAGTCGGTGGGACGGCAGGCGGGTGTGGCCGTGCAGAACGCCCGGCTGTATGAAGAACTGGAAGACGCCTACGTGCAGACGGTGGTGGCGCTGGCGAACGCGATGGATGTGCGTGATTCCTACACCGGTGACCACAGTGAACGCATGGCGGTGTGGGTGAACGAAATCGGGCTGCAGATGGGCCTGCCACGCGCCGAATGCGAGGCGCTGCGCTGGGCGGCGCTGCTGCATGACATCGGTAAGATTGGCGTGCCGGACGAGGTGCTGCTGAAACCGGCGTCATTGACCAAAGAAGAACGCAAGACCATCGAGCGCCACCCTGAACTGGGCGCCAGCATTGTAGCTCCCGTGAAGAAGCTGGGGAACGTGGCGCCCATCATCCGCCATCACCAGGAGTGGGTTGACGGCTCCGGTTATCCGGACGGACTGAAGGGCGACGACATCCCGATGGGGGCGCGCATCCTGGCGGTGGTGGACGCCTACAGCGCCATCACCGACGACCGGGTGTACCGCAAAGCGCGCAGTCCAGCGGATGCCAAGAAGGAGCTGCGCAAGTTCAGCGGCACTCAGTTTGACCCCAAGGTAGTGGAGATGTTCATCGCGATTCTGGAGCGCAAGGACCCGCCCACGCGGCCGCTGAAGCCAGCAGCTTCACCCAAAACCAAGACAAAGGCGAAGGGCAAGAGCAAAACTACCGCGAAGAAATCCGCCGCCAAAAAACCGCGCTAGTCTTCCCCAGAGAGCGGGCTTTAGCCCGCTGCACTGCCCTGAAGTCTTTTCTAAGCGATGAACATCGCGTCCCCAAATGAATAGAAGCGATACCCCTCGTCGATGGCGGCCTGGTAGGCGGCGAGTATGCGCTCGCGGTCGGCGAAGGCGCTGACCAGCATCAGCAGGGTGGAACGCGGCAGGTGGAAGTTCGTAATCAGCGCATCCACGACCTTAAACTCGTAACCGGGCAGGATGTAGAGCCGTGTCGGCCCCTCAAACGCCGCCACGCCGCTACCCGCGGCAGCGGATTCCAACGTGCGCACGCTGGTGGTGCCGACGGCGATGATGCGCCCGCCCGCGGCACGCGCGGCGTTAATCTGCGCGGCGGTCTCTGCGGTGAGCTGGCACCACTCGCTATGGATGACGTGTTCGGCGGCATCGTCTTCGGTGACAGGAGCAAACGTATCCAGCCCGACATGCAGGGTGACCTTCGCCAGCCCAACACCCTGCAATTGCAGCGCGGCCAGCAACTCCGGGGTGAAATGCAGCCCGGCGGTGGGCGCGGCGGCGGAGCCAGCCTGTTGGGCATAGACGGTCTGGTAGCGGTTCGGGTCGGCCAGCGGCTCATGGATGTAAGGCGGGAGGGGGGTCTGGCCGATAGCATCCAGCGCGGCATCCAGTGGGGAATCAAAGCGCACGAGGCGGCGCGGGCCGCCGAGGTCTTCGGTCACTTCCCCTTCGCGCCCATCGGCGAGGGCGAAGCGGCGGCCGGGCAGCAGGCCTTTGCCGCCGGCGAGCGCTTCCCAGGTATGGTCGTCGCGCCGGTTGAGCAGGAGGAGTTCGCCCTTGCCGCCGCCGGGAAGTTTGCGCACCGGCAGGCGGGCGGGGATGACGCGGGTGTGGTTCACCACCAGCAGGTCGCCGGGGCGCAGGCACACTCCAATGTTATCGAAGCGCTCATGCGCCAGCGCGCCGGTGGCGCGGTCCATCACGAGCAGGCGGGCGTGGTCGCGCGGTTCAATGGGTCGCTGGGCGATGCGCTCCGGCGGCAGGGTGTAGTCAAAATCGGCGGTTTTCATGCGGGGGTAGTGTAGCATGCCCACCCCCAGCCCCAACACACCGTTCCTCCAAAGTCGTCCCACATCTATTCTCGTTTAGAAGAATGAAACAACACCGGCAGGAAATACCCCCGTCGCACATGTCCCCTGGAAACGTCTACCTCTACGGCGTCGCGCTGGGCGTTTCGGTATCAACCGCGCTGGCACCGAAAGGCACGCTGGTAATCGTGACGGGTGCAGACTGCGGCGTATTCGTGGGCCGGGCGATGAGCCCCGCCTGGGGGGTCGGCGTGGCGGCAGGTTGTGAGGTGGCGCTGGGGGCAATCGTCGCAGTGGGCATGGCGGTCGGGTCCGGGCGCAGGAGGGGCAGGGCGTACTGGCCCAGGGCCCAGAGCAGGAGGGCGACCAGGCCGACGATGGCGAGGGCGCGGATGGCAGCGGCCAGCAATTTGCTACGGGCTTCGCGCTGTTTCTTTTTGGTGCGGCCGGGCACTTCGAGCAGGACGACGGTAATGTTGTCCTTGCCGCCGGCATCATTGGCTTTATCAATCAGCGCCTGGCGGGCTTTGACCAGGTCCGGCAGCCAGGCCAGTTCGCGGATATCGGCATCCTCGACCATGTCGTTCAGGCCGTCGGAGCACAGCAGGAGCCGGTCGCCGGGGAGCAGGGGGAAACCCTGGTTGGCGATTTCCTGTTTTTCGTTCTCGCCGGGTTTGACGCGCAGACGGAAATCGACTTCCACCGGGCGGCGTGAGCCGAGGTAGCGGCGGATGATGTTGGCATTGGGGTGGCTGCGGGCCAGTTCGGGAGTGAGCGCACCGGCGTCCACGGCTTCCTGCACCCAGGTGTGGTCCCAGTTGATCTGCTGCAAGCCGTCCTCGCGCAGCAGGTAGAGACGCGAGTTGCCGACCGAGGCGGTGTAGAGTTTGTCGCCGATGATCCAGGCGGAGATGATGGTGGTGCCCATGCCCTTCTTTTCGTCGTCGCCTTCGGCATGGGCGAGGATGGCCTGGTTGGCCCGCAAGATGGCGGCCTCCATGATGGCGCCGGGCTGGCTGCCGTCCGACTGGGCGACGGCGTCGCTGATCATTTCGACAGCGAGGTGCGAGGCGACTTCTCCGGCGCGGTGGCCGCCGATGCCATCGGCAAGGACAGCGAAAAGCACTGGCGTGGCATTGGCGGGGCCAAGTTGGAACGCCGAGATGGCGAATTGGTCTTCGTTATTCTTGCCGGTGCGGCCGGCATCGCTGCCGGCGGCCACGCGCAGATGGGCGCGACGGACGGGAATCATTCCACGGCCTCCTTGCTGCCGTTGGACACCTTTGTCACCGTAGCCTTGCGGGTGCGCGGCGGGGTACTGAACGAGAAGCGGAACCCGACGCGACCGATGTGCACCAGGTCGCCGTGTTCCAGCTTGCTGCCCACACGCGTCACCGGGGAGTAATTGAGCCAGGTGCCGGCCACCGAGTCATTGTCCGAAAGGGTGAACTGGCCCTGCTCGTCGCGCCACAGGCGCGCATGCAGGGGTTCGACGGCCGGGTCTTCCAGCGGCAGGGTAGCCTGGGCCGGGTCAGCGCCGAAGGCGACTTCGCGATTGACGATGGAGAACACGCCGTCGCCGATGGGTTCGCCGGCCTCATCGATGCGCACCAGGTAAGCAAACGGCGCGGCCGCGGGGGCCGGGCGCTGCGGCCAGCGCAGGCGCGGGGCGGTGAGGCGGGCGGTAAGTCGCTGGAACGCGCCGGGGGGTTGCGGAGCGGCAGGGGCTTCTTCGATGGCGCGCACCGGCTGGGTGACCGGGTCATTGGTGGCCGGCCGCGGGCGGGTCGAATCGCTGATGGGGCGCGGACGAATGCGCCCGCCGAGTACGAGGACAAGAAGGAACAGCGCGCCGGCCGATACCACGGCCACTGCGGCCACCACACCGGCATTGCGCGCCAGCATGGCGGACAGGCTGGTGTCCGGGCGGCGCACCGTGAGGCTGACCGGCGTTTCGATGCTGCGGCCAACGAGGCCCAGTTCGTCCTCGACCTCGGCCACCAGCGCCAGCGACAGGCTGTCTTCATACCGGGTCAGGTCGATGGTGAAATGCTCAAAGGGCGGGGCGGTGTTTTCGGCGGCCAGCTCGCCGTTCACGTAGAGCGCGCTGCGGGTGATGACGCGATTAATCGTGTCCGGGAACTCGATAAGAATCTCGAAATCGTGCGCGGTGGGCTGTAGATTCTCGGTGGCGATGCGTTCGCCTTCAGGGATGAAGCGCACGATCTGGCCGGGAGGCGAGAGAAAGGTGGGCGCCGGCGGCTGCAACGCGAGGTCAAAGAACAGCGGCTCGGTGGCGCCGTTCACCTGGTCGGCAACGACACGAACGGCCAGGCTGTGGCTCCCGGCGGTGGTGAGCCGCGAACGATAGGAAAGCTGGTAAATGCGCCGCGAGGATTCGAACAGTTCGTAGAGTTGGGGCAATTGCAGAGCCGTATCCCCGGAGAACAGGAGCAGCTGGCCGCCGGTGGCGGCGGTGAGGTCGCGCAGGGCCAGCGCGCTGGAGGTCTCGAACAGGACGGCCGAATCAACCAGCCAGACATGGACGCGAATGCCCAGCGCATTGGCGCGCTCGATGAAGGCAGGAATGGCCCCGGCGGCAGCGTTGCTGACCACTGGCGTGATGAGCAGAACAGCGCGGCCCATGTGGGGTTCAGGCAGCGGATCACTGGCGAGGTCCAACGCCTGGCTTAACACTTCCAGTTCCGGGGCGATAATGTCGGTGGCGGGGGTAAACGTCTGCCAGGCTGACTGCCACGCGGCGGCATCAATCGTGTGGTTGACCAGCAAACCATCCGGCGTCACCAGGCTGAGCCGGTCGCCGGGGCTGGCGGCCTGCTGGCTGGCCCAGGCCAGGATGGCGCCGCTTACCTGTTCATAACGCGAGACACCTTCGCCATCGCGGATGGCAAACGACTGGCCGGGGTTGACCGCTACCACCAGTTCAGCGCCGGGGCGCGCTTCGGTGACTGCCGCCCCGCCGAACTCCTGCCCATCTTCCAGCAGGGTGAAGTTTTCGCCCTGCAGGCCGGGGACGAACAGCCCCTGCCCGTCGCGCACATCCAGATAGGCGCTGATTTGCGGAAACTGGCTCAAGTCGGGTGGATAGAGGGTGAGGCTCGCACTGTTTTGGGCCAGGGCGGGGCCTGCCAGAGGGACGGCCAACAGGGCTGCCAGAAGCAGGAAGCGGGTCAAACGTGTGGACACAGGGAAATTATAGTCGTAAGTGGCTGGTTACGTTTTCTGCCTACGCTTAAGAATCGGACAGGCTGGCGCGCACCACAATGCGCTTGTCATTCACCAGGTAGGGGTAACAGGAGATGAGCGTGATGGTGGAGTCCACCGTGGGGTCCAGCACTTCGGTGCGGGTAGGCTCAACGACCAGAGTTTCGACGTCGATGATGTACGTGTAGGCGCGGGCGTTGGTGTAGACGATGATTTCGTCGCCGGTTTGCAACTGGTCCAGGTGGCGGAAGATTTCGCCGAAGACGTCATTGTGGGCGGAGAGCACCAGGTTGCCGGGCTGGCCGGGGTTCCCGGAGCCGATGTGCTGGCCCACGCCCTGCTTCAGCTGCTCCCAGCCATCGCCCTGCACGATGGGCGCGTCGATGCCGATGGCCGGAATCTGGATACGGATGGCGTGTTCCGGGCCGGGCGTGGGGATGGGAATGTTGGCGAGGGACTGCACCAATGGGCGCAGATGCTCGGGAATTTCGGCTTCGTTGGGGCGCGCCCCGCCGGGGTCGGTGGGCGGCGTGTGGCCGGAGGGCAGCACAATGGCGGTGAGCAGTGGCGTGGGGCTGATGGTGGGCTGGGCGAGGGCCGCAGCGACCTCGGCGTTGAGGCGCTGGAGCAGGTTGGCGCCGTTGAAGAACACAAACATCAGGCCGGCCACCGCCAGCACTTCAACCGCCAGCAGGACACGGTCCCACAGCCGTTTGCGGCGTTCGCGGGCCAGATCCTCTTCGCTGCGCGGGGCGAGCGGCTCATCAATCTGGATGGCGGACAACCCCTCGGTGAGCGGCGTACCCGGCGCGGGCGCCAGGTCCACGAGCCGGCCGGATTGGCGGAAGGCATCCAGCCGCTGGCGGCGCGCCTCGCGGCGCTTGGCCACCAGCAGACGGCGCAGGTCGGCTTCGCTCAAATCTTCAGGGCGGATTTTGCGGCGCATGGGGGGAATTATACCTACAGGCGGATGAAAAGCGTGCTGAGGTGCTGAGGTGCTGAGGTGCTGAGGTGCTGAGGTGCTGAGGTGCTGAAAGATTGTACTTACAACGTATTTACCTGTTTCCCCATCTGCAACTCCAGTAGCAGGTTCTCGAATTCCTGCGCCAGCGCGGCGCGGTCAAAGTGGGCTTCGAGGTAGGCGCGGCCTGCAAGGCCCATGTGCCGCGCCGCAGTTGGGTCGGCGGCCAGTTGCCGCAGCGCGGCGGCCAGCGCCGCCGGGTCGCCCGGTTGGGCGAACAGGCCCGCGCCCGCCGCTTCCATCACGTCGCGGCTCACGCCGTCAATCGCCAACGCCAGCGGGCGCCCAGCGGCCATGTAGTCAAAGACCTTGTTCGGGTAAGTGGTCTTGTACATTTCAATAGGCTTGAGGATGGCGATGCCGCAGTCGGCCGCCGCCAGCGCTTCCGGCATGGCCTCCTTGGGCACCGGCGGCAGGAAATGCACATTCGTCAATCGCATGGCCTGCGCCGCGGCGATGAGCACCGGTTTCTCCTTGCCATCCCCTAGCAACACGATGGCGATGTACGGCGCATCGGCCAGCCGGCGCGCCGCGTTCAGCACCACGCCCAAGTCATTGCTCAAGCCGTGCGCGCCGGCATACAACGCTACAAACTTGTCTTCCAACCCATGCGCCACCCGAAACGCCGCGCCATCCGCCGCCGGGTCAAACATGCTCACGTCCGCGCCGTTGGGAATTACGGCCGGTTCGCGGCCGGCGCGCGCTGCCACGTGCGACACAAAGCCCGGCGAGTTGACCATCAGCCGGTCAGCGCGGCGGTACAGGAATCGTTCCAGCCCTTCTGCGGCGCGGATGAGCAACGGGTTCTTCAGCACGCCCACCGCCACGGCAAACGCCGGCCACAAATCGCGCACCTCAAACAGGAAGCGCGCGCCTTTCAACCGCGCCAGCAGCCAGGCGGTGATGCCCTGAAAGATGGGCGGCGATGTGCCCCACACCACATCCACTTCCTGCACCCCCAGACCGATGAAGAACGACGAGACCATGAATGACAGGAAGGCAAGGACGCGATGGGCGAATGACTTGTGATGGGCGCTGTAGGTGCGGGCGCGCAGGTGGATGATGCCCGCCTCCTCCGCCACCGCCGCCGCTTCCGCCCCGCCCGTAAGGTAAGAGACCGGGCTGGCGATGATGGTGACGCGGTGACCGCGCCCGGCAAGGTGGCGCGCCAGTTCGTGGTGGCGCGTGCCGCCGGGTTCGTTCAGGGCCGCAAAGGCCTGGTGGATAAGGAGGATGTGCATGGGCAGTGATTCGTAATCAGTGATTAGTGATTGGTAATTGGCGATACGTTATTGCTCTGTTGCAGGCAACTATCGCCTCTAATCTTGTCATTCCGAGCGCAGCGAGGAATCCCGTTCCTCACTCTTCATTCAGACCAACTCACTGGAAAACAACTCCTTATTCAACAAGTGACCACCGCCTCAGTCGCCGGGAAAGAGGAATTCCGTCGTCAGGGCAATGGGCAGGGAAGATTCTACTTCAACGGCAAACGAGAGCGCGGGTTCCTTGACGCTGTACGTGGGACTGTACCAGCCGCGCCAGTAGACTACTGCGCCCACACCCGCCAGCAACTCCCCGGCCCGCGTCAGGCTGGCGCCCAGGCCCACCGCGCCGCCCACGTTCACGCGCACCGCGCCGTGCGGCGACTGCAAGGTCAGGGTCGTGCCGTCCAGCGTCCACGGCCAGTCCGGAAGCAGCCAGTGCAGTCGTAATTTGCAGCGGGTAACGGGTACTTGGGTGTGCAGTTCGTCGGTGATGCGCCACACAGCGCCGGACACCTCCACCGCGCGCTGATGCCGCACGCCGAGCGCACGGTAGCCATCCTGCGCCGCGGCCACGCGCGTCTTTGTTTGCTCCAGCACGTCGGCCTGCGCCCAATCCAGCCACAGGAAGCGGCCGGCGCGGGTCATCGGCTGGCGGCCATTCACCATCAGCGTATTGTGTACGTCTGCGCCCATCAGCACGTTGGCCCACTCGCCTTTGGCGTTGTAGAGATACGTTCCGGCATCGCGCGCCACGTTCAGGCCGCGCCACCACAGGTCCACATGCAGCGGGTCGGCATGCCCGGGGCGGCCGGTGTAGCGCGCCGCGCGCAACAACCCCCAGGCGCGCCCGGAGGTTAGCCGCAGGTGCGGTGCCGGTGCGGTTGCCGCGCCCGCCACCTGCGGCGCGACCCACAGGCTTAGCTCATCTACTATGTCGTCAGCCGCGCCGCAAAACGCGCGCCGGGCGGCCACTGCAGTGGGTCGGAAATCGTCAAACGGCTGCGTGGTAAAGGGCAGGATGTGCGCGCCGTCGTTGGGTCCGAGATTGGGGACGTGCCCGGTTTCCGGGTCCAGCAGACCCGCCAGCCACTCCGCCGCGGCGGCCAGCCGGGTGCGCGCCGCGGTGGTGAGTCCGCGCACCCCGCCCTGGGAAAGACGATTCGCCCACAACGCGGTGTGCAGCATCAGGCGGTGGTAATTGGCGCTGTGCTGGGTGTAGGTCCCGTCCGCGGCGATCTGGTTCACCAGCCCGCGGTTCAACCACTTCAAGCCCAGCCGTCGCCAGCGCGCGGCCTGCGAGTCGGAGGGCAGCACGGCCGCGGCGGTGAGCAGGCCAGCGGCTTCGGTCAGCAGGTGGTTGTTGCCCTGGGCGCGGGCGTACAGCAGGGTCGGTGGGATGCGCCGGGCGTGTTCCGCCAGTGCGGCGGCGACGCGCTTTATCCGCGCCTCAGAACTGTGCGGCGAGTTCTTGAGCAGGCTCAGGCTGAAGACCAGGCAGATGAGGCGCAGCGCCACTTCCTGGGCGCTGACCCAGTTGGGGCCCTGGTTGGGCGGGTTGGCGGTCAGGAAGGATTCGGTCTGGAGCCAGAACCCCTCGGCGTATTTCTCATCGCCGCTGGCGTGATAGGCGCGCGCCAGCACGGTGGCCCAGCCAAAACGGGCCGGCTCCCAGATGAACTTAATGTCCCGCCCGCCGAACAGCCCGGTCTTGTAATAGGTCCAGTGCCAGAGCGGGCTGGCGGGGCGCAGGTCCAGCGGCACAGGCGACCCGCCGAACAAACGCACCTGCCCGGCCAGGATTTCGTCCGCTTCCGCCAGCAGGGCGCGCCGGCCGTCCACGCCGAGCGCGCCGCGCATTTCCTCCTCCGACGGCCAGCCGGCAAGGGAAACGAACGGCGTCTGAGGAAGCGGCGCGGCACGGCGCGCCGGTGTGAGCAGGCTGTACAGTCGCAAGCGGACGGCGAGCTGATAGAGAACGTAGAGCAGGCTGGCGCGCGGTCCCAGTTGCCAGAATGCTTTCCACAGGTGAAGGATGCGGGCGGTGATGTTCATCGCAGGGTTTGTAGTTCCGGGGGCGGTGTGTCGCTGGGGCAAGGCTGGCATCGTTCTTGCTCCTCAGGGCAGGGTGCGGCTTCATTATAGAGGACAAACGAGGGCAGAATGCGGCAGGTTAAGAAACGATGAAAGGGCCTTGATTTAACTGAACTAATGTTCTATAATCCAGGCACACCAGACAGAGGAGCCACTCTCATGACCCACCCGCATGCCATCGTTCACTTTGAAATCTCATCCAAAGACCGCGCCGCCATGAAGAAATTCTACGGCGATGTGTTCGCCTGGGAATTCAAAGATTACGACGAAATGAATTACACCACGTTCACTGCTGAAGGCGGCAGCCCCGGTGGCTTCAACCCCATCACCGACACCAACTCCGCTGGCACGATCACACCCTACATCAACACACCGGACATCGCCGACTCGATCAAAAAGATTAAAGCCGCCGGCGGCGACGTGCTAATGGAGCCGATGGAGATTCCGACGGTGGGCCATTACAGCATGTTCAAAGACCCCAGCGGCAATCTGATGGCGCTGTTGCAGCCGCTGCCCATGGAAGGTTAGTCCGCGAGCCTGTCTCGCGCTAATGAACAAGGCCGGGACGCCTCCCCGGCCTTTTTTGTTGCCTTGATTCCGCATCGAGCTTAAGATTAGTCTTTATCCAACCCAAGTGAGGAGACTCGCCGCCATGCCATCTTCAAAATTCCTGAGAACCGCCAGTTGGGCCGCATATCTCACCGCCGCCGCGACCATCATCAGCCTCATCAGCCTGATTGTTTTCTTCTCGCTTATTCCGACTCTGGGCACAGAAAACATATTCGGCCCCATCAATGACTTCACCAGCATCGTGCTTGCCTTCCTCGGCGCGTTCGTGGCCTATGCCCTCTACCTGTCGGTGGAAAAGCAATCCCCGGGGCCAGCAAAAATTGGCGTGACGCTCATGCTGATTGGCAACCTCATCCTTGGCACCATCCAAACCCTGTTCATGCTGGACATCGTGCCGCTTTCCGCCACCACCTACACCGGGCCGTTCGGCGTGGCCCTTGCCGGGCTGGGTCTCATTCTGCTATCGCGCGCCCAGAGCAGCCTGTCCACCCGGCTGGTCAGAATCATGTGGATTGCCGCGACCAGCGGCATCCTGGTGCTGCTGGCCGGCCTTATCACCGGCTGGGACAGCGGGCTGACCAGCATCTTCGGGCTGGTGTATATCGTATTCAATACCGCCTGGCTGGTTGGGGTAGGACGCTATTTTGCGGCCAAGGCCGGCTGACATTCAACCCTGACCCAATTCCACCTACCACCAGAAATTTGTAGGGGCACGTGAGTTGCTTCGCAACTTTCGCCGTGCCCCTACTTGTTGATTCACAAGAGATGCAGAGACCTTGAAATTTACGGCAGGCGCTCGCGCAGCACCGTATGCAGGATGCCGCCGTTGCGGTAATACTCGATGTCCATTTGCGTATCGAGGCGGGTGATGGCCGCGAAGGCGGTCTGTTTTCCATCTTCGGCGGTGGCGATGACGCGCACTTCGGCGTTGATCGGCATCCGGTCACTCAAGCCTTCAATCGCAAACGTTTCTTTGCCTGTCAGCCCCAGGCTGGCGGCGTTCTGGCCTTCCTGAAACTGCAGCGGCAGCACGCCCATGCCGACGAGGTTGCTGCGGTGGATGCGCTCGTAGGATTCGGCAATCACCGCCGTCACGCCAAGAAGGAGGGTGCCCTTGGCCGCCCAGTCTCGGCTGGAGCCGGAACCGTATTCCTTGCCGGCCAGGATGATGAGCGGCGTGTTGCTTTCCTTGTAGCGCATGGCGGCATCGAAGATCGGCATCTGCTCGCCGGTGGGGTGATAGATGGTGAAGCCGCCTTCCACGCCCGGCACCAGCTGATTCTTGAGGCGGATGTTGGCGAAGGTGCCGCGGGTCATCACCCGGTCGTTGCCGCGCCGCGAGCCGTAGGAGTTGAAGTAATTGGGGGCGATATCGCGCTCGGTGAGGAACTTGCCGGCCGGGCTGTCGGTCTGGATGGAACCGGCAGGCGAGATGTGGTCGGTGGTGATGCTGTCGCCCAGCACCGCCATCACCCGCGCGCCCTCAATCGGTTGGATGGGCATCGTCTTTTTGGTAAGGCCGATGAAGAACGGCGGCTCCTGGATGTAGGTCGATTCATCGTCCCAGGCAAACAGGTCCCCGTCGTTCCCGGCGATGGCGTTCCAGGTTTCATTGCCGGTGAACACGTTGGCATAGCGGTTGGTGAATTGCAGCGCATTCACGCTGGCATGCATCGTTTCTTTAATTTCCTGGCTCGTAGGCCAGACATCCTTGAGGTACACCGGCTGGCCATCCTTGCCCGTGCCCAGCGGTTCGGTGGTCAGGTCAATGTCCACCGTGCCGGCCAGCGCATAGGCCACCACCAGCGGCGGCGAAGCGAGGTAGTTCGCCAGCGCGTAGGGGTGAATGCGGCCCTCAAAGTTGCGGTTGCCGGAAAGCACGGCGGCGGCCACCAGGTTCTCGCTGGTGACGGCCTTGACGACTTCGCCCAGCAGCGGGCCGGAATTGCCGATGCAGGTGGTGCAGCCGTAGCCGACGAGATTGAAGCCCAGTTCCGCCAGCGGCGCGGAAAGCCCCGCAGCGTCCAGATAATCCGTGACCACGCGCGAGCCGGGGGCGAGGCTGGTCTTGACATAGGGCTTGACGCTCAAGCCCTTCTCAATCGCTTTCTTCGCCACCAGGCCGGCGCCAATCATCACCGCCGGGTTAGAGGTGTTGGTGCAGGAGGTGATGGCGGCGATGACCAGCGCGCCGTGCCCCATGCGGGCGCGGTGGCCGTTGGTGCCGAACTCGGCGGTGCGCGCCAGGTCGGCTTCCTTTAACTCGAAGCCGCGTTCGCTCTTGGGCGCCAGCAACGCGGCCTTGAAGGACGTCTTCATATCTTTGAGGGTCACACGGTCATGCGGGCGCTTGGGGCCGGACAGGCTGGGCTCGACGGTGCTCATATCGAGTTGCAGCGTGTCGGTGAACTCGGGGTCGGGCGCGCCGCTGTCGCGGAACAGATGTTGCTCCTTGCAGTACGCTTCCACCAGGGCGATCGTCGCTTCGTCGCGCCCTGACAAGCGCAGGTACGCCAGCGTTTCATTATCAATCGGGAACCAGGTGATGGTGGCGCCGTTCTCTGGCGACATATTGGCGATCATCGCCCGGTCGGCGAGGCTCATGCTGTCCAGCCCATCGCCGTAGAACTCTACAAATTTTCCGACTACTCCGTGTTTGCGCAGCATCTGCGTCACAGTCAGGGTCAGGTCGGTGGGGGTGACGCCCTCCGGCAGTTTGCCGGTGAGTTTGAAGCCGATGACATCCGGGGTGAGCATATCAATCGCCTGCCCCAGCATGGCGGCTTCGGCTTCGATGCCGCCCACGCCCCAGCCCACCACGCCCAGGCCGTTAATCATCGTGGTGTGCGAGTCGGTGCCGACGAGCGTATCCGGGAAAGCGTAGATCACGCCGTCTTCCTCACGCGTCCACACCACTTTGGCGAGGTATTCAAGGTTGACCTGGTGGACGATGCCGGTAGCGGGCGGGACAACGCGGAAATTGTCGAAGGCTTTCTGGCCCCAGTGCAGGAATTCGTAGCGTTCGCGGTTGCGCACGAATTCGATTTCGGCGTTGCGCTGCAGGGCATCCTGGGTGGCGAAGAAATCAACCTGCACCGAGTGGTCAATGACCAGGTCCACCGGCACGACGGGATTGATTTTCTTCGGGTCGCCGCCCAGGCGGGCCATGGCGGCGCGCATGGCGGCCAGGTCCACGATGGCGGGGACGCCGGTGAAGTCCTGCATCACCACGCGGGCGGGCTTAAAGGGCATGGCGACGCGCTCGGCGACGCGTGGCTGCCAGCCGGCCAGGTTGCGCACGTCCTGTTCGAGGACATCGCGGTTGTTGCATTCGCGCAGCGCCGCCTCGAGCATGATGCGGATGGAGTAGGGCAGCTTGCTGAGTTTGGTCAGCCCGTCCTTTTCCAGCTTGTCGAGACGGTAGATGGTGTAGTTGCCGTGGGCGGTCTTGAGGGTGTCCTTGGCATTGAAGAGGTCCTGGGGCATTGAAACGCTCCTGCTGTGGAGGGATTTTGGTCTGGGAACTTCGCGGGCTGTATTATAAACGATGGCAGCGGGGGAATGATGAATTGAGAATCACCAGGTCCCTTCCTCCACCAGCTCCTTAAAACGGCTGGCGAACCGCGCCGCCGGGATGCCATCCACCACATCGTGGTTGACACCGAGGGTGATGTTCAGAATCTCGCGGACGACCACCTGCCCATCGCGCGCCACCGGCTTGGGCTCGATGCCACCCGCCACCACCGAGCAGTTGTGGGTGGGGGCGTTGATGCCCCAGCCGCCCATGTCCGCGAACATGCCCAGCGCGGTGAGTCCCACCGTGCCGGTGTGGTGTTTGACGCGCTGCGGTGAGGCCATCAGCACGGCGTAAACCAGGTCACGCGCCGGCGCGGGCAACAGGAAAAACCAGCGCAGGGCGGGCCAGCGGCGGCGGCTGGCGCTGGCCTGGGCGTCGCCCTGCACCCGGCGGATTTCGTCATGCAGGTCCCGGAAACCCCGCCGTTGTGCCGCCCGCAGGATATGGCTCATCGGGAAGCGGCGTCCCTCCAGTTCGATGTCGATGACCACGGTCACATCCACGTCGTCAAAGGTCACCAGTCGGCCGCGCCAATCGCGCAGGGCCTGCACCTGCGGATGGTCGGCCACGGCGCGCGCCAGGCAGAAGGCGAGGTAGGCGGTGAAGGAGAGCGCCTCGCCGGTTTGCGCTTTGTGTTGCGCCATGCGGCGGCGCGGCTCGGTCACATCAAATTCCAGCAGGCCGTAGATGGTACGCTTACGCTTGCCCAGCCGGTTGGCATCCACGATGACCTGGCGGGCGCGCGGGAAGGGTTGGACGGTAAAGTAGGGAGGCTGAGAAGTCGGCATGGCCGAATTATATGAGGTTGCAAACAAAGAGGCCGGGCGGCGAACCGTCCGGCCTCTTTGTTTGCAGGCTGTGGTCAGGTCCTTCAGGTCACAGCCGGAATCTACAGGTTCTTCGGTTACGCCTGTCCCCAGTCCAGCAGCATCTTGAAAGCGTGGAGCAACAGCGCCGTCCCCACCATCGTCCACAGGCCACCCATGAAGGCGGTGAGATAGCTGCCCACTACCGGGATGATGGTCATGGCGGCGTAGCTGGCGGCCAGGGCCAGACCCGCCAGGATGAAACTGTGGTCGCCGGTCTTGCCCTGCATCCATTTGAGCAAACCCACGCCGCCGCCGAGGAAGACCAGCACGAGCGGAATCCACGTGGTGCCGGTGATGAATACGCCGGCCACGGCCACCAGCACCCCGGCATAAAACAGGTATTTTCCAAGATTGTCCATTTTGACTCTCCTCACTGGCAATTGAACCTAGTTGCAGGACCTGCTGGTTGTAACACCGCCGGGTAGCGGCCGGTACGGGCGTTGGTCCCCCGGAACATACCCAACAATAAAGCCGGACGTTGGGAGTTGCGAGCAACTCCTTCCGTCCGGCCTTGATTTTGTTTGCAGGCTGCGGTCAGGTTCCCGAGCGGGCCTTCAACCGCAAACAAAAAGGGCAACCAATTACATGTTGCCCCAGTCCCAAAGCATCTTGACGACGGCCACGAGCAGGGCCGCGCCGACCATCATCCACAGGCCGCCCATAATGGCGGTGATGTAGCCACCGACCGCCGGGATGGCGGTGAGTGCAGCATAGCTGGCCGCGAGGCCCAGCGAAGCCAGGATGAAGCCGTGATCGCCGCTTTTGCCCCAGCGCATAATGCCCATGAGCAAACCGAGGATGACCAACACCATGCCAATCCAGGTCATATCGGGCAGGAATGCGGCAACGACGGCCAGCAGCAGGCCAAGCCAAAACAGATACTTCCCAATACCTTCCATGTTCACTCTCTCCTTGTCGAATGATAGAACAATAGAACCGGGAACCTGACTAATTAAACACAATTGGGCTGAATACGATGCTCAGAAATCAGAACGAGTTTTCGAAGATTGTGCCGGAGTTCACGAACTGGCGGGGGCCGGTCCCGAGTGCTCGCCAGGCAAACGGCGCAGGCGGGCGTACATGGGCACCACCGGGGCGAGCACCAGCGCGCCCATAATTATGGCGGCGCGCAGGCCGCGCCAGCGCCCCATCGCCCCAATGAACGGGCCGCCGGCCAGCTCGCCGAAGGCATCAATCTGGGCGGCCATGGAATGCACGGTGGCGCGCACGCGTGAGTCGACGTACACGTTAATGAAGGCTTCGCTGAGCGGGAAGGACACGCCGCGCAGCGTATCGAACACGAACATCGCCAGAATCGCCAGCCAGAAATCGCGCGCCAGGGCGAAGCCCAGCATGCATGCCACCATCACCGCGTACAGCGCCTGCAAAACGCGCGCCAGCGTGAGCGAATCGCTCATGTTCACCCGCCGGACCGCCACCTCATTCGCCGCCAGGTTGAGCAGCATCCCGGCCACGCTGAGCACGCCAAACCACTCCACCGCCCCGAGGGTGAGGCCGAACAGCGGCGGGAAGACGAAATTCTGCAACAGGTGCGGGTCGCCCAGACGATCCCAGCCTTCGCTGTACAGGCCAACGAACAGGCTGATGAGCGCGAACAGGGTGAGGGCGCGCCGGCCGCGCACCAGGTCGAAGCCCGCGCGCAGGGTGACGAAAAAGTCATTCCAGCCTTCGCGCTCCTCCGGCGGCTTGCGCTTGAAGCCGGTCTCCGGCATGACCAGCGCCAGGAAGATGACAAAGACCACGCGAATCCCGCCGCCGACCAGGAACGGCAACGCCAGCGAGCCGCGCGCCAGGGCTACTGCCAGCGGGATGCCCAGCAGACTGCCGGCCAGCATGAACTGGCGGCTGCGCAGGAAGGCGCGGTTGGCCGCCGCCACGCCGATCTCATCCGAAATCCAGGCGGTGTGCGCGCCGCTAATGAACGTGTTACCGAAACCCCAGATGACGTGACCCAGCAGCACCACGCCGAATACCGGCTCCAGCCCCATGACCATTGAGCCGATGCCGGTGAGCAGCACGCCGAGCAGCACGGACAACCGGCGGCTGACGACATCCGCCACTACGCCGGTGGGCACTTCAAAGACGAAGATGGTGATTTCGAAGATGGTGCCCAGCAGCACCATTTGCAGCGGGTCCAGCCCCACGGATTGCACCAGGTAGATGGCGAAGGTGGTGTTGGTGGTGCGGTTGGTGAGCCCGAAGAGGAACTGGGTGAGCAGGTAGATGGCGGAGGGGCTGAGTTTTCTCATGGGCGCGACTCAACCCCCATGCGGCGGAGACGGGGCATCACTTGTTCAACCAGCGTGCCAGCAGATTGAGGGCAATGGTCAGCAGGATGGACAGGATAATGGAAGACGCCAGCGGGAAAACGCAGGTGAAACTTCCCAACTGGATGCGGAAGTCTCCGGGCAGGCGGCCGAGTGGCAGGCCGACGCGGCCAAACAGCCACAACGCGCCGCCCAGCACAAATACGCTGACGCCGAGGACCATCACGAATTTTGCGATTTGTTGGGTGTCCATAGAAGATGTAGAGTCGTTATTCTTTGTTGGGTGTTGGAGACAGGGCGATTTACAGCCTCAAATCAACTGCCCCTGCCGGCCTTTGGGGAATTCGATGCCCAGATGTTCCCAGGCTTTCTGGGTGGCGATGCGGCCCTGGCTGGTGCGTTCCAGAAAGCCCAGTTGCAGCAGGTAGGGTTCAACCACTTCTTCAATCGTGTCGGATTCTTCGCTCACGGAGGCGGCGATGGTGTTGAGGCCCACCGGCCCGCCGTTGTATTTTTCGATGATGGCACGCAGGACGCGGCGGTCCATCTGGTCCAGCCCCAGCGGGTCCACTTCCAGCAGGTTGAGCGCCTCGCCCGCCACCGGCGCAGTGATGACGCCCTCGGCGCGCACCTGGCTGAAGTCCCGCACCCGGCGCAGCAGGCGCAGCGCCACGCGCGGCGTGCCGCGCGCCCGCCGGGCGATTTCCTGGATGCCGGATTCTTCGGCTTCCACGCCCAGGCTGCCGGCGGCGCGGCGCACAATCTGTTCCATGGCGCCGATTTCGTAGTAGTTCAAGCGGTACACCGCGCCGAACCGGGCGCGCAGCGGCGCGGTCACCAACGCCAGGCGCGTGGTGGCGCCGATGATGCTGAAACGCGGCAGTTTCAGGCGCAGCGAGCGCGCCCCCGGCCCCTTGCCGATGATGATATCCAGAGCATAGTCTTCCATTGCCGGGTAGAGGATTTCCTCCACCGCCCGCCCCAGCCGGTGCACTTCGTCGATGAACAGGATGTCGCCTTCGCGCAGGTTGGTCAGGATGGCGGCCAGGTCGCCCTGCCGTTCGATGGCCGGGCCGGCCGTCACCTTGATGCTCACGCCCATTTCATTGGCGAGGATGTGCGCCAGGGTGGTTTTGCCGAGGCCAGGCGGGCCATAAAACAACACATGGTCCAGCGGTTCGCCGCGGCCTTTGGCCGCTTGAATCAGGATTTCGAGGTTTTCGCGCACCGCGTCCTGACCAATGAGGTCTCGCAGCCGTTGCGGGCGCAGGGCGGGGTCCAGCCGGTCGTCGGTTTGCTTCTCCGGGTCGACCAGCCGGTCATGGTTGTCGCTCATAACGCGATTATACAACAGGGGTAAAAGGGCAACAGGTCAACGATTTGCAGGGGGATTTCAACTGGGACTTCCCTGTTGACATATGGACCCAGCGCCTCGTTGACCTCCTGCAGCGCGGCTATAATGGAATCACCAGTCAAGAGGAGCGCGCCATGTCCAACGTGTTTGAATCCACCCATCCCCTCGTCCTGCACAAACTGACCAAGCTGCGTGATGTAAATACCGAACCCAAGAAGTTCCGCGAACTGGTGCGCGAACTGGGCGCGCTACTGTGCTATGAAGCCACCGCCGACCTGGGGACGAAACCGCTGACGGTGACGACCCCGATGGGCGACGCGCAAGGCGTGCACCTCACCGACCGCATCGGCCTGGTGCCCATCCTGCGCGCCGGCCTCGGCATGGTGGAGGGCGTGTGGGAGCTGATGCCCAACGCCGAGGTGTGGCACATCGGCCTGTACCGGGACGAGAAAACGTTGCGGCCGGTCGAGTACTACAATAAACTGCCCGTCTCCCCCACCGTGGAAGTGTGCCTGGTGCTCGACCCGATGCTGGCCACCGGCGGCTCGGCCACGGCCACGGTGGACATCCTCAAGAAGTGGGGCGTCAGGCGCATCAAGTTCGTCGGCCTGCTGGGCGCGCCGGAAGGCATTAAGGCGATGCAGACCCAGCACCCGGACGTGCCGATTCATCTGGCGAAAATCGACAGCCATCTCAACGAGATCGGCTACATTGTGCCGGGATTGGGGGATGCCGGCGACCGCCAGTTCGGGACGGGATGACGGACCTCCCGGCCGATGACCCCACCCGGCGTTTCTCGAACCGGGTGGCTGACTACGTCAAATACCGCCCCACCTATCCCGCGGCAGTCCTGGACACCCTGGCGGCAAAGGTCGGCCTGCGCCGCGGCTGGACGGCGGCCGATGTCGGCAGCGGGACGGGCATCTTCACCCGCCAGTTGCTGGACTATGGCCTGCGGGTGTATGGCGTGGAACCCAACGAAGACATGCGCGCGGCCGCCGAAACCCTGCTGGCCGGCTACCCGGATTTCACCAGCATCGCCGCCCGCGCTGAGGCCATCCCCCTGCCGGACGGAAGCGTGGAGATAGTGACCGCGGCCCAAGCATTGCACTGGTTCGACTTCTCCCTGGCAAGCCGGGAGTTCCGCCGCCTGCTCAAGCCGGGCGGCGTGATTGCGCTAGTGTGGAACACCCGCGATGTGCGCGCCCCGTTTGTGGCCGCGCTGGAAGCCTTGCTGCGGGAATACGGCACCGACTATTACAAGACGAGCCATGCCGCGCTTCAGGAACCGGACAAAGATGCCGGGATTACCGGATTCTTCGCGCCGGATGCGTTCAATAAAGAGGAATTTGAAAACCCGCAATTCCTGACGTGGGAGCAGTTCAGCGGGCGGGTGCTGAGCAGTTCGTACGTGCCGCTGGCGGGGCATCCCAACCACGCGCCGTTGATGGCGGCAATTGATGAATTGTTTGGCGCGCACCAGCAGGGCGGGACGGTCGCCCTGCCGTATGTCACCGAGTTGTATTGGGCGCGCGTGGGGGCTGGTGGTTAGGCTTACTTAAGACAAAACTGCCTGCGTCATGTTGGCGCAGGCAGTTTTCTATCTAATGTAGGGAAACACTACCCCGCCAACGCGAGCCAGGCAAACACCAGCACCGCCAGCGCCAGCAGACCGACGAGCGCCGGGCCGAGGATGCGGGTGAGAAGCGGCCGCTTTGGCAGTTCATCCAGGCACAGTTCGTCGCGCACGTCCAGCGCCGGTTGGGCGACCACCATGCCGGAGAGATCCGGTTGGTACACCGCCACGGGGGCGGTCGGGCGCAGGTCGGCTTCCAGTTTCACCAGTTGGCGAAGGGCCTGGTCGTGCTGGGGGTTGAGCGCCAGCACGCGTTCGAAACACTGGCGTTTCTGGCGGATGTCCTCGACGCACTGGCCCAGCCAGTACCAGCCCAACTCCGATTCCGGATTTGCCTTCACCCAGCCAGCCAACAGGCCGGCGGCGGTGCGGCGGTCGCCGCCTTCCGCCAGTGCAATCGCGCGCATGATGGAGCCTTCAACGAACATGGGGTTTCTCCTCGCTGAACCTCCCTGATTCTAGCAAGTCTCGCACTACAACGCTGCTCAACCACCCTTAAAATTTTCGACCATCATCTTATTGAAAACGAGACCTCAACTATAGATTCGCGACCTTGCCTAATTTCGACAGCATACTCTCCTGGGGGCAAATATCCTAATTCCAGATACTCTTCATAATAAAAGCCAAACGGGCCAGAAGTTCCTATTTCTCCGAGAGAAAAGTAGAGAAAGCGTTCACCGCTAACTTTTTGACTCTCGCTCAAGAAGAAAGATGTATCTTTAGGTAAAAGCCTCCAGTTAGCATGTAAACTGGCATTTTCGATCGGCTCAACTTCTAGGCATAAAAAGATCGAATCTAGATTATTTCCATCAAATCTTGTCTTCTCCGGACTCGGCATACCGGTTTCTGGATCTCGACCACTACACATAGATGCATCCACTAAGACGACAGGGTCTTCGGAAAAAGTGTAACTGACGCAGTCACAGACCACTGTAATTAGTGTGCAGAGAAGGGCCACAGCAAAGATAACCAAGACAAGCAACTTCTTATTCAAAAAAATCACTCCGTTTAGAATGTCTGCGCTCATGGTTCCATTATAGACAAATCGCGCGGCAAATCCACAATCAGCAATCCACAATCCAAAATCGGCGATCCGCCAATCGCTTTATAATCCCCCTATCCCCACCCAAGGACTCCCCTATGCCGCAACCGCTTATTGAATGCATCCCCAACTTCTCCGAAGGCCGCCGCCCGGAAATCATTGAGCAAATTCTGGACGCCATCCGCGCTGTGCCGGACGCCATCCTGCTGAACAGCAGCAGCGACCCCGACCACAACCGCACCGTGGTCACCTTCGTCGGCTCGCCCGCGGCGGTGGAGCAGGCCGCCTTTGCCGCCATCGCCAAAGCGCAGGAACTGATTAACCTCGACCAGCATCACGGCGAACACCCGCGCATCGGCGCGACGGATGTGGTGCCTTTCGTGCCCATCCGCGACGCCACGATGGCTGACTGCGTGGAAATCGCCCGGCGGCTCGGCAAACGCGTCGGCGAGGAACTCGGTATCGCCGTCTACTTATATGAAAAGGCCGCCACCAGCCCGGAGCGCGAGAACCTCGCCGCGGTGCGCAGCGGCGAATACGAAGCCTGGAAAGTCGAAATCGACGTGAACCCGGAACGCGCCCCGGACTTCGGCCCGGCCGTCGCCACCCCCGCCGGGGCCACCGTCATCGGGGCGCGCTCGCCGCTCATCGCCTGGAACGTGTACCTCGACCGCCCCGACCTCGCCGCCGCCGAGAAAATCGGCAAGGCGGTGCGTCATCTTTCCGGCGGCCTGCGCTTCGTCAAGGCGCTCGGTCTGCTGGTGGAGGGGCAGGCGCAGATTTCGATGAACCTGACCAACTACCGGCGCACCCCCGTCCACCGCGCGGTGGAACTGGTGCGCCGCGAAGCCGCCCGCTACGGGCTGAGCGTGACGCGCTCCGAACTCGTCGGTCTCATCCCGCAGCAGGCGCTGACCGACTCGGCGGCGTGGTATCTGCAACTGGACGACTTCGACCCGATGCAGGTGCTGGAGAATCGCCTCGCTGCAGCGCAGGCCGAAAGCGCCGCGCCCGCGGCGGCGGATGCGGACCAGTTTTTGGAGGCCCTGGCCACCGGAACGGCCGCGCCGGGCGGGGGCTCTGCGGCGGCGTATGCCGGGGCGATGGCCGCCGGGCTGGCCGCCATGGTGGCCCGGCTGACGGTGAACAAGAAAGCCTACAAGGACGTGGAAGACAAGATGTTTGCGCTGGCCGAACAGGCCGACACGCTGCGCGCCGAACTCACCGCCGGGGTACAGGAGGATGCCGCCGCGTTTGGCGAAGTGATGGCGGCTTTCAAACTGCCCAAAGCCACGGAAGAGGAACAGGCCGCGCGCGCCGCCGCCATCGAGACCGCCACCCTGCACGCCGCGGACGTGCCGCTGGCCTCGGGGCGGCGTGCGGTGGCGGTGATGGCGCTGGCGGTGCAGGCCGCTGAACTGGGCAACACCAACGCCATCTCGGATGCCGCCAGCGGCGTGGCGCTGGCGCGTGCGTCGCTTACCGCCGCCGGGTTGAACGTGAAGATTAACGCGCTGGGGTTGCAGGACAAGAAAAAAGCGGACGAACTGCGCGCGGCGGTGGCCGACCTGGCCGCAGAAGCCGATGCGCTGGAAGCGCGCCTCGCCGCCGCCCTCGCCTCGCGTGGCGGGTTGGGGTAACAGGCCACAAGAGGATGAAAGTAATTCGTGTTGGCTCTTTTCATAGCCGATTGGATTGGTTACGTAGGGGCACAGCATGCTGCGCCCCTACAATGATGGCGATGTTATTAAGTTTCTTGTTGGTGGGCTGTACTCCTGTCCCGCCCGCGGCCACCGCTGTGCCCACCGCGAACACCGCGCCTGCCGTCATATCGCCCACCTCAACCGCCACACGCGCCGTGACCGCCACGCCCACGCCGCTTGCGCCGACTTCCACCCCTGAAGTCGCATTCCACTTCTGCACGCCGCCGTTCCAAATCCTCACCGGTCACTTCGTGCTCGCCGCGCCCATTGGCGCGGAGTACAACCAATCCGTCTCGCCCGGTTACCGCTACGGCGCGACCGGCAACGGGCAGTTCGACGTGCATCACGGCGTGGAATTCGAGAACCGACCCGGCACGCCGGTGCTCGCCCCTGCCGCCGGGGTGGTGGTGTTTGCCGGCCCGGACGATGATGCCCTCATCGCCGCCTGGCCGCAGTTTTACGGCAACGTCATCGTCCTCGAACATCATTTCGACGGCATCGCCCAGCCGGTTTTCACCGTGTACGGCCACCTCTCCACCATCGGCGTTACTGTGGGGGAAAACGTCGAGGCCGGCCAGCCCATCGGCCAGGTCGGCGCCACCGGCGTGGCGCTCGGCAATCACCTGCACTTTGAGGTGCGCTTTGGCGAGAACGATTACGCCGCCACGCGCAACCCCGAACTGTGGATTGCGCCGCCGGAGGGCACGGGCGCGCTGGCGGTCTACGTCCTGGATGCTGCCGGCCAGCCGGTGAACGGCCTGCCGCTGGTCATCACCCGCCTCGACGATGAGTCCGGCCAGCGCACGTTCCTTGAACCCTACGGCGCGGGCGCCAATGGCGACGACGGCTGGGGCGAGCAATACGGCGCGAGCGGCCTGCCCGCCGGGCGCTACCGCGTGGCCTTTACCTACGGCAAGCCCTACAGCATGGACGTCACCGTTGACCCCGGCCTGCTGACCCTGGCAGCGTTCTGTTTGGGAGATTAACTCGGAATCAAAACTCCAACCTTAATAAATCCCGCGCCATGCCGCGCTTGATGGTTAAATGAAGCAACTCAACTCAGGAGACGCATATGGGACTCAAACCCGATCACTGGATTCGCAAAATGGCGCAGGAACATGGCATGATCGAACCCTTCGTGGATACCCAGGTGCGCGACGGCGTGATTTCCTACGGCGTGTCCTCCTACGGCTACGACATCCGCGTGGCGGATGAATTCAAGATCTTCACCAACGTCTTTTCCGCCACCGTCGACCCCAAGCACTTCGACACCGCCTCGATGGTGGATTTCAAGGGGGATGTGTGCGTCATCCCGCCCAACTCGTTCGCCCTTGCACGCACCATCGAATATTTCCGCATCCCGCGCAAGGTGCTAACCATCTGCCTCGGCAAAAGCACCTATGCCCGCTGCGGCATCATCGTCAATGTCACCCCGTTCGAACCGGAGTGGGAAGGTTTCGTGACACTGGAAATCAGCAACACCACGCCGCTGCCCGCCCGAATCTATGCCAACGAAGGGTTGGCGCAGGTGCTGTTCTTTGAAGCCGACGAGGAGTGCGAAATCAGTTACGCCGACAAGAAGGGCAAGTATCAGAAACAGCAGAGCATCGTGCTGCCGAAGTTGTAGGAAAACCCGAAAATAGTAATTGGTAATTGGTTGCGCGGCGTACTCACTCCGCCGGTTTGACGCGCGCGCCGTCCGCCGATGTGTGCAGGAACAGGGCGCGGCTGGCTTTGCCCGCGGCAGTGAACGCCGCCTGCATCGCCCTGGCCACCGGTTGCGGGTCAGCGGGAGGAAAGGCAATCACGCCCGGTCCCGCGCCGGAAAGCGCGGCGGCCGCTCCCAGCGCCTGCGCCGCCGCCAGCGCCTGGGCCGCGCCGGGGATGAGCGGCAGGCGGTAGGGCTGGTGCAGGCTGTCAGCCATCGCTTCGGCCAGCAGGGCGCGGTCGTTGGCGCGCAGGGCTTCCACCACCAGCGCGGCGCGGCCAACGCTGGCGACGGCATCGGCGCGGGAATAGGAATCGGGCAGGGCGCGGCGCGCTTTCTTGGTCGCCAATCTGAAATCAGGGATGACGACCACCAGCGACAGGTCCGGGCTGGCGGCGCGGCGGGTGAGCGGGCCGTTGCGCCCCGCCGCCGAAATCGTCAGCCCGCCCAGCATGGCAGGAGCGACATTGTCCGGGTGGCCTTCCAGTTCTGTAGCCAGGGCAATCACCTGGCCGCGGTCGAAGACTTCGTTCAGCAGGTGGTTGGCCGCCAGGATGCCGGTGAGCGCGGCCGCGGCGCTGCTTCCCAGCCCGGCCCCCAGCGGGATGCGATTGAGGCAATGGATGTGCACCCCGGCGGGCGGAGTCTGTTTGGCGGCGGCGTAGGTGGTGGCGAACGCGGCGTAGATGGCGTTGGTTTTGTCAGTTGGAAGGGACTGCGCGCCTTCGCCCTCGATGTCCAGCCGGAAGCGCGCGGCCCCGGTCTCGAAGGTCGTCTCATTCCACAAGTTCAGCGCCAGGCCGAGGGTGTCAAACCCCGGGCCGAGGTTGGCGCTGGTGGCCGGAACGTGGACGCGGAAGGGGTTCATGGGTCAGACGGCGTGCGGTTTCTCTGTGACGATGACATCCCCGTGCTCATCGCGGTACTCGATCCACACCTGCACGCCGCCCTGGAGGGTGCGCTGCACCCGCACGATACCCACGTTGATTTGCCAGATGGGGGGAATGAGGTTGCTCAGGTAGTAGAGGGCGCGGCCGTGATAGGTGATCTGGTCACCGGACACGCGCCGCACGTTGGACTGGAAATATAAGTAAGAGAGCGCCTGGAACGGGCGGTACAGCAGGCGGCTGATGAGCGCGGCGCCCAGCGGGCGTTCCTTGCCGCGTCGCAGCAGGCGTGCCAGCAGCCGGCGCACGCTTTCGCCCAGTACTGCGCCCAGGAACGCGCCCATCAACATGTTTGTCACACCCTGAATCACGATGGCCAGAACGCGCAGCAGGCCCGGCAATGGCGCGGTTTCCAGGAACGCAATCCACCAGCCGAAGAACGTGCCCAGTATCGCCCCCACGAACGCGCCGGCCAACGCGTTAATTGCCGCCGGAGTCTCGCGCGGCAGGATTTCATAGGTCTGTGCCAGTGGCGAGGCCGTGTAGGAATACACCGGCGGGCCGCTGGTGTTCGGCTCGAACTTCACGCTCTGGCCGATATGCACATCGCCGCTCAACACATGCACGCCGGTGATATTCTTTTGCTGGATGAAGCGGAACAGCTCACCGCGTTCATCGCGGTAGCCCGGCCACTGGTCGCCCATGCTGATGTGATGCAGGCGCACCATCCATTCCGGAATCGCCATGTAGGTCAGCGGCACCGAGGAGACCACGAACTTGGCGGGGTAGCGGGTGTTGTTTGCCTCCAGCCAATCGAACAAGGCGGCGCGCTGGTTGTTCGAGAGCAGCGTGGGGAACGGCACCGCGTTGGGGTTGCGCAGGGTGCGGCAATCCAGCACAAAGAAACCCACGTCGCCGTACTCAAAGCTGTACCAGTATTGCGGCTCCACGCCGGCCATGCGCTCAGCGTAGCCCGGGTTGTGGTTGTCCTGGTATTCGGTGTAGGCACGGCAGGCCGCCTGGAATACATCCGCCGCGGTGCGCTCGGAGGGCACGTTGCCCCAGTTGTCCCAGAACTCGTGGTCGTCAAAAATCATGTAGGAGGGTGTATTGGCGGTGAAGTGGCGAAAGTTGGGCCATTGCCATGTATAGCGATAGGCCTCGCGGTAGATGCTCAGCAGGTCACCCACCGGCGCGGCGTGTTCCAGCTTGGAGCGCACCTTGTGGAAGTATTCATCCACGTAGACATTGTCGCCAATCATCAGGAACAGGCGCAGGTCCAGTTCATCGGCATGGCGCGTCAGCCCGTCAAAGACTTTGTCGTCGTATTCCCAGGGGATGAAGCACGAACCGAAGGCGAAGCTGAAGTTATCCACCCGCGAACCGGGCACGGGGAAGGTGCGAAAGGTTGGGAAGGCCGCGCCGCGGGCCGGGACCACCGGTTGCTGGTTGATGAGCACTGCATAGTGGTAGCGGGTATCGGCCTGCAATCCGCTCAACTGCACCGTGCCGGTTCCATCTTCCGACATGATGAGATTGGTGGTGCCGCGGTGAGTGGGGCTGTAGGGCAGGTGGGCGGGGTCCGCTGCCGCCACGATGTCCAGCGTGCAGTCGTTGCGCGCCCGCGCCCAGAAGTTGGCCGTGGAATCCGTGACGGCGCCGATGAGCGGGCCATGGGTCAGAAGGTCAGCGGTGCTCATCCGTGGGCGGCGCGCTGCCGGGGGAAGTGGCGTGATGTCAGGTTCATTGGGCCTCGCGTTCATTATATCCAACGCGGCATGAAAGTCACCGCCTCAAAAGCCGCGCGCAATCCCCCGGCCTGCATACAATGGAAGCAAGAGTAGCCCAGCCGCGCTGTGAAGGGCGACAGCTGGAAAGAGGACAGCGAGCGTTTCTGGCTCGCTGTTTTCGTTTTCCTGGGCGTGGGAAGCGGGGAAAATATGAAAAACACTTAAGAATCTTCAAAAACGCCTCAAAAATATTAAGAAAAGTATTGACAAACCTAATAATTCTTCTATAATCTTGAGAAATCCAAAGTATACATTCATATTTCCTAAGCCTAAGCGCAGAAATTCAAGGAAAACGGCATGGCGACTCAATTCAGTATTACGGATAACCGCCCCTGGAAACGCCCCTACTTCACCCTGTGGGGCGGGCAGGCCATTTCCCAGTTGGGCAGCCGCCTGGTGGGCTTCGCCCTCATCTGGTACCTCACCGTGCAGACCGGCTCGGCCAGCGTTTTGGCCGGCGCCACGCTGGTCACCATGCTGCCCGAACTCCTGCTCGGCCCGGTCATCGGCACGCTGATTGACCGCTGGAACCGCCGCCGCATCATGCTGATTGGCGACACGCTGGTGGCGCTGGTCACCGTACTGCTGGCGGTGTTGTTCGCGCTGGGTGTGGTGGAAATCTGGCACATCTACGCCATCCTGATGGTACGCGCGTTGGGCGGCGCATTCCAGGGCAACGCCACCGCCGCCTCGGCATCGCTGATGGTGCCGCGCGAAGAACTTGGCCGCATCCAGGGACTGAACCAGATGCTGCAGGGCATCCTGAGCGTGGTGGCCGCGCCGCTGGGCGCGCTGCTGTACGAGACACTGCCGCTGCAAACCATCCTGGCGATTGATGTATTCAGCGCGCTGTTCGCCATCGTGCCGCTGTTGTGGATTGTCATTCCCCAGCCGGAGCGCAAGGCCGCCGTCAACGGCCAAAAGAGCACTTTGTGGAGCGAGCTGGTGGATGGCGTGCGTTACGTGCGTGGTTTCACCGGCCTGCTCATCATCCTCGTGATGGCAAGCCTGATTAACTTCACCCTCAACCCCGCCTCCTCACTGCTGCCGCTGCTCATCCAGGGGCATTTCGGCAAGGGCGCGCTGGAACTCGGCTACATGGAAGCCGCCTTCGGGTTTGGCATCATCGCCGGCGGCCTGTTGATGAGCGTGTGGGGCGGTTTCAAACGAAAGATTCTCACCATCCTCCTGGGGCTCATCGGCCTTGGGGTGGCGTTCGCCCTCATGGGCGTCTTTCCGGCCAGCGGGTACTGGATGGTGCTGGTTGCGGCGGTATTCGCGGCGCTGATGCTGCCGTTCGTGAATGGTTCGCTGTCTGCGGTGATGCAAAGCACGGTGGCCCCGGAGATGCAGGGGCGCGTGTTTACCCTGGTAGGCACCATCTCGATGGCGATGTCCCCGCTGGGCCTGGCCATCGCCGGCCCGCTGTCGGATGCGCTGGGCATCCAGACCTGGTACTGGATAGGCGGCCTGGTGTGCGTCAGCATGGGGGTGCTGGGTTTTGCGATACCCGCCGTAATGAACCTTGAAGAAGACTCGGCACGCGCCGGGGCGGCGCTGAACGGCGCGCCCGCCGAAGCCGCTTTGCAGGATTGATGCAGTGCACTTGAAGCAGAACTGAGGAGTTCTAATGGCAACCAACACGCAAACTCACCCCGGCAGTATGCGAACGTTCTACATCATCTGGTTCGGGCAATTCGTATCCGCGCTGGGCAGCGGGCTCACCGGCTTTGCGTTGGGCGTGTGGCTGTATCAGGATACCGGCTCGGTGGCGTACTTCGCCATGAGCATCCTGGCGTTCATGATTCCCGGCATCTTCTTCTCGCCGGTGGCCGGCGCCTTGGTGGATCGCTTCCCGCGCCGCTGGATGATGATACTGAGCGATACCGGCGCCGGCCTGAGCACTCTGTTCGTGCTGGCCATGCTGCTCACCGGCAGCCTGGCGTGGTGGCACATCGTTATCGCCAATTTCTTCAATGCTCTGTTCAACTCGTTTCAATGGCCCGCCTGGTCCGCCGCCACCACCATGCTGGTACCACAGGAGCAACTCGGTCGCGCCAGCGGCATGAGCCAGATTGGCGATGCGCTGTCGCAGATTATTTCGCCAGCCATCGCCGGCGCGATGTTCGTTGCGTTCGGCCTCGAAGGCGTGGTGATTATCGACTTCGCCACGTTCCTGTTTGCCGTCCTTACCTTGCTGGCTGTCCGCATCCCGGAACCGGTGATCAGCGCCGAAAGCAAGAAGAATCGCGGCTCACTGCTGACCGAGATTCGCTTCGGCTGGAATTACATCACCGCCCGCAAAGGCCTGTTTTACCTGCTGCTGTTCTTCGCCGCCACAAATTTTCTGTTTGGTTTCATGAATCCCTTAATGCTGCCGATGTTGCTTGAACTCACCACGCCGGACAAGGTAGGGTTCTCTGCCAGCATGGTGGGGGTGGGGATGCTGGTGGGTACGCTGGTGATGAGCGCCTGGGGCGGCCCCAAACGCCGTGTCTTTGGCGTCGTCGGGTTCAGCATCTGGGGCGGCATCGCTTATGGCATGCTGGGTGTGGTGCCCAGCATCGCCTGGGTTACCTTCTGGGCCTTTATGTTGATGATGGTTTTCCCGATTGTTGGCGGCAGCAGCCAGGCCTTGTGGCAGGCCAAGACCGACCCGGACGTGCAGGGGCGCGTCTTTTCCGTTCGCCGTACCATTGCCCAGTTCACCGCGCCCATCGGCGTACTGCTGGCTGGCCCGTTGGTGGATGGCGTGTTCCAGCCGGCGATGAACGAGGGCGGCGTGCTGGCCTCCCGCCTGGGTCCGTGGATTGGCGTGGGCCCGGGGCGCGGCGTGGCTGCCCTGTTCGTTGTCCTGGGGTTGTTGCAGCTGGTAGTGGCCGCCGTGGCGCTGGCGAACCCGCGCCTGCGCCGCGTTGACCTTGAAATCCCCAATGTGGAAGTGAAGGCTCGCGATGAGGAAGCGCCGGCTGTTGTTCTGCCAGAGCCTCTGGCTGCCGCCGCAGACTGACTTATCCCGTTTCTCCTCCAGAAACACACACCACGGGCCGGTTGGGGGCAACCACTGCCCGTGGTGTGTTTAAGGAGCGCTTGATATGGCAGGCGATACTGGCCGTAGTAGGGGCGACGCATGCTCCCCCCTGCATGAAAAGGTCGATTCAGTACCGCACTTGAAAGTGACTCTTAAGTAACTCCAAGCCAGCGAAGAATTTTGTGGGCAATTGGCCGGGAGGGGGGGTGATTGCCGTACTGAGTGCCTGTCCGGCATTGATTCTTTGCCCCCGAAGTTGACCTTCGCGAGATTCTTCAGTCGGGCTTGAGGAGGGTTGATGAAGGAAGGAGGCTGACCCTCCTTCAGAATGACAGCGAGAAGGGGGTCAGGCGCGCAGGGCCACGCCGGCATGCACTTCCAGCACCACCGTGGCGCCCAATTGCAACACATCCCCCGGCTTAATTTGCGTCGGACCCATCACAGCCGAATTATTTACGTAGGTGCCGTTGGCGCTTTCACGGTCTTCAATCCACACGCCCTCTTCCTTGACATGAATCAGGGCGTGCTGGCTGGAGATGTCTTCATTGCTTAACAACACCCCACTGTCCGGGGCGCGGCCCACGGTGTGCGAGCCTTCCACCAGGGGGAACACCTGCCCGGCCTGGCGGCCGCCGCGAATCAGCAGGCTGAACGGGGCCGGCCCGGCCTTGTGAATGCGCTTGGTGTCCGACTTGCTGCGCGCCGCAGGCGGCGCGGCAAGCGGCGCAACCTCGACGGTGTCGAACCGCATAAACAGGTGCAGGCCAAAGCGGACGATGTCGCCCGGCACCAGCAGGGTGGGTTCGTTAATCAGGTTCTCGTTGATGGCCGTGCCGTTCAGCGACCCCATGTCTTCCAGGAGCACTTCCCGGCCGGTGCAGATGATGCGCGCATGGTGACGCGAAACGGAGTTTTCATTCAGCGCCAGGTCGCTGTTGGCATCGCGTCCTATCGTCAGGATGTCCTTGGTAACCGGATATTCCTGCCCTTTCAGGGGGCCGTTCTGGATGGTGAAGATGTAATCGGGCATGGGTCGGGTGTCCGCGTGTTGCGCCTCAGATTTTGGGATGCTTGGCCAAGTGTACTTGAATCCGGCAGGCTGGACAAGTGGCGCGGAATGAGACAAAGGTAACCGTCTACGGCAGCGGCCCCCACCTGGGCTGCCAGTCACAGTAGGTGTTGTCCGTCAGGCGGCGAATGTCCTGACCGGTCACCCGCATGATGTAAATCTCGCACCCGTTGGGGTCGCGCACCCGGTCGCGATAGGAAGTGAAGGTAATCCAGTTGCCGTCCGGCGAGAACGACGGGGCGAGGTTATTGCCGCCCTCCGTGAGGTAGTACACGTTGCTGCCGTCCGGCGCGAAGGTGATAATTTCGCGCTCCCACGGCGCCCCGATGTAAGTCGAGAGCAGCCCGTGAATCGACCAGTCGTTGCGGCCGCGCAACTCCACCAGGTCGGTGATGACAGTGACCTCCCCGGTCTCCACGGTGATGACCGCCATCTGAATCTGGCCGCCGGTGTGGGTGGCGAACAGCACCTGACTGCCATCCGGCGACCAGGTGGCATCCCAGCCGCCGCCGGCTTCATAGGTCAGTTGGCGCAGGTTGCCGCCGTCGCGGTCAATCAGCCAGATCTGGCCGTCCCACAGGTACGGGCCGCGGGCGTGAGTGAAGACGATGGTCGTGCCATCCGGTGAGACCGTGGGGGCAAAGTTGTTGCGGGTGGTCGTCAACGCTACCGGTTCACCGACGTCCAGGGCCAGCTCGTAGACCTCATAACCGCCGTCACGGTTGCTGGAGAACAGGATGCTCTCGCCTTCCGGCGCGACCGAGGCAAAAAAGTGGTCCTTGGTATCGTCGAAGGTGAGTTGGCGCTGGCCGCTGCCGTCGGCGTTGACGATGCACAACTGGTTGCGCTGGCTGTCCAGCGTGGTCTGGCAGGTGTACACAATCTGGCCTTGCGGTTCGCCCGGGCCGGTCTGCGTGGCCGCCGGGTTGGCGGCTTCGGTTGCGCCCGGGGGCGCGGTGGGGCTGGCCAGCCCGGCTTGCGTGGCGGCCTGCGCCAGGGCGGTGGCAAAGTCGGCCCCCGTATCCGGTTGGCGCGGCAGGTTGCAGGCGGCCAAACCCAGCACAGCCAGCAGGAAAATGGCTCGGGAGGATTTCACCGGACGCGCGTGTGCTATGGTTACGATGCTTTCCCCGCCCACCCCAGCCGGATGAACAGCCACGGCGCGCCGGCCGCCAGCCAGAAGCCAAGCAGAGCGTAGCGGAAGTAGCGCAGGGCATACGCCAGCAGGTTTTCGCCGCCGGGGAACACCGCCCCCAGCCCGCGCCAGATGAGCAATGCGCCTGCAGCTCCCAGCACGAAGCGCAGCACGAATTGCAGCGGCTTGCCCTGCGCGCTGAACCCGCCGCGCCCGGCCAGCCATGTGACGCCCACGGCCAGACCAAACAGCGCGCCGCTGTAGGTGAGGGTGTCGTCCAGCGTATCCGGGTTGATGGGCTCGTCCGGCTGGATGGCTTGCGTGTTGGCAACCCATTCCTCGGGGACGGAGAAGCCGCGCAGGCCGGGGCGTGCCAGAGCGCTGCTCAGAATCATCGCCAGGGTTATGGCGAATACAAGCGCCAGCCGCCGGGCAGTGGGCAGGGCGGAAAGGCGGGCGGCCAACGGCGCCTCATATTTAAGGAAGAGCCACAGCACCAGCAGGCCGAGCGCCCAACCGGCGAGTACATCCAGGGTGAAGTGCAGGCCGAGAGCGATGCGCGAGAAGCCGATGAGGAAGACCAGCAGGATGGCGGCAACCGTGACCCAGCGGCGGCGCAATTGCACGGCGAAAAAGCCCCAGATGCTGGCCGGCAATTGCGCATGGCCGGAGGGAATGCCGAAGGCCGTCTCTACCTCGCCGTAGGTGTTGAGCGTGGGGTCCACGTAATAGGGCCGCGGGGCGGCGAACAGCAGTTTGAAGATATCGTTCACCCAACCGCCCAGCACCAGCAAGAAGCCCATGCGGATGCCCAGCCGGTAATCGTACATCCAGATGAGCGCCGGCATGACGAGGATGTAGAAGTCAGGCTTGCCGATGAAGGTGAAGGCGCGGAAGAATCCGGCCAGCCCGCCGGCCCACGATTGCACCCAGTGACTGAATTCCAGACTGTTGATTAACAGGTTGTCCAACATGCGAATCCTCCTCGATTCGAATCAACGCCAAATGTGTTCCTTCAAGTATAGCGACTCTGTTCACGGCTGTCATTCCGACCGTAGCGAGGAATCCCGACGCGGTCAGTACATCGTTCTTGGTTTATGGGGAAGAAAGTCCTCCTCTGTTAGGCGCAGTTCATGTAGTCTTTGTAACATCTTTGATAAACGCCGTCACCGCATCAAACACCTGCGCCGTATCGCCGTCACGCGTCAGGATGTGATTGCAGCCGGTCACCCACACCAGGTCTTTGCGCGGCGCGCCGAGGCGCGTAAGGATTTTCTCGCCGTGAGATGGGGTAACGTAGGTATCGTCGCGTGAATACACCAGCCGCACCGGGATGTGAATAGCGGGCAGGGCGCGGCGAGTTTCGCCCAGCAGCTTATCCAGTTGAATGACGGCCGGTAGCGGGTTCACGTCATAGGCCACCCGGCTTTCAGCCGCCGCCGGGTTGAACCACACGCCCTTGCGCTTGGCCCGATAGGGGCGCACCGCGGCCAGCGCCCGCGCCAGCAGGCGGTGCTTGCGGTAGTTCTCGTCCGGCACGGTGTAGGGCACGGCCAGCGCAACGATTCCCGCCGCCCCCAGCCGCGGGCCGAGCAGCAGCGCCAGGTCGCCGCCCATCGAGAGGCCGATGATGAAAACGCGCTCAGTGCTTTCGGCCAGCGTCCGGTAGCCGTTTTCCACGCTGGCGGCCCAGTCCTGCCAGGTGGTATGGGCCATCTCCTCCGGCGTGGTGCCGTGCCCGGCCAGCCGCACGCCCAGCACGCTGTACCCCTGCGCGTGCAGATGCTCGCCCAGGCCGCGCATCTCTTCCGGGCTGGCGGTGAAGCCGTGCACCAGCAGGCAGCCGGTGGGGCCGTCCTTGAAATGGAAAGGCTCTGCGCCTTTGAGGATGTTAAGGGAAGGGTTCATAATTTCGGTAGAGGTCAACGCGTCGCTGAGGCAACGAGGAAAGAAGTTCAGCAGTCTCGGCTGAAGCCTCGACTCCAAGCTGGTTTCCTCGTTGACGCATTGACCCGGCGACCTGTTGACCCTTACCCCACTACACGCATCTCGCGCGGCATATCGCTGAACGAGCGCAGGCCGCCGGCAGTGACGACCACATCGTCCTCAATGCGCACGCCGCCGGTGCCGGAGATGTAGATGCCGGGTTCGATGGTGAAGGTCATGCCCTCTTCCAGCGGCAGGGTGTTGTCGCCGCGCATGTAGGGCTCTTCGTGACCTTCCATGCCCAGTCCGTGTCCGAGGCGGTGGGTGAAATACTTGCCGTATCCGGCGGCTTCGATGACGTCGCGCGCCACCTTGTCCACCGCGCCGCAGGTCACGCCGGGGGCAGCGATGGCGTGCGCGGCGGCGTTGGCGTCCTGCACCGCCTGGTGAATCTTCTGCAGTTCAGCGCTCACCTCGCCGATGGCGAAGGTACGGGTAAGGTCGGAGTAGTAGCCGTCATGGCTCGCGCCCCAGTCCACCAGCAGCAATTCGCCCGCCGCCAGTTTACGGCCCTGGGGAAAGTAGTGCGGGTTGGCGGTGTTCTCCGGCCCGGCCGCCACGATGGGCTCAAAGGGCGGCTTGCCGCTGCCATGCCGCAGGGTCTGCATCATCAGTTCGGCGGATACCTCGTTTTCCGTCATGCCGATCTTGACCAGCGGCAGGGTGGCTTCCAGCGCCTTTTGCGCCACGTCTACCGCTTTCTGCATCGCCGCCTGTTCGGCGGCATCTTTGTACATGCGCAGGGAGGCCACGGCGTTCTCGGCGTTCACCCAGTCGGCTTCGGGCGCGGCCTGCTTGAGTAGACGGTATTCCAGCAGGCGCAGCACACGGTCCTCCACGCCCACCTTGCCGGCGCTGGCGCGCAGGCCCGCCGCCTGGACCGCTTTTTCGTAGGCGTTCAGCCACTCGCGCGGGTTCTCCGGGTACGTGAACGCCTGCAACTCGTAGGGCAGATTGCGTGACTTGGCGCTCTCCAATTCCGGCAGCACCAGCACCGGCGCGCCTTCGGCGCGGAACAGGCACACCACCGGGCGTTCACTTAAATGGAACTCGATGCCGGTGAGGTAGTGCAGGCTGGGGCCGGGGTTAAGGGCGATGGCTTCCAACCCGGCGCTTTGCAGCGCGGCGGCCAGTTTGGCGTGGCGATGTTTGAGGATGTCTACGGGAATGGTCATGGCGGCTCCGGGGAAAGAAAGTCTGGAAGTTTTGAGGTCGGGCGGTCGTGTTACGCA
>SCUK01000010.1 GCA_004297445.1 Anaerolineae bacterium | reverse complement strand
GAGAGGGCGTTCTAATACTCCTCTAACGTAATACCCCGCCCCAAACCCCGTCTTAATGGATGAGAGTGTGCGGAAGGTTCCCTCCTCGGCTTTCCTCCCTCTTCTCCTTGTGTGACCGGCCGGCGCCTCAAAACGCCGGTCGGTTATTTTAATTACCGTGCTATCTTGTCATTCTGAGCGAAGCGAAGAATCCCGACTCGGCACATTATTCCTGCAACTCTGCTGGAAACGAATCCGGCCAGGTCAGCACTACCCCATGTCCTCCCCAACCACCATGCATTCAATTGCCAATTACCTCCGCGCGCAGTATAGTGAGTGATAGAATTTCGCAACTCGGAGATTGGCCCATGGCAGCGGAGAACAAAATGCAGGAACTCATCGGCAAAACCCTTGGCGGGTATCAGATTATTGAGCAAATTGGCAAAGGCGGCATGGCCTCCATCTTTAAGGCCTACCAGCCCTCGCTGGACCGCGAAGTGGCCATCAAGATCATGCCGCCCTACTTCGCCCAGCAGGACGAATCCTTCACCACCCGCTTCAAGCGCGAAGCCCGCGCCATCGCCAAACTGCGCCACCCCAACATCCTCGTCGTCATGGACTTCGGCGAAGAAGGCGAATATGCCTACATCGTCATGGAATACATCGCGGCGGGCACTCTCAAAGAGCAGATGGAACAGGGGCCCATGACCCTGCGCCAGATTTCCACGCTCGTGGGCCAGATTGCCGGCGCCCTGGATTACGCCCATACCGAAGGCGTTGTCCACCGCGACATCAAGCCTAGCAACATCCTCATGTCCAAAAAAGACTGGGCGCTGCTTACTGACTTTGGCCTCGCCCGCATGGTGGGCGGCAGCATGCTCACCCAGAGCGGCATGACCGTCGGCACCCCGGCCTACATGTCCCCTGAGCAGGGCAGCGGCGACCCCGTTGACCACCGCACCGACATTTACTCCCTCGGCGTCATGCTCTATGAAATGGTGACCGGCGAAGTGCCCTACACCGCCGAGACACCCATGGCCATCGTCGTCAAGCACATCGTGGACCCGCTGCCCATGCCGCGCGCCAAACGCCCGGACCTCCCCGAAGAAGTGCAGCGCATCATCCTGAAGGCCCTTGCCAAGAAACCCACAGACCGCTACCAGCGCGCCGGTGAAATCGCCGAAGCCCTGAATGCCGCCCTCGCCGACCACGGAGACTGGTCCGCCGCCAACCGTCCGACTGTGGTTTCGCCTGCCGCAACGATGGCAATAGGGGCCACCCCGCCGCCCGCCGAAGGCGCCACCGCCGTGATGTCCCGCGATGCCGCCATGGCTGCCGTGCTGGGTGACCCCATTCCTCCTGTTTCCACCCGCGCGGCCCAGATGGCCGCGGTAACGCCGGCCGCGCCTGCCACACCGGCACCGGCCAAAAAACCTAACCGCACCCCGCTGTTTGTGCTGGGCGGGTTGGGGATACTTGCCTTGCTGGTCGTCGCCGCCCTGGGCGGGCGCGGCATCCTGCGTACCCTGCGCGCCAACCGCGAAGCCGCCGCCCAGCCCACCGAAGCCTCGCTCGGCCAATCCCCATTCGCCACGGCTGACCCCAACCAACCGCCGCAAGACCAGCCAATTGACGTCCAACCCGGCGTTGTACCCCTCCCACCACCACCTGAACTCACAGACCATGCCGACCCCATGGCCACCGGGAATGAACTGTTGGCGCAGGGAGACCTGGAAGGCGCCGCCGCTGCGTTCTACCAGGCGATGCACCAGCTCCCGGCAACCTATAGCGAGGTATACCGCATTGCCGATGAAGCCTACCAGAACGGGGACCCGACCACCGCCGCCCGATTGCTGGAAGTGGCCCTGATTACGCAGGTGCGCCCCAACCTGGATCATCTCGAATACCTCGGCAATGCCTACGAAGAGTCCGGCCAGATTGAGCGCGCCTATGACATTTGGTTGTTCTTCGTCCAGATTCGCCCGGCGGATATCTGGCGCATCTACAGCCTCATCGGCGTCGCCGAAGAATCCGGCCAACTGGAACGCGCTCTGGCTGATTTAGGCCGTTTGCATGAACAGAATCCCAACGTCACCATTTATCCACTGGGAATGGGCATAGTGCAGTACATCCAGGGTCGCTACGAGGAATCAGTCGCATTGTTTGAATCTGCGATACGTATCGACCCCGGTGAATGGGACGCCTACGTCGAAATCGCCGACCCGCTCTATTCGCTGGGGCGCATCGAAGAGGCGGACGCCAGCTTGAACTATATCGCCCAACTGGGCGCCGATGACGCAGATGTTCAGGACTGGATTGCCTACGAATTCCTGGGTTGGGACCGCTACGAGCAGGCTATCCCGCTTTTCGAACGTTCCATTGAGCTCGATCCAACCAGTGCGTGGACATACATCGGTCTGGGCGATGCGCTCTCCGAATCGGGGATTGACCCAGTCCGCGGACAGGAAGCTTACCTGACCGCCCATGCCGTAGCTTCAGAGCAGTCAGACCTGTGGGCCTCGCTTTCAGCAGGCTGGGGACTGTACTATCTGGGAAACTGCGATGAAGCCATCAATGTTTGGAATGATATTTTGGCGGTTGATCCGGAATTCGTCGATGCCATTGATGCGCTGACCTCCTGCGCACCTTAACCCGTACGCTTAAATAGAAGTCCGATTTCGTAAAGACTCCGTAAGGAGGCTCGAAATCGGATTTCTCCCTAAATACGATAGCAAGCGATTCTTCTCCCATCGTCTGCCACCAGGGGTGCCCCGCCTTCCACAGTGTAGAGGGGCTTGATTCATTCTCCTATGGGCAAATGTACTGTATCGAGCGGGAATTGCCTTACAAATTTGAAAGAATCCCGGTCGTTACTTGTTCAACCAGAGGTCAAAGAATGCTTCTAGGTCGCTCCCGGAGGCTTCTTCCATCACCGCAATAAAATCGGCGTTCGTCGCCGTCCCGCCGCCAAACCGTTCCAAATACAGTCGTAGCCCCTTAAAAAACGCGGTGTCGCCCACTTCGCCCCTCAACGCATGCAACAGGGCCGCGCCCTTCACGTAACTCTCGTAGCCAAACAGGTTGGCGGGCGTCAGGTCGGTCAGCGGTTCCAGCGCGGTGTTTCTGTCAATCGAATTCACCAGCGCGTCCATCTCGGCGTCAAACCCTGACGGGTCGTCCCGGTAGCCCCACAGGTATTCAAAATAGGTGGCAAAACCTTCATTGCGCCACATGTCGCCCCAGGTATCCAAACTCACATGGTCGCCGAACCACATGTGCGCCAGTTCATGCACCATCACGGCTTCATTAATCATGTAGATGGACAGCACCACCATACTCTGGTTTTCCAGCGTTACGCCAAAGCTTTCCACCGTCACGTAGCCATAGGCCTCAAACGGATACGACCCAACCATCTCTTCCATCCATCCAATGGCTTCCGCAGTGCGCTCCAGTTCAATTTCCAGAGTCGATGCCGCCGAGGGCAGCGCATAAGACCGCAGCGCGACGCCGTTCACCACCTCGTTCTGCACTTCAGCGTAATCGCCCACCGCCACCGTTGCCAGGTACGGCGCCATTGGGTCGGCGTGCTCCCACACCCAAGTGGTTGTATCGCCGTTGTCGATTTCGTCCTTCAGCAGGCCGTTGGCGACAGCCATCAACCCGCCCGGCGTGGTGATTTCGAAACGGAACAGCGCTTTGTCGCGCGGGTGGTCGTTGCAGGGGAACCAGTAGCGCGAGCCGTCCGGCTCGGAGAGAGCGTACAGGTTCTGCTCGCTGGGAAAGAACAGGCCAAGCGAGTCTTCGAAGGGCGCAAAGCGCGACTGAACCTGTTCGGTCAGCCCGCCATAATGGATTTTCACTTCGAAGTCATCCCCCGCTGCCAGCGGCGCATCCAGCAGGATGACCACTTTGCCCGGGGTGCGATAGGTCTCGGCCTCGACGCCATTCACCGTCAGGCTCTGGATGCCAAAGCCGATAAAATCCAGGCCGAACTCCTCGATTGCCTCCGTTGCCGTGGCCTCAATCGTCACCGTGCCGCACACCTGGCGCGGCCGGGCGGGGTCAAGACTCAGCGCCAGCGTGTAGCGTTGTACGTCATATCCCTGGTTGCCCAGTTCCGGCGCATACGGGTCGCCGATGGACGTATGAGCGGGGTTGGCCTCCAACTCGCCATCCTCCACGGGTTCGGCGGTCACCCCGCAATTTTCGCCCGCCTCAACCGGCGCGTCTTCTTCAGCAGAAGTCGCCGCCGTCGGGCTGGTGGTGGGGGAATTGGTTTCTGGCGTCGGGGAATCATCGGCCCTCCCGCCTGCCAGCGGAGCCAACACGGTCTGGCAGGCCAGGCTGGTCAGCAGCAGCAGGGTAATCAGGGAGAGGTTGAAGCGGGTCGCTCGAGTCATGGGTTTCTTTCGCTCAGGGATAAAACTGCAGGATGGCCGGCGCAATATCGGCGAGCGTCTTCAGGTTGGCGCAGAATCGTTGGCGCAAGCCCGCCGCGCCGATGACCAGCCCCGGCACCGGGTTGGCGGTGTGGCGGCGGGTGCTCAGGTCTTCCAGATTACCGTGGTCGGAGGTGATTAGTATCAGTCCGGCTTCGTCGTCCCAGGCGTCCAGCAAACCGCCCAGCACGCCATCAAACGATTCAAGCAATTCCACACCGGCAGTTTTGTCCTGCTTGTGTCCGGCGTAGTCGCTGAACCAGTATTCAAAAAAGGCAAAATCGTAGGCAGTGGCAAGTTGCATTAATTTGCGGCCGGCTTCCGCACCGTTCATCACCGCCATGTCCGGCGGTCCAAAGTAGCGCCGCCAGCCCTCGCCGGTAAAATCTGCCGTCAGCGCGTTGCCGTCATCCAGGTCTTTCGTGGTCATCAACGCCAGCCCGGCTTCCGTCACGGCCAGCGGGATGGCCGAATACAGCCGCTTGCCGCTCTGGATGCCATCAAAGTAACCCTGCGGGTAGGCGTTCAGCAAGGCGGCGGTATAGCCGCGCCCGCGCAATTGCGAGAACAGCGTCCCTTTGCGGATTTCGCCGGCCACGGCCGGGTTGGGCTTGGGCCCATAGTGCTCGCCGACTGCCGCCGGGATGTTGCGGCCGGTCAGCAGCGCCGCCTGCCCGGTGGCCGACTGCGGCAGCCCGTCCACGCCCAGGTTGGCATCCAGCGCCAGCAGTGTGGCGCGTTCGGTCTCCAGAGGCGCGCTGCCTGCCGCCAGTTGCCGCCCGTCCAACAGGCGTTGCAGGTTGGGCGTGCGCGCCTGAATCAGCGGGTTGGTTTCCGGGTCTTCCGCGCCCAACCCCACGCCATCCATGAACAAAAACAGGAATTTCATCCTTGGGAGTCTCCGGCGCGATTGTACCCGCAACTTTCCCTCTTTGACACATCGGCGCGCTTCTTTTAGAATAGGCACACTGCTTAACAGGCGAGCCAGGGTGGAGCCTCTGCCTTTGTTGGGCTGTGTAGTGGCCGCATAGCCCGCCAAAAGCGTCGGTTCCACCTGCCGTCTTCAGGCAGCAGGCTGGGACCGTTTGTGTCTCACCACATCCCACTTTTGGAAGGGCAGCCAAACCCATGAAAGAGTACACAACCGACAAGATTCGCAACATCGCCATGGTGTCTCACAGCGGCGCCGGCAAAACGATGCTGGCGGATGCCCTGCTGTTCACCACCGGGGCCATCAACCGCATTGGCAGTGTGGAAGACGGCACGACCGTTGGCGATTTTGACGACGAAGAGAAACGCCGCGGCACCTCGCTTTCCACCGCGCTCATCCCGATTGAGTACAGAGACCATAAGTTAAACGTGCTGGACAGCCCCGGCTACCCCGATTTTGTCGGCGAGGTCATTTCGGCGTTGCGCGTGGCGGATGGCGCGCTGGTGGTGGTGGATTCGGTGGCCGGCGCACAGGTAGGCACCGAGATCGCCTGGGAATACTGCGACCAGTTCAAACTCCCGCGTTTCGTGCTGATTAACCGCATGCACCGCGAGACCGCCAACTTCCGTGCGGCGATGGAATCGGTGCAACGGCTCACCGAAGAACGTCTGATATCCGTGCAGTTGCCGTGGGGCGAGAAGTCCGGATTCAAGGGCATCATTGACCTGCTGGATATGAAGGCCTACCCGGTGGGCGGCGGCGCAGGTGTGGAGATTCCCGCCGACATGGCCGATGAAGCCCAGGCCGCCCGTCAGGCACTCATTGAAGCCGCCGCCGAAGGCGACGATACCCTGCTGGAGAAGTACCTGGAAGGCGGCCAGTTATCCGCCGATGAAATTCTGCACGGCTTGCAGGAGGTCATTCGCCACAATTTGTTCGTCCCGGTCTTCCTGGCGGATGCCAGCGACCAGGTCGGTATGGCCCAGCTGATGAATGCTTTCATCATCCTGTTGCCCTCACCGGCCGAAGCACCCGCCGAGATGGCCGAAGGCGCCAAGGGCGAGGAAGAACTCAAGGCAACCGATACCGGCCCGCTGGCGGCTTACATCTGGAAGACCACTGCTGACCCGTTCGTGGGCAAGATTTCCTACTTCCGGCTGCAATCCGGCTCGCTTAAGTCCGACACCCGTGTCTGGAATCAGGGCCGCGGGGTGGAGGAACGCTTTGCGAACCTGAGCGTGTTGCGCGGCAAGGAGCAGATCTCTGTACCGGTCATGCATGCCGGCGACCTGGGCGTGGTGCTCAAGTTAAGCGAATCTGAGACCGGTGACACGCTCTGCGACAAGGGCCATCCGCTCATCCTCAAGAAGCCCAATTATCCCAACGCCCTTTATCGGGTGGCTGTTACGCCCCGCACCCAGCAGGATGCCACCAAGATGGGGCAGACACTCTCACGAATTTGCGGCGAAGATCTCACGCTGTCCTGGCACAATGAACCCTCCACCAAGCAGACCATCCTGCAGGGCATGGGCGACCAGCACATTGATGTCGCCATCCGTAAGGCGGCAAACAAATTCCAGGTGGGGTTGGACATTCATGAACCCCGGGTGCCCTACCAGGAAGCCATCACCAAAGAGGGCTCGGCGCAATACCGCCACAAGAAACAGACCGGCGGTGCGGGTCAGTTTGCCGAAGTCCATCTGCGGGTGGCGCCTTCCGAGGATGGCGAGTTTGAATTTGCCAATGAGGTGGTGGGCGGCGCGATTTCCACCAACTTCATGCCCGCCATCGAAAAAGGTGTGCGTAGCGTGCTGGAGAAGGGCGTCATCGCCGGTTACCCGGTCAAGAGCGTGCGGGTGGCGGTCTACGATGGCAAAGAGCATGCTGTGGATAGCAAGCCGGTGGCCTTCGAGACTGCCGGCCGCAACGCGTTCAAGGAAGCCTTCAGGGCGGCCAACCCGGTCCTGCTGGAGCCAATCATGAACGTGCGCATTGTGGTGCCCGAAGACCACATGGGCGACGTGCTGGGCGACCTCAACACACGCCGTGCCCGTGTGCAGGGCATGGACAGCGAGAAGGGCAAGAGTGTGGTCAACGCCCATGTGCCGCTCGCCGAGATGCTGCGTTACACCACCGAGCTGCGTTCCATCACCGGCGGTCGCGGCGTGTTCAGTATGGAGCACGACCACTACGAGACTGTGCCACACAACCTGGCACAGGAAATCGTTGCCCAGAAGGAAGTGGAAGAGGAAGAAGAATAGGGCTGAAACGGAATCAGAATCAGCCAGCGGGCGCAATTGCGCCCGCTGGTTTTCCTTAATTCATTGTTTGCGTTTGTACCGCACCCACGTTTTCGTCGGCCGGCTGGCGCCCAACCCGCGCGCCACGCGGGGTTCCTTCGTCAGCAATTCCAGCTCAAACTGGCTGAACATCAGGGCGAGGATGATTGCCATCTCGGCGTTGGCGAAGTTCATTCCGGCGCACTTGTGGATGCCCCCTCCGAACGTGATGTTGGCGAACGCCTGCCGCCCTTCGTTCCGGTCCTCAGAATATCGCAGCGGGTCATAGGTCTCGGCATCGCTGAACTGATCTGGTAAATAGTGCCCCACCGCGGTGGCCGTCTGAACCAGCCAGCCGCGCGGGATGGTGTAACCCGCCAGCTGGATGTCCTCTTTAGCGGCGCGGAACAACGTCTCGGTGGAGGGAGCCACGCGGCTTGTTTCCTCCAATGCCAGGCGGGTGTATTCCATCTCGCGCAACTTTACATGGTCAATCGCTTCGCCGGGTTTCACGTTCGCATTTAGTTCGTTTTTTACCTTGCCCAGATACTCGGGATTCTGCAGCAAGTGGATGACGCTCCAGGCGGCTTGCCCGGCGGTGGTCTCATGCCCGGCAAACATCAGCGCCATAATCATCGAATCCACCACCTCGTCCGCCAGTGGGCTGCCGTCCTTCTGTGGATGGTCCAGCAGCAGTTGAAACCCATCCTGCGGCGGTTGGGCGGCCGCGCGCCGCTCAGCAATGATGGGTGCCAGCGCGCCCCGGATGCGCGCCTTGGCGCGGTCGCGGCGGATGAACTTGGGCAGCGGCAGATGGGGCGGCAGGATCGGGTCCAGCGCTTTGCCCAGCGTGGTGTAATCACGCCAGAAGGACGGCCCCAGGCGTTCGTGCACCTCCCGGCCCAGGAAACAACGCCCCGCAACTTCCTGCACCAGCCGAATCATCTCCCCCGTCAACTCCATCTCACCCGCTTCGCCCAGCCGGTCCAGCCACTCCTGCACGGCGGTCTGGATTTCAGGTAAGTAGCGCGCCATCTGCTCGCGACCAAACAGCGCATGCAAGACTGGCCGCTGATTGGTGTAAGTCTCTGTTGGCCCAAGGAATGCAACCTTGCCGAAGATGGCCGCCAGGAACGCATAAGGCTTCTCCATGTCCAGCGTTTTGTCCGTCATGGTGAAGAAATACTTCTGGTTTTCGGGGCCGGTGAGTACTGCAACGGGATTATTGAACATGCGCAATGCAAAGACTTGCCCGTGTTCGGCATAGCCGCGGCGCAACAGGATATCCTGGCGGCTCATAAACTCAAGCGCGTGGCCCACAAGGGGCAGCGCGCCGGATACGAATGGTGGGGTGGTGACTGCGAGGGACATAGAAGAATAGTTCTCCAGGTATCTTGGCGGAGTGCCGGATTCAACCGGACAGTATATCATTCGGGACCGCTGCACGCCATCCGGTTGACATGCGGTTCCTTTTGGGTATAATCCCCGATGCTTAATGACCGGCCCGCTAGCTCAACTGGCAGAGCAGCTGACTCTTAATCAGCGGGTTATAGGTTCGAGTCCTATGCGGGTCACACTAGATGTGGCGGTTGGAGCTTTATCCACCGCCACATCTGCCGTTTAATTAAGCATTGACTAACGCACTTTGGGGTTGCTGCTGCCAATCTGCTGCCATTTGGCTGAAATTGGCGTCACAAGCTCATCCATAAGAGTTGCGGCTTCCTTCTGCATTCCGGGCAAATAGTGACCATAGATGTCCAACGTCACGCTCGGTTTTGAATGCCCCAGTCTTCGTGAAACGACCATGAGTGGAATGCCATTGAGAAGCATCAGCGTTGCGGCGGTGTGCCGTAAGTCATGGAAGCGGATTTCTGGCAAGCCAGCATGCTTCAGCAATTCTTTGAAGATGCGGTTCAGGTTGCGTTGGTCCGCCGGAGTGCCCTTATTGGAAGGAAAGATTAAACCGTTTTCCTGCCAGGACGGTCTTTTACTTTCCAGTTCTTGTTGGTTGCGATGCTCTCCCAGGAGCCGGATTGTGTTTGGGCCCAACTCAATCATTCTGCGACCGGCTTTTGTCTTGGGTTCCGGGAAAACAAAACCTTTTCCAGGAAGTCGTTGTACTTGACGATGCACCGTCAAAATACCAGATGCCCAATCCAAGTCTGTCCACTTCAAGCCCAGCAATTCTCCCATGCGCATTCCGGTTGTGACTGCCAGGTGCAAAAGCGCTTCATAGCGATGGCCCGCAGCAGCGATCATCATTTGCCTGGCCTGATTGTCATCCAACACTTTCATTTCTTTTGTGGAGATCTTGGGTAAGGCAACGGCACTCGCGGGATTGCGACCGATGAGGCCCTGCTTCGAGGCAACCTTTAGCGCTCTATGCAAGACACTATGAATAAGCTGTACATTGCGTTGACTATGGCCTTGTTCTCTGAGTGAGTTGTAAAGCTGTTGCACCTGGTGAGGCTGGAGGTCCCCCAATTTAATTTTTCCCAATTGTGGGATCAGATGATTGTTCACAATTCCGATATATTGGAAGCGTGTCTTTGGTCGTACTGACCCCTCGATATCTTTCAACCATCTGTTTAAGTACTCGCCAAGAGTAAGCTTGACGGACTCCCAGGAAAGTCCTGTTTCGATTTGGGCTTGCATTTGCTTGACCCAGTTACGGCATTCTTTTTGGGTCTCAAAGTTTTTTGAGATTCGCTTGCCCTGAATGCGTACTTGCGCAAGCCAGCGGCCATTGCTGCGTTCGTAGATGCTGCCCTCGAGATTTCCTCTGCGTTTCGCCATTTTCATACCTCCGGTTGGGGATATGGAAAGGCGACTCGGTACTCTATCCAATTGTTAAAGTTCCAGGCGATCGCCTGGATTCTAACACCCATGGGGTAGAGAGCCGAATAAAACTTCTGCACTATTCCTCAACCGGCGTGAGGTTGCCTTCAATAAACCGTTCCAGGTCTTGCGGTCGGACGCGCCGGGCCGCGCCGATGGCCACACTGCGCAGTTCGCCGCGCTGAATGAGCAGGTAGGCGAACGCCTTGCTGATGTTGAGGAGCTCGGCCACGTCTTGGGCCTTGAGCAGCGGTTCTCCGCTATTCGAAAGGGAGAGTTGATTGGTCATGGGGCACTCCTTTCTCATTGGATGGTTCATAGACTCGGATTACTTCGAATGTTAGTTTCATGCTCATCTTGCCTGTTCGTTGGTTTTCGAGAGTTTAGGCTTACTCAGGTCTGTTTGACGCAGTTTCGCGGGAAATTTCGCGGGGACTTTTGCGAAGAGCCTTGTTAATGCGGGTTCGCCAGCCGATTCCTTCGTTCCGCGAAAGTACCCGCGAAAGTTGTCGTGTTTGTGCCAGCCAAATGGCGGGGGATGTTTATCATCTCCATATGGCAAAAGCATCGAAAGGTTGTGTTTGTTCGCACAGAGAAATCGATCCTGACCCCCCGATCATTCTACGGAGGGCAGTTTCAAGGCAGACTGGGATGCCGGGTTTGTTGGCGTTCTGCCTGGGTTTCTCAGCCTTCGCGTGGGTGGATGCTTCCGAGCGGACTAGGCTATTTCCCTCCCCAAGAACTTCCGTTGCCGGGCCTCTACTCCCTGGCTTATGGCTTGGGGGGCGAGGTGCAAAATGCGCTGATTCCAAAGGCATGCAGACTGTATTGAAGATACCGGGGAACGATGAGGAAAACCTCACCCCGGCGCGCAAGCGGACTATTAATAGTTTTTCATCTACTCACCACTTATTACCACACTGTAGTTCAGACTTTCACTTCTCTCCAACCTGTGTACATATTTCGAATTCAGGATCTTCTATCTTTTTACTTGGCTTTGGTTATCTAATCATCCATCTCAATGTATTTCTTAATTCATTCTCTTTTCTGTTCTCCATCTTTTTCTTCCCGGTTTTATCCGGCCCATTCCAACTTCTTTTTCAGCGAGGTGAACTATGTTGCACAACTCAAGACGTTTGAATGCGATTGCGCGGATTTCACAGGAGGTGCATTTCAACCCGGGCGCAAGCGCGTGGTTTCTGCAGTCCGCGACGGGATATTCGGATACGACGATCAGCCAGATTCTCAAACGCATGGAGTTTGAGCGGATTACGATTCCGTTGAGCTATGTCTGCGGATCCTGGTCGCCTTGCCTCTATGTCCTATCGAAGCTTGGCGCGAGCAAATGGATCGGCCGCTACCGGGATCCACTGACCATTTCGCAAGCTGTGGCGATGAGCCATTTCAGGCTGTCCATCTTTCGATACTTCCTCGCGCCTTATCTGGAATCAGGAGTGGCGGAGTGGATGATCTCTCCCTGGCGACCCAAGCGCTCAACAAGGTTTGCGTCGGCATTGATGTGTTTTCGCGACGAGAAGATCGGCGGGCACCTAAAGCTGTTGTACTTCGCCTCTTATCTGGATACCGCAGAGGATATCCGCGGCGCGGTGGAAGGGTGGCTCAAGGCTATCGTTGAAGATCCAATGCTGTCGAAACTTCCGCTGGAGATCACGATCGTCGCCGTCTCTGATATGTTCCCCGAGCTCGGGCTGTATTTTCGTTCCATCTTTTCATTTGCCGACCGAGTGGTATCAATTGCCATTCCTCAAGATCATCCAAAGGATTGGATCGCTGACCGCGAAATCTGCAATCGGCCCGACCCTTGGGGGCACGTCGCCAAGGTGGGTGCCCTTCCCCCGGCGGTGATGCCCAGGAGTAATTTCGACTTTGAGGTACGACTAACGCCTTATCGACACTCCATGACCGTTCGCGACCACCTTCGCCGCTCAGACAAATCCGAGGCGAAAGCCTGTGGGCAGTTCGTGGAGGCGAACCGACCGGATATGTATCTGTTGGATCTGATTGCCCGTTTCCCGGGATGGAAATCGATGGAATACCGGGAACTTGTTCGGAATGAACGGAAGAGTGAAAAGTTTGATCGTGAGTTTGGCGCTCGATTCAAGCGGGTTTGGGATGCGGGCTGGCTCCAATTGATCCCGCGTGCCAAAGACCGCTATGTTTTGTCGGATGCAGGCCTGGATGTCCTGGCTGCAGTCGAAGGGAAACCCGTAAAGGATCTGCAAAAGTGCCTTGGAAAAACAAATCAACTATCCTTTTTCGAAAGCCAGGGCGCCCATCTGGAATCAACCCGACGTGTTGCCCGGCTGCTGGGTTTTTCTGCCCGGCCGCGTGCCTGGATGTACCTTCGTACGCGCTTTACCTGTGAAGATATCCAGTTTGCCCGGTCGCGGTCGGCGATCAAACAGGTTGTGATTGAACCGGACTCGATTATCAGGATGATGCGGAACAATCGAGATTTTTCGCTGTATCTGGAGGTGGACCGTGGCACCCGAAACGGCAAGGATCTGGAAGGCCAGCTCAGGAAGTACATGCAGATGCCGTTTGCCGCCAGGCGCCCATGCCTGCTCGGGCCGGTCCTTTATGTCATCGACGCCGGGACAGAATCAGCCGCTCGAATGGACCTGATTGGGAGGAAGATCCGGTCGCTCTTCAAGGAACAATACTATTCTCCCCGGACGCATTTCTTCCTCACAACACTTGAGGATCTGTTGCGGAACGAATCGAAGGTCTGGTCCAGTCGGGTTGCCATCTATGATGTGTTCTGTCTGGATGGACCGCGTGAGGGACTGACTTTTGCTGGCGCTTTGGATGGATGGGTCGAGGCCCTCCGGGGAGGGCAGTAATGGGAATTGCCCTGGCGACCTGGGTGGGTCAGGCGATTGAAATTCCCGACATCCTCAGCGGTTTTCGGCAGAGGTATCGATTTTGTCCTGCAACGGATATCGATTTAGGGGTACTGCCCAATCCTTGGGGGATTGTGCAGCACGGCCACACTCGTCTGGGGCAGAGGTTCGTCGCGGGGGCGATCATAGAACTCAAGGCGTTCGCCGGCGAAAAGCATCATCAGGAATGGGATGGGTTCTCGTCCCTGGTTGAAAAAGGCTGCCTGGGCCAGTTCCCAGAGCTTCGCCATCTTCTGTGCATCGAAACCCGTGACGTCGCGCGCGACGAAGAGTGCAGCCACTTCCACATCCTTAAGGGCAAATCGGCCGTCCGGACCCTGGACCAGTAACGGCTGGTTGCTACTTGGATTAATCTGCTGGAGAAGGGCTTGTGCGTGCCGAGGGGCCATCGGCGGCAGTTCGAGCGAACGGGTCTGCTCCACGGCGTCCAGGAAGCCGGAAAACGATTGCAGCGCCGCCTCCCGGTGTGCCGGCGTCAGGTTGTGGTTCACGACCGTACCGAGGAGGTCGAAAACCCTGCTCGCCCGCTCGAGGATCTCCTGAAGCGGAGTTGGTGCAATGGGGTATTTCGAATTTTCACCGGGTGAAGGTTCGACCTGAATCGCCGGTGGTGGACCCAGGGGGGCGGTTGCTTCCAGGCCAGAAGGATCGGCGGGTGGATTGGGGGACTCATGCACGGCGGGTGGGACGGGTGCCTCTGCATGAACCATGCTAGGGGCAGGTGGTGGCGCCAGAGTGTGCTCGATAGGTTGGGAAGGAGAATCCACCGGGTGGGACCGGGGCGCATCAACGACCTGACGATTCTCGCTTGGACTGGAAGGCGGAGGCTCGGAGGATTCATCGGTTGCCACCGGCTGAATCTGCGCCAGGCCAGACGTGCCCTCCGCGCCGATGCGCTCGATCTCGCCAGCCAGGAGCGCCAGCCGAAAGTTGTTCTGCCTCCTGACGGACTCGTGGCCCTGCGCAACAATCGCGCCGCTAAAAATGTCCGCGGGCTGCCCTTCACGGGCCCGGTCACCCACCGAAAACACCCGATCGAACTCGCTGGCCAATTTTGGGTTTTGTCCGCACGCTTTCAGATAATCCAGGAACACCTGATCTTCGCCCTCCCTGGCCAGAGAGACGACGTCGCGAAAACTGAAATACCATTTGGCGAGGATCACAGGGCGACTCTGGACTCCTTTGCCCTGCCGGCGCAGGACATACACGACCCCGCGTTCTCTCCGCTCGTAGAAGGTTGGCTCGGTCCTCCGAACCGGCTGGTCGATAAACGTGCGCAGGTGAACGACCATCAGGCCGACAAGGGTGTCAAGTTCGCCTCCTGCATGCGGGCGATCCTGATCCACCCTCCCGAGGGAACCCAGCAGATGGATTTCGATCAGCGCTCGGAGCGTGTCCGCGCTGGCGGGGCTCCGCAACCCCACGGAAGCCCGGAACTCTGTGGCGCCCGACAAAATCGCTCCCAGTTCCGTTTGTTCGGGATTCGAACGGTTTCGAATCGAGTCGAGCAGCAACTCCATTTTTTTGCGCTTGGCGCTGTCGGTTGATGGACTCAATTCATCTCCCTGTACCGGAATATGCGTACAATATACTCTGTGATTGACTCAAGCGCAATTGTCCAGGGCGACAGGGATAGGCCGTACTCTGACAGGCATGTGCAGGTCGTTACGGTCCACCCGGGCGCTTGGGTATCCAAAGTCAATGGTTTCGTTCTGGATCTCGCCGGTCTTGTTTCCGAGAGAATGAATGACGGACGCGTTCTGGTCATCGATCTTTCCGGAGATCTGGGTGAGGCTAGGGGATGGCCGTACCCCGCCAGGGACGCCGCATTTCAGGCATTGTCGCGCAGCCTGGCTGCGGGGACGATGAGTGCAACCGAGCTCCAGGAATCCGTTTACCCCATTGACGGGTTTCCCCAGGTTGACCTATTGCCGCTGGGGCCGGCCGAGCGAGAGACCTACGCGCTCGGCGGGCTCGTGGGATGGCGGTTGGCCCGGGAAATCATGCGGGCGGCGAGAGGCGCGTGGGCGATGGCCTTTGTGGTGGCCTCCTCCATGCGTTCTCGATCGATGATCCAGACGGCCTTCATGGACGGGGCTCGATTCCATCTCGAACTGGGCGAGTCGTTCTACGAAGACGATCGCTTAATGAGCGGTATTTGGCGCGAGCGGCGCGCCAGAATCACGGTGATCAGTACGTTCCGCGCACTGGCAGGACGGGCCAAGCGGCAGGAGTGGGCTGCCTGGCTGTGGGCGCTTGGCGGGTCGGGATACCCAGGGTTCCTCAGCGCGGATGTTGGTATCGAGCCGGGCGATGTCAGCCTGGTTCGATACGTGCGAGAGAGGCTGCCGTCTGTTGCCCACTCTTCGCAACTGCCCATTGCCTTTCGGGCACAGACGTTATGGGCCCATCGGTGGGAGTTTCGCAGTTATTGGGGCCTTCAGCGCCTGGCAAATAGGCTGGCGGGTCAACTGACTGCATCCATTTCTCAAGCTTAGCGCCTGGCGAATCCATAAACGCCTCCGCGCAATATCCCGAAGCTGGAGTTGCGCGGCCGACCCTCAGTCCTGCGTGTGGTACTTGAAGGAGACTGTGAGTGTGGTGCGATATCGTATATATCCGTTTCGCGTTAGTATTTCTGGGCCTGAACGTCATCGCCCGCGACCTTTTGGAGCCCATAACCTATTTGGGGGATGCACGTCAGACTCCCTATTGCCACCATGAGAAATGGGATGGGTCCGGCTATCCCCAGAATCTCAGGGGCGATGCGACCCCCTTATATGCCCGAATCTTCGCCGTGGTGGATGCTTACGATGCGTTGACCTCGGATCGTCCCTATCGCAAAGCGTGGCCTCAAGCCAACGCCATCGAATACACCAAGCAAGAGTCGGGTAAGCACTTCGACCCGGCCGCGGAGGCTTTCCTGACTATGCTTCGGGAAGGTAGCGCGTCTGACGGCATAGCGGGATAGGGACGAGTTCGCGCGCCTGAAATTGAGTTGCAGGTGGGCCGTAATACTTCCCGGCGAACAATTTAGCCGGAGAAGAGATAGAACTCGTTCTATGTAGTTGGCCGAAAGTCTTGAGAATTTCGTTGGAGAGGAACAGCGGCCAACTAAAAAAAGTGGCCAGACGAGTCACTCATTCAGGGTAACAGGTTGTCAAGAACCGGGCATGTCGCCAATCCTGGTTTCACCTTGCAGAGCGAACTGGAGTTTGTGCGCTGGATGTTCCACGTCCTTATATTTCCCCATCAGGATCGCGGTCACCAGGCGCCCACAGGATTGGCGGTTAGGAAAGATTCGCACCCCCCGCGTCCGGCGCATGATTTCCTGGCTGAACCACACAAGCAGATTACGAACTCGCAGCCGGAAACTTGACGATCGCCAGCCCATCCGGGACGTTGGCCTCCAGTCAATTGGCCAGCTGCACTGCGTCTGGCTGTACTTCTCCACCACCAGTTTGAGATAGATCTCGGTTATGTACTGACTGGCGAAACGGCGGCGAGCGGGAAAACGACGCTTCCCGTAAGCCCAGCGTCTCAAGTCGCCTTGAAAATCACCAGTACCGTTTCCCCGAAAGCGTTGGCCAAGTCACGCACTTTCGCTTAAAACCTGCGCAACCATCAAGTGACGCCGCAACTAGATTCCAGGGATGGATTTCGAGCGGTTTCCATACTATAGTATGATAGAAAAGTCGAACTGGATCCCAATTGATGAAAAACGCGTTCCTGCCGAATTTCTATAGTTGCTTCGGGATCAATCGGTGGGCAGTTCGAGACCCAGGCTCATCTATGTGGAGCATCGTATGAAGCCCGATTCATCAGGATCCAGGAAACCTGGAAAGAGATCACCCCGGCTCGCGACGGCCAAAGCCCAAAAGCTCTTTTTTGAGGCGTTGGTCATGAACATTCCCGTTGCTGTTGTCACCTTGGACGAAAAAGACAGAATTATCAGCTGCAATCCCGCGTTTGAAGAGCTCTTCGGGTATCTGCTGGCTGATATCGAGGGTTCTCTTTTGGACGAGTTGATAACAACTGAACATACCCTTGAAGAAGCCATGTTGAACACGCGCTCGGCGCAACGAGGAAAACGGGTTCAGAAGATCGGCGTGCGAAAGCGCGCCGATGGCAGCGAGGTCGAAGTCGACATCCTGGCTGTTCCCGTCATGTTGGCGGGCGAGCAAATCGGCGCGCTGGCGATGTACACCAACCTGACCGAACAACGAAAGATTGAAGAGCAGCTGAAGGAGTCGCGTGACAAGCTTCAGGTGCTGGCGTCGATCGACCCTCTGACGGGCATCTGGAATCGACGCGCGATTGCAGATAATATCCGGATCGAAGCCATGCGGGCGGCGCGCGAGCAGCAGGGGTTTGCCCTGGTGCTGATTGACCTGGACAATCTCAAATCAATCAATGATGCCTACGGCCATCTTGCGGGAGACAAGGCGTTGCAGAAGCTCGCCGATGCCATCCAGGCGGTTTCGCGCGTGTATGATCGGGTCGGACGCTGGGGAGGCGACGAATTCATGTTGGTGTTGTTCAACGTGAACGAAACGACAGCCTACGGAGTTGTAGATCGAGTCCTTCAGGCAGTGCGAAAGGCGACCATGCAAACAGAACAGGGCAGCTTTAACCTTTCGGTAAGTATCGGGGTTGCTTTCGTGAGCCCTCGTGGCACATCCCCGATAGATCTTGACGAAGTCTTTTCCCTGGCGGACAAGGCGCTCTACGAGGCCAAGGCCGCAGGGCGCGATACCCTTGTGTTCAAGACCCTCCCTGTCAACCCTGGTGGGGCCGCACAGGCTGGCAAGTAGGAGCGATTTGCCGCTGCTGCCGTTCCTAATACCCCCAGGCTAATTCCCGAAAGGCCCACCGCCGTAAGGAATTCAGTGTGCAGCAACACGTCCGGCGCGGTTTCAGAAAAGCGGATGGTCTGTATCCTTTTTCAGGATGGCGATGTCTGTTCATACTCACGTTCATAACCTGTCGATAAAGTTGATCGGATGCACGCGAATGGGTGCCAGGAGACGCGCCAGGCCATCAACGGGAACGCCGCGCAAGAAGCAGCCGCCCTGACTAGATTTCAATCGCCAATGCCGCCATTTTAGCGGTCCCTCCGAAGAGCAGGGAAGGTGAAGGATTCTGTCCTGATCTGAAATGCGCCGGACAGAGCGTTACTTATCCACCCATCCGACGTTAACCTTACAGAACGAAAGAGCAGGATTGTCGTGGGTACTGACAAGGAAATCGAACCCAGCGGATTTTCAACTTACCTCTTTGAGCGTCATCCGGTTCCCATGTGGGTCTATGATCTGGAAACTTTGGCATTCCTGGCAGTCAACCGTGCTGCAACCAAGAAGTATGGGTATACGAAGAAAGAATTCCTTGACCTAACCATCAAGGATATCCGGCCGCCCGAGGACATTGGCAAATTGGTGGCGGACGCCGCGGCGCCGCGACCGGATCTACAGTATTCTGGCATCTGGCACCACCAATTGAAAGATGGACGCATCATCTGGGTGGAAATCATCTCGCATAAGCTGGACTATCAGGGCCGGCCGGCGGCATTGGTCATGGCGCTGGATGTGACCGCCCAGGAACAGGCCAAAGCCGCCCTGCGGGCCAGTGAAGAACGCTACCGGCAGCTGGTGGAGCAGGCGCCGGTGATGATGGCGGTTGTCCGGGACCGGCGCCTCGCGTACATCAACTCGACAGGCGTGGCGATCTTTGGCGCTGAAACGCCGTATGACCTGCTTGGCAGGTCCTTCCTGTCGCTGCTGCACCCCGACTCCCTGCAGGATGTGGTGGCCTATGTGGCCGGTCTGGCAACAGGGCAACCCGGGCCGCTGGTTGTCAACAAAGCCCTGCGGCTGGATGGCCGGGTGATCTTTTTGGAGGGCACCACCACGCTCACCACCTTTGAGGGACGGCTCGCCTATCAGATCATCAGCTACGATGTGACCGAGCGCGAGCAGTACCAGGCTGCTCTGCGGGCGAACGAAACGCGCTTTGAAGCGCTGATAGAAAACAGCGCAGATGCCATTGCGCTGTTGGATGTTGAGGGCCGGCTGGTCTATGACAGCCCTGCCGCGCCCGGAATGTTGGGCTATGAACCCGAGGATTTCCTGGAACAGTCTTTTTTTGAATTGGTTCACCCCGACGACCTGAACGACGTCCAGGAGTCCTTCGCCGGGCTGCGCGCGTCGCCGCGTTCACAGGTGCAGCAGGTCTTCCGCCTGCGCCACAAACAGGGGGAGTGGCTTTGGATCGAGGCCGTCGCCCGCAACCTGCTGGACGAACCCGGGGTAGGCGCAATCGTCGTCAATTACCGCGACGTCACCGTCCGCATAAAGGCGGAAGCCGCCCTGCGCGAAAGCGAAAAGCGTTTTAACAGCGCCTTCGAGGATGCGGCCATCGGCATGGCGCTGGTGGCGTTGGATGGCCGCTGGCTGGAAGTCAACCGGGCTTTGTGCGCCATCGTTGGTTATGCGCGCGAAGACTTGCTGGCCATGACATTTCAGGACATCACGCACCCGGAGGATCTGGGGGCGGATCTGGCTTTTGTCCGGCAGATGGTGACCGGCGAAATCGCCACTTATCAAATGGAGAAACGCTATGTCCATAGAAACGGGGAGATTATTTGGGTTCTGCTCAGCGTTTCCCTGGTGCGGGATTCGCAGGACCAGCCCGCCTATTTCATCTCCCAGATCCAGGACATCAGCGACCGCAAGCGCGCCGAAGAGGAACTGCGCCAACACCTGGCGAATTTCAAGGCGCTTAGCCGGGTCGCCGCGTTTGTCAGCAGCACGCTGGACCTGGATGCGCTGCTTGGCTTGGTCCTGGAGACGATTGGCATTGTCATCCCGCATGATGCCGCTTCCATCATCCTCATCCAGGAAGGGGTGTTGCGTGTGGCCCGCCACACGGGCTACATCGAACGCGGTCTGGAGGAGTACATCCATCGCATCGCCGTGCCGCTGGAAGGGCACCGGCTGTATGGGCAGATGATCGCCAGCGGGGTGCCGATGCTCATTCCTGATAGCCATAAGGATCCGCTCTGGCAAGTGTGGCCGGGCGGTGAATGGATTCGTTCCTATCTCGGGGTTCCCATCACACGAAATGGCCAGGTGATTGGTTTTCTGAATCTGGACGGTGCGCAGATCGGCCAGTTCAGCGTGCAGCATGCGGAAGTCCTGCAGGCCTTCAGCAGCCATATCGGGGCAGCGCTGAGCAACGCCGCACTGTTTGCCACCATCCAGGAGAGTGTTGAGCAGCGCGAAAAATTCAGCCGGCTGATGCAGGATGTACTGCTCAACAGCCAGAGCTTGCCCGATCTTTATCGGGCGTTGTACCGTGCGGCACGGGAACTCATGCCCTGCGAATTGTTTGTCCTGGCAATCCGGGATGAAAAGAACCCCCGGCGCGGGTCGATCTATGCCGTGGATCGTGGAGAAGAGCTGCCGGCCGCCATCGTCCCGCTGGAAGCAGGGCTCTCGGCGCATGTCATCGAGAGCGGCAGGGCAGTCCTGGAGCGCGATATGCAGGACGAGCCGCCCACGGCCTGGGTGCATTTCAGTGGCGAGGGATCCGTCCGCTCGGTCGTGGCGGCTCCGTTGATTGTGGGGGGACGGGTCTTTGGCATGCTGGCAGTCCATTCGTATGCGCCGGGGGCCTATGATGAGCAGGATCTGCACCTGGTGCATTTGCTGGCCGGACAGGCGTCCGCCCTGATTCAAAACACCCGCCTACTGGACGAAATCCGGCAACAGCTCAAGCATTTGGACGCGTTGCGAATAGTTTCTACCGCGGTGCGCGCGGCGCAATCCCTGGAAGCGGCGCTGCCGCTCATCCTGGATGAAACGCTCAAGGCACTGGATACCGACGTCGGCGGGATATTGGTCTACGATCCGAATGAGAAAATGTTTACAGCGGCCGCCGCGCGCGGGTGGTATTCCTTCCTGGAAGAACGTCCGCGTCCGCCTGGCACGGGCATCGCTGGCACGGTGTTTGCCACCGGCGAGATGTACCTGTCCGATGAGTTCGCTACTGATCCCCTGACGCCCCAGGATGCGCGCAACCAAATGCCGCCGGGTTGGGGCGGGGCTTGTCTTCCCATACGGTCAGGCGGCGAAGTGCTCGCGGTGATGTTGGTGGCGGTTCCGGTGGAGCGCCCACTTGATCCTCAGAGTCTCAATCTGTTGGCCGCCCTGGCGGAAATGGCTGGAGCGACCCTTCATCGCATGCGGCTATTTGAGGAAACCACCAGCCGCCTGGAGCAGCTGCGTGCGATGCAGGCGGTGGATGTGGCGATCCTGTCCAGCCTCGATCTGCGATTGACGTTGAACATCCTGATCAAGCAGGTGACCACCCAGCTGGCAGTGGATGCGGCAAGCGTGTTGCTGCTCAACACAGGATTAGGGGTACTTGAAGTTGTTGCCCACTCGGGACTTCGCCACTTTGATTCGATGTTTTCTGTCCGACTGGGGGAGGGCTGGGCCGGACGGATCGCGCTGGACCGTCAGGCGCAAAGCCACCAGTCCGGGCCCCAGCCGGAGGAGAATCCTCGGCTGGCTGCGCTCTGGCGCGCGGAAGGGTTTGCCGCATATTACGGCCTGCCGCTGGTGGCCAGGGGACAGGTCTTGGGAGTGCTGGAACTCTTTCACCGCAGACCGCTGCCTCTGGATCGCGAATGGCTGAGCTTTTTGGAGGGGCTGTCTGGGCAAGCGGCCATCGCGATCGACAACGCTCAGCTCTTCCAGGACCTGCAGCAAAGCAACCAGCAGCTCGCAATCGCGTATGACGCTACTATCGAGGGCTGGTCGCGGGCGTTGGACCTGCGGGACAAGGAGACCGAGGGCCATTCCCTGCGGGTAACCGACCTGACCCTCCGCCTTGCGCATGAAATGGGGATGGATCCGAAGAGTCTGACTCACATCCGACGTGGTGCGCTGTTGCATGACATTGGCAAAATGGGCATTCCGGACGCCATTCTTCTTAAGCCCGGCCCGCTCACAGAAGAAGAATGGGTAATCATGCGTCGCCATCCAGACTTCGCTTACGAGATGCTCGCGCCGATTAGATACCTGCAATCTGCGCTGGATATACCCTATTGCCACCATGAGAAATGGGACGGCACTGGCTACCCGCGTGGGCTGCGCGGTGAGGCCATCCCGCTGGCTGCGCGTATCTTCGCAGTGGTAGATGTCTGGGATGCTCTGACCAGCGAACGTGCCTATCGGCCGGCCTGGAGCCGAGAACTGGCCCTGGCGCATATTGGCGATCAAAGCGGCAGGCACTTTGACCCTCAAGTGGTTGAAGTATTCCTGAAGCTTATTGAAGTGCCAACCCATGCGCGCTCATGAGCGATAGGGTACTCCGCGAGCAATCCCATCTGGTTTGACGCCGGCTATGTCGGAAGCGACTTGGAGAAAATATCGGGGTCAGCTTTAGAGAGCCGGTCATCCATTGACGGCGCCCCGTTTGTGCTTGCCCCGGCAGTACTGGCAGCGGCAAGGGAGCCGCAGCACCACGTGACGAAGGCTTCCTGACGACGCGGCCTGTGTGAGGGGGGCGAATGCAGAACGCGGGACCGGTTCGGTTTGTCGCCCGCCGATTTGAATGCGGTAAAGGATCGTCAGTGAATTACTCCGCGGCAAGCGGCGGGCTACTGACTTCATCGTCCAAACCTGGAAGGGATTCCCGCCAGGTCTTACATGTACTCCGTCAGCGTGACTTTCCGTGGTTCCCACGGTAGCTTGCTTCAAAAGATTGATCGCAGCATTGATGTCGCGGTCATGCCGCACTCCACAGACTGGGCAGCCCGATAGTGCACCTGTAGCGGCATGGCTTCCATCTCGGACCCGCCCACCGAACAGGTTTTGCTGGACGGAAACCAGCGATCTATAGCCAGTAGATCACAGCCGTACCATTTGCGCTCGTAGGTCGCATCTTGTTTTCGCCGATGTTCTTGTGGGGACATCCGCATGCCAATTAGGGGACATTTGTCTCCTTTTTCACAAAAATCTGGCAAAGGTTACAAAACCTGTCGAAATTTGGGTATACCCTATTCCGGTTCGGTTCTATAGTCTCTTCAGCTTGTTAAAACAGAGGAGACTGATGCCAGAGCAAACCCCTCGCAGTTTGAATCATTTTGGCTTTTACCGGTTCACGGAGTCGTTCTTTGGCCTGAACGGCAAGGATCGGGCCAATATCGTTAGCGGCTTGTTGAAAGCGTGTCGGACGACATGTGAACAAATCGAGATATACCAGACATCGCCGGCCAGGCACGATGCTGACATCCTGATTTGGAGCGCGCTTCTGGCTGACGACCCTGCAATGACTCGCGAATTTTTTACTCGTGCAGGGGCAGCCCTCTCCGGGTTTCGTCAATGGCTGCAGCCGGCAGCCACATTATGGGGCTTTACCAAACCCTCTCAGTATACGAAATCGCGATCCGCTCAAGAGTTGGACCCATTTAGCAAGGAACGCAAGCCCTACCTGGTGATCTACCCATTTACCAAAATCCAGGATTGGTATCTGATGAGCCGCGATGCCCGGCAGGGCATGATGAATGAGCACATCCGGATTGGCAAAGAGTTCCCACAGATTACCCAATTGCTGCTTTATTCATTTGGAGTGCAGGATCAGGAATTCGTTGTCGTTTATGAAACGGATGACCTGTCCCTGTTTTCAGATCTGGTTTACGCATTGCGGGATACGGAAGCGCGCCGCTACACAAAATCTGACGCGCCCTTGTATACGGCCTTTCATCAATCGCCAGAAGAAACCCTCGCTTTGTGGTGCACACAAGCACAGGGCGAAGAATAATGGCTTCTTCCCAAGATCAGATTGGCATTCTGCTCATGGCCTACGGTAGCCCGGAAGACCTGGCAGACATGCCGGCCTACTTGCTCGACGTACGTGATGGCAGAGTGCCAGGCGAAGAATTGATACACGAGATCACTCGTCGCTACACGGCGATCGGTGGGCTATCTCCCTTGCTGGAGCGAACGCGTGAACAGGCGCGCGCATTGGAGACTGAACTCAACAACCGCTTCCGCAATACCCGGCGCGGGGTAAAAACGTATGTAGGGATGCGGCATTGGCAGCCTCGGATTGCCGGGGCGGTGGAGGAAATGGCCGCGGATGGCATTCGACGGGCGATCGCGCTTGTGATGGCGCCTCACAATTCCATGCTGAGCATCGGCAAATATTACCAGGCGCTGGACCTCGCTTTGGAGGGCAGGGAGATCGAGTTTACCCGCATCACCAGCTGGCACACGCACTCCGGGTTTCTGGCCGCGCTGGCCGAGAAACTGGAGACAGGTTTGTCTTTATTTGAAGAAGAAACCCCTTATGCAATTTTCACTGCGCATAGCCTGCCTACCTTCATTCTGGATCACGGCGATCCCTACGACGCGCAACTGAACGAGACGGCCGCGACCCTGGCAAGCCGGTTTTCACTGGCACAGGACCGCTGGCGATTCTGTTATCAAAGTGCTGGGGCGTCGAATGTGCCCTGGTTGGGCCCACAGATTGAACAGGTGGTGGCGGAACTGGCAGAACAGGGACAACGGAACCTGCTGGTCGTTCCCATCGGGTTTGTCTGTGACCATGTTGAAGTGCTGTATGACATTGACATTGGCGCCCGGCAGCTGGCTGCAGCGCATGGTGCGCGTTTGGAGCGAACGCCTTCACTCAACGCTTCGACGGCATTCATTCGGGCGTTGGCCGATTTGGTGACAGAGCACCTCGGCCTGGAGGTTCAGGAACCATGAGCCTGAACCTGTATTGCCTGGGCATCAGCCACCATACTGCCTCTGTCGACTTGCGCGAGAGACTGGCGTTTGAGGGCAGTCGTTGCGCCTGGTTCACTAGAGAATTGCAGAGCCAGACTCAATGGGAAGAAGTCATCATTCTTTCGACCTGTAATCGAGCGGAGGTCTATGTGGCAGGATCCGCCCAGTGCAGTCCGGACCTGGTGAATCTACTCGCAGAAGGCTTCAAAGTGGACCGGCGGGAGTTGGAAAACGCCACGTATGCGTTCACCAATGAGCAGGTGATCAGCCATTTGTTCCGGGTCGCGGCTGGTCTGGATTCAATGGTGCTGGGTGAGCCACAAATCCTGGGACAGATAACGGATGCCTATGAGACTGCAGTCGCCGAGAAATCGCTCGGACCGCGGTTATCCAAGTTGTTCCTTTCTGCTATTCATGCTGGCAAGCGGGTCCGCACAGAGACTCGCATTGGACGTCACTCGCTGTCCATCCCGTCCCTGGCTGTAACGCTGGCGCAGCGCCATGTGGGTGACTTGGCAACCAGTTCGATAACGCTGCTGGGCGCAGGGGAAATGGCGGAGCTTGCGATGGATGTCTTTCACCAGCGCGGCGCCACGCAATGCACCGTTATCAGTCGCAGCCTGTCTTCCGCCTGCAAGCTGGCCGATCGCTGGCAGGGCGAAGCCGCCACAATGGATCGACTCGTAGGGGCATTGAGCCAGACGGACATTCTGGTTAGTTCCTCGTCTGCTCCCCATGCCTTAATCCTCCAATCGATGATTGAAGCCGTCATGGTCCAGCGGCCGGACAGGCCGCTGGTGATTCTGGATATCGCCGTGCCGCGGGATGTTGAACCGGAAGTCAAATTTATCCCGAATGTCACGCTGTACGACATCGACGATCTGCAGAATGCTACGGAGGCGAACCACGCCTGGCGCGCCGGGGAGATTCCCGCCGCGGAAAGTATCCTGAGTGAGGAATATCGCTCCTGCCTCGATAACCTTCTCGCTCTTCAGGTTGCTCCGGTGATTAAGGAGCTCCGCCAGCGGGGCGAAGCCATACGGCTGAGCGAGATGCGCAGGACGTTACGCCATCTGGATGATTTGAGCCCCGAACATATCCAGCGTATTGAGTCGCTCACCCAGGCCATCGTGCAGAAGTTACTGCACCAGCCAACCGTCCGCCTGCGAGAAGAGTCCGGCGGTGCGCGCGGCGAACAATACGGTCGGATGGTGTCTGACCTCTTTGGGCTCGAGTCTCCCCCAACAATTCCAACCCGGGAACTACCGTGATGACCCTCCGCTTCGCTACCCGCCCATCCAATCTGGCCCGCACCCAAACCAGTTTTGTGGCAGCCACGCTCAGCGCCGCCATTGCGGATCTCCAGACCAGCGAAACGGTGATTCGAACGACAGGCGATCGAGTGCTGGACCGGCCACTTCCGGAAATCGGCGGCAAAGGATTGTTCACGCTGGAACTGGAACAGGCGTTGCGCGCCAGTACGGTGGATGTGGCGGTGCATTCGCTCAAGGACTTGCCAGTGGAGGATGCCCCTGGCCTGACACTGGGCGCGATTCCCCTGCGTGCGCGTGCTGAGGATGTCCTGATTTCATCGAGCGGAAAAGGTCTGGACGAACTCCCCCTTGGGGCTACGGTGGGCACCTCCAGCCTGCGGCGCCAGGCCCAACTGCTGGCCTATCGACCAGATCTACAGCCTGTTTCGATTCGGGGGAATGTGGACACGCGTATCCGCAAAGTCCATGAAGGCGAATTCGATGCCATCCTGTTGGCCGCAGCAGGCGTGACGCGACTGGGACTGGCTGAGACCATCACCCAGTATCTGCCTCTCGCGATCATGCTGCCGGCTCCCGGTCAGGGCGCCCTGGCGGTTCAGTGCCGCGCGGAGGACATTGAAACGCTCAGCCTTCTTGCTTATATTGACCATGCCCCCACTCGTCTGGCGGTGCAGGCGGAGCGTGCTTTCCTGCAAGCGTTGGGGGGCGGATGTTCGCTGCCGGTGGCGGCGTATGCCGAATACGCTGAGGGCGAACTGACGCTGCGCGTCTGCATTGTTTCAGTAGATGGCGTCCGTACGATTCAACTTACGGCTTGTGGCGCAGAGCCACTGGCGCTCGGTGCATCGCTGGCAGCCGAAGCGCTGGCTCTGGGGGCGGGCGAGGTGCTGTATGTCTAGTCTGGTGGGGCGTCGCGTAATGCTTACCCGCCCGGCCAGCCAGGCACAGGGAATGGCGGCGAATCTGGCTGCCCTGCAAGCGGTTCCGATCCTGCTGCCGGTGATCGAGATCGCACCGCTTGCCGATACTTCTGAATTAGATAACGCCCTGTTCGCGCTGGCGGCCTATGACTGGCTGATTCTAACCAGCGTGAATGGCGTCGGCGCGGTTTGGGATCGTTTGGCAGAACTGAAAGTCCCGGGACTGCCCCCCGCGCTCAAGGTGGCAGCGATTGGCCCGAAGACAGCGCATGGATTGGAACAACGCGGGATACAACCCGATTTCGTTCCCTCTGAGTACGTGGCGGAAGCCATTTACCCGGGTTTGGGCAATGTAAATGGGAAGCAAATACTTCTGGCGCGTGCCGACATCGCCCGTCCGGCTCTTCTAAGGTTGATTGAACAGGGAGGCGGGAGGGCGGTGGATATCGCCGCCTACCGGACACTGCCGGCCCAAGCGGACCCCACTGGCCTTGCAGAATTACGGCGCGGCGTGGACGTGATCGCCTTTACTAGTCCGTCAACCGTGCACAATTTTGTCCGACTGTGCAACGGGGAGCAACTTCGCTTTCCCGATTTGCCTGGAAAGCCGGTGTTTGCCGTCATCGGCCCCATCACCGCTCAAGCGCTGGCCGACTACGGGGTCAAGCCGGACCTGGTGGCTGTGGAGTACACCGCCGAAGGCCTGGTTGCCGCGCTGTTGAACTATTTCGAATCGCAACCTCTGAGGAATTCCCTATGACCCAGGCAAGTCCAGGCCAACGCCAGAGCCGGCCGCGTCGTTTACGCTTGTCTCCAGCGCTGCGTTCCATGGTGCGTGAAACCGAGCTGACCTCGCAGGATTTTATTTACCCCTTGTTTGTTCGTCATGGCAAGGATGTTGTCCAGCCAATCAGCTCGATGCCCGGCATAGCGCAGTGGAGCGTGGACCGGCTGGCGCGGGAGACGCGCAGCATCGCCGATCTGAATATCCCGGCAGTCATCCTGTTCGGCATCCCGGAGGCCAAAGACCCGATTGGCAGGGAGAACTTTTCTTCGGATGGCATCGTTCAGCAGGCGATTCGAGCCATCAAGGACGCTGTGCCGGAGCTATTGGTCATTACAGACGTCTGTTTGTGCGAATACACCGATCACGGCCACTGCGGCATCCTTAACCGGGACGAGCATGCCCAGCCCGCGCTGCCTGCTGACTACGTCCTGAACGATCCAACCCTGGAGATCCTTGCCCGCGTGGCTTTGTCGCACGCAGAGGCCGGGGCGGATATTGTGGCGCCCAGCGGCATGATCGATGGCATGGTGGCTGCTATTCGCCATGCCCTGGACGCAGGAGGGTATGAACATCTACCAATTCTCTCGTATGCGGTCAAGTACGCGTCCGCGTTCTACGGCCCGTTTCGCGAAGCCGCCGAATCCCCGCCAAGTTTTGGCGATCGCAAATCCCACCAAATGGACCCCGCCAACCGGCGCGAGGCCCTGCGCGAGGCCGCGCTGGACGTAGAGGAAGGCGCCGATATCCTGATGGTTAAGCCCGCGCTGCCGTACCTGGATGTCATCCACGCCATTCGACAGGCCCATCCCGAAATGCCTTTGGCTGCCTACAACGTGAGCGGTGAGTACAGCATGCTCAAAGCGGCAGCTGCCAACGGTTGGTTGAACGAGGAGCAGGTGATTCTCGAAACACTCACCAGTATCAAGCGCGCAGGCGCCGACATGATTCTGACCTACCACGCCAAGGAAGCTGCACGCTGGCTTCCATAGAAAGGAGCAACTCATGAAACCAACGCAACTCTCAGCGCAGGCTTCTGGTGAACGCAGTATGCATGACAACAACATGTTAATGGCCGACTTCAATCTGGCGCCGTTCACGATTGCCTGGGAGGTCACCCGCGCCTGCGCGTTTGCCTGCAAGCATTGCCGTGCAGACGCCATTCCGAGCCGTGACCCGCAGGAACTTTCGACCCAGGAGGCAAGAGCCCTGATCGATCGGTTTGCGGCCTTTGGCAGCCCCATCCTGATTTTCACCGGGGGAGACCCGATGATGCGCCGCGATCTGTTCGAGCTGATTGAGTACGCCACAGAAAAAGGGCTGCGTTGTTCGCTGACGCCCACGGCAACCGCACTGCCTACGGTGGAGCGATTGCAACAGGCCCAGAAGGCAGGCATCAAGCGCATAGCCCTAAGTTTGGATGGCCCGTCTCCCGAGGTACATGACGAGTTTCGCCAGGTGCCCGGTTCGTGGAACCGCACCATGCAAATCCTTCACAATGCTCAGGAAGTTGGGCTGAGTGTTCAGGTCAATACCACCGTCACGGCCTTTAACGTGGATCTATTGCCTGACATGGTGCCCTTTATCGAGGAAGTCAACGCAGTGCAGTGGTCGGTCTTCTTCCTTGTGCCCACCGGCCGGGCGCAGACCAAATGGTTGATCTCACCTCAGGACCACGAACGTGTCTTCCATTGGCTTTACGAACTCTCGCAACGGGCGCCGTTTGATATCAAGGCTACCGCCGCCCCGATGTACCGTCGCGTCGCGGTGGAACGCAAGCGCAGCGAAGGCGGCTCACAGGAGAACGTAACGTTTCAAGGCGCGGGCTTCCAGTATGCCGATGGGCTCAATCGTCCGCGCAAGGGGGTAAACGACGGCAATGGGTTCCTTTTCATCTCGCATGTCGGGGAAATCATGCCGTCGGGTTTCCTGCCCATCGCGGCTGGGAATGTGCGCACGGCGGATGTTGTGGAGACTTACCGTCACCATGAGCTGTTCACCACCCTGCGCAACTACGATCTATTGAAGGGCAAGTGCCGCGTCTGCGAGTACCGCGAGTTTTGCGGCGGGCAACGCGGCCGGGCCTTCGGGGTGACCGGCGATTACATGGCTTCCGATCCCTCCTGCGTCTTCGTACCGGCTGGAGTTGGGGCATGACCGAGGCTTTGCCAACGACGGTACCTGAAGGGCAGGCAGAGCCGCGGGCGCGGTTCCTGCGTGCCTGCAATCAACTTCCGGTCGATGCGACCCCGGTGTGGTTCATGCGCCAGGCAGGACGCTACATGCCTGAATACCGGGCGATCCGCGCCAAACACACTTTGCTGGAGATCGTCGATCGGCCCGAACTGGCGGCCGAAGTGACGCTCCAGCCCGTACGCGCATTGGGCGTGGATGCGGCCATTCTGTTTGCGGACATTCTCCTGCCTGTTATTCCCATGGGTCTTGGGTTGGAATTTGCACAGGGCGAAGGACCGGTCATTCATAAGCCAGTGCGTAGCCTCGAGGCGGCTCGTCAACTGCGGGTTGTGGAGGCCGAGACGGACCTTGGTCATGTACTGGAAACCATCCGGATAGTGCGGCGCGAATTACCTGCGGATGTGCCGCTGATCGGATTTTGCGGGGGACCCTATACGGTGGCATCGTATATGGTGGAGGGGGGGGCGACCAAAGATTTCCGCAACACCAAGCGACTTATGTTTTCAGAGCCTGCGGCCTGGCATACGCTGATGCGTACGGTTGCGACCAGCATGGAAAACTATCTGGTGGCCCAGGTGCGGGCGGGTGCCCAGGCGGTCCAGTTGTTTGACTCGTGGGTTGGCCAGCTCAGCCCGTCTGACTATGTCGACTACGTCCAGCCGTATTCGCGCCAGGTACTGCGGGCCGCTATGGCGACCGGCGTACCGGTGATCCATTTTGGGACGGACACGGCCACCTTGTTACGGCACATGAAAGACGCTGGCGGCACGGTCATCGGCCTGGATTGGCGCATCCCCCTGGAACGCGGTTGGGGAATTTTGGGCGCGGATGTCGCCGTGCAAGGCAATCTTGACCCGGTTTCCCTCCTTGCGCCGCTGCCTGTATTGCGCGCCCGAGTGGATGACGTACTCCAGAAGGCTGGAGGACGGCCCGGCCACGTTTTCAACCTTGGGCATGGAATCCTGACCCACACGCTTGTGGACAACGTCCGCGCCGCCGTAGAAATGGTCCACGAATGGCCTCTGCCGAACACATCGTTGTAGTCGGCGGGGGGATTGCCGGGCTTGCGGCGGCTCATGCCTTGCTGCCGGCGGCCCGGGAGTCCAGCCGTCCTTTGCGCATCACGGTGTTGGAAACCGGAAACCGCTGGGGAGGCAAAATTCTCACCGAGCGCCTGGATGGCTTTGTCATCGAAGGTGGGCCGGACACGTTTCTGGTTGCCAAGCCATGGGCCGTCAAGCTGTGCCGGGAACTTGGAATTGAAGATCGACTTCAGGGCACAAACCCAAATCAGAATGCCACCTATATACTGAAGAATGGGCGACTGCACCCCATTCCCGGCGGATTGACAATGATGATCCCGACCGAGTTCGGGCCGATGCTCAGGAGCCGTCTGCTTTCCTGGCCGGCGAAGCTGAGAATGGGCGCCGATCTTGTTCTACCACCGGGGACTCCGGATGTCGAAGAAAGTATGGGCGACTTTGTCACGCGGCGGCTCGGCCGGGCCGCCTATGAAGCGCTGATCGAGCCGCTGATGAGCGGCATCTATGCCGGCGATGGTGACCGATTGAGCATCCAAGCCACCCTGCCCTACCTGCCGGAACTTGAACGGAAGCATGGCGGCCTGATTCGCGGTGCACTCCGTGCCCGGCATGAACGCCAGAAAAATGGCGGAGCCCCCGGCCCAGGGTCGCGCAGTCTGTTTCTCACGCCCACCAGCGGGCTGATTGAAATCGTTGAGGCCCTGACTGCAAATCTGGAGCGCAACGGAGTCGATCTCAGACTTCAAAGCCCGGTGCGCTGGATTCGGAGGGTGAAGAGCGACTTCGTCATGGAATTGGCCGACTCCGATACGATAGTGGCGCAAGGGATTGTATTGGCCACACCAAGTTACGTTTCCGCAGAATTATTGTCGGAACTTGACCCCCTGTTGGCGGCAGAACTGGCCGCGATTGCTTATGTGTCGACGGCCACAGTTTCGCTCGCCTTCAGGGCATCGCAAATACGGCACCCGCTCAATGGCTATGGGTACGTAATTCCACGCAGCGAGGGCCGTGCCGCGCTGGCTTGCACCTGGACGTCAACCAAATTTCCGCATCGCGCACCCGAGAGGCATGTCCTTTTGCGGGTCTTCATCGGCCGTGCTGGCCAGGAGGGCGAAATTCCCTGGGACGCTGCGGGCCTGATTGGCCTCGCTCAGCGCGAGCTTGCCGAAACTTTGGGTATCGTCGCTGAACCGATCTTTGCCCGGGCTTTTCTCTGGGAACGCGCCATGCCCCAATATAACCGGGGACACTTGGACCGCCTGAAGCGTATCGAAGCCCGATTGGAATCCCTGCCCGCTCTGGCGCTGGCCGGGAATGCTTATCGTGGCATCGGCATCCCGGACTGTATCCACTCCGGTCAGCTGGCCGCCGAGGGAGTCCTGGCCAGTCTTAACCTGCACTCGGACCAACATCCCCAACGGGAGCGCGTGACATGAACACAGGGAATTCACAAAAACTGTACGAACAGGCCCAGGCGCTGTTCCCGGGTGGGGTGAGTTCGCCTGTGCGAGCTTTCCGGGCCGTTGGCGGACAGCCGTTGTTCATTGAAAAGGGAAGCGGTCCCTATCTGGTGGATGTGGACGGCAATCGCTATATTGATTACGTACTTTCCTGGGGTCCGCTGATTCTTGGCCACGCACATCCACACGTTGTGGCAGCCCTTGAAGTGGCGATTCGCAATGGCACGAGTTATGGCGCGCCCAGTCCTCTGGAACTTGAACTCGCCCGCATGATTCAGTCTTTTATGCCAAGCTTGGAAATGCTGCGGTTTGTGAACTCCGGCACCGAAGCCACCATGAGCGCACTGCGACTGGCGCGCGCCTTTACCGGCCGGGATAAGATTATTAAGTTCGAGGGTTGTTATCACGGCCATGCAGATCTGCTGCTGGTGCAGGCTGGCTCGGGCGTGGCGACCCTCGGTCTGCCGGATTCGCCGGGAGTCCCGCAGGCCACCACCCAAGATACGCTGGTGGCGCGCTATAACGATTTGGAGTCGGTGGAAGCGCTGCTTGGGCAGTTCGCGGGGCAGGTGGCGGCCGTCATTGTGGAACCGGTGGCCGGCAACATGGGTGTCGTTCCTCCCGCCGACGTCTTCCTGAGCGGCCTGCGTGAGGTGACGACCCGCGCCGGCGCTCTGCTAATTTTTGATGAAGTCATGACTGGATTTAGGGTCGATCTGGGCGGCGCGCAAACGCTGTATGATATCCGACCTGACCTGACCACACTGGGCAAGGTGATTGGCGGCGGCCTGCCAGTGGGGGCCTACGGGGGACGGCGCGAGATCATGCAGATGGTAGCCCCCGCGGGGCCGGTCTATCAGGCCGGGACGCTCTCGGGCAACCCGCTGGCCATGGCGGCCGGAATCGCCACGTTGGGGGCGTTGCGGCCAAAAGAAATCTGGCCGGCGTTGTTGGCGGCTGCTGAGAAATTGGAGCGGGGTATCTCTCAGGCGGCTGCTGAAGCGGGGGTTCCAATCCAATCCAATCGCGTTGGGACGATGTTTTCCGTATTCTTCACGGATGAACCGGTCGTGGACTGGCCCTCGGCAAGCCGCAGCGATACGGCTCGTTTCAGCCGTTACTTCTCGACGATGCTGGCACAGGGTGTTTACTTGGCCCCGTCGCAATTTGAGGCCGGGTTTCTATCCACAACGCACTCTCCTGACGTCATCGAAGAAACCATTTCGGCTGCCCGCGTTGCTTTCCAGAAAGCGACTGAGTAACACTCGATGACGACCGTTTCTACAGCAAATCCCATCGGCGTCCTGCTCGCCAACGTGGGTACGCCCGAGGCGCCCACGGCTGCGGCTGTGCGCCGCTACCTGGCAGAGTTCCTGTCGGATCCGCGCATTGTAGACTACCCTGCCTGGTTGTGGAAGCCGTTTCTGTTCGGCGTCCTTCTTCGCTTTCGACCGCGCCGTTCTGCGCGTTTGTACCAGCGTGTTTGGACTGACCGGGGTTCGCCATTGGCGCTGGGGATGAAGGCGATTCAACAGGGTCTCTGGGAACGGTTGGAGCAGTTCCACCCCCAGCGGTATCAGGTCGCCATCGGCATGCGTTATGGGGTACCGCACATTCGCCAGGCATTGGATGAGTTTTTGAACGCAGGCATCGAGCGAATTTTCGTGCTGCCCCTGTTCCCCCAGTATTCCGGGACGACAACCGGATCGGTCTATGACGCCGTATTCGCGGCGCTGGCTGGCCGGCGGACCATACCTGAACTCAGGACTGTCAACCACTACTACGACCATCCGGGCTATCTCGATTCCATCGCTGCCAGCATCCGCGCTAATTGGCAGGCTGGACCGCCTGATAAACTGGTCATCTCGTTTCACGGTATTCCCGCTCGCTATGAACGTTCCGGCGATCCTTACCGGGCCCAGTGCGTCACGACTGCCGAACAAGTGGCGAGTCGATTGGGATTGCCTGACTCTGCCTGGGTGATGACTTTCCAGTCCAAGTTTGGGCCGGAGCGATGGCTGGAACCGGCGACGGACTCGACCCTTTCCGAGCTCGGGAAAGCTGGAGCGCATTCCGTGGATGTCGTTTGTCCAGGTTTCGCGGTAGATTGCCTGGAGACCATCGATGAAATCGGCCATGAGGGGCGGCTTTCTTTTACCCAGAGTGGCGGCAAGGTGTACCGCTATCTTCCGGCTCTTAACGCGGCTGTACCGCAAATTGATTTGCTGCAGGATATCGTCAACAAGAACACCATGGATTGGCTCGGACAACAACCTTGAACGTGGAGAATAGAAATCGAATGCGCAAAGTAATCAATCGGAAGTTAGTCATCGCGAATAGCCTGATAGGGCTGGGCGTGGCCGTCTGGATCCCGTATCTTCTTGCCATTGGGGCGGGGGAGCATCCTTCCATCTTTCCGACCCTGGTGGTTCACCTGGTTCTGGTCCTGGGCGGCGCACGAATGAAACGGCGGGGCAGGTCCCAATCTGAACCCGTAAACCGGTCCCGTCACAGGCTGGGATTGGCGCTGGTCATTGCGGGCGTGCTGGTGTGGATTCCTTACTTGTACACAAAACACATACTGCATGAACAACTTTCAATTGCCCCCTATTTGGTTGGGCATCTTTCAGGAGTTGCGTTGGGTGGATACCTGCGGTTGTCAAGCAGCCCCACGCCAAAAACATTAAATGGAGAATCCAATGACGACACCAGATAAGACCGCATTGCCTACCCAAAGCGCGCCTCCCGAACTGATCGCCGGGACCTCCTTCATCGGCGTGCCCTTGATGCTCACGGCCATGCGCTGTACGCTTCAATACATAGTCGTGCCGCTGATTTTGCCAGTATTCAGCATCAGCAGCGCCTTCTCGCCGCTCGCGAACCTGAGTGTTGGGCTGTTCGGTATCGCCGTCATCCTCTACAACCTCACCCGGCTTTGGAAATCCAGCTGGCGGACTCGCTACCTGTTGCTGAGTCTGCTGGTGGTTCCTTTCATCCTGGTCTCCATGTATTTCGACTTCCTGGCTCTGGGTAGTTGATGGTCTTGCCTTAATGAACGAGCACGGCTGAAGTCGCGCTCGTTCATCGGCCCGTCATAATTTCGGCGGCTTATCGTCGTCTCCACCGCTGTTGCCATTTCCGTTGCCATTCCCGTTCCCGTTTCCACCACCCGGATTATCCGTCTAGCCGGTATCGTCGGGCTTGCCGGTGTCTATGGCAAAGCAAGAAGGCGTTCTGCTATTTGAGAGTTGATTTGCAGTGGTGCAATTGTGGTGCAGTTGGTTCGAAAATGGGTGGCAAAATCCTCGGATCAGATCTCCTGTGGTCTTTCGTCCGGGCTAGGTCTTAGCTATCAGGAGCGTGAACTGGCATTGAAAAGTTTCAGGCTCACTTAAGTTTCGTTATTCGAGGGGTAGGCAATGGCGGAGCAGGTCGCTTCTCGATTTGCAGTCGGATTTTGCGTGGTGCAGTTGTGGTGCAGTTTGTCTGGAGCCCCGGAAAATCTGGCAATTTTGGACGTCGATTTACGCTTAGAGGAGACGTAAAAGACCCAAAATACGTGGTCTTAAAGCTCCGGAGCTACCGCTTGGTTAACTCAATTCTTCTGATTGAAAGCGATAGACGCCGGCTATCGGTCCTGCCTATGTTAAGCCGATCTGGCATGGAGATCGCGTTACTGCAGGGCGACTCATGGAGTAGATTTTTAGGCTTTTGCACAGCCACCCAACGGGATATAATATTCACAAGGCGTGTAACACTCTCGCCAGGGTCCCCATTAATCCATCGACGAAGACCCGAAACGGGACATTCAATTTAGCGCCCGCCCGAGGGGCAGCAGGGCGGTTGGATTCCGTGAGGTGGATGATGATCAAATTGTCGATCGCTCTCCCCGCTGTAATTTTATTCCTGCTCCTAACCGGATGTTCCGCTCTGCCGCTTTTCGATGCTTCGGAGACGACCCTGACGACGCTTGGCCCGCAGGCGTGGATTGACGCGCCGGTATCCGGTCAGACTCTGCACCTGTCATCGGCGCCTTTCGAAGTGGTAGTCCATGGCAACGCAGCTTCCGGCGTGACAGGTGTTGAGTTGAGTGTCAATGGCCAGGTGTTGGCCAAGACGAATCCGCCGAATGGCAGCGAGCCCTTTACTTACATCGTCTTTGATTGGACGCCGCCTGCGCCCGGGACCTATCAACTATCTGCCCGTGCCCAGGCCGGGGAACTGTACGGGTCTCCGGCCCAAGTGGAGGTCATCGTCGTCGTAGAAGACAGCGGAGAGGCCCCGAGTTTTCCACTTTCTCCAACCCTTGCCGTGGAAAGCGAACATGCTGGCTGCCAGTATACGGCACTTGTCAACCTATTTTGCCGATCGGGCCCGGGGCGGATCTATCCCGATCTGGATGACTTTGTGGCAAACCAGATCGCGCCGGTGGTGGGCATTCTGGCGGATCAAAGTCATGTTCAGGTGTTGGGCCCAAATTTCGGGGCGGCCTGCTTTGTGCCGCTCGGTGCCGACTTTGGGCAGTTGAGCGGGGACTGCAATGATCTGCCCATGGTCACTGCGCCGCCCCCGCCAACGTTTACGCCCTCGCCCACGCCCGAACCCCTCGCGACCAGCACGCCCAGACCCACCAGCACACCTGTGCCGCCCCAGTGCAGTGACAGGGCGGATAATGATGGCGACGGTCGCACCGACCTTGCTGACCGCGAATGTCGTGACGCCGACGACAATGATGAAGCCAATCGCTGAGCGGGACTGGCGTTCCAGGCTCAGTTCCCCGGTGCCGGGCCGTAGGTGAAGTAAACGGTGCATCCCTCGGCCGAATCATTCTGGCCCTGAGTCACATACCCAAAGCCGCTGGCGGCGCCCCACTCGGCCAATGACATCGGCCCAATGGATACCGAACCCTGGCAGGCGACATCGTCGTCGCTGGCTTGGTCGTAATCCACCAGATTGACGAACACCGTGAGTCGTTCGCCGTCGCCGACGAGAATCTGTACCTGGTTGTTGTTTAGTTCCCAGGGGTGGATGCATTCGTCCTGGCTGTCCACCGTGCACAAATACACCGAGGCCAGCTGGGTCTGGCCCGTGTAAAACGCCTGCGGGCAGTAGGACTCATGGCAGTAGCCATCGTGGCCCTGTGGGTTGCCCCACTCGGCCATCATGAGCCGGCTGCGCAGACCGTCGTACGCTCCAGGCGGGCAGTTGATGAAGCACAGGACCGGTTCGTTGGCCCGCGCCGTGAGGCGCCCGTACAATTCCAATTTGTCGTCGTTGCCCCACAGGTCGATGTCGTCATCGTCGGTTGTCCCGAACGTAATCCAGTGGAATTCCACCGCCATGTTCACCTTGCCTTGTTCGGTGCAGGGGTAAAGCGGCCCGCCCGCCACGCTGGCGGGACTCAGGGATTCAAAAATTAGTTCGCCGCCTGAAAAAATTACGAAGGTTCGCGCTTCAAAAGCGCGGTACAGATCGCATGGGCCGGGCACGATGTACAACCGCTCCGCTGGCGCGTACACCTCAATCGGGATTTCATCGCTCTGGTGCAGATCGTAGAGTCGGAAGCCCCACGTGGCTATCGTTGGGTCCGTGGCGGGATTCAGACACCCCAGACCGTGTTCAGCTCCTTCGCAGTTCGCGGTGTCTTCCATATCCCAAATCAGATACGCGTGTGGATGAGTGGTGATATCGGAAAGCGGGTGCCCCGGATGGCAGAGCTGAATCAGGGTGAGGATATTCCCGATATGGGTTTGTTTGAGTTGGTTGACACAATCCGCAGTATCGTAGGATAGGTGAACCGTCGGCGCCAATAGGGTTAGGCTGGTGACCTTAGGGAGCGACTTGCCTTCCAGGGCAACGGGCGACAGCGAAAGCACGGACTGTGCAAATTCGCTGGATTTGTCGAACGCCGGCAGATCGGACAGGTTATCCTGCTTGAAGCTGCCCAGCAGGTTCAGGTTGCCCCCTGCCCACCCCCAGCACTCGAGAGCGATTGGCGTGGGCTGGTCTTCCGGCATAACAAGCGAGGCGACTTCATAGTTGGCCAGTCCATCGGCGGTCGGGGTGGGTTCCAGGAAGCCGGTTGCAGGTGTCCGCATCCAGTGGATGCCGTCCAATGACTTGTAGCAATACAGACCATCCGTGGCCAGCCCGGCATCCAATTCGGCCAAGCTGAGGGTAAGTGACGAGAACTCGGGTGCCAGTTCGCCCGCCTCAGGTAAGCAGTCCGGGTCGAAGGCCAGCGATGCGAGGTTGCTGGCCGCCTCACCCTGGGAATTGAATGCGGCCGCGTAGTAGGTCTGGTGGCCCCAGGTAGTTGGGTCGGTGTAGGTGATGTACTCGAACTGCGATTGCCCATCCAACGTGGCGATCCGCTCCCAGGTGGGCGAGGCCGGGCTTTGGCGATAGATGAAAAAACCTTCCTCATCGCTGGCCAAATCGCGAATCGCAAGGTGCGCATTGCAACTGTCCACCTCGGCGGTTAGCTCCGGTTTAGGGGGCGGCGCGGCCAGCGTAAGTTGGCTCAGCCATTCCTCCAAGGATCCGTCCCAGGGATCCGCCGCGCTGATCGAATTGTCCTCGCCGGGTGGCTGGGGCGAGGCGGGGGGTTGGATTTCTGGTGCCAGGGCTGCCGGCAAGTCTGACGCTCCCTGCGACACCAGTAACGGCGCGGCAGGTGCTTCACCCTGGGCGATGTCTGTCTTGAGGCCGGCTTCGATCGTGATGGGCAGCCCGCTGGAATCAGCGGATAGGTTTTCGGTGGTATGTGCACGAGCGAGAAGCACATAGGTCCCCGGCTGGTCCGGAATCCACGCGAATTCGGCCCACATCTCCGTGAGACCGCCAGACGGCGCGCCCTGTACGCCAACCAGAGTATCGTTTGCCCACAATTCGACGGCTAGGACCGGGCTCGGGCTGAAGGCGTAGGCGTCCACCAGCAAGGCAGCTCCGGCGGGAGCCGTATTGCCCAGTCCCGGTTCAGAAATCCCAACCTGAACCGGTGCAGCGCCTGGTGGAAGGCGCGCATTGAGGTCGGAGTAATTCAGGACTTGCCTGCGCAGCGCTGCAAGTCCGCTGATGAACAGCAACAATAGAATGGGAGACCCAGCCCACAGGCAACCTCGAAAAAACTTTCGCTTGTTCATCGCTGCCTCCATCGAGAAACATGAGACGGAGCCTTCTGGAGTACTCCGCCAGCCTTCAATGTGCGGCAGCGAGGGGTGTGTTTATTGATCAGGCTGTGCCAAAAGTATACTGCCAGAAGTCGGTCGCGGGCAAGTAGGCTGTCATCTGGGCAGTGGTGAAGTTTATGGATATGAGAAAATAGGGGGATGAAACCGTGTCCGAATTGTCAGATGGAAACAAAACAAGTGAACGCAGACTTTCGTCATTACCTGGCCCGTTTGGTTCGCCGTTCCCGTTGCTTTTCGCGCTGCCCGCAGGCTTTGGAAAACGCAATCAAGTTGCTGGTGTATTGCTACAACAGTCGTCAACTCTACAAACACAAATATCCGAAATACTCAACCCACGTCATTGACTTTGTATCCATCTAGTTCACCACTCCCGGATGCCGGATTGGTAGTCATCGTGGTTACCACGGTGCACGGCTACCAAAACAAGAGATCGCCGGCCAGTTCTCCATTCAGCGACGGATCGCCCAGGGCGGCGACGTCATCAATACCGCCTTCATCGAGCGCCAGAACTCCACCTTTCGGCAGCGCCTGGGTGTCTTGGCCCGCCGGCCTAAATTATTGGCAGCCAGGATGTTCCTGTTGGCCACCGTCCACAACAAATGTAGTAGTACTCACAACCACGCTATGATCTTCTGCCACCCCTGATTATGGCGACTCTCCCATGAACGGGAGTTTTCTACTCGATTAGCCATAGCCTCTAGATGTGCCGGTTTTCATGGCGCTACGCCCCCTGCAGATGGTGGTTAATAAGCCGCCCACTGATTTTGGGACAACAACACGAAATGTTCCCTCTTGAATTCGGCAAAGAGAAGTTGTAGGATAGTGGAAAATCATCAGGTTTGAATAATTGGTAATCGAATCCAGTCCAACGTTTTCGAGCCTCATTGCATGGCTTTTCGTCTTTGCCCGCTCGAATCTGTCGCGGGGCATGACTCGCCCCGCGAATACAGTTTCCGGCAGGGAGGAACCCTATGCAATGTCCCAACTGTCAGCATTCCTCTAACAAAACCCTTTCTGAATGTCCGAATTGCGGCAAGGTATACGAGCGCGAATTACTCCAGGCGCTTGACCGCCGCATCTTTCTCGTGGATTGGTTGGAACAGCGAGGATTCGCGGGGGCGCGTGCCTATGCCGCTTTGCTAAAACACGCCCGGCAAGAATTGCAGAGCGCCCAGGAGGCGCTAATTTCCCCGGTAACTCCAACCCGTCCGGCAGAAGAAGTGGCCCACGAGGTTGCCCTGGTTTCTGCCTGCATTGAGAAAATCGCAGGTTGGAACGCAGATGGCCTGCTCACCAAAGGAGCCAGCCGCGCGCTACGGGCTGACCTGGAGGCGCACCTTGCCGACCTCAAGGCGGAATTGGGAACACGTTCAGCGGAGCCGGAGGTTCCAGCAGAACTTGCAGTACTGGACTATGCTCTGGCCGAGCAGGCCGACTGGAGTCAGATCCCCGGAGTGCAGTCGATCGAAAAACTTCGCCCTGCTCTGGAACGCCGCAGGGAATTCCTGCTGCGACCCACCCCGGTTGAAAAACCCGTTCCAGTCAGGGCGACTCCGGTCAAAACTATACCCGAAGTGACCGCACTCCCTGCTGCAATCGTTGCTCGAAAAAAAACGGAGATTGCGGCGCCCCCCCGCCCTAAACCAGAACCTTTTAATTGGAACAACGTGTGGGACAAGATCGTCAACGCGTTTGTTTCCGGCGCCGTTCTACGCGGGGCGCTCATTCTGGGTGCCTTCATGATCGTCGTTTCCGCAGCCATCCTTGTCGGGCGATATTGGAATACATTTAGCCCGATTATGCAGTTGGTGCTCATATTCTCGGTACCAGCAGCCTTCTATTTCATGGGTTGGCAGGCCCGCACCCGTCTGCGATTAACTCAGGCAAGCGCTGCACTTACCGCGATTGGCGCCTTGCTTGTCGCCGTCGATTTTGGCGCGGTCTATCAACTGAGCGATCAGCCGCTTTCGCCCCAGTTGTTTTGGTTCCTTGCGGCGCTGCTGTGTAGCATCGTATACATCGAAACTGCGCGGCGGCTGCCCGGTGAATTTTTCGGCTATCTGGTCGGGATTGCTGTGACCGGTGTGCTGGTGGCGCTGGCCGCTCTGCTCAACCTGCTCCCCGGCTGGTGGGTGGCCGCCGGAACGTTGTCCGGGCTTGGCTTCGTGGTGGCCGCAATCCGACTCCAGCGCGCCAACAACAAATGGACGGCGCTGTCAAAAGCGCTTAAGAATTTCGCCCTGATGCTGGTGCCTGCCACCCTGGTCACCAACCTGTTCGTCCCTGATCCGGCGTTGACCGCCCGGTCGGTGACCTTCGGCCTGGGAGCGTTCGCCTACCTTGTCCTTGCCGGCGTTTTTCCGTCGGGCGGCTCCGCGTATGCCGCCAACCTGAGCGCGGCCCTGGCCTGGTACTGGTTGGCAGGTGCGGTCCGCGTTCCCGACATCTGGATGGGCGCCGTCATCGCAGGGCTGGGGACGCTACAGGCGGCCCTCGGTCTCACGCTCGCGGAACGTTATGTCGAAGATGCTCATTATCGCGCGGTGTACGAACGCCTTCACCGCCAGATTGGATTTGCCATGTTGGCAGTCGCCCTGGCTGCCAGTGCCGTCGTGTTGACCTTGAATGACCTCTGGGCGAATGTCAGCACTCAAACGCTGATCTGCGTCGCGCTGGCATGGTGGGCCTTTCGGCTTCGTTGGCCGATCCTTACTTTGCTTGCCAGCCTCCTGTTCGTCCTGCCCTTCTCGCTGGCTGTCTGGCGACTGCTGGGTGAATCTGGTGTATCCAATACAGACCTCTGGCTGGCTTGCAGCTGGAGTACCCTTGCCCTGGTCTATCTCGGAGTCGGTGCGGCATTGAACAGATATGCGCGATTTGCAGGGTGGCTGCACCTCGCCGCCCACTTCCTGGGATTGCTGTCCGGCGCGGCGCTGTTTATCCTATTTCGGCCTGACGGCGCGGCGCGGCCGGCCGCGCTCTCCGTTCTGGGCGGCCTCGGGCTCTTATATCTGGCGAGCGCTTGGTTGGCCGATCGCCGCCGGCATCCAGCCGCGACCGTCCCGTTGTCCTGGTTGCCGGAGCGTATTCGCCCTGGCGCATACCTATGGCCGCTCGGGCTGGCCGCGGGCATCTGGTTTGGCCTGGCGGCGGAGTGGGGTCTGGCCCCATCGGCCAAGCCCTGGTTGGGGCCGCTGATGGGCGGGCTGGGCCTGGCCTATATCGGTCTGGGTCAGCTGCTAGCGCGCCGGGACCGGCTTTATCGTTTTCCTTTCCACACATTCGCCTATCCTCTGGCCGCGCTGGGCGTGCTGTTGGCTTATGGGATACGCCTCCCCTTGACGCTGGCCCTGGGGCTGGCCGTGACTGCGCTGGCCCTGCTGGCTAGCTTGTACCGCCGGCCGCACGAATTGTGGCTGGCAGCAGGATTGTTCCTGTGGCCATTCGTGCTGCTTCTGGAACTGGTGCGCTTGCCGCTTGAAGCCTTTTCGCTGGCATTTGCTCTGCTGGCCATCGCCGCCTATTTCCCACTTGGCCGGCGCCTCGAGCGGGCGGGACGCAGGTTCGCCCTGCCGTTCTATGCTGTGGCTTACGTGGTGGCTGGCTGGGGACTCTGGCTGACCTTTCCGGCCGCCGCCCAG
>SCUK01000009.1 GCA_004297445.1 Anaerolineae bacterium | reverse complement strand
GAAGGCACTCAACACCAGACCTGCCTTGCGGTGCGACAACCCAAACGACCAGCACACCACCGCCAGCAGCTTCAGCCGCTCCGTTTGCCGGGCACGGCTCACTCCTTCCGGGTAGTGGCGAAACGTGCGCCGGCAGTTCGTGCAGCGATAGCGGTGGAACTTCACCCGCCGCACCTGCGTATCTCGCACTCGTTTCTCCGCCCGTCCCCAGCGTTGCAGGATTTCACCCTTGCAGTACCGGCACTGCTTCGGGCGTTCGGACGATTCGCGCTTGACTTTGGGCAGTTGTAATATGACAATGGACATGGAAGGCCTTTTGTGGATTGTTTCGACAAACTAATCCTACAAGAGGTCTTTCTTTTTCTCAAAACCCACCGTTTATGGGACAGTCACGCGGCGGCCCGTCTGACGAACGTTTTCTCTCTTACACAACTGCGACTGAATTGACGAAACCTGGATGACGCCCGTACTCCTGGCCGCCCTGACGCTGTGGACGCTTCTCGGCACCGTCTTTGACCTGCGCACGCGGCGGGTGCCGCCCTTGGTACTCTACCCGCCGGCGGCGCTCGGCCTGCTGGCGCCAGGCGAGCTGGGCTGGCTCGGCCTGATTGGCCGACTGGCTGTGGGGGCGTTGGTAGGGTGATAACCCTCTTGCGAAGAGGGCGTTTCACTCATGGCGCCATCTGTCCAGGTGTTGCTGAAATGATGTGCGGGTCATCGCACGAGACGTGGGATCAGCCCCGGCGAGTGTGTCGGAGAATGTCTCGCTGGAAGTCGGTCATCAGATCATCTCCCGAAAACCCAGGAAATAACAGGAAGTTGGATAGATTTGAAATGGATCGCTGGAACCCTTCCGGGAGCAGTTTGAAGCGGCTGAACACCAGCCGGGCGACTGCTACGATCGATGGGTCGTCCAGATCCTTCTGGACCATGGTTCTGGAGAGCTCAAGAAACGCGGCAATCCGCCTGGCCTGGCTGTCTTCATGCGCAGGCCAGTTCGCCGTCATAGAACGGAGAACTCGGAGCGCACCATCAAAATCCCCAGTGGCCAGACTATCATTGAGACGCCAGGCCATCTCCAACACCAGGGGTGGTGTGCCCAAAGAATTCTGCCCCTGCTGATATCGGTAGACGAGCGAGTCGAAAATGATCCGGCTCGGAAAAGCGATGCTGCCTGGCACCGGCTCCCAGAGGACGCCGATCCCGACCAGCCAATCCAGAAGCCGTGAATCGGGCTCTCCCAGAGTCACCATCAGGCGTTCGATGACCGTCCGGCGGGGGATTCCTGTTCTCAGCTGTTCTCCGAGCCGTTGCCCGTAATCCGGGACGTCCTTGAGCCAATCCCGGATCTGCTGGTATTGGTAAACCGCGAGCGATCCAAGCAGCTCCTCCGCCTTTGCCGTCTCCCGCACGGACCGGGGAGAGCGGGCAAATCGATCCAGCAGAAGGCGGTAGCCCAGATCCATGAAGTTCGGGACAAAGCGCCCGGACCAGTGCCTTACCAGTCCACGGACGACCTCCGAGACCAGCATATATTCCTGAAACAGGCTGTGTTCAAAAACGCGGAACTTTTCCGGCAAGTCGGCAATGTCGGGCCGAAAGTGATGCAGATAGACCCATACCCGGTGCGAAAGGGTCGTCGCCAGGTAAGCCGGGGCATGGCGCTTTAACTCCGGAAGCTCGACGCGGCTTGTCGCGTACCAGTACCTGACTGTATCCAGTTCCGCTGCCCAATCCGACAGCCGGAATGACGGCAGGCGATCCAGATCATCAAAGAGAATGACATAGTCACTCGGGTCATCGCTCGCGAGCGCGACGGCGCCTCGCTGCCCGGCGGCGCTGCGCCAGTAATCGCGCAGCTTCAGAACCGTTGAGACTCCCTGGGCGATATCCGGGTTTATGAACAGATGTGCAGGCCCAGGCGTCGCCGAACGCTCGTGGAGCGTATCGATCAGGATGTCGATCTTTCCAAATCCCGGTGGCGCCACGATCAGGGACCCCTGCTCTGATGGATGGACGCTCATCCGACGGGGGATTGTGGTCGTCCCTCCAAGATCGGCAAGACACTCCAGTTCAAACTGATGGAAATCTGCACTGCTTCCTTCAGGCCAGCCGCGATCCTCGATTACGACCGGGGTCTCCACCCCGGGTGTATTCACCGGCTCCGGGCCTGCCCCATTCTGGGCAGGAACATCGTCCGGGGTCCGGCGGGTTCCATCACCCGACCCGGAGCGATCTTGGACAGAACCCGCAGTGTCCAGCGCAATCGTTTCCGCCACCTGCCGCATTGCGACGAGTTGCCGTTCCTTATTGATCAGGTGTTCCGCCATCAGCCGGACCCCTTCCTGGTAGGCAGCCTGGTAGACGGAGTTCGGAAGTCCTTCACTGTAGCGACTGATCACGACGCCCTCTTTTTCATACATGTACAGGTCGGCCCTCCTGGCGATTTCCTTCCAGTCCTTCCGCCCACCCAGAATGTGCTTTACCGCTGCCAGGTTGATCTGCGTGATCGTAGACCGTTTTCCCACGGGCCGTTTTGCCACCCCGATGTTGTAAGCCGCGCCAAAAAAGATCAGCGCCTTGAGCATCGTTCTGGGGGCCGCGTTGTCCAGCCCTGCCAGCAGATCCCGGTAGACGCGTTCCATCGCCAGAGAAAGCCGGGTTCTCCGATGATCTCCCGCAGCCATCCACTCATCCGGATTGGTAAGCGCGTCTACAAACGCGGCATCTGCAAGCCAGTGCTGATCCAGCGTTTCATGATTAATTCCATCACCCACGGTCTTCATGAGCGATTTCAGTTCAGGAATGAACTCCGCAGGGGTCAGCTCATGAAGCCGTTTTTCGCCAGGGCGCTCGTTCCGGTCAGATTCTTGTTCAACTGGCATCAACTGGCACATCTAATTGGAATTGGAGTTGGACTCATCCTGCTGTTTATACCCCGAATCGATGCAGGCGTGCGGGGGGAACTCAAAGCGGCAAATTCGTCCCAGTTTCTGACCGCGGCCCGCTGCCGCTTGCGCGAAATCTATGGTCCCGGCCCCGCCCGGCAATGGCCCAGGCTCAGCCCTTTCCGCACGATTGGCTCCAGGACAACCGCATTGCCAGGAAGACCCCGAAAAGGCGCTATTTCATCCTTTTTTGTTGCACGAATCATCGGATGGACATGAATATGGACACGGACCCGGCCTTTTTGACTCGCGAAAACGGTGACACTGGATGCAACAGCTTTGGATGCCCTATCGGCAGAACGGAGGCAATTATCTGACAGATTACAACGTTTCAAACATTCATCCACCAGACAGACAAAGGAGATCAGCATGGAAAACTATTTCGTAATTCGAATACCCCGCAGCGCCTGGTACCGGCTGATCCGCACCCCGCTGTGGGGGCAGCACCTGGTGCGCATCGGCCCGCGGCTCTCCCTGCGCCATCCCGAATGCGGCCGCCGGCCGCTGCGGCCCGGCGAACTCCCCTTCCCGCCGATCCGCCTGTAATCCACCAGCCCCGGGCGCGGGTGTCCCCGCGCCCGGGGAGAAACGGAGAAACTCATGGATAGCGAAGCGAAAATGACGATTGCCGATGTCTGCAGGTATGCCAAAATTTCCCGCAGCACGTTCTACCGCCGCTACCAGGCGGCGATGGACGCCCATCCGGATGCCGAGGAAACCGCGGGGTCCGGCCGGCCGCGCTACAGCCTGCGCCAGACCCGTCAGATCATCCTGCGGCCGCGCCGCCAGCGGGCTAAAACCCGTAAGAAGTCGACCCGCCCGGTCCAACCCGGCCTGCCCGGTATGGCAGCATGACCCGGCCCGAACCGACCCCCGAAGTCGCGGCCGTTCTTGCGGCCTGGGAGCAGGCGCTCCGCGCGTTCCCCGGCGGTCCGGCGCTGGCCGCGCATATCGCGCCGGGGCTGGCCGCCCTGCTGGCCAGTTGCGCAGAGGCCGGCCAGTCCCCCGCCGCCACCGCCCGCACCCTGGGCGCCGCCCTGAGCCCGCTACGCGGCGCGCTGCAGCATTTGACGCCCGACCAGCAGGCGCGACTGGCGGACGCACGTACCGTCGGCAAAACCCGGCGCCTGCTCCAGGCGTCCCTGCACAGCCCCTGGGGCCGGGGGCTTAAACCGGCGACCCGCGACCAGTACGGCACAAAAATCGCTCGGCTGCTGCCTGATCGGCCCGCCGACCTGCCCGAATTTGGCGGGACCCGCCAGGGGTTCATCCGGGTGAAGAACACAACCCGCGCTCCGGTCAGCCGCAGCCCCGGCCAGCAGCATGCCCAAGCGACCCGCCGGCAGGAACGTCGCACCGCCGGCGAACTCGCCCACGGCCTGCGCGAACAGTTCGGCCCGGCGCGGCCTGAAACCGGTCGGAAGCTCTACCCGACCGCCAGCCTGTGGGTCAACCCCACCCCGCGCACCCCGGGCGTGCTGGACGACCTGGAACTCGCCATCGCCCTGCAGGCCTGCGACGACCTGCCCGAACCCTGGCGCAGCCGCGGCCGCCTGGTGGTGCTGGGCGGGGCGCTGTGCGGCTGGACGGAGCAACTGCGCCACGCCCGCCTGGACGGCCCGAGCGGGCAACGGCCGGAACTGGTGCGGGACCCCGTCGGTCAGCTGTGGCTGCATGCCTGGCAGCCCGCCTGGGTCCCGGACTGGCTGACCCACGATCCGGTGCGCCGCGCGGCGCACCTGGCCGTGCACCACGAAGTCCAGAGCGACTACGTCCTGCCGCTGCACCCGGTCCTGGCGCGGGCGCTGGCGGCCGCGGCCGACTTCGGCGCCGACGGACGCCTGCTGCCCGGCGACAGCTATTCGGAAGCGCTGGCCCGGGTCAGCGCCGGCCTGCAGGCGCTCAGCCCCACGGCCGCCCGCCTGACTCCCGGGCGCCTGCTGCTCAGTTTCCATGGGCGGGCCAATGCCAGCAGCTACCCCTGGCCGGCGCGCTACGGCCTGACCGGCCGCCCGAGCGCGGCCCACACGATGGCGGCCGCCTACACCGCGTTGCCGCTGGCGGCAATCCAGGAACATCACGCCCGCTTCTGCCATGACCGGCTGAGCGCCGCCCGGGAAGCGCTGCTGGTCAACGCCGAGCGCCTGGGGGCGCCAGCCTGGCCGCTGGACCACGAGCTGGCCACAGAGCCGCTCGCCGCGGCGCCGGGCATGATCGGCAGCTGGTCGACGCCGCGCCTGGCGGTGCTACGGGATGTCTATGCCACGCTGCAGCGGGACTTCTTCGAGGCCACGCCCGGCAGCCGCCAGGCCCACAATACCGCCACCCGCCTGGCCCTGACGGCCGGGGCGGTGAGCCTGCTGCTGCGGCCGGCGGACGTCGATGGCCTGCTCCTGCCGGAGCGCCAGCCGCTGGCCGGACCGGGGTTTGCCCAGCAGGTGAAATCGCGCCCCGGCGAAAACGAGAGCTGGGTCGAGCGCGAGCTGCCGGCCGGGCTGCAGTCGCTGTGGTGGCGGGCGCTCTCGGCTGGGGCCGGACTCAGCCCGGATGGCCGGGCGCGCCCGTGGCTGATCGACCGCCACGGGCAACCGCAGCCCTTCCGGCTGCAGGACTGCCTGGACGCCGCCCTGGCCGCCGCCGGCCTGCCCGGGCAGCTGCGGGCCCACAGCCTGCGCCACTTCGGCCGTTCGTGGTACAGCGCCTACGGCCTGAACGACCCCGAGATCGCCCTGCGCAGCAACCACTGGGCAAACGGTTTCGAGCGGACCAATTATGCCCGCCTGGGGGCCGACCTGCGCGGAGTTTCCGCCCGCTTCCAGGCCGCCGCGGCCGCGCTCGCGCAGGCGCTGGACTGGGAGTGGTCACGATGGACCTGAATCCCAACGACTACATCAGCCCGCGCGCCCTGGCGACCGTGCCGGAGCTCCATTACCAGGCGCTGCTGGACGGCCTGCTGGCCGACCTGGCCCCCGGGCCGGGAGCGCCCCCGGCCAGCCGCGCCGACGCATTCGCCCGCTTCGGGCTGCTGGCCCAGTCGACGCTCGGCGGGCTATGCGGGCCACACGGGCCTGCCTTGATCCGCGAACTCAGTTGGGGCCAGGTGGCCCCGGCCCTGGCGCGGCCGCCCGGCGAAGCGCTGTGGCTGACCCGCCGCCACGGCCGGCTGTACTACCCGCTGTACCTGGCCCCGCCGGTCGGGTTCGCCCTGGCGCTGCTGGTGGAAAAAGCGATGGCCGGGCGCCCGACCCGCCACCGGGCTCTCGGATCGCTGGCGACTGACGAACGCCTGGCCCCGCCGGATTGCTCGGCCCGCCAGCTGGTCGGATTGCAGCAGAGTTACCTGGCCCGGCTGGCCGTCCGTTGCGGGCTGCCCTACCGCCCGACCCTGGCCGAGTTTCGCGCCTGCGGGCGCTGGCTGCTCACCCGGGTGTACCCGCTGGACGTGCTGCACGCCCTGCTCGGTTTGCTGCCGGCCAGCGCCCCGCTGCCGGCGCAGTTGGAGCAGGCCCACGCGGCGGCCCTGCTGGAAAGCGTCCGCCAGCCCTGGAACGGAGACACGCCATGCTGAGCGACCCCGCCCTGGCGGTGCTCGCCGCCCTGCGCACCGCCACCGATCCGACCCGACCCGGCAGCTCGCACGATGAACTCCTGGCCGCCGCCCAGGCGGCCCACGCCGCCCTGCCGGTCGCCGAACAGGCGCCGGCCGTCGAACAGGCGCTGGCGTTCCTGGCGACCCGGCGCACGCCGGCCAGCCGCCACAACCAGCTGGACCGCTTGCTGCCCTTCCTGGAACGCCAGCGACCGGACGACCTGCGCGTGGCTCTGGCCGCGCTGCAGCCGGGCGAGTTGGACGGCCTGCCGGGCACCGGCGGGACGGCCCCGCTCTACAGCAGCCTGCGCAGCCTGTGGCGCCAGCTGGCCCCGGGCGAGTCGCGGCCGGCCGGTCTGGCGGTTTACGGCAAGCGGGCGCGCCTCCCCTACCGACTGGTGGGAACGCACGAATTCGAGCGCGTCCTGGCGGACCTCAACGGCTCCGCAGCCGACCGGCTCTGGGCCGTGCTGGCCGTCAGCCTGCGGCTGCGCCTGATCGAGTCGCCGGCCCGGCTGCGCCTGGGGGATGTGTGGCTGTGCAGCTCGCGGGTCGTGGTATTTGTGTGGGGCAAGGGGGACAAGCTGCGCACGGTGTCGGCTGAGCTGCCCCCCGCCTGGCGTGCCATGCTGGCGGCCTACCTCGCGGCACGCCAGGCCGCCGGGGCCGTTCCGTCCGACCCGTTCTTCAACCCGGCCGACATGCCGCCCGGACAGGCCACTGAGAACCAGCTGCGGCGGGCGCTGGACGCCGCCTGCCCGGGACTGACGCCACACGGCCTGCGCCGGCTGGGGGCCAACCGGGCCCGGGCGGCGGGCGAACCGCTGCTGGAAGGGATCGGGGTGCTGGGGCACACGAGCCTGACCAGCGCCAGCCAGTCGTATCTGACCACGCTGCCGCTGCTGCAGGCCGAGTGCCTGGCGGCCCGCTACGCGGCGAGCGCGCCGGCGGCCATGGCGGCCGGGATGACCGCCAACAGCCTGGCGCGGGTCCAGGGCATCAGCCGCGAGGCGGTGCGTCAGCAGCGGGCGGCGGCCGGCCAGGCGAACGGGCGGCTGACGCTGGCCGAGGCCCATGCCCTGGTGCTGGCGCGCATCCGGGCTGGCGCGGGCTGGGACAAATTAAGTCAAGTTGAGACGGATGCAGAAGCGCGCGCCGGCGTATCAGACTGTCTCACGGCGTATCAGGACGCGTGTGAGATTTCAACCCCACCAACAGGAGAACAATCATGAATGATAAATCACAACCGTCGGGCAATCTGTTGAGAGCGGTGGATGTGGCCAAGCGGCTGAACATCTGCAAATCGCACGCCTATGCCCTGATCAGCCGCGGCGAGATTCAATCGGTGACCATTGGCACCGCCCGGCGGGTACGTCCCGAAGATCTGGAAGCCTTCATTCTCCAGAACCTTTCGCCCCTGCCGGATCATTTCGGTCAACTGTGAGAAAAGGGCGCTGAAAGGTAGCACGGCATGGGCAAGCGGCGCGGGAACCATGAAGGCACCACTTTCGAAACTGAGAATGGCACCTTTCGCGCTCAGGTGAGCCTGAACGGCCGGCGCATCAGCTTCCGCGCCAGGACCCGGGCTGAGTGCCATGCCTGGATAAAAGAAACCATCCGGAACATTGATCAAGGCGTTACGTATCAAGGGGCGAAAATTACCCTGAGCGCGTTCCTGGCCCAATGGCTTGAAATTGTACGGACCTCGCGCTCGCTATCGACCCTCTATCTGTACACCCGGACGCTGAAAAATGGCGTGGTCCCCTTTCTGGGAAATTTCAAGCTGATGGACATCCGCCCGGACATGATCCAGAGTTTGTACAGCCAGCTGTTGAGCAAAGGCAAGAGCGCCCATGCCGTGCGAATGATCCACAAGACCCTGAATGCTGCTTTCAACCATGCCCTGAAACTGGGTCTCATCGGGCGCAATCCCTGCCAGTCGGTGACCGCGCCAAAGCCGGAAGAAACGGAAATGCAGATCCTGACCGAAGATCAGATTCAGATCCTGCTCTCGGCGGCGCAGGAAGTCGATGATCCGCATTGTCCGATCTACTACCTGGCGATTAACACCGGGATGCGGCAGGCTGAACTGCTGGGCCTGAAATGGTCTGACCTGGACTGGAAAACCGGCCGCTTGCGGATCGTTCGGCAGGCGCTCTGGTACAAGGGCAGCAGCTATCAACTGAAGGATCTCAAGACCCGCCGCAGTCGCAGGTCCGTAAGACTTGGAGAGCACACCCTGGCTGTGCTACGGGCCCACCGAGACGCGGTTTTTGAGATGCAGCGGCGAGCGGGGCCAGCCTGGGCAGACCTGGATCTGGTCTTCCCCACCCGACTGGGGACGCCAATCCAGAGCTGCAACCTGCGCCGGTCCTTTCGGAAAATCCTTGAAACCCCCGGCTTGCCCAAGATCCGCTTTCATGATCTGCGTCACACGGCAGCTTCCATGATGCTCAACATCGGAATTTCGGTTGCTGTGGTTTCCCGCATACTGGGGCATTCCAAAGTAAGCATTACCATGGATATCTACTGGCATCTCATTCCAGACCAGCTGGATGATGCCGGCGAGGCCATGGATGACTTGATGAGCCCGGTGGATATTTCGGACTCGCCGCTATTTTCGCAGGGCGAGCGAGCGCGTTCGGCAGATTAGTAATCATGTTGGGTTATGTAAAATCAGGTGGGCTGTTGCATCAATTCCTGGATTTCGCTCTGCATCTCCCGCTTTGCTCCCCAGGCCAGCAGAGCCGTCACGGCCTTCACTCCCCACCCCGCCGCCCAGCGCATCATGCCAAACAGCAGCATGAACGCCGCCAGACTGGTGAACGCCGCTGCTTCCGGCCTAAACGCCGCCACGAGCACCGTTTCGATCGCCCAGACGTAGCCTGCCCCAACCTGCCACAGCAGCCAGACAGCGAACACGCCGATGAGCCACCCGCTCCAGCTACCCTTCTCATCCGGCAGCCTTCCCAGTATGAGCAGCTTGGGCTAACATAGCAACTGGTACTAATAATGGGCTCTTCCGCACATTGTGTGAAAAACCATGGGTTGTCTTTGGGAAATCCCATAGAAATTGCAATTTTCCAAGCAAATAGGGTGGCAGGAACCAGGAAATCTACACCCGCCCCACCAGAATCACATAAATTGAGGGAGAGCCTAATAATGGGGTCAGGTCACTTCACAAATTGGGTACTTGACAATACAATGCTGTATATTCGTTAAGTCCACGTTATATAAGGAGGGTTTTTCGAATGGCTCCCAAGTTCAGTATTCACCGACTTGCAGTTCATTATGTTGATAGGAAAGGAAATAATCTCGAACTCGCGCCCACAGCACTTGATATAGCGCAATTGGAAGAGGAAGTCATCCAGTTCTTGAAGAGTCTTATGGTCAAGGTGTGGGACGCGGCGGATTCAAAGCGAACGGTCTCCGCAGTATATTCTGAAATTGGTGCAAATGTCGGAGTGTTTCGCACAGAAGCCGAGGCGATAATCGACGACCAGCCAGATTTCTATCAGGCGAGTGTTAGGATTGCCAGGCATCTTTATGCGGTAACTCCTAACCAGGCCTCTGATGGGTTATTGGTTGTTTCGCGCGTGGTGGTCGAAAATGGCCCAGCGTATCTTGTAATTCTGAAGATATACAAGAGAGATGAAAGCTTCGTGAGACTCAGAAGTAAGAATCTGACTCAGATCACTGTTGAAGATGTTGAAAATCTCCTAGATGCAAAAGTACAGAAGGCAGCAATATCTCCACACCCTACAAAACCCAAGTTTCACGTTAAAGTTACTGATAGCCAATTGAAAGGCATTGATGATCCGCCTGCAGAATACTTCTCCAAACAATTTTTGGGGTTGGTATCGAAGAAGAGCGATGACCATCAAGTTGGAAACTTGGTAAAACACTTGCGCGCGTACTCTCCAATTCATGACCTCCCATACAAAACTGAGAACACTCTACCTTTTTTTGAAAGGCTCCGCGCTGAGAATAGAAATGTAACTTCAGTATTTGCTGCGACCGCTGCAATAGAGTCAAGGTTATATGGCGATGCTCAAATTGACAGAAATGACCTTGTCCAGTTTATTAGTTCAGAAGACAGACTAGGCGAACTAGACATTCCTCAAGGCGTTCTTGAAAGAAGAACACCTAAAAACCTGAGAAACGCTGTAATAACCTTTACTGATCCCAACTTGAACAAGATTCGAATTGTGGGTCCTGTCGATCAACTGCGTAGAATACTTTCCGTTGATGATGGTGATAATCAGGCTCAGATTTTGATTCGAACACTAAGCTCGACCATACAAATCGACTACGAAAAGTAGCTAAAATGGAAAAGTCAGATGCCGCGGGACTGGCAGATTTACTGATATCTCTGCGAGAAGAAGAAACCCCCGTCATTACTGAAGGATTGGACCAACTCCAGTTTTCCCTCAGTGGATTTCCCAAGAAATCAACTATCCCCAACCTATTCGCACGGGTAAGCCCGTTTCAGGATCTCATTCGATTTACTGTTTCAGTTGACATCCAAGACCTTACTTTTGAGGTAGCAATAAGCGACGATGGTGAAATAACTCTTACAAAAGAAGTTGAAATAAGAGAGGGAGACTCACCGCCGACCTTGGACCAGGAATTTGACAAGCTGTTTAGTCATTTCTCTGATGAACTTCGAGCCTATTCACTTCAAGAACCACTGCGAATACAAGATGTATTTGAAACCATATATCAACTGGGAAGTGCTGGGGCATCAACAGACATAAGGATTGAATTATTTGTTGAGAAGAACAAGATTGCGCAGATTTTCGCTCATAATCCCGCCGTAAAGGTGATTCTATTTTTCTTTTACGAGCATCTAATGAAGTACTTTAATGCGAAGAATGATCTACAAAGACTACTGACATTTTCTAATGCACACCTTCCAGTAAACGAAATAGTAGTCCTACTTGGCGACAAAGGCGGAGTTCATTGCGGGACGAACATTCTCATAGTTGGTAAAGACAATTGGGTGAGATTTAACGAAATTGGGGTGCCTGAGAAAAGACTTACACCTAGCGCTCTGATAGAGATTAGAAAGTTCTATGAAACGGAATCAACATCAGAATTCTCGCCTGGATTCTTGATACCTGAATTGTTTTACATAGAGACAATATCTGAAGACATAGACGACTTATTGGCTATTCTCAGAATTCTCTGTGAACTCCTTTCCGTAGTCTATTTGGCAAGTGCAACTAGGCAGTCCAATAATCACCTTTCATGCGAATTCCATGGTGTTGGAAAGGGAACAATTATCCTTGATGAATTCCCTCTGGAACTAGGGGAGGCTTCAATCTACGAAGCATACAGATGGGGATTCGAAAACTACTCAGCTGACAAGATTTACATTCTCCGTCAGATAATTTCACTGGAGGTAACAAACAAGCCTGAATATACAACTACTGAACTACTTCAGAATGCAACTCGCATACTTCAAATCGCGAAGAGCAATTTCCAAGTTTATATTAGGAAGAACGTCGATAGATATTTTGACAAGCGCGGCGAAATGGTTGAACTGGTTCAGAATTTTAGTGAAAATGTCAACCAGACGATAAACAAGGTGGTTTCAGAGGTTACATCTAATGTCTATCGTACAGCAGGCATTTTGATTGGGGTTGTGATTGGGGGGATTATAGATAAAAGCGTAATTGATGTATTAGTGGGAATAGCACTGAAGTTATATGCTTATTACCTAATTGTTTTCATGATTCTTTATTGGTTATCAATGGAATACTTCTACTATTTCAGGATTAATCAGAGCTATGTACAACAAAAAGAACGAATTAGAGATGTGATTTCAGAGGGTGAGATTACTAGACTTGAGGGTGACAGCTACAAGAATACGCGAATCTATTTTTTGAGCAGCTATATTTTCGCGAATCTAATCTTTGCAGTGATGATTGCTCTATTGCTTTCAATTGCCAATGCGTTTTGAGCAATTATCTTCATCATCCCCCCTTTACAACCATACAATACTGATTTAGTGGGGGTGTCACAAATCCCTGGCTCCGGGATCATCCAGCAGATAGTAAGCGCAAGAGCTCATTGACCCTTTCATAGGAATCTCGAATCAGCAATTCCCGTTCCTCACCTGCCACCCCTTCAAAGTCTGCTACAAATATTGGTCCAATGGAATCGAGTGCAACGAAGGCTTCAGCAATGTGTGATAGCGCTTCCTGCACGAGTGCAATTTCCAGCAGGAGTTTGAATTCGATAGCCAAGTCTGAAATTCCGCCGGGGTAATTTCGAAGGCAAAAATATATGTCCCAGGCGTCTTTTTCCTTCAATCTGTTCTTTAGGGCAAAGCCTTTCATAGTAATGAAGACCGGGATAGAGGCCACCCTCGTTTCAACCCTGTCCCTTGCGCCTGAAGGAAGTCTCCCAGCCAGGCTTACCAGTACATTATGTTCAAACGCCAGATCGCATCCGCGCGCTTTTCGTGGTTGTAGTTCTTGTACGCGTTGAGTGCGGCGCCCCCTACCGGTTCCTCCATCCTCTCCGGAAAGAAAATCGACCTGCACCACAATCGAATTTGCGCCAGACTGCGGGACTGTTCTCAAGAAAGTGAAAGGTTGATCGCCAGATTGCTCGTAACCGTTCTCTTGAAGCAATTGCAGTATCGATTTATAGCCAGGCTCGCTGATCTTCCTGTGGTCTAATGCCAAATCCACATCAATACTCCCGATGTGCGGTTCTGCGGAGTCGGTAAGCAGAATCTCTGGAACCCAACCGCCGACCAGGACGATGGAATCTCTGTATTCACCAAGCATATGGGTGAGTTCTATCAATACGCTTTTGGCCGCATCGATTTCGTTTGCAGGGTAAGTTTTCTTGCTCATTTCCACCTTTCCAGGATGACCCCGTTTAGTAATGCCTGGGCGGCTTCCTCTCCCCGCGCCTTGCTCTGGCTTACATCCAGAAACGTCTGAGTAGCGCTCACAACCGACCGGCTAGATTCGCTCCTTGTTGCGTAAAGGACCCCGCGATCGTAAGGCACATAGAGAAATACATTCGCTCCAGTGGCTACTTCCTTCCAACCAAGAAGATTGGCAATTTCCGTGATTTTATTCTCGCTGGAGAGATAAGCATCCAGTCTCTGATATCGAACCATCGGAGCGTATTTTGATGCTGCTGAAAAAGAAGTGAAGGCAAATCCGGTATCAAGCGGGCCGGCTTTGTCGCTCAGCTCTTTTTCGGATTCTTGGGGCGTCAGCAACGTATAGTATCGGTATACTTTGTTTCGCCCAATCCGGTAACTTCTCGCCCAATCGTCCAGCAATGTCTTCGGCTGAGTCAGTTCAAACCCTATTTTGCCGGAACGTATCCACTCCCGCTCCTGTAATCGGGACTTTACTTTTGCAGTCTGTCCAATGCTCACCTGAGCTTCGTCCGAAAGTTCTTGGGTTTTCCAGCGCCTTGGTCCTGCTTCGACCAGTACTCGGAAAATACGCTCAGCCTTCGGTGAGAAAAGAGAGTTCAGGCTTCGTCGGTCAGGGTACAGATTGGGGAAACTATTTCTCGAAACGTATACACTATCAAAACTCAAGTAGCAGTTTCCTGCCAGGTCCATAAATCCTATCCCAGCCGCCTTGCATATGTTTTGAGCATCAATGGAGAGATAAGGAGCTATAAAAATCCCGTACGTATTTGAAGAATTCTTTCCAATCTGAACCTCGAGTTGGCGCACAGCATCTCTAGCAATGGCGGGTTGTCCATTGATTTTGACTTCGCCAATAAGGTGCCGAATAATTCTGGTGGGCTTGACCTCAATAGTGATGGCAAAATCGGCCCCTGTATATGCGGAGCTGGTTGGTGAACGATCTTTTATTTTGATGGCCGGAATCTCTTCTAGTATCTCAAGGAGACTCTTTCTGCCCTGCTCAACAACTTCATCGATTTTCACTATAAATAGCCTTTTCACCAATTGGTGAAAACCATTGTAATAGTGAAAATGTCTGACGTCAAGGGGTTTCTTTATGCAGGTTTTGTGACAATAAAGATTTGGACTATTATATTCCCCTGTGGAGAATCCTGAATGAAACCTCACGCCCTCCTGCCGTACTGCGCAATGGGATACCGCCCGCCAGCGCCAGCTGCAATTTTGGCTCAGCAACTTTCCCAGTCCAAGCAGACTAGACTATCATGGCAGTTCCCACAAACAACAGGATCACGTCAATTGGCAATTCCGCAACGAAAACGCACGCATCAAACTTCACACACTTTACCCATCTATATCAGCATGACTGACTACTAGGTAATTGTCTGTAAACCAAATCGGGGAGCGGGAATGACAACCAAGCTAGGTGTTTTACTTTTGATAGACTCAGAAATACTTCGTGCTGGATTCATTAGTGCAATCGACACAATGGAGGGGGTTTATGTGACTGAATTTGGCGGATTTAGCGCTGCGAGATCTATTCTAATAGAACCCAATAATACAGATGTGGCGATCTTAGAGATTGAACCGAATACAAACGAGAAGATTGGCTTTCTAACATCAATAACCCGTGCTAACACTCGTGTACCAAAGATACTTGCTCTGACTAGGTGTTGCTCAGTTAGCTTAGTGGATCAACTTCTGACTATTACTGCCATGGGAATTATTGAGACGAGCATTTCGGTGGCTGGGCTTGAATATTCGATAAAGTTGGCACACGAAGGAGGGATACCGCTTGGCCCAGAAAGCTTGAGGATCTTCTTGGCGATGCATCAGAGTAAGGCCCAATCGAGAATTGTTCAAGACAATGACAGCCGGAGCAAATTGACAGAAAAGGAACTCAAAATCTGCATACTGATCGCACAAGGCAAATCCAATAGAGAGATTGGCCACTCACTCTTTCTGGAAGAAAATACGATAAAAGCATATATCAGACAGATCCGCAGGAAGTTGAGAGTAACTAATCGAGTAGGCCTTGCACTATTTGCCATTAGGACAGGAGATGTGAGGTTAGAAGAAATCTCCTCCAGTGAGGACACGATGGTATGAGATAAATCCTGTGCACACTCTTGCACATCGTCCCCCCCAGACATTGCCAATCTGAATTATTCGTCCGGAATCTCAATTGCAATCTGATCAACGATTTCGCCAGTTTCGTCGCCTACGATAATTACCCAGATCGGGGAAGTACCCGTGATATCCCTGAAGTAGCAATTAATACGATAACCAAAGTACAAGGAATCGGGTTCACATAGGCTTAGAAAATTCTCGCCACCCTCAATCCGGAATTGATCTAGGAAATGGCTATCGGCCACTGAGAAGACAACAATTAGGTTTGTACCATCAAGGATAACTTCGCGAATCGTTAGCCTTGCTTCGAGATAAGATTTCGCTGCTTCGTCATTCACAGAAGCCGTGTCGGGAGGAGTGCTTGGTTGTTGGCTAAAAACTGAACACATCAGCAGTAGCGTGAAGATCGCAAAGGGGACAATCGCTTTCATGGAAGTTGACCTCATAAGGAATCTGTCCGCTCACTAAATGACTCTCTTTGTTCTAAGGGAAAAAATAGTTCGCTGGAGTTGAGCAACCTCTGGGGGGGGCCATAGTCTGTAATCTTCCCATCGCGTAGCAAGGCAACGTTGTCTGCCATCATTATCGAACTAAGTCGGTGTGAAGAAATCAAGAAAGTCTTCCCCCGTTTGTTCTCAGAAAATCCTTTGTTAAAGGCTGTTTCTGAACTAGCGTCGAGATTTGATGTGGGCTCGTCAAGTATGTAAAGTGAGGCTTCTCTCATTAACAATCTAGCCAAGGCAATCTTCTGCCATTCACCCCCCGAAATGTCAACACCTCCATTTTCCTGGGTGTTCCATTTTGAGAGTACGGTTTCATAATTGTTTGAGAGCCCTTGAACTACATTGTCTGCCCCCGACAGCCTAGCGGCGCGGGAAATCCTGCCAATTTCATGAATATTCTCTATGTCGCCAAACCCGATATTCTCTCGCACGGTCAGTTGATATCTTGCATAGTCCTGAAACATGACGCCTATAGTCTTCCTATAGTCCTCAACGGGAAATTCACGAACATCTACCCCGTCCCAGTAAATCGTACCACATGTCGGGTCATACAGCCGTAAGAGAAGCCTAATAAGGGTTGACTTACCCGAGCCGTTTTGTCCAACAATTGCAGTAGACTCGCCAGCACGAATACTAAGTTCAACGTCCCTCAAAACCCACGGCAGATTTGTCGAGTATCGAAATGACACACCTTCAAATCTGATTTCCCCTAGCAACCCGGACATTTTTTTGCGACTTCCCCCTGTAATAATTGGGTCGACGAGATTTACAAGCTTCTCGTAATCTTCAAAATACAACGATTGTGAATGAATCAAAGAAAAGCCTTCAAGTATTCCAATAGTTGCGCTGAGAATGCCCTGAGATCCCGCGATCAGGAACGCAACATCACCAACCCCGATCTCGCGAGTTGAGACCATTGCAGTAATAATTAGCAAGCTCAAGCCTTGTGCAATTCCAATTAAGACTCTGTTTGTAGTGGAAGTTTTCAGTCTCTTTCTTTCAGAATGAATCATGAAGGAGGCAATCATCAGGAGTCTGTTTTGCAAGTCGTTTCTTAAGTGACTGCCAATTCCGAGTGCCAATATCTCTTTGATGGTAGAGGAGTTGGTAAGTAGATGTTCGAGATAATATGCATTTCGTTCGTGAGGGCCGATCTCCGAATCCAATTGTTTATTCTCATGATTGGAGTGTAGGTGATTTGTAATCTGCGGGAGAGTACTTATAGCTATTACCAATAAGATTAATGGACTATAGGAAAGTATAGCAAGGGCAAAGGCTAGTAGCAGAACGACATTACGACATGTTCTGAGGAGTGTTTGGAAGACTTGTTGGTGGCCAGATTGAGCAGAATGCATTACCATTCTGAGAAGATCGAAGAAAGCCGGCTGCTCAAAGAGCTGAATTCCTCCAAACGAGCCAATCCTTTCGTAAACCGCCATCTTGGTTTGAACAAGCAGATTTCTTCCCTTACGTTCATCAAGGTATGAAAGTAGTATCGACAAGTAATCTTGCATAAATAGGAAACCTACTAAACATAATGCGAGTAAGAACAACGAATTGGGAATCCAGTCCGAAGAGTCCTGCGTCATCCCAGCCAGTTGGTCGACAAATGATCTTGTCGTCCACGCGATAATCAATGGGATCGCTGAAAGAATCAGGTTTAGAAGAAGGATCAAGACTACAAAAGCCTTTGAATGTTCCCAATAACGACCAAAGAGAAACTTGGTTGATCTGAGAACTCTACTAATTCCCTTTTGCATTTTCATCCTTGTTCGCAAGAAATTGCCGCAATGTTCGCGATCCATAGTTTGTTGTTAAGTTGTATTTGTTTTGGACATTCTAGAACTTAATTAGAAGTAAACCAAACAAGTCATCCGTATTTACTGACATAAGCCCGCTCCCAGGAACCACGAAATCTGTGGAGACAACATCCATTTTTGCATCAGACACTACAAGAAAGTGGGATGCAAGTGAACCCATCTCAAAGTGGTTGAATATCGATTCCTTAATTCTTGGGGCTTGGAGCACACGTTTAACATAAAGTACTTGTTCTTCCTTCGGGCTTCGCATGTGTTCGGGGTGAAATGAATATCGTCTTACCACCACTATTTGGCCACTTTGCAAGAATCTTGCTGGCCAACCTTTTAGTACCAAAGCCCGATCTCCAGGGCACAGTGTAGGACACATACTCATACCTTCGACAACTACCAAAACGAAACACATACGCGATACAAAAATCAGTATTACCAGAAAAACGAGAGCGGTAATTAGCATATTAACTCGGGCAGAATGGCCGGGCACCAGACAACAAGTTATGCGCCCGGCCATTCCAGTAGACCGCGGTTGGTCACCCGTGGCAACAGCAGGGACCCTCAGCTCGGTACTGACATAGGGTCTCGACACAGGCTCCGCACGCCCCGCTGGTTGGGGATTCGTACCTGTAGTGGAGTTTCCTCAATTGGTACCACGTTCCATTCCAGAAGTCACCCTGACAATAACCCCCTCCGCAGGTTGCTCCCCAAAAACTCCCACAATAAGGGCCGGGACAGCTGCCTCCTTTCACTACTCTGATTGGCAGAGCACTTGCAATTACTGCTGCAAGTTGATTCAACTTTGAATGCTTTCTCTCCGTAAGCACTTTCATAATTTCTCCTGCTCTCAGCCGCATAGTTGATTTTTCGCCATAAGCCTGCCCGGTCTAATTTTTCACTCCATCTTGCCTCCTCTCACCTATTCGTCTGGGATCTGGCTCTTTCGCCACGAGCTGGTGAGCTCAATCCAATGTTGCCCAAAAAAACCACAATACTCAACCTTACCGTTAGTAATGAAACAATACGACGGCATTCCAGGAACCTTGAAGTTATCTCTAACAGGATTCTTGGATGGTGGGGCAACTATTAGGGGGGCAAGCAGAACATAATCCCTCGCTAATTCTTCGACAACCAATTGCTCATCAAGGCAAATGATGAGTAGTTGGAAACCGGCATGATCAGCAAATCCATAAAGTTCGTTATAGAATGGAATTTTTTCTATACATGATGAGCATGTAAATGAAAAGAACAAGTAGACGACGTTCTCCGAAGTAATGGAGCTGGATGAGAAAGGTTCCAACCCAGCATGGGTTAACTGATGTGCGTTGACTTCCGGCGCCTTTTCCCCTGGCAAAAGTGTTTCAGGGTCCTCTCTAAGGGCAGTTTTGTTGGCTCTTATGCTCACAAAGAGTGAATGTAGTAATATGCCGATAACCGCCCATTGGAGGAATGCGCTTAGAACAAGCAGATTCTCGGTCACTTTGTGCCGCCACCAATTGATTCTACAATGTCTCTAAAGTGAACGATTAGTAACACTAAGGAAATTGCCGTAATAACCAACATCCCAAGTTGAGCAAGGTTGGCCACTTCAGGATGTTGATATACTCCAGGCGAGTCAGCTATGAATATCACAGTCAGGGTCATGAAAATTAGGTTGCGAATAATGTCATACTGATTGCTTTTCCATTTTCTGTGACCAAAACATCCACAATCCACAACCATGCCATTTTTCCGAATCCAGTAAATAGCAAGAGTGAACCCAGAAAGCAAGAGCAAAGATAAATAGAAACCGGGTATTATGAGATCGCCGCCCATAAGCATTATCAACACTACGGCGAGTTCCCCCATCATCGCTACATACTGAACAGGCTTCCTCATCGCGGGGCCGAGAATCGGAAGATGGTCAACAAGACTGCTTTTGCCAACCGACTGACGCGTAAGAAGGTCTATCATTTTCCGTAGGATTGAGTATCCGAAGAGCAAACCTATTAAATACCTGCCGAAATAACCCATTAGTCATCGTTCCAAAGTTTAGATTTCCAAGCAGGATAAGTTTGTTTGTTCGAAGTGCCTATGCCCAAAAGTATGCAATTCATGGCGCAAAGGTATATGATTCCTTCACGGGATTCACTCTGAATTGGTGATACCGGTTTGACCTAACCCCCAAAACCCGACTCTCCCGCAATCTATGTGAATCTCGTGGGCAGGTAGTGGCTTTCTTGGTGCCCGGTGCCCGCCACCAAGTTTGCTCGGAAAATTGAATAATCCATGGGGTTTCCCAATGACCTCGCCGGTTTTTTTCACACCAAGTGATGTTGTTGGCGAACTTATAAAGGTAGCCAAGAAAGGCATTCTAGTAAACTGAAGGCTACTATCCAAGTGCTGGAGGTTTCTGATGTCGCTACAAAATCAGCCAGTCGCGGACGTACCCCAACAGACTGAGCGAATCGCCCGGGCAGCTTTTCCAAAGGGCAATCTATACTTGCAGATGTCCGACCAATTGGGAATCTTGTATGAAAATGCACCGTTCGCTGAGCTCTTTCCGCGCACCGGTCAACCCGGGATCGCGGCCTGGCGCTTGGCCCTGATCACCGTATGGCAATTCGCCGAGAATCTCACGGATCGTCAGGCGGCAGAAGCCGTGCGCGCCCGGATTGATTGGAAATATGCACTGCGCTTGGAGATGGAAGACACCGGGTTTCACTACTCCGTGTTGAGCGAGTTTCGGGACCGCTTGATCGCCGGCAACCAGGAAACCCTGTTGCTCTATGAGATGTTAGCGCGCTTCAATGATCTTGGGTTATTGAAGACTCGTGGGAAACAGCGCACGGACTCCACGCACATTCTGGCAGCAATTCGGAATGTCAACCAGCTGGAGTTGGTACATGAAACCTTGCGGTACGCCCTGAATGAATTGGCGCAGCAAGCGCCGGCCTGGCTCAAACGGCGTGTGACGGGTGAGTGGCTTGAGCTGTACGGTGAACGAACCAGCAATTATCTGTTACCAAAGAAGGAGAGCGAATGCCAAGCCTGGGGCGAACGTGTTGGTCGAGATGGATGGTTCTTGCTGGAGAAAATCCTGCTCAAGGACGAATACCCTGAGCTGGGCGAACTGCAGGCCGTGGAAACCCTCCGGCGAGTTTGGGTTCAGAATTTCTCCCTTGAAAGTGACCGGATTCGCTTGCGCAAGCGAAACAATCAGCCCCCATCCTCCCTGCCCATAGCTTCACCCTACGATATGGAAGCGCGCGTGAGCAGCAAGCGATTCATCACCTGGACTGGGAACAAAATCCATATGACGGAAACCTGCAATACAGAAAGTCCGAGTTTCATCACCAATGTGGAAACGCGCCCCAGCACTGAAACCGACCATGCTGCCACCGCGCTTATTCATCAACATCTGGAGCAGAATTCCCGCCTTCCGGCCGAGCATTTCGTGGATGCGGGCTATATGTCCGTCGATCACCTGGTCAGAGCTCGTGACGACCACGGGATTGACCTGCTGGGCCGGGTGCCCCAGGATACCAGCTGGCAGGCTCGTCAGGCGGGCTATGTCGTCCAGGATTTCACTGTCGATTGGGAACAACAAGTAGTGACCTGTCCCCAAAGACGTATCAGTTGCAGTTGGACACCAGCCTTTGCCCGGGGAGGTTATCCGGTGGTAAAGGTCAGGTTTCGGGGGAAGGATTGTCAGGTTTGCCCAACATTGACCCGGTGTTCGAATAACCGCGAAAAGCGCAGGACGCTCACGCTAATGGCCCCACAATCTCAATTCGAAGCGCAACAAACCGCCCGTCAGAGACAGAACACTCCAGAATTCAAGGAAGCCTGTCGGGTGCGTGCAGGAGTCGAAGGGACGATTTCTCAAGCTGCCATCGCACTGCGGGCGAGACGCTCACGGTATCGCGGTCAGGCCAAGACCCATTTGCAACACCTAAGGACCGCAGCAGCGATCAATCTCCTACGAGCCTTAGCCTGGATCAATAGAGTTCCGCGATCAGTTACGCGGCAGTCTCATTTTGCACTTCTCGCAGCCGGATTATGAGTTCGTCAACAACATCAAAGCGCGGGTGAGCCTAATAATGGGGTCAGGTCACCCGAATTGCTGAATTGTCGTTTTTGTGACAATAAAGATTTGGACTGCTGTATTCCGCTGGGGGGAATCCCGAGTGAGTGAATTCTCAATTACTCTGCCATCTTCCGCGCTGGGGGCATCCCCCGGACTGACAACCGCACTGACCAAGCGATTGGCAAGATGAAAGTGCGAGCGAAATCCGTCCGGGCTACAAGACCACCTCTGGCGGCCTCAACGGGCTACTGGTTTCAAGCTCGAGCCTAACATGACCGCCCGCCAACCCCAACCTGTCTTCCGCGCGCTTGCCAAAATCCGCCCGCCAACTTTGGGACAGACACTGTCAATCCAGCTTTTTTACAACCATGCTTATTTAGTATACTAAATAAGCATGGTTGTAAAACAGAAGGTAGATCCTATTCAAAGAATTCGAGGCATCCTGAAGGATCAGAACGGAATCCTCCTGACCTCTGATCTCGCGAATTATGGAATTCCGAGAACCTATCTTTCTATTCTCGAGAAGAAGGGTGAAGTTCAGCGGGTTTCCAGGGGCGTCTATTCGGCCGTAAATTCTATGGTTGATGAATTCTTTGGTATTCAGGCAAGGTACAAGGGAGCGATCTTCTCCCATAAAACAGCCCTTTACCTGTTGGATCTGACAGATCGGACACCCTTATATTTTTCTGTGACGGTCCCATCTGGATACAATGCCACGTCGCTCAAGGCAAGCGGGGCAAAAGTATTTTTTGCAAATCGTGCTTTCTACCTCTTGGGGTTGATTACAATGCAGTCACCCCATGGGAACAATATCAGAACTTTTAATCTTGAACGAACCATTTGCGATGTGTTGCGAAACCGGAACCGGATCGATATCCAGATCATTAACGAATCATTGAAACGGTATGTCGTTAGGAAAGAAAGAGATATTGATTTGCTCTATCACTACGCCAGGAAATTCAGAATCCAAAAAATCGTCAGACAACAGATCGAGGTACTCTTGTGAGCAAGGCAATGCAGCTAAGAGCTGAATCAAGAAAGACTGGCTTGGAAAACCGGGCATCAAGGTGAACAAGGCAAATTCGCCAATCTCCTGAGCTTGATGCTCCTGCTGCCGTCATAAGTCCACCACCAAAGGTGGATTTATCGGCCGGTACTGGGCATCGCAAATACTGGCATTGATGAACTCGGTATGGCGGGAAGGGCATCTCCCATAGCCCTCATGAATATGGCCGAAGATGTGCAGCCTGGGTCGGATCTGGTCAACGACAACCTTTAGATCCTCACAACCCAAAAGCTCCCCCGCCAGGTTGGTGTCACCGATGCCATGTGGGGGACTGTGGGTGATGAGCACATCGCCAGACGAACTACTGGAAGAATTCCAAGCCTGACAAATCCTGCTCGACTCACAATCGTTGTTATGGTGAATCTCCATTGCCCGCGCAGGTCCGTGACCTTTCTACGCGAAATACTTCGGTTCGGCCCTCTTGACACAATTCAGTCATTTATATAAAATCCAAATCACAAATGAATATCAAGTTTGTTCCTACGTCAGCCCCTGGCAGGGATAATCGCCAGGGTCCCACAGCCTCCCAACGAGGCCCACGTTTGCAGTATTCGATACTGGCGAACGCGGGCCTCGTTTCATTTTTGACCCCGAAAGCCAGGTGCCAGGCCACTCATCCACTACCGAAGGAGATTAACCATGACAGCCACTGTCCCACCCACCCCGAAGTTTGGTCCACTTTTGAAACCCCGCCAGGTGGCCGAACGACTGAGTATCAGCCGGGCCCATGCCTACCTGCTACTGCAGCGCGGGGAAATCCCCAGCGTCACCATCGGGAAAGCCCGGCGTGTTCGTCCGCAGGACCTGGAGCAGTTCATCCAGGACAACCTGCGCACTTCCAGACCTCTCTCTCAGGTTTAGACAAACCCGATGCTGCTCTGCCATCCTGCCCGCAAATCCTGTAGAATAGTTGCAGGCAAGCGGCACCTTAACAACTCAATAAGGCAGAGCAGTGTCGCCTTTCCTTTTTGCTCCAGAACCAAGGAGAGAAGGAAATGGCAAAACGACGTGGCAATAACGAAGGCTCCATCCACCAGCGCGCCAACGGCGTCTGGCGGGCCCAGGTCACTCTCAACGGCCGGCGACTGAACTTCACCGGCCAATCCAGAAAAGAGTGTCGCGCCTGGATCAAAGAAACGATCCAGCACATCGATCAGGGTTTCACCTTTGAAGGCGGCGACATGACGCTTGAGGAGTTCCTCAACGGCTGGCTGGTCAGCATCCAGGCGTCACGTTCCAAGGCGACGGTTGCATTGTATCAACGCACGATTGTCAAAGGCGTACTGCCGTTCATCGGCCACCTGCAGCTCAAGGACATCAAACCGGACCTGATCCAGCGGCTATATGACCACCAGATCAAGAACGGCCAGAGCAACCATGCTGTCCGGTCGGTGCACAAAACGCTCAACAGCGCCCTGATGCACGCGCTCCGGTTGGGGATGATCATCCGCAACCCGTGCAAGCCCACCACCCCACCGCGACTGGAACACACCGAGATGCAAATCTACAACGAAGACCAGATCCAGGTCCTGCTCAACACCGCCCTGGCCCTGAATGACCAGTACTATCCGGTCTACTACCTGGCCATCCATACCGGCATGCGCCAGTCTGAGCTCATCGGGCTGAAGTGGAGCGACCTGGATTGGGAGAAGCGGTTCCTGCAGGTGCAGCGGCAACTTCTGCGCTTCAAGGGCGGCGGGTTTGAGTTCAGCCGGCCAAAGTCTCGCAACGGCACCCGCACTATCGTGCTGGGGCACCAGGCGATAGAAATCCTGCGGGCGCATCGGGAAGCGGTTGTGGCGCTACAGGGCGGTGCCGGCGAAGGATGGACGGATCTGGGCATGATGTTCCCGACCCGGGTCGGCACCCCCATACTTGGCAGCAATCTGCGGCGCGGATTTCGGGCCGTCCTGAAAGCATCCGGGCTTCCGCACATCCGCTTTCATGACCTGCGGCACACCGCAGCATCACTGATGCTCAATCACAACATCCCGGTGCTGGTCGCCTCGCGGCGACTGGGGCATGCGAAAGCCAGCATCACACTGGATGTGTACGGCCATCTGATTCCGAGCAAGCAGGAAGAAGCCGCGGAGTTGATGGACGAGCTTCTGACCCCGGTCGACGTATCCAATTGCACCATATTTGCACCAAAACAGGGTTCGGAGACCCCATCACCCCCAGATACAGGGTCTCGAACTGGTCGAAACCCCCACATTTAGTGGGCCCGGCAGGATTCGAACCTGCAACCAAGCGGTTATGAGCCGCGTGCTCTGCCCTTGAGCTACGGGCCCCCTGAAGCGATTATTATACTTGTTTGGCAGCGGGAAAATTACAGCGGCGCGTACAGGTCCACCCGGTAGCCGTCCGGGTCCTGGGCGACGGCGTAGCGCTGGCCCCAGAACGCATCCCACGGTTCAGTGGCGAGGGTGAATCCGGCGGCCTTGACGCGTTCCGCGGCGGCATCCACTTCGGCGGGGGAATCGTAACGGATGGCGAAGGCGGAATGATTGCCCGGTCGGGGCGCTTCACCAATTAGCTCGGTCATCAGGGATTTGGAGTCAATCATCAGGCGCGCCGAGCCTTGCGGCGTGACGGCTTCGATGTGCTGTTCTTCTTCGCTATAGGCAGGGAACTCAAAGCCCAGCGCGCGGTACAAGGCGAGAGTACGGGTGAAGTCGCTGGAACTCACGGCGACGGCATCAATTTTCATGGTCGTTTCTCCTGAAAGAAGTGAGGTCAGGTAATTTGCATATTCCCGAAAGGCAGTGAAGGAAGCGAAAGGTCGCGAGTGTTGGTTGATTTCCAATAAGCCGATCTGAAAAAGAGTGGGGAATGGGATTCCTCGCTGCGCTCGGAATGACAAAACGAATGGTTAGAGATGTCTGCAACAAAGAATAGATAGAAAATTGATGGCCAACCTCCGGGGGTGTTGCATCACGGTTGGAAGGCTTCGTCGGGTTGGACGCGGATGTCCGGCACTCCGGGGAACTGGCGAGCGGTGGCTTCGACCTGCGCCCACAGGATGCCCGCGCGGCACGCGCCGCCGCTGGTCTGGAAGTTGGGGTCGTTGAAAGTGAGGGAAAGGGTACTGCCCTCCATTGCCACACTTTCCAGCGTCACGCCGTCCAGCGGGAATTCGGTGGTGACGCCCTGTTCGACTTCCTCGGCCGTCAGTTCGCCGGCGAGGAGCAGGTCCAGCGTGGCCTGAATCAGGGCTTCGCCTTTGAGGGCCGCGTCCACCTGACGCAGGACGGCCACCAGCCCGGCCGGGCTGCACAAGATGTTGCCGGAGTCATCCACATCGTTGGCCGGGTTGTAGAAGTAGAGGGTGACGGCCTGGGTATCCGGCTCAACAGCTACCGGCGCAACGCAGGAACCCAACCCCAATGCGAGGACAAGGCACAGCGTTCGTAGAGTGTTCATAAAGAGCGGGCGGCGGGATTCGAACCCGCGATGTCAGCTTGGAAGGCTGATGCCTTACCACTTGGCGACGCCCGCAAATTACTAGAGATTTTATCGTTAGGAGGAAACGCGGTCAAGTCACGGTTTGGGATTCAGTCTAAAACCCTCTTGCAACGTGTCGCCACGTAAATAAACAGCCTCTTTCAAATTGACCACACACGGTAATGGCGCATACCAGCAGTCTTCCCCCTCACGCGGTAAAAACACTGTATAACCATTGATTTCATGCGCCACGACATCATCCCTCACAAACCCTTCCACACGACCCGAAACATACCCGATTGGCGCAATAAAACGCTGTTCAGCAGAATGCTCACCCCTGCGCTGCCAAACGGAACTGGTCGTTTTCAAGCCCCAAAGACCGGCAACACCTGCAGCCAGTGCAATCACCACCCAGCCAAACCAACCGGTCTCACGCACTGCGCCCGCCACATACAACAACATGACGCCCAGCAGAGGCAGCAAAAAACCCATCACAAAACGCGGGTCTGGCGCGGAGAAAAACCAATATGCCATCCCACACCAAAGGGCGACCATCAGCGCCCCCCAACTGGCCCGGCCAACGACAGCCAGCCTGTTCGCACGCGCATCCAAGAATAAACGCACGGCCGCAAAAGCGCTTGCCCCCAATGAGAGATAGAGTAACACACGCACATATATCCTCAGATTTCCCCACCATATTGGCACCCATGTAGTAAGGGGCATCGCCAGCACATCATCCTTATCCAATACCGGAATGCGCCCCCAAGATAAGATCCACTCACGAATATCCTGCACTGCATCCATCCCCATTTTCCAGTCCGGGTTGAACAGGTCAATCTTTTCCAATGGAAAGACCAAATAACCCGATAGGACATAATACCGGCCCAACCAAGGGAGAAAGAACAAAACCAATAATCCGGCGCTTAGCCACAACCACCCCTTGCGCCATCTGTGTACCACCAGATAAAGGGGCAATATCAATACCGGCAGCGCAGACAGTTTGACAGTAACCGCAAATACGCCAAAGAACATCACCAGTAGCGCATTTTCATCCAGATCCCCTGCATGCTTGCGCTCAATCCAATACGTAAAAGAAAGGATGGTAAGCCACAAAAATAGCGCTGCAGGTACATCCGGGTTGGGTGCCGCAAAGTCATCAAGGTACAAGTAAAACGCCGCCACAGCTGCGACTATCCGCAAAAATACTCCATACCCCCGCGCCCCTTTCACCCAATCGCCCATCGCCGAAAAGCCATGGAAGATCATCAAACCAATCAACAGGCTGTTGACAGGGTGAAAGGGAAATAGTAAGGCCTGTAACTCCACCGCAAACGGTGCTCCGCCAGTCACACGAAAAAACATCTGTAAACCAACGGACAGCGTACTGTAACCCAATAAAGCCGCTGTAATGAACCAGCTGGAATTGGTGGCAAGTCGTCCATGCAAGTTGCCCAACCCAGGCACAACGGCGTATTCTTCTGCCCAGCGCACGGCTTGAGCATGGTACAGCCCGGTATCTGGCGTATACATGAAATAGGCGGCGCGATACACTACGACAAACAGCATCATTGCAATCAGCCCTGTTATCCACCAGGGCGTTGATTTTAGTGTTGCCCAGCCGATTTTCACCGCCTGGCCTATCGAATGCCGCATGAGGATGGCGCCCATCAAGGCACCCAACACCATCACAGCATTCACCAGGGACCCTACCCGATAAAAGTAATTCCATACAAGCGCACCGGCAGTCAACGGAACAAAGCCCAACAGCGTTTTCAACACTACGGGCAGGTCAGTATCAATTTGAAAACCAGCTTTTACCCCCTGCCATGTGAAATGTCCGTATAAAAACAATAGGCCAAATGCATATCCCCAAAGTATTAAGATATAGACCATGCCGCGATTCTATCAGGTCTCCGGGTGGAACGTCGGCTTACCAATTGGATTGCGAAGAATGAACAGGATATTTATGATTCCCTCAGGGAGCTCCATTCCTCCCCACCCCTGAGACCCCTTAGCCGTCAAGAGTGCGGGAGAAAAACTCAGTCATCTTTTTATACAGGCGCACGCGGTTGGCGGGACGCACGATGCCGTGGCCCTCGTCGCCGAATACTTCCAGTTCGTAGGGGATGTCGTGTTCGGTGAGGCGCCGGACGACGACGCGCATGTTCTCCGGTGTCACGTTGGGGTCCTGGCCGCCCTGCACAATCATCAGCGCGCCCTGAATGTCCTGCACATAGTTAATCGGGCTGCGCTCAACATACTTGTCCGGAATTTCGTCCGGCGCGCCGCCCATCATCTCCACCGAGTAGGGACGCAGGTCGGGCCGGGTGGTGTCATGGTCCACGATCAGGTCCGTCATGCCGCAGATGGGCACGGCGGCGGCGATGACGTCACGCGGCTGGCGAGTGATCTGGCACCAGGACGAATAGCCGCCGTAGGACGTGCCCGTCACGCCCACGCGCCCCGGCTCGGCCAGCCCCAGTTCGATCAGTTTCTGCGCCGCGGCAGCGATATCCTCCTGCTCGCGGCCGCCCCAGCCGTCATCTTTAATTTTTTCGCGATACGGCACGCCAAAGCCGGTGCTGCCGCGGTAGTTCACGTCCAGCACATTGAACCCCTGTGACACGAAATACTGAATCTGCACGTTGTAGGCGTTCTCGCTGTGGCTGGTCGGCCCGCCGTGGATGTAGAGGATGGCGCGCTTCGGGTTGGGCGTGGCCTTGTACAGCCACCCCTGAATTTGCAGCCCATCCGGCGCGGCCCAAGTGATGCTGCGGGCGGCGCGCAACTGGTCCGGCGTTACGCGCGTGCGCTCCCACATGCGCGTCAGCGTGAACAGCGTGGTCTCGTCAGATTCCTCGATGCGGAAACGTACCAGGTCCGGGGGGCGGTTGGCCGCGCCATAAATGCCCACCCACTGTCCGTTCAGGGCCACGCCCAGCGGCCGCAAACCGCCCGGCAGGTCGGGGAAGAGGGACTCCACGCCGCTGGCAACGTTCAGCAGGAACGGCTTGCGCACCGCGTCCTGGATTTCCTCCACCACGAGTTGCCCATCCGGCGTGATGCGGAAGTCCTCAATCGCCCGCGCCGGGTCGTCAATCAGCCAGGTGGTGTGGCGTTTCGTCAGGTCATACACCCCCACGCGGGTGTGCGTTTCGGTGTCGGCCACAAACGCCACGGTCGTGTCATCCAGCCAGCGGGCGTAGGTCTTTAATTTGTCGCCGAAGTTGAGCAGTTCCATATCCTGACCGGTTTCAAGGTCAATCAGGTGGAACTGGCGGCCGGCGGCGTGGCGGTCGGCGCGCGGGTAGAGCACGTGCGTGCCGGCCTTGTTGGCTTCGGGATGGACCCAGGCGGGTTTGGTCGGCCGGGCGATGACGCGCCGCGCCCCGCTTTCCAGGTCATGCAGGTACACCCACGTAGGTTCGAGGGCTTCGCCTTTATCAAAATCGTAGTTGGCGGAATACAGCAGGGTTTTGCCGTCTTTGAGCAATTGGCCGCCGCGCAGGTAGAACGGCGGGCGGTCTTCGGTGAGGCGTTGCATTTCGAGCGGTTTCTCGATATCTACGCGGTAGAGGGCGACGGCTTCATCGCCGTCGTGGTCTTCATTGACGATGACGGCGCGCGAGTCGGGCGTCCAGTACAGCAGGCCGGTGTATTCCGGCGTGTGGGTGAGCGCCACCGGCGCGGCCGAACCATCGGTGGGGACGACGAACACATCGCAGTTCTCGTGGGCGTTGAGCCACTCGTAGGCCACCCAGCGGCGGTCCGGGCTGAGTTTGGCATACAGCACGCGCGGCAGAGTCATGAGGTCCTGGACGAAATCGGGTTTGGCTTCGGCGGTCATGGCACGTCTCCTCGAATGGGAAAATTGTAATCGAGGGCGGCGCGACTTCCGGTGATGGTGCGGGTTAATGCCACTAATCGCTAACCCGTGGAGGATGAAATGAATGCCTGGCTTTCCCGCCCCCAAACCCTGAACCTGTTGTCCATCGTGTCTATCTTTCTGTTCGTTTACCGGTCGCTGTTGGATGCCAATGCCGGGTTTCATGTGCCGGCCCCCACGCCGGCTTCGGTTTCGATGTCTGCTATCTGGTATTCGCTCGCAACCACAGTCTGGCTGTTCGTGTTGCTGCGGGTGCAGGCCGGGACCAGCCGGGGCAACCTGTGGGCTCTGATTGGAATCACTCTGTTCATCAGTGTGCTGGCGCCGCTTTCCGTCCTCGCCGTCTTCTGCCCGCCAAACGCCTGCACGCCCGATTGGAGCCTCTACAATCCGTCCCAAATTGCCTCCATTCTCATCGGCCTGCTGGCCGCGCTGGCGACCTATTTCCGGATTCGCGCGCTCAAATAGCGCAGGGGTATTGTCCAGTCCCTGACGAACTTCGAGCGAGATCGGTATTCCTGCTGGCGCGGTACAATTAACAATATGGCAAACACACCCACCCGCGACCGCGTCCGCCTGGACGAGGTTGATACCACCCCCAAACGCCGCCCGGACTGGATTCGGGTGAAGGCGCCCTCCGGCGAGACCTACGAGAACCTCAAGACGCTGATGCGCAGCAAAGAGCTGCACACCGTCTGTGAGGAAGCCATGTGCCCGAACATGGGCGAGTGCTGGGGCAGCGGCACCGCCACCTTCCTGATGCTTGGGAACGTGTGCACTCGCACCTGCGGCTTCTGCGACATCAAGCACGGCCTGCCGAACCTGATGGACTGGCTCGAACCGCAGCGAGTGGCGCAGGCGGTGGCGAACATGAAATTGCGCCATGCGGTCATCACCAGCGTGAACCGTGATGAACGCCGAGACGGCGGCGCGCCAATCTTCGCCATGGTCATCCGCAAAATCCGCGAAATGCAGCCCGGCTGTTCCATCGAAGTGCTCATCCCGGATTTCAAGGGCAGCATCGAAGCGCTGAACATCGTGATGGCCGCCCGCCCCGAAATCCTCAATCACAACGTGGAGACGGTGCCGCGCCTGTTCAAGCAGGTGCAGCCGCAGGACAACTACGAGTGGGCGCGCGCCACCCTTTCCAACGCCAAGAAACTGGATCCGGATGTGCTGACCAAGAGCGGCATCATGCTGGGTCTCGGCGAAACGCTGGACGAAGTGAAGCGGGTGATGGACGACCAGCGCGAATGGGGTGTGGACATCCTGACCCTTGGCCAGTACCTGCAGCCCAGCAAGAAACACCTGCCGATTGACCGCTACGTGACTCCGGACGAATTCGCCGAACTGAAAGAGTACGGCCTGGGCATCGGCTTCCAATGGGTGGAAAGCGGGCCACTGGTGCGCTCGTCCTATCATGCCGCAGAGCAGGTGCGCGCCCTGAGCGTAGTCCATCGAAAACTGTACGGCGAAGCGCTCGCCTAAACCTCAACTGCCGAGAGGCTGAGCCTTGGCCAAAGAGAAACTCTCGCCGCAGCAATGGTGGCACGGCCTGCTCACGGGCGAAGCCCCGCCGCTGCCCATCCGCAATTTTCGCCACGTCTGGCGCATGCTGCCGGATGGCCCCCGGTGTAAATTCTGCAACGCCCCTTACCACGGCATCGGCGCGCCGCTGATGCGCCTGATGGGCAAAGGCCCGTCGCGCCTCAGCCCACAACTCTGCCGCCAGTGCTATGACTACGCCAGCGCCGTCATCGGCGGCGCGGAGGTTGAAGTCACCCTGCTCTTTGCTGATGTGCGCGGCTCGACCCCGCTGGCCGAGCGGCTTGGCCCCTCCGCCTTCAGCGTGCTCATCAGCCGCTTCTTCGCCGCCGCCGGGGAAATCCTCATCCGCCATGATGCACTGATTGATAAGCTGGTCGGCGACCAGGTGGCCGGGATGTTCATTCCCGGTTTTGCCGGGCCGGACCACAAACGCCGCGCGATTGAGGCCGCCCGCGACCTGCTGCGCGCCACCGGCCATGGCGGCACGGGCGACCCCTGGATTCCGGTTGGGGTAGGCGTGCACACCGGAGTGGCATTCATCGGCGCGGTGGGGGACGCCAGCCGCGCCACAGACATCACTGTGCTGGGAGACCCGCCCAATGTGGCGGCCCGCCTGTCTTCTTCCGCCGCCGCCGGGGAAATCCTGGTGAGCCGCGCCGCAATGCCGCTCGAATTGCAATCCGCGGCCATTGAACAACGCAGTCTGGATCTCAAAGGCAAGAGTGCGGCCGTTGAGGTGTTCGTCCTCGCTCCCTGAGCACACTCCATCCGCAGCAGGTATTAATCCTACTAAAGATCGATAACGATTTCTACCCCTCCTTCGTTTTGAGAGTTGGGTGGCACAGAACAGCGTATGGAGTGCGCAGAGAAATGCGCTGCGCCGGATGGCTGTGCTATCCGCAACCTGAAAGGAGCGAAGAATGGGTGCAAAACCGAAGGCAGGAAAGAAAGCTACAGGCCGCCGTGCCGGGTTGATAACCCTGGCAGTGCTGGCGTTGGGCGCTGTCGCCCTCGTGGGGCTGGCCGCTCTGGCGAACTGGCAGCAGGAAGCCTCCAGTGTGCAAGACACTGCGGGGTTCGGCGAAGGCGATGTGTTCGCCGCCAGTTTTACCGCAGATGAGCAGGCTGACGTCGCACAAGGTGACAACCAGGAGGCCGGTGTTGTTGGAACTGCCGAATCGGAGGGTAGCGCTCTGGATGCACTGCTGCTGCCGATTCAGGAGTTCATGGCAGGGTTGGCGACCGCTTTCCAATAATCGCCACAAGGCAGTCTGAGCAAAGAGACGCCCGACCGCGCGGTCGGGCGTCTCCTACGTATAGTACTCACGGGGGCGTAATACTTCCATTAGGACTTCGTTTTCGGCTGCAACCTGCCGCGTGGCAGGCTGATTCCTGGTTCTCTGATTCGAGGAAGGAGCTTTCCCATGGCAGTTGATACCCAACCCCGTCCCGGCAGCGGCCGCGCCGCCAAAGCCGGCCTTATCGCCGTCCTCCTTTTCGCGTTCCTGTTGCTGGCCCTGCTGGTGTTCTGGGCGGTCACTGGCGGGCTGGCTGTATTCGCCGGCGGCCTATCCACTGTGGCGGACCGCGTCGCCAGCGGCGCCGAGCAGGCGCACGACACTCTCAGCATCGGGGGCGGCGATGTCCTGGCGCCCAACGCGTTCATCCGCGTACAGGACCAGTACGTCCTGCTGCCCACCGACCTGCCCACCGCCTATTACCGACCGGAGGGTGAGACCGGCCGCGTGAGCAACCGCGAGTACATCGGCGCGGCGGGTGAACTGCAGGGCAAGCAGTATGTTTCGGCCACCGGCCGCGTGGATGGCTGGGAAACGCGCCTGAAGCGCACCACAAGCAATGAGATCGCCCCGGCCGGCTGGTTCAGCACGATTGACGTGTTCGAAACCAACGACGGCGCATCCCAGGCGCTCAGCCCGGAGTGGTTCTGGGCCTACACCGACCCGGAGCGTGCCCCCACCGAGTGGCTGAAGGACGGCTGCGACCTGGGCCAGGAGTGCCTGATGTGGGTCAATGACCGCTTCGACCCGGCCACCAGCCTGACCACCCTGTCCTATCATGTGGCGTTCCGTTTCCACAACGTAGTGGTGTGGGTGAAGGGCCACGGCCTGGATGTAGACATCACCGCCGATGACGTGCTGGACGCAGCGCGGGCGGTGCTGGTTCGCCTCGCCGAGCAACCGCTGGTCAGTGAGTAGATTCACCTCGTTAATCTAAGACAGATTAAGACACCCGGTTTCGAGTCTCCTGACGGAGTCATTAGAGATCGGGTGTCTTTGTTTTGGGTGTGGGCATCTTTGTGGGGCGAGCTGAGCTCGACCCCTACATTAGCTACATACGTATTCCTTTACCCCAACAACTCCGCCAGCCCCATTGCGGCCGCCCGCTCCCCCATGCTCTTAAGGGTCTCGCTCCAGATGCGCTCCGGCAGACCGAACGACTGCCAGAACGGCGGCCACACCAGGTGGGCCAGCGCCGTCAGCCGGTAATCGCGCTCAAACTCGGCCCACGAGTAGGCAATGCCGTGGGAGGTCAGCCGGTCATGATACAGCCGGATGCGCGATAGGTCACTTTCCACTTGCCAGTCCAGCATATAGGACACGTCGCTGGCGGCCAGATTGAGATGCCACACCGCCCAGTCCACCCACAGCAGGGTTCCGCCCGGCCGGCGTGGCAGGAGGAGGTTGCCATAGTGCGGGTCGCCGTGCACCACGGTCAGCGGGGCGGTTGCCAGCCGCTGGGTCAGTGCGGGGAACGGCCATCCCGCCAACAGGCGGTCATACAGCACTGCGGTTTCCTGCGTCAGCGTCTCGGCGGCCGCTTCGGCAAACGCGGCATAGCCATCGCGCGCCACGCTGAACACAAAGGCATAGATGTCTTCCGAAATAGGTAGGAGCGATTCGGTCTGCGCCCACCAGCGGGCATGGATGTCGGCCAGCGCCAGCCATGCGGCGTCCTTCACTTCGTCCGGCACGCCGCCCAGCCCCTCGCCGTCGCTGTGCGTTTCGCTCACATCCGGCAGCAGGGCAAAACCGCGCTCCTGCTCATCGTTGTATCCGGCGGCCAGCGCGGGCAGAACGGGAGCGTCCGGCATGTGCGGCGCGATGTGCTGGTAAAAGAGAGTTTCGTTGCGCCGCTGGCTGGCCTTGAAAAAGACATGGGTGGGCAGGTCGGGCGCGGCGCCCGGCGCATAGGTCAGCCGCAGGCGGGCGGCATCGGCGGTGGTGGCGTTGGCATTTTCGGCCATGACCGTTTCGACCGGTGCGCCCAGCGCGGCCGAGAGCCAGGCCGGGGTGATGTCTGCCAGCGTTTCGGGAATACGAGCGGTCATAACCGGTTGAGGAACGCGCCCGGGTTGGCCAGGAAATCACGCGTGAGGGTGACGTGCTCCAGCGTGTCATAGGCCACCGGTTTCACCGGCAACGTGTCAAACGACAGAATGCGCGCTTCCGGAAAGGCCATAAGAATCGGCGAGTGCGTGGCGATGATGAACTGCGCGTCCTGCGCCACCATGTCTTTCATCAATGCCAGCAGGGTGAGTTGGCGCAGGGGCGAAAGCGGCGCCTCGGGTTCGTCCAGCAGGTAGAGGCCGCCGGGCACAAAGCGCGCCTGGAACAACGCCAGGAACGACTCGCCGTGCGAGCGGGCGTCCAACCCTGGGCCGTAGCGGCGGCCCATCTCGCCCAGTTGGCCGGCGTGCGGCATGCGGGCCAGCGCCTTGGCATAGTCGGAGCGGCCCTCGTATTCCTCATCCACCCGCGCCAGGTCGTCCTGCATTTCAGCTTTCAGTTGGTTCTGCGCCTTCACGTAGCCGAAGAAATCTTCAGCCCGCAGGAAGAAGCCCTTGCGGGTGCGCTTGTTCCAGCTCAACTTCAGCGCGTCGCCCAGCCGGCGCACATGCGCCAGCGTCTGGTCGCGCCCGGCGCCTTCCGCGCCCACGGTGATGCTCTGCGCGGCCAACGCCAACCCTTCCATCAATGTCGATTTGCCCGTGCCATTTTCACCCACGAAGAACGTCACCGGCGTATCCACATCCAACGCGGCCCAGTTCTGGAACAACGGCAGATTGAACGGGAATCCGGTGTCGGAGTCTAACATTCGCAGGTCAAGGCTTCGCAGGTGGGACATGGGGGAAAATCGATGCTTAGTTATTGGTTATTCGATAGGTGAAAGGCGGAAGCGGCGGAGTTGGCTATGACATACGATAATGATAACTGGTTCTCAAGAGTCTGACCTGTTTCACGCGTGGCCCAACACCCTTGACAAAAAATAGTAACTTGTATATTATTTCCCTGATTTATTGTTAACTGAGTTAGTATTTAGGGTTTCAGCGGCCAATCCGTGCCGGGAACCCCAAGGAGAGCGAAGATTCAACGAACCACTCCCTCCCCCATGAATAAGAAGCGCGGCTGACCATGTCCGTGCGCAATGCCATCCTGGGTCTGCTGGCCCAGAAATCCCGGCACGGCTACGAACTGTACACCGCGTTTGAAGCCGTGGTAGGCGGAGACACGAACTGGGCGCTCAAACCCGCCCAGGTGTACTCCACGCTCAACCGGCTGGAAGAAGCCGGGCTGGTGCGCCAGCAACCCAACGGCGATGCCGAGAAGAACGTTTACGGCATCACCAAAGCGGGGCTGGCCGCCCTGCACGATTGGTTCGCCCGCGGCGTGCCGCAGGAACACCAGCGCGACGAGTTCTTCGTCAAGCTGATGGTGGCGCTGGCCAGCGGCGAGGCCGACCCCGGCCGCCTGCTCCAGACGCAGCGCGCGGCGCTGTACCAGGAACTGCACGCTGCCACCGCCCTGCGCGACCGGTACGACCCGCGGCGCGAGATGGCCCAGATTCTACTGCTGGACAAGGCCATCATGCACCTGGAAGCCGACCTGCGCTGGCTGGACATCACCGAGTCCCGCCTCGAAGACGTGAAGGGCCAGCCGCTGCGGGAACCGGAACTGCGCCGCCGCGGCCGCCCGAAAAAGAAAACTGACTGAGACATCATCCAACCAAGGAGAACACCATGAACACCGTCAAGACCGAAGGCCTCACCAAGATCTATGGCAGCGGGAACACCGCCGTCACCGCGTTGGACAGTATCAACATCCATGCCGCCGAAGGCGAGTTCGTTGCCGTCATGGGACCCAGCGGCTGCGGCAAAAGCACCCTGCTGCACCTGCTGGGCGGGCTGGACCACCCCACTCGCGGCAAAGTGCTCATCAACGGCCAGGACATCGCCGAAATGACCGACGACGCGCTCACCGAACTGCGCCGACGCGAGATGGGCTTCGTGTTCCAGTTTTTCAACCTGCTGCCTGTGTTGAGCGCGGTGGAGAACGCCGCCCTGCCGATCATGCTGGATGGCGTGAAACCGGACGAAGCCAAGGTCAAAGCCACCGAGTGGCTCACGCGCTTCGGCCTCGCCGACCGCCTGGCGAACCGGCCGGACCAGCTCTCCGGCGGCCAGCAGCAGCGCGTGGCAGTTGCCCGCGCCCTGGTGTCCGAGCCCAAGCTGGTGCTGGCCGACGAGCCCACCGGCAACCTGGACACCCGCTCCGGCGATGAGATCGCCGCCCTGCTGCGGGATGTGAGCCAGAAATATGGCCGCACCGTGGTGATGGTGTCGCACGACCCGCGCATCGCTGCCTATGCCGACCGCATCATCTTCCTCAAGGACGGCAAAGTCATTGATGAAACCCTGCTGGAACAGAAGAACGGCAAGAACGCCGAGATGGTCGCCGAGCGCATGACGAAGCTGGCGAATTAAACCCGGCCTCACCCCCCGGCCCCCTCTCCATTGCATGGAGAGGGGGAGTCAAGAAGAAAGGCTAATCCCATGAATCTCAACCTTATGCTCGCGTCCCGCTACCTCGGCGGCCGCAAACTGCGCACCTTCCTCACCACCCTTGCCATCGTCTTCGGCGTGGTCATTCTGTTCGGGATGAACATTATCCTGCCCAGCATGATGCAGGCTATGGAAGCCAACATGAAGGCCGCCGCCGGCGTGGTGGATTTCTCCATCTCCAGCGTCTCGGGCGACGCCTTCGACCCGGCCGTGATGTCCCGATTGGAAGGCATCGAAGAAATCAGCGCGGTCGCGCCATCCTTCACGCGCATCTTCAACCTCGGCGCTGACTTCTTGGACAACGACCCCGACAGCCCAGACCGCATCACCGCCATCCAACTCGTGGGCATGGACCCGGACGCCGTCCAGACCCTGCGCGCCTTCCCCATCTCCAGCGGCCGCTTCCTGCAATCCGGCGATACAAACGCTGCCGTCATCAGCCAATCTCTGGCGGATGCCCAGTTGCTTACCGTTGGCGACACCCTCACACTGCCCAGCGTCAACGGCCTCACCGACCTGACCCTGGTTGGCATTCTTCCGCCGCGCACCCTGCCCGGCAACGAAGAGGTCTACACCACCCTTTCCGCCGCCCAAGAAATGAGCGGTCAGCCGGGACGCATTACATCCATCGACGTAAACGTCGCGCTGGATGCCGCCGACCAGGAGGGCCGCGACGCCGTCGCCGCCGAAATTCAATCCCAGCTAGGTTCGTCCTATACAATCGGCGCGCTGTCCAGCGGCACGGACGTCTTTGCAGTGCTGCAGATGAGTCAGGCCATCCTGAGCATGTTTGGCGTCATGGCGCTGTTCATGGGCGGCTTCATCATTCACAACACCTTCCGCACCGTGCTTATGGAACGCCAGCATGATATCGGCATGCTGCGGGCAGTGGGCGCCTCGCGCCGCACCATCCTGGGCCTGTTCATCGCCGAGGGTTTGATTCAAGGCGTGCTTGGAACGATAGTGGGCCTTGCGTTGGGCTATTTGCTCGGGGTCGGCATCCTGAAGGCCGCCGAGGGGCCCATCAGTGCCTTCGTCAACATCCGGCTGGACAACCCGGTCGTCAGCCCCGGCATTGTCCTGCTCTCCATCGTCATGGGCATCGGCGTCACCGTTGTGGCGGGCATCCTGCCCGCCGTGCGCGCCAGCCGCATCACCCCGCTGGAAGCCCTACGCCCCACCAGCGCACAGGCAGATTTTGAGCGCGAACGCGGCCGCGGCTTCTGGGTCGGCGCGCTGCTGGTCCTGGCTTCCATCATCATGCTCTTCGTCGGGCAGGAGGCGATGATTGCTGCCGGAGGTTTCGTGTTCCTCATCGGCCTCGTCTTCCTTGCCCCGGCCATCGTGCGCCCGGTCACGGATATGTTCAGCGTACTGCTGGGCCGGCTGTATGCCCGCGAGGGCACCGGCGAAGTGGCGCGCGGCAACATGCTGCGCCAACCGGCGCGGGTAGCCACCACGGCCAGCGCTTCCATGATCGGCCTGGCCGTCATCGTGGCGGTCGGCGCCGTGCTGACGAGCATGACCGGCACGATGACCGACGTGCTACGGCAAAACCTGGGCAGTGACTACCTGATGGTGCCGCCTTCAATTGGCCTGTGGGCCAACAATGTGGGCGCGAGCGCGGGGTTGGCCGAAGAACTGTCCGCCATCGACGGCGTGGGGCCGGTAGCCACCACCCGCTTTGCCGGCAGCGCCTCGGACGGCGTCGCCATCTCCCTCCTGGGCATCGACCCGGCCATTTACCCGCAGGTGAGTGGCATGGCTTTCCAGGAAGGCGACGAAAGCGCGTACGAAGTCCTCGCCGCCGGACGTGCCATGATTGTGAACGGCGCGTTCCTGATGGCCACCGGCGCCGAACTGGGCGACACGCTCGAACTCGCCACGCCGGACGGCGTGCAATCCTACCGCATCGTCGCCGTGGCCGCGGATATGTTCAACGCCAAAGTCACCACGGCATTCATCTCGCAGGCCAACATGGCCGCAGACTTCGGCCGTGCCGAGGACGTGCTCATCCAGCTGAATCTTGAAGAGGGAGCTGAAGCCGAGACAGTGGACACCGAGATTCGCGCCATCATGCACGACTACCCGCAGTTCAACACTATCGCCGGGCGCGCCTATGTGGAGCAGATGCTGGGTTATCTCAACGCAGTCTTCAGCGCGCTGTACTTCCTGCTGGCCTTCCTGGCCGTGCCTTCGCTGATCGCCATGCTCAACACACTGACCATTAGCGTCATCGAGCGCACACGTGAGATCGGCATGCTGCGCGCGGTAGGCGCCACCCGCCGCCAGGTGCGGCGCATGGTCACCGCCGAGGCGCTGCTGCTGGCGGGCATCGGCACCGGCATGGGCCTGCTCAGCGGCCTGTACCTCGGCTACTCGTGGGTGGTGGCGATGGACGCTTTCTTCCCGATGTCGTATTCGTTCCCGATCGCCGGGCTGATTGCCGGGCTGGCCACCGGCCTCATCTTCGGGGCGCTGGCCGGGCTGATTCCCGCCCGCCAGGCAGCGAAGATGGATGTGGTCGCGGCGCTGCGCTACGAGTGAAACAGTAGGGGCACATGAGTTGCTCCGCAACTTTCGTCGTGCCCCTACTAGAGAACAAACAGGCCGCCCGAATGGGCGGCCTGTTTCTATTTGGTCTGTGCCTCATGCCCCCGGCAACTCGTGGCCTCATTGCCCCTATTTTTTCAAATACTTATCCATCCAGCGCAGGATGTGATTGAGACGCACGATGCGGCGGTCGGTGCGGCCGACGCGCGAGAGGCCATGCGGCGATTCGGGGAACAGAACCAGTTCGCTTTCCACGCCCATGCGCTTGAGGGCGATATACAACTGCTCGCCCTGCTCGTGCTCCACGCGCTGGTCCATCAGGCTGTGCGTGATAAGCGTGGGCGTCTTGACATGCTTGCCCATCAGCGAAATCGGCGACTGCCGCCAGTACTTCTTCAGCATCGCTTCGCTCTCATAGGGCGGGCCATTGCCCATCCAGCGTTCAAAGTACCAGTTCAGGTCACTGTTACCGACAAAACTCACCCAGTTGGTAACGGCGCGCTGCACGACGGCGGACTTGAAGCGGTTGGTCTTGCCGATGATCCATGCGGTCATGAAGCCGCCATAGGAGCCGCCGGTGACGCCCATGCGCGCTTTGTCCACGTAGGGCTGTTTCTCCACCAGGTCGGTGAAGGTCATGACGTCATCGTAATCCACCGTGCCAAACGCATGGCGGATGGCTTTGATGTGGTCGCGGCCGTAGCCGCGGCCGCCGCGCGGGTTGCTGAACGCCACCACATAGCCCTGTGACGCCAGGTAATAGAATTCATGGAAGAAACGCCAGCCGTACTGCGCCTGCGGCCCGCCGTGGATTTCGATGATGGTGGGGTACTTGCGGCCGGGGCGGAAGCCGGGCGGCTTGAGTATCCAGCCCTGCAGGTCTTTCTTGTGAGTGCCCTTGAACCACACTTCCTCAATCTTGCCGAGGTCCAGGCGCTTAATCCACGCGTTGGTTTTGGTCAATTGGCGGGTCTTGCCCGTCGCCATCTCACGCAGATGCACCTGATTGATGTCGTCAATCGTGCCGAAGAAGTAGGCCAGCCGTTTGTGATCGGCGCTGAAGGCATAGGCCCCCACCTCACCCCTGTCGGTGATGACATCTTCCAGTTTGTTGGTCTTCAGGTTATAGGCTTTCAGGTAGGCGCTGCCGTGCTCCCCCACCTGGAAGTAGATGCGCGTGCCGTCCGGGCTCCACGTGGGGCGCATGGTGGCGGCCGGGGAGACATCGTGCGCGCCCAGCACCTGGGCATCCATATCCCATTTGCGGGTCAGGTTGCGCGGCTTGCTCTTGCCGTCCGCCGCCACAATCCACAGATAGGCATTGTCCCAGTCACTCTGGTTGCCGAGGAAGGCAACCCACTTGCCATCCGGCGAGAAACTCGGGAGGAACTTATCGCCGTAGTAGGTTTCGAGTTTCTTAATCCGCCCGCCTTTGGTGGAGACGGTGAACAGGTCGCCGCCGGACCACTCAGGGTCCGGGTAGCGGTTGGAAACGAAAACAATGGTTTTGCCGTCCGGCGAGATGGCGGCCTGTCCTTCGCCGTACTCGTCGCCTTCGGTAATTTGTGTGGCCTTGCCGGTGCGGGCGTTCACCATCCACAGGTGCTGTTGCTCATGGCCGAAGAATCCTGCGCCATCGTATTTATAGAACATGCGGGTGTAATGGCGGGCAACCACACCGAGTTTCTTTTTCTTTTCATCGGCCTCGCGTTCGGCTTCGTCTTTGTCCTGTTTGGTGAACTCCACCAGGAACGAATCGCCATCCGGCGACCAGTGAAAATCGCCAATGCTGCCCTTGAGCGTGGTGAGCGGCCGCGCTTCACCGCCCTCCATCGGCAGCAGGTGGATTTGCATTTCATCACCGGTGCGAGTCGACAGGAAGGCCAGGGTCTTGCCATCCGGTGAGAATTTTGGCGCGGTGTTGGTGTGCTTGCCAAATGTCAGTTGCCGCGGCGCGCCACGCCCGGCCAGCCACAGCTGGGTGGATTTCTTTTCGGTAGCGCGGTCCACCGTTTGCAACGCATAGACCACCTTCGTGCCGTCGGGGCTGATATCCAGACTGGTGATTTGCTCAAAGTTATAGAGATGTTCGGCAGTGATGAGACGTTTGTTCGGCATGGAATCTCCAAGGGTGAGAAATAACCTGCAATACCTGTAGTTTTAGCAGATTTTTGAGGTCTTCATCTGTCTTTATTCGAGTCAATTTTCATTTTGGGCCGCCCGCGCCATGAGCGCGTCCAGATCCAGCCCCACCAGCGATTCCATGACCTCGTTGGCATGACTCAAGTCCAACTGGCGCGTCACGGCGTTCGGCACTGCCACCACATACATCCCCGCCCGGTTGGCCGCCAGCACACCGTTGGGCGAATCCTCAAACACGATTGCCTCGGTATTGGAAACATCCAGGTCGTGCGCCGCGGCCAGGAAGAGCGCCGGGTCGGGCTTGGTTTTTTCAACGTCATCCGCCGTGCAGATGCAGGCGAATTTCTCCAAAATCGCCAGGCGGCGCAGGTGCCCCACCACCCAGTTCTCCGGCGAGGAAGACGCCACCGCCATCTTCAGACCCATCAATTCGGCATTGGCAATCAGGTCGCACACACCCGGCAGGCAGTCCTGACTGTCCAGCCGTTCGACGTAGTACTTGCGGCGTCTAATCCAGATGGCCTCACGGTCCACCGGCCCGCCAGCCTGTTCTTCCAGATAGTCGCACGGGTCAAAATCGGACGCGCCAGTCCCGCCCACAATGCTGGCCCATTTTTCCAGCGGCAGGTCCTGGCCGTGGTCGTGGTACACCTGTTGCCAGGCCTCGTAGTCCGGCGTCTCGGTGTCCACAATCAGGCCATCCAGGTCAAAGATCAACGCCCGAATGGGGGTCATGGCGGAAATTATAGCATCCGGCGCAGAATTCCCTAGGGCGTCAGCGTATGGATGCCAATCAGGTCCAGGGTATCGCACAATTGCGGCCGTCCGGCGCGCGAACTGAAATAGGTGCGCAATAGCACGAACGCATACGGGGGTTGCAGCCGTTCGAACGGCAGGCGCAGCACCAGCTGCCCTTCGGCGGGTTCAAACGTCATCTCAAACCCAATTGGCTGCAAGTCCAGCAGACCGCCATCGGCCAGCCCCACTTCGCCGCTTTGCACCACGCTTTCGCGCACGTCCCAGGAAAACACGCCCTCATCAGAGCCTGAATAGACCTGCACCTGGATGGTGAACCCATACAGGCTTTCCAACGGCGCGGCGGTGTTGGCCTCGAGGTAGAGGTGGTCGGCTTCGAGCGCGGCGCGCGCTGTCACCAGGTCACCCTGGGGGTCCTGCGCGCCGAGCAACGCAACACAATCCACCATATCGCTTTCGAGGTCTTCGAAGGTCATTCCCGGCAGCGGGGCAGGCGTCGCGCTGGGGGCGGGGACTGCGGTGGGCGGTGGAAGGGTCGGGGTGGGTTCGGGCGTTGGCGCGGTGCAGGCCGCCAGCAGGCACGCCAGCCCCAGTATCAGCACAGGCTTAGGTCGGTTCATCGGTCAGCTCCTTCGGGGTGCGGGTAATTCAAGAACGAACCACGCGGGCAAGTAGTTCCCGGCAATTCTAACCCGGCCAGTTAGCCCTGCCGGTGAAAACAAAACGCCCCGCAAAGCGAGGCGTCTCGAAATCAAGTGGGTTCGTTTAGAACAGTCGCAGCAGTGCGTTGGTCGCCCAGTCCAGCAGGGGTTGGCTGAAGAAGAACAGCCCGACCGTGCCCAGGGCGGTCAGTCCAGTTGTCAGGTTCAGCAATGGGCTGCCGGCGGCCTGCGGTTTGCCTTCTTCCATGAACATTATCACCACGACCCGCAGGTAGTAGTACGCCGAGACCAGCGAGGTAAGCACCCCCAGCACCGCCAGCCCCACATAGCCGCCTTCCAGCACGGCGCGGAACAGGAAGAACTTGCCGGCAAAGCCCAGCGTGGGCGGCACCCCGGCGAATGACAGCATGAATACCAGCATGGCAAGCGCCAGCGCCGGATACTTGCGGAACAGGCCGGCATAGTCGCTCAGTTCGAGTCCTTTGCCCTCGGCGCGCTCCAGCGTCATCACCACCGCCCACGCACCAAACGAAGTCAACGCGAAGGCCAGCAGATAGAACAGCGCGGCGGCCGCGGTATCCCGGTGGACCGCGTCATCGGCATACGGCACGATGGCCATGAGGATGAACCCGGCATGCGAAATGGACGAGTACGCCAGCAGGCGCTTGATATTGCGCTGGGCGATGGCGGCCACATTGCCCACGATGAGGGTGGCGGCTACCACGCCGGTGAGCACTGGCGCAAGGTCCACGCCCAGTGACGGAAACGCTACGATGAACACGCGCAGCAGGGCGGCAAAACCACCCACCTTGGCGCCCACCGCCATAAAGGCAGTGACCGAACTGGGCGCGCCCTCGTACACGTCCGGCGTCCACATGTGGAACGGCACCGCCGCCACTTTGAACCCGAGACCGATGAGGATGAGCGCCGCGCCCAGCAGCAGGAAGATGGGGTTTTCCAACCCCGCCGCCACGGCCGCCACAATTTCAGAAAGCCGGGTGCTGGCGGTCGCGCCGTACACCAGCGCCACACCGTACAGCAGGAAACCGCCGGCGAACGCGCCGAGCAGGAAGTACTTCAACCCGGCCTCTTCGGACTTCGGCTCCGGTTGGGCAAACGCTGCCAGGATATACAGCGGGATGGACAACAACTCCACCGCCAGGAAAACAACAATCAAATCCGCCGCGGCGCCCATCAGCATCATGCCACTGATGGAGAACAGCATAAGGATGTAATACTCGCCTTTGGCGATGCCCTGGCGATTCAGATAGTCATACGACACGAAGAAAGACAGCAGGCCTGCGCCCAGCACCAGCACGTTGATGGCGTGGGAAAACCCGTCCACTTCCAGCATGCCGTTGAACGCCGAGGCCTGCACGCCCGCGGCGCTCACGTCCAGCACCAGCGCCACCACCAACCCGAGCGCGGTGAGCCAGGGCGTGAGGCGCTTGCCCAGCGCGCCGGCGAACGCATCCACCAGCAGCAGGACGCAGGCCCACACCACGATGAAGACCGCGGGCAGGATGGTCAGGAGGTCGTTAAGATTTACCGGGGCCATAATCGCCTTCTCAATGGACGACGCTGAACATCGCCGCCAGGCTTTCGACGCTGGCGCCAATCAGCCCGAAGAACGGTTTGGGATACAGACCAATCCAGAAGATGAAGACCAGCAGCGGGATGAGGATGAGGATTTCGCGGCGGCTCAAATCTGCCAAGCCCTCATTCTTTTTGTTGGTTACCGGCCCGAGGAACATCTTCTGGAACATGAAGAGCATATACACCGCCGCCAGGATGACGCCGAGGGCGGCCAGCGCGGCATACAGATACGAACCCAGCGGGCCGTTCCCCGCGCCCCAGGCCCCGAGCAGGATTGTGAACTCGCCCACGAAGCCATTCAGGCCCGGCAGGCCCATCGAGGACAGGCTGACGATGAGAGTGAGCACGGCATACACCGGCATCACCTTCCATAACCCGCCGAACTGGTCCAGCTCACGCGTGTGGCGGCGCTCGTAAATGAAACCGACGATGAGGAACAACGCGCCGGTGCTGATGCCGTGGTTGACCATCTGCAAAATCGCGCCGGCGATGCCCTGCTCGTTAAGGGCAAACATGCCCAAGACCACGAAGCCGAGGTGGCTGATGGAGGAATAGGCCACCAGCTTCTTGACATCCGTCTGGCTGAACGACACCGCCGCGCCATACAGGATGCCGATGACCGCCAGCGTGGCCATGAACGGGGCGAGGCGCTCGGCGGCCGCCGGGAACAACGGCAGGTTGAAACGCAGGAAGCCGTACGTGCCCATCTTCAGCAACACGCCGGCAAGGATGACGGAGCCAGCCGTGGGGGCCTGCACGTGGGCATCCGGCAGCCAGGAGTGCAGCGGCCACATCGGCACCTTGATGGCGAACGCCGCCGCAAAGGCCAGGAACAACCAGTGCTGGTAGTATGGCGAAATGCCGCCCATGGCCACCAGCGTGGGCACGTGGAAAGTGCCCTGCTGAATGCCCAACCACAGGATGGCGAGCAGCATCAGGATGGAACCGGCCATGGTGTAGAGGAAAAACTTGATGGCGGCGTACATGCGCTTCTCGCCGCCCCAGATGCCGATGAGGAAATACATCGGAATCAGGGTGAACTCCCAGAAAATGTAGAACAGGAACAGGTCCTGCGCCAGGAACACGCCGACCATGCCCACTTCCAGCAGGAGGAAGAACAACTGGAAGTCGCGCACCCGCTCTTCCACCGCGTGCCAGGTGGAGAGGATGGCGATGGGCGTAAGGAAAGTGGTGAGCAGGACGAGCAGGATGCTGAGGCCGTCTATGCCCAGGGCGTAGCGGATGTCCCAGCCGGCAAAGGAGAACCAGTGCTGGTTAATCTCCAGTTGCAGGCCGCCGTTGCTCTGGTTGAACAGGGTCAGCATCCACAGCGAAATGCCAAAGGTGATGAGTGCAGTGACCAGCGAGATCCAGCGGGCAGCGCTGTCTTTCTTCACGAACAACAACACCAACACGCCCACCAGGGGGAAGAAGGTCACCAGATTGAGGGGTTGCAGAATAAAGTCCATCGTTGTTCCTCGTCCTTGAACTTTCCGGGGTTACCGGAAGATCAGATAGCCCAGAATGCTCACCACGCCCACAAACACCCACAGGGCATAGTTGCGTACAAAACCGGTCTGAAAGATGCTGAGCGCCGTCGCCCCACCCTGCGTGACGCGCGCCAACCCGTTGGCGATGCCGTCAATCACGCCCAGGTCCACCGGATGCGCCAGGAAGCGGGTGAGGCCAAAGAAGCCGTCGCGGATGACGCGCTCATGGAACCAGTCGTGCCAGAAGCGCCAGTCCAGCACATCCGCCAGCCAGGCGGCCAGTTTCTGGTACGGCCGGATGATGAGGTCTTCGTAGATTTCGTCGATCCACCACTTGGCGTTCATGCCGGCAAAAATACCGGGGAAGGCTTTTTCAAGCGGGTCTTTTTCTTTGGCGGTCTGGCGCGGGTTCTGGCCGTACACCAGCCAGGAGATGAACAACGCCGCCAGCCCAAACGCGGTACTGCCCAGCGCCACGTTGGCGTTGAACTCGGTGGGATGGTAGAAGTGCCCCAGGGTGTATTCCAACCAGTGGCCGAACTGGTGCACTTCCGGGAAGTTCATGAAGCCGCCCAGCGTGGACAGGATGGCAAGGATAACCAATGGAATGAGCACGGTGCGCGGGCTTTCTTTGGCGGCCTCGGCGCCGTGGCTGCGCGGCTCGCCGAAGAACACCAGCCAGACTTGCCGCCCCATGTAGAAGGCGGTGAAGAAAGCGGCGATGCTCAGAACAATGTAGATACCGATGTTGAAGTGCAGGGCATCGGCCAGGATTTCGTCCTTGGAAAAGAACCCGGCCCAGATGGGGACGCCCGCCAGCGCCAGCGTGCCCATGATGTAGGTCCAGAAGGTCCAGGGTATACGTTTGCGGAGGCCGCCCATGTTGCGCATGTCTTGCGGATCAAAGGCGTGGCCGTGGTCGTCATGCCCGTGATGTTCGTCGTGATGGTCGCCGTGGGCGTCTTCGCCAATGGGGTGATGCCCGCGTTCCACGGCCAGGATGACCGAGCCGGAGCCGAGGAACAAGAGCGCCTTGAAGAACGCGTGCGTGACGAGGTGGAACATGCCCGCCGCATAGGCGCCCATGCCCACCGCCGCCACCATGAAGCCCAACTGGCTGACGGTGGAATAAGCCAGCACTTTCTTGATGTCGTATTGCCCTACCGCAATCGTGGCAGCAAACAGAGCCGTGCCCGCCCCCACCCACGCCACTACATTGTGAACGCCCTCGCCGGCGGAGAAGATGGGCGCCGAACGGGTGATAAGGTATACGCCGGCCGTCACCATTGTCGCGGCGTGAATGAGCGCCGAGACCGGCGTGGGGCCAGCCATGGCATCCGGCAGCCAGACGTACAGCGGAATCTGGGCAGACTTGCCGGTGACGCCCAATAGCATGAACATGGCGATGGCCCAGATGGCCCAGGCCGGTACTTCGCCAGAATCCAGGTGATGGAAGACCTCATCGAATTGCAGTGAGTGGGTCACCCAGAAGGTGGTGAAAATCGCCATCAGGAAACCAAAGTCGCCCACGCGGTTGGCGATAAAGGCTTTCTTGGCCGCATAGGAGTTGCCGGTTCCAAAGGTGCCGTCCGGGCTGCGGTTGAACCAGAAACCGATGAGCAGAAACGAACACAGGCCCACGCCTTCCCAGCCCACGAACAGCATCAGGTAATTGTCGCCGCTAACGAGAATCATCATCATGGCGATGAACAGGTTCAGATAAATGAAGAAGCGCACGTACGAGGCGGGGTCTTCCTTGTAGCGCACATCGTAGTGCATGTAACCTGCAGCGTAGATGTGAATGAGCGTGCCGATGCCGGACACCACCAGCATCATCGTCACGCTCAACGTGTCAATGCGGAAGTCCCAGCCGATGTTCAGCGCGCCGATGTTAATCCAGTCCAGCAGGTGGAAAATTTCCTTATGGCCGTGGTTGGCTTGCAAGGCGAAGAACAGCGCCACGGAAACGGCAAACGCCAGACCGGAGGCCAAGCTGGCGACCGTGCCGATGAACTTCTCGCCCATGCGCTTGCCTGCCACAAGATTCACCAGCAAGCCGATGACCGGGAAGAAGACAATCCACGGGACGAGGTTGAACGCCCCGCCGGGGTTGGTGGCTTCACTCAGGAGCATGTGTGTCGATTCTCCTCAACTCTTCAGCGGGCCTAGCCGCGCAGGCTGCTGACTTCATCAATGTTGATGGTGTCCTTGGTGCGGAACACCGCCACAATCAACGCCAGGCCCACCGCCACTTCGGCGGCCGCCACGGTCATCACAAAGAACACAAAAATCTGGCCGGAGAGCGCCTCAAAGGTGCGCGCAAAGGCCACAAACAGCAGGTTGGCCGAATTGAGCATCAACTCAATCGACATAAAGATGATGATGGCATTGCGCCGCGTCAGCACGCCCAGCGTGCCGATAGTGAACAGGATGGCGCTCAGACCGACATAGTATTCAACAGGGACCATCGCGTCTCTTCCTTTAGTTCTTCTTGCGCTTGGGCGCATCGCGCCGCGTGATGACGATCGCGCCAATCATCGCCGCCAGCAGCAGCACCGAGGTCACTTCAAACGGCAGCAGGTACTGGCTGAACAGCAATTCGCCAATTTGCGCCGGCGCGCCGTACCCCGCTTCGGGGATGGCAATCGCCGGCAGGCTGGCCTGGCCGCTCGCCAATACATAACCGGCTTCCACCAGAAGAACCAGACCGAGTACCACTGCAATCGGTTTCTGCCAGTCCAGACCGGTGCGGCGTTCCAGATGCTCCGCCCCCAGCAACATGATGACGAAGAGGAACAGCACCATGATGGCGCCGGCGTACACCGTCACCTGCACCATAGCGATGAACGGCGCGCCCAGCACCAGGTAGAACACCGCCACCGTGGCGAAATTCATGATGAGGAACATCGCTGAATACACCGCGTTGCGGCTCATCAGCATACCGAGGGCCGACCCCACGGCCACCGCGCCCAGCACAAGAAAGACAATCAATTCAGGAGCCATCAGTTGGGGTCCTTCATATCCGGGATGGAACGGTCAAACGAGCCGGGCGCAACTTTCTGTGGGGTGGGCTGGCCGGCCAGCGGCACCGGGTTCAGCAGCATCTCACGGGTGTAGATGGCCTGGGAGCGGTCCGTGAACGAAAGTTCGTAATTGTCGCCCAGCACAATGGCCTGGGTCGGGCAGGCATCTTCGCAGTAGCCGCAGAAGATACAGCGCAGCATGTTGATTTCGTATGTGCTGGCGTAGCGTTCGCCGGGCGAGAAGCGCTTGTCGTCCGTGTTCTCGGAGGCTTCCACAAAAATAGCGTCCGCGGGACAGGCCGCGGCGCACAGCGAACAACCGATGCAGCGCTCCAGGCCATTGTCATAACGCTGCAGGAAGTGCCGGCCTTTGAAACGGCGGTGCACCGGCCGTTTTTCTTCCGGGTACTGGGTGGTTACATTGGGGGACAGCCCGAGTTTCAGGACGGTCCACATCCCTTTGATAATCGCCCAGATGGATTCAATCACATTTGCCATCAGTCAGTCTCCAAAACTACCCGGCATTGAAAAAGATAATGACCGCCGCCGCCCAGACCACATTCAGCAGGGAAAGCGGAAGCATGACCTTCCAGCCAAAGGACATCAGCCGGTCGTAGCGTAAACGCGGCATCGCGGCACGAATCCAGATCATCAGGCCCAGGCTGATAAAGATTTTGATTCCGAGGTACAGCGGGCCTAAGAGCGGGTAACTGTCCACAAACGGGCCGTCGTAGCCGCCAAAGAAGAGCGTGGCGCAAATGGCGCTGACCGCAATCATCTTGATGTATTCGCCCATGAAGAACAGCGAGAATTTCATGCCTGAATATTCGGTGTGGTACCCGGCGGTCAATTCCTGCTCGGCTTCCGGCATGTCAAACGGCGAGCGGTTCACTTCGGCCAGCGCGGCGATGTAGAACACGACCGCCGCCAGCGGCAGGTAAATCACGTACCATTTCGTAAAGAACCACCCGCCGGCTGCCATCTGCGCCCGGACGATGTCCGCCAGATTAAGCGACCCCGCCAGCATGATGGGGCCGACGAACGACAGGCCCAGCGCCAGCTCATATGAAATCATCTGGGCGGTGGAACGCAGCCCGCCCAACATCGCATATTTGTTGTTGGACGACCAGCCCGCCAGCACGATACCGTAAACGGAGATGGACGCCACCGAGAGCAGGAACAGCACGCCGACATTCAACTCATTCGAGATGCCCAGCGGGATGATGCGCCCGAACAGTTCGATCTCCGAGCCCCACGGGATGACCGCCATGATGACGATGGCCGGGACCATGGTGAGAATCGGGGCGAGGTTAAAGGCCAGTTTGTAGGCATTGGCCGGGGTGAACTCTTCCTTGAAGAACAGCTTCACGCCGTCGGCGGCGGGTTGCAGCCAGCCGCCCGGACCGGTGCGGTTCGGGCCGATGCGGATTTGCAGGCGCGCCGCCCACTTGCGTTCATAGAACGTGGTATAAGCAAAGCCGGTGGCCAACACAAACGCCAGCAGCCCGCCCTTGATGGTCCATTCCAGAATCAGCAACAGCGTTTCGTTCATTTCTTCACCGTAATCTCGCACGGGCTGTCAATCGCCAACCCCAGGCTGCGCGGGGCCAGCACAACGCCCTTTGCCAGGCTGTTATCAATCCGGGCTTCGGCTTCGGCGGTCACGCCGTTCAGGGTGGCTTTCACCTTCTGGCCGGGTTCAATCTTCATCTTATCGGCGTCTTCCACGCTCAAGACAATGAAGGTTTGCGGCAGGCGCGTGCCAAGCACCGTCGAGGGCGTCACAGTGGTGCCGCGGTCGTACAGGCGGGTGACCGCCACAGCCTTGAGGCCCTTCACCTTGACGGGTTCGGCCGGCTGCTCAAAGGTCAGCGCCGGGCTGTCTCCACTGACGGGCAACTGAACGCCCAGACCCTGCTTGTTGTCGTAGGTCGTGCCGCCGTAGTACACATCGCCGCGGCCAATCACCGGCCATTGCTCGCGCACTTCGGAGAGCGCCGCAATGGACAGGCCAGCGTAAGCGGGTACGCTGGCCGCAATCTGGTTGAACACTTTGGTCGCCAGCAGTTTCTCCTGCGCCAGACCCAACCGCGCCGCAATCTGCGCCGTCACGGCGAAATCGCCGCGCAGACCGGCATAGGCCGGAACAGCCGGATGCAGGCGCTGCACGCGCCGCTCGCCGCTGGTGAACGTGCCATCGCGTTCCGTGAACGCCGCCGCCGGCAGCACCACGTCCGCCAGTTCGGCGGTCGCGCTCAGGCGGATGTCCTGCACCACAACGAATTCCGCGGCGTTCACCGCTTCGGCCAGCGCCGGGCTATCCCCCGCCGGGTCTGCCGCCACGATGTACGCAACTTTCGCCGCGCCAAGGTCCGCCGCCAGGTCGGCGGAGGGGCGCAGGCCCATGTCCCAGCCGCCCTGGGCATTGGCCTTGTCCCAGACCGCCACGAGGCCGTTGTTGGCGCGGCCAACATGGCCGGTGCCGATGAGCAAATTGGCGCAGGCGCGTGCCAGCGCTGTCGATTCGGCCAGCCCCGTCCCATCGCTGCCGTAGAACACAATCAGGTTATTCGCCTGGGCGATGACCTGCCCGGCGTCTTTGACATCTTTGTTGCGAATCAGCGCCTGCACCGCCGCGGGAAGGTCGGCGCGCTTGGGCGAGAACGACCCTATCAGAGCCGTCACCAGCGCGGCTTCGTAGCCGTAGTCATAGCGCAAGGTATGGGTGGCGTGGCGGTCCAGCTTGGTGCGGCGCGGGTTGGCGACCACCACGGTCACGCCACGTTCTGCCGCCTGCTTGACTCGCAGCCACCACAAGGGCGCTTCTTCTTCCAGGTCGGAGGCGATGACCAGCACGGCATCCCCCGCCCCGAGTGCCACCAGATTACTGCCGGCTGACAGCCCCACCTGGGCGGTCAGGTCGCCGCCCGCCATGCGGCTGTCCAGCACGGCTTTGCCGCCGCGCGCCCTGGCCAGCCCGGCCAAATGGTAAAAATCTTCGTTGGTCAGCTTCCCGCCCGCCAGCGTGAGCAGGCCCCTGCCAGCAGCATCGAATTTCTCAGCCACCAGCGCCAGGGCCTTCTCCCAGGTCGTGGCGACCAGCTTGCCGTCCTTGCGCACCAGCGGCCGGGTCAGGCGGCCGTCGTCCTTGGCGGCGTAGTGGTGGGCAAAACGGCCCTTGTCACACAGCCAGATTTCGTTCACGTCTTCGTTCTGGCGCGGCATCACACGCTTGACCACCATCTCTCCGCCGGCCTTGGCCTCGCGGCGCGTGTTGAGGGTGGTGTTGCAGCCCACCGGGCAATGCGTACAGATGGAAGCCGAAGCCTGCAATTCCCACGGGCGCGCGCCAAAGCGGAAATCCGACGTTGTGAGCGCGCCCACCGGGCAGATGTCGGTGGTGTTGCCGGACCAGATGGAGTCAAAGCCGGGTTCGGAATAGGTCACGATTTGTAACGAGCGGCCACGCGCCTCGAACCCGATGACAGGGTCGTCAGCGATTTCGTCCTGAAAGCGGGTGCAGCGCGCGCACTGAATGCAGCGCTCGCGGTCGAGGTAAATGAGTTCGCCCAGCGGCACGTGCTTCGCCAGCTTAATTTTCTCGTCGAAGATGAAGCGGCTGTCGCTGCTGCCATGCGCCATCGTCAGGTTTTGCAGCGGGCACTCACCGCCCTTGTCACAGATCGGGCAGTCCAGCGGGTGCGAGGTGAGCAGGAACTCCACCACATCCTGGCGCGCCTTCTGCACTTTTTCGGTATACCCGACCACCACCATGCCTTCGGCCACTTCCACGGTGCAGCCGGTCTGCAGCGCCTTCCCGAAGTTGATGACCGGATGACCCTGCGGGTCGGTTTGTACCTTGCCGGTGGCGCGGTCCACCGCCGGCAGGCCGATGTCCACCAGGCACATGCGGCACATGCCGACCGGCTTCATCTTGGGGTGGTAGCAGAACACGGGGATGTCAATGCCGGCGCGCTTGGCGGCGTCCACCACCAGCGTGCCCTTCGGCGCCTGTACCGGCACGTTGTCGATGGTCAGGTTGACCAGCGTGGTCTGCACGGTTGGCTTGACGGCGTCAGTCATGCGTCACCTTTAGTTCACCGGCGACTGCCTTCGCCGCGGTCTTAAGTTTGAAGTCATTGGGGAAACGTTCAATGGAAGACACCACTGCTTCCGTGGCGAACTCGCCCAGGGCGCACAAACACTTGCCCTTCATGTTGACCGCCACGTCTTTCAGCAGATCTACATCCTTCTGCTCGGCCTCGCCATGCAGGATGCGATGGGTGATGTTGTTCATCCAGTAGGTGCCTTCGCGGCACGGCGTGCACTTGCCGCACGACTCGTGTTTGAAGAAGTGGACGGTCTTGTCCACCAGCCACTTGAGGTCCACGGTCTCATCAATCACGATGATGGAGGCCGACCCCAACTGCGCTCCCAGGGAGGGCACGTTTTCATAATCCATCGGCGTGGCCAGCGCCTTATCGTTCGCCACAATCAGTGACGACGACGCACCCGCCGACATGATGGCCTTGATTTGCCGGCCGTCGATGATGCCGCCGCCGTGTTCCATGATTAATTCGCCGTAGGTGGTGCCCAACGGCAGCTCGTAGTTGCCTGGCTTCACCACCCGCCCCGAAAGGCTGAAAATCTTGGTGCCGGGGCTTTTCTCGGTGCCGAACTTGCGATACCACTTGGCGCCCTTCTCAAGGATGAGCGGCACATTCGCCAGCGTCTCTACATTATTGACGATGGTCGGCTTGCCATAAAGGCCAAACGTGGGCGGGAACGGCGGGCGCAGGCGCGGCTGGCCGAGCTTGCCTTCCAGAGATTCGAGCAGCGCAGTCTCTTCGCCGCAGATGTACGCCCCTGCCCCGAGGTGGGTGTACAGTTCCAGTTCGTAGTCCTTGCCGAACAGTTTTTTGCCCAGTAGTTTTTCTTTGTGCAGCCGCGCGATCTGTTTGTCCAGTTCCGCCGCCAGCCTCCAGAACTCGCCGCGCAGGTAAATATACGCCCGGTTGGCGTTCACGGCGTAGGCGGTCAACATCACCCCTTCCAGGAACTGGTAGGGGTTCTTTTCCATGATTTCGCGGTCTTTGAAGGTGCCCGGCTCGGACTCGTCGGCGTTGACCACCACGTAGTGCGGCCAATTGTTCTTGTCAATGAAGCGCCATTTGAGGCCGGTGGGAAAGCCTGCCCCGCCGCGCCCGCGCAGGCCGGAATCGAACACTTCGTTCACCACGGCTTCGGGCGTCATCTTGGTCACGACCTGCTTCCAGGTCTTGAAGCCGCCGTCCTTGACGTAGCCTTCAAAGGTGGAGAGCGCCGGTTTGTCGCGGTGGCGCAGCAGGATGTGGGAGCCTTTGACGGTGCTCATTTCTTCTTCGCCCCGGCTTTGCGCCACTTTTCCACCAGCTTTATCGTGCTGTCCACCGTCTGTTCTTCATAATAAGTGATGTTCTCGCAGTCCTGCACCTGGAACATCGGTGCCTTGTCGCACGCCGCCAGGCACATCACGGCTTCCACCCTCACAAGCCCATCTTTGGTGGTCTCGCCGACTTCAATGCCCAGATTTTCGCACACGCCCTGCAGGAAGGCGTCCGCCCCGCGCATGGCACACGGCAGGTCGTTGCACACCTGCACCCGGTATTGGCCTTCCGGCTTGTCGTGGTACAGCGTGTAGAAGCCCACAATCGAAGCAACCTCGGTGGGCGTCACCTCGATGATTTCAGCGATATCGGCCAGGTCCTGGCGGCTCACATAACCGCCCTCGCGTTGCGCCACATACAGCAGCGGCATCACCGCCGAGCGTTTCTCGTCTTCCGGGTATTTGGCGAGTATCGCCTTGATGTCTTTGGCGTACTTGGTTTGCAGGGCGTTCACCGGTCTGTATCTCCCAATACGATGTCAATGCTGCCGATGATGGCGACGAGGTCGGCCACGTAATGGCCTTCTGCCAGCCAGGGCACGGCTTGCAGGTTGGTAAAGGAGGGAGTGCGGAAATGGACACGGTACGGTTTGGGGCCGCCATCGCCTTCCAGGTACACGCCCAGTTCGCCGCGCGGCGACTCGACCGGCATGTAGACCGAGGCTTTCGGCGCCTCAAAGCCTTCAGTCCACAACTTGAAGTGGTGGATGACGGCTTCCATGCTGTGCCCCAGCTCCGAGCGCGGCGGCGGCACGAACTTGCGGTTGGCGCTGTTCACCGGCCCCATCGGCATGTTGTCCAGCGCCTGCTGAACAATCTTGAGCGACTCGCGCATTTCCTGCATGCGCACGGTGTAACGGGCGTAGACATCGCACCCGTCATCGGTGGCCACATCGAATTCGTAATTCTCATAGCCGGCATAGGGGAACGCCCGCCGGATGTCGTACTCGATGCCGGAGCCGCGCAGGGTAGGCCCGGTGAGGCCCCATTCCAGCGCCTTGTCTTTGGGGATGATGCCGATGCCCTTGGTGCGGTCAATGAAAATGGGGTTCTTGGTCAGCAGGGCTTCGTATTCATCAATACGCCTGGGAAATACTTTCAGGAAATCGCGCACCGCCGATTCAAATTCCACCGGCGTATCGCGCCACAGCCCGCCGGGGCGGAAATAGGTGGTCATCATGCGCTGGCCGCCGCACATTTCCAGAATGTCCAGGATCTTCTCGCGCTCGCGGAAGCAGTAGAAGAAGACCGACATGGCCGCCAGGTCCAGGGCGTGGGTGCCGAGCCAGACGAGGTGCGAAGCGATGCGCTGCAATTCCACGATGAGGACGCGGATGACTTCGGCGCGGGCGGGGACGTCCAAGCCGACAAGTTTTTCGATGGCCATCACGTAGACGAGGTTGTTGCCGGTCGTGTTGAGGTAGTCCAGCCGGTCGGTCATGACCTCGGCCTTGACGTAGGTCTTGGCTTCCATGTTCTTCTCGATGCCGGTGTGCAGGAAGCCGATGTCCGGGATGCAGCGGACGATGATTTCGCCATCCAGTTCCAGCAGCAGGCGCAGTACGCCGTGGGTGCTGGGGTGCTGCGGCCCCATGTTGAGCAGCAGGGTGTCGCCTTCGGCGGCCCGCTCGGAAAGCAGGTGCTTCAGATCATTGACGGTGACTTCCATTACGGGTTCGAGGGTCATGGTTTTCTCAGTAGTCGGTATTCGTGAGCCGTTTTTCGATGTTCGATATTGGTTATTCGATCTTCGTGTCTCGATTCTTCAGGGTCCAGGAAATCGAATAACTATTCTCTAATCTCTATTCCCGGTTTCTAGTCCTTGGGCCGCGGCTTGCGGACTTCGATGTCTTCGTAGTTGAAGGAGAATTGCACTTCTTCGTAACCGAGGGGGTAGTCCTTGCGCAGCGGGTGGCCTTCCCAGTCGAAGGGCATGAGGATACGGCGCAGGTCCGGGTGGCCGGAGAAGCGGATGCCGAACATGTCAAACAGTTCGCGCTCGAACCAGTTGGCGTTGGGGAAGACGTCCACCAAGCTGGGCATTTCGGGGTCGTTGCCGTCCAACGGGACGCGGGCTTCCAGGCGCAGTTTTTTGCTGACGGAGGTGAACTGGTAGACGATGTGGTAGCGGGGAGCGAGCGCCGGCCAGTAGTCCACGGCGGTTTGCGAGGCGAGCATTTCGAATTTGTGTTTCTTCTTGAGGGCGGCGGCAAAATCCACGATGCGCTCTGCGGGGACAACAAAACTGACCTCGCCGCGGTCTTCGGTGTAGGTTGCGCCGAATTCGGCATTGAGGTCAGCGGCGATTTTTTCGAGTGGTTTGTTCATAGTTTGACCGATGGCGTAGCGTAGCCCCTTGTGGGCGTTTCTTTAGGACCAGTCCTTGAAGGATTCGAGCTTGACCTTCTCATGCAGGGTCATGATGCCGTGAATGAGCGCTTCAGGGCGCGGCGGGCAGCCGCCGACGTAGACATCCACCGGCACGATTTCGTCCACGCCCTGGACGATGGCGTAGTTGTTGAACACGCCGCCGCACGAAGCGCAGTCGCCCATGGCCACCACCCACTTGGGGTCGGGCATCTGGTCATACAGGCGGCGCAGGACGGGGGCCATTTTGCGCGAGACGCGCCCGGCCACAATCATCAGGTCGGACTGGCGGGGTGAGGCGCGCATGAGTTCCATGCCGAAGCGGCTCATATCGTAATTGGCGGCCTGCGCCGACATCATTTCGATGGCGCAGCAGGCGAGGCCGAAGAGCATGGGCCACATGGCGCGGGTGCGTCCCCAGTTGACGAGGTCTTCCAAACGGGCGGTGACGACGCCCATATCGCCCAGTTTTTGCTCTATTCCCATTCCAGGGCTCCTTTTTTCCAGGCGTAGGCATAGCCTACGAGCAGGATGACGATGAAGACGAGCATTTCGAGCAGGATGAAGGCGCCCAGCCCGCTTTCATAGTACTGGCGGAAGACGACCGCCCAGGGCAGGAAGAAAATGACTTCGATATCAAAGAGGATGAAGAGGACGGCGATGAGGTAGAAGCGCACGGGCATCTGGCGGGTGCCGGGGCCGATGGCGCGCATGCCGGATTCGTAGGCGGAGTCTTTGCTGGCGCCGCGGCGGCGGGGGCCGAGGAGGTTGCCGCCCACAATCATGATCAGGGAGAGCCCGGTGGTCAACACGAGCAGGATCGCAATCGGCCAATAATCGGTCAGCAGGTTGGTCTGCATGAAGTGCCCTTGTGAATTAGATTTTGCCCCGCGAGATGCGGCGCGGCTTTTTGGACAGGCGAAGCCGATTTAGTATAACACCGCGGCGAATAGGTGTCAATTTTCACAAAGTCAATCGGATTATACGAGAGTTGAGGGTGAGAGGAGGTTCAATGAGGGAGAGGACGGGGAGGCGCGGTGGATGCCGGTAGCGGGCGAGTCGGGCGGACAGGGGTTGGGCGGGCCGGTTTCCGGCGAGCAGGTGTGGCGGAAGAATGTTGGTCGGGAATCCTCGCTTGCGCTCGGAATGACAGGATTTCACTCCCCGCGTAGGGCGGCGAGGGCAGCGAGGGCGGCGCGGTGGACGCCGAAGATGTGTGCGTAGGGGATGGGGGGCGGGGTGCCAGCGTGCAGGCTGGCGATGAAGGCGGCCCAGGCGGCGCGGTGGCCTTTGTCCTGGCGCAGGCGGGCGGTGTGAGTCGTGGTGCGGCCGTCGCGGGTGAGGGAGAGGCGGCGGTAGTCATCGAGGATGGCGACGCGGCCAGCGGTGAAGACCTCGAGACGCTCCTTCGGCACGGACTTATCCCCATTGGCTAGATAATGAAGCGTACCCACCGAACCGTCCGGGAAGGTGAAGGTGAGGGCGAGGTTGTCCTGGGTGTAGCGGCCGCCATCCGGCATGGCGACGGCATGAACGGAGGATGGGGGCGCGCCGGCAAGGAAGGCCATCAGGTCAATGAAGTGAATGGCTTCGCCGAGCAGGCGGCCGCCGCCCTGCTCCGGGTGCTGGGTCCAGTGGTCGGGCGGCAGGTAACCGGCGTTGGCGCGCAGGTGCATGGCGAGAGGTTCGCCGGAGTTGGCGAGGAACTCTTTTAATAGAAGGACATGCGGGGCGAAGCGGCGGTTGAAGCCGACAGTGAGGCGGGGGGCATTGGGTACAGCGAGCGCGGCTTCGATGGCGGCGAGGTCGGGTTGGGTGAGGGCGAGGGGCTTCTCACAGTACACGTGCTTGCCCAGTTGCAGGGCGGCGAGGGTTTGGGCGGCGTGCAGGTTGTGGCGGGTGAGGATGGCGACGACGTCCACATCGGCGGCGGTGAGGATGTCATTTTCATCGCTGGCGGCGCGGGCGAAGCCGAACTTGCGGGCGGCGTGGGCGGCGGATAGGCCGCTGGCGGAGGCGACGGCCTGCAAACGGATGCCGGGGAGTTTCTTTAATATAGGGAAGAGGACTGCGCCACCGAAGTTGCCCGCGCCGAGTAATCCGAGACGGACATCGGATTCGGGAATCTCGGCTGAAGCCTCGACTCCGGATTCTGGGCTGTATGCAAGATATTTTGCATTTGAGTGGACTTCTGACGATTCGGATTGCGGGTAAGTCAGCAGGACGCCGAGGAAAGCCCCCCCACTCTTGCCGGTAATCAGGTCGTAGGCGGCGGGGGCATCGGCAACAGGAAAGCGATGCGTGATGATGGGCGTCACGTCCAGCTTGCCTGCGCCGAGCAGGTCGACGAAGGCCTGCAAGTTGCGCCCGGCGGTCCAGCGCACGTAGGCGGCGGGGTAATCGGCGCCGCCCTCTTCGTAGGCCGGGTCATAGCGGCCGGGGCCGTAGGAGCGCGAGATGATGAGGTCGAGTTCTTTGGCGTAATAGGTGCGGCGGGGGACGTTGAGGCCCACCGCGCCGACGGCAACGACTTTGGCGCGGTCGCGGGCGATTTCTCCGGCCAGTTCAACGGGGTCGTCGGACTCGGTATCGGCGCAAATGAGGACGGCGTCCACGCCGCGGGACTGGGCGAAGGCAGTGGCGGCGGCTTCGGCATCGGGGCGGTGCGCGGCGGTTGCGCCGAGGGAAGCGGCAAGGGCCACGCGGGCGGGGTCCAGGTCAATGCCGAGGACACGACAGCCGGCGGCATGGGCAATCTCGACGGTGAGCAGGCCGAGCAGGCCGAGGCCGATGACGGCCACCGAGTCGCCCAGCGCCGCGCCGGAAAGGCGGAAGCCGTGCATGGCGATCGCGCCCAGCGTGGCGAAGGCGGCGGAATCGAAGTCCACGTTGTCGGGGAGCTTTGCCAGCAGGTTGGCAGGCACGGCGGCATATTCGGCATGCACCGCCCAGCCGCCGCCGGCACAGGCGACGCGGTCGCCGGGTTGGAAGCCAGTAACGCCCGCCCCGAGGGAAACGATGGTTCCGGCGGAAGAGTAGCCCAGCGGCAGGGGCTGGTCCAGCCGGTTGAAGGCGGCTTCCAGCGTGGAGAGGATGCCTTCGCGGCGGGCCTTGTCCAGCATCTGGCGCACGAGGTCGGGGCGCGCCTGGGCCTTGCCGAGCAGGGACTTGCCGGCGAACTCCACCAGCATGCGCTCGGTGCCGGCGGAGACGAGCGAGGCGGCGGTACGCACCAGCGCCTGGCCGGGTTTGGGCGTGGGCGCGGGGACGTCGGCCACCAGTGTTTTGCCGTCCTTGAGGTTTTGCAGCACCTGTTTCATGGTCGCGGCGCGATTATAACCGCCACCCCTTCCCCTTTCCTGCCGTCCCCCGACTAGCAGATCCTTGTCCACCTGCCTACTTGGTACTTACTCCCTCCGGGAGTGGAGGGGGTGGGGCGTGTTAGTAAGCCCGTGCAAAGATGGCGATTCTGTCGGCAGGTTTGCCGGTGTAGAAGCAAATTCCGTTGCCGCCGGGCTGCTGATGGGGGAAGCAGCGGAGGGTGGCTTTGGTTTTTTCTTTGATGGCAATTTCATCTTCGGTGTCTCCGGCCCACCAGACTCTGGCGAAGCCGGTCTTGACGGCCTGCTCGAATTCTTCCATTGAAGCGGCAGCGTGGGTGTTATCCTCGCGGAATTGGGTGGCCTTGGCGAGCAGGTTGGCCTGGATCTCGCTGAGCAGGGCCTGGATGTTGGGGGCCAGACCGTCCAGGGAGAGGGACTGCTTGCCGTCTCTGCCGGGAATGTCTCGGCGGGCGGCGACCACGGCGTTGTTTTCCAGGTCACGCGGGCCGAGTTCCAGGCGGACGGGAACGCCGCGCATTTCCCAATCATTGAATTTGAAGCCGGGGGAGAGATTTTCGCGGGCATCGACCTTGACGGTGATCTCAGCGTCTTTCAATTCCTGGGCAAGTTTGTTGGCGGCAGCGATCAGGGCGGCTTTGTCGTCGTCGGTCTTATAGATCGGCACGACCACCACCTGGATGGGAGCGATGTTGGGGGGCAGAACCAGGCCGTTGTCGTCGCCGTGGGTCATGATGATTGCGCCGATAAAGCGGGTACTAAGTCCCCAGGAGGTGGTCCAGGCGAACTGCTGTTGGTTGTTTTCGTCCAGGTATTGGATTTCGAAGGCTTTGGCGAAGTTCTGGCCAAGGTTGTGGGAGGTGGCGGCCTGCAGGGCCTTGCCGTCGCCCATCATGGCTTCGATGGTAGTGGTTTGAACCGCGCCGGCAAAGCGTTCCATCTCGGATTTTTCGCCGGGGATCACCGGGACGGCGGCCTCGTTGACCGCAAAATCGGTGTACACATCCAGCATCATTCTGGTACGCGCGTCGGCTTCTTCAGAAGTGGCGTGGGCGGTGTGGCCTTCCTGCCAGTAGAATTCAAGGGTGCGAAGGAAGAGCTTGGTGCGCATTTCCCAGCGCACGACCGAGTTCCACAAGTTGATCAGGATCGGCAGGTCCCGGTAGGACTGCACCCAGTTTGAGTAGGCATGACCGATGATGGTTTCGGAAGTGGGGCGGACGACCAGCGGTTCGGCGAGTTCTTCACCGCCGCCGTGGGTGACGATGGCAAGTTCGGGGGCAAAGCCTTCGATGTGCTTGGCTTCTTTTTGCAGAAAACTGAGGGGGATGAACATGGGAAAGCCGGCATTCTCAACCCCGGTGGCTTTGAAGCGGGTATCGAGGGCTTTCTGGATGTTTTCCCAAATCGCCCAGCCGTAGGGTTTGACGATCATCGTGCCGCGCACCGGGCCGTAATCGGCTAGGTCTGCCATTTGGACAACGGCGTTATACCAGTCGTTGAAGTCCTGGCTGCGGGGAGTGAGTTTGTTCTCTTTGCTCATGTTTGCACCTTGATTCTGTTTCTTAACAAGTGAAAATTGTATCATTAGGATTAGAAGTCGGTTTGGGATTTGGGGAGCGGGGAGTGAGGATTGTCATTGCGAGCGAATGAAGTTGGCCTACGCCCAACTCTTAAGCAAATGACAGAATATTTGTATTCGAGTTTAGGCACTCTCACCTTCCTCTTTCCCGTCTTCCTGCCCATTTATAGGTATAATTCACAATTGCGACAAAAATCACACATTGGAGACTCTCTTGGCTGACAACCGAGTAAAGAAATTTGCCCAAATCCTGGTGGACCACTCCGCCAAGATCACCGAAGGCGACCGCGTGCTGCTGGAAGGCACCACCGCCGCCATCCCGCTGATTGAAGAAATGTACGTCCTGATTCTGGAGCGCGGTGGCATCCCCTACCCGGCGCTGGACCTGCCACACCAGCAGGAACTGTTCTTCCAGCACGCCAACGATGCGGCCATCAAGCACACGCCCATCTTCCGCAAGCTGGCGTACGAAGAATTCGAGAGCCGCTTCCGCATCCACTCTCTGTTGGACACCCGCAGCCTGGGCACGGTGGACCCGAAACGCCAGGCCGACCACGGCAAGGCGTTGCAGCCGATTCTGGAAGCCCAGATGCGCCGCGGCGCAGCAAAGAAATTCAAGTGGGTGACCACCCTGTTCCCCACCGAAGCCTACGCCAAGGACGCCGGCATGAGCCTGCGCCAGTACGAGGATTTCGTGTACGGCGCGGTGCATGCGGAAGAGAAAGACCCCATCGCTTACTGGAAGAAGGTGGAGGAGGAACAGAAGAGCATCGTCGAGCGTTTCGAGGGACACGACAAAGTCGTGCTGCGCGGCCCGAACGTGGACCTCACCCTTTCCATTAAAGGCCGCACGTTCCTGAACGCCGCCGGCGAGCACAACATGCCGGATGGCGAGATTTACACCGGCCCGGTGGAGAAGTCCGTAAAGGGCTGGGTGCGCTTCACCTACCCGGCCATCACCCAGGGGCGCTCGGTGGAAGGCATTGAGTTGCAGTTTGTGGAAGGCCAGGTGTTCAACGCCAAGGCCAAGACCAACGAAGAATTCCTGTTGCGCATGCTGGAAACCGACAAGGGCGCCCGCTATCTCGGTGAGTTCGCCATCGGCACCAACTTCGAAATCGACCGCTTCACCGGCAACATCCTGTTCGATGAGAAAATCGGCGGGTCGTTCCACATGGCGCTGGGCGCGGGCTACCCGGAGACGGGCAGCAAGAACACCAGCAGCATCCATTGGGACATGATTTGCGACATGCGCAAGGATGCCGAAATCATGCTGGACGGCGAGACGGTGTACAAGAACGGGAAGTTTGTGTTCTAAAGAAGCGTGCTGATGTGCGGGGGTGCTGAAGTGCGGTCGTTGGGAAACAGGTAATCGGTAATTGGACGGCCTGCGCGGAAGAGTGCGCGGGCTGTTTCTTTTGTTGCACCCCGGCGGCCCGGTTTGTTGTTTTAGCGCCTGCGGCGGGCGAAAAGCAGTGCCAGCGGCAGCAGGGCCGCCCCGCACAGCGGCGCTCTGCCGGCGCCAGCAGGCGCGGCTGGCGTACTCGCCGGCGGCGCCTGCGTTTTGGGCGCTGAAGGGGTCACGCCAGCGAGCGGCTCCAGCGTGGCGGTGAGGTCGGCCACTACCGAGCTCGTCATCTGCGTGGGGGTAGCCGTCAGCCACAGAAAATCGTAGCCATTCTCCGTCTGCTCAATCGAATTGGCAAAACGCTCATCATACAGGTAGTAATACAGAATCTCATCCGCAATCTGGCGCACCGTGGAGTCGTTTGGCCGCAGCGTCAGGGCGGTATGGATTTCATTCAAGGCGTACACCAGTTCCGCGGTCACATCTTTGCCCATGTCAGCCGAATAAATGCCGCGGGTTGCCAGTAATTCGGCAAATCCGGCATGCCACAGGGCGTCGTCCGGCAGCAGAATCACGGCCTGTTCGTAGGCCGCAACCCCCAGATCGTAGAGTTCCTGCCCGCCAGCATCCTCACGAAAGCCGCGCCGCAGCAGGAAAGTCTCCTTATACAGTTTGCCCAGCCGCCCCCAGGCCTCGCCATCGTTCGCGTTGGCGGCCACGTTGGCGCGCTCGGTCAGCACCCGCTGCCATACCGAAGGCATCACCAGCGCCACAACCAGATCGTCTGCCTGAGTCGGCTCAAGGCCTTCGAATTTCCAGCGTATCTCGCGGCCTTCCAGCACGCCACCGGGGGTGGTGGTCGCCCAACCGATCTCGGTCTCGAAGATGACGTTGTGGGGGCTGGCCTCATACGGCAGGCGCAGAATCAGGTCAACGCTGCCGATGGTGTCCTTCCAGCCCGCGCCGGTCGCCAGGATATAGTAGAAGGCGATGTACGGCGTTTCGCCTGTCCCCTCAAACAGGTAGGTCACCCGTATCTGCACGTCCTGCCCCGGCGGGAAGGTGACGTCGAACTCCGCCCAGGGCACGTCTTCCCCGCCGTACACCGGGTCTGGCCCGGTCGTGCGACGAATGGGGATGTTGCGACCATCCACCACCACCATCAGGCCGAGGATTTCGGGATAATTGAAGAAACCGCTATTGGCGGCGATCGGGAAGCGCACGGCCATCGTCTCTGTCTGCGCGCCGAGGTTGTGCATCGTGAAATCGGCGGTGACACGGGCGCGCCCCAGGCTACCGGCGGGCGCGTCGGCCAGCACCTCAATCAGCACCGTCTCGGCCGCCATGCGCACCTGGGTCAGTTCGTCCCCCGGCTGGGGATTGCTGCCGGGGGGTTGGCCTGGCGGAGCCACATCGGCGCGGGCGGGCGCAGGCACAGCCAGCAATGCCACGAGGGTAGCGAGCAAGAGGATGCGGCGCATGGAAAGCTCCTTGAGAACACGCGTGAACTCATGCCTATTATCGCAGAAGTCCGGGCAGGCGGTGAGGCTCGCACCGGTGATTTTCTCTTCCGTCGTGTGCTGACGGCGCGGGCGGCTAACTTTCCAATTGCACCTAGCGCACACATCTTCCTGATGCCCTGATTCCCGCCTTGGTCGCCTCTGATATACTATCCGCCGAGGAGTGTTGCCCCGTCCGTCATGGAACAACCCACGCTGGTTGAGACCTTCGCATCCTACGTCCCCGACCTCATCCTGAAACGGGTGCTGGCCGACCCTGCCCCCATCACCAGCCCGGTGTCCGAGTCCTTCCAGGCAGCGGTGCTGTTTGCGGACATCTCCGGTTTCACCGAAGTGACCACCGTGCTCAGCCAGCGCGGCCCGGCCGGGGCGGAAACCCTCGCCAACCTGCTCAACAACTATTTCGGCAAGCTGATTGACATCATCCTCGCCAATGGCGGCGATGTGGTCAAGTTCGCCGGCGATGCACTGATCGCCCTGTGGCCGGTGGAAGGGCCCAGCCTGCGCCCGGCCATCCTGCGGGCTGCCAGTTGCGGCCAGCAGGTGCAGACCGCCCTTAAAGACTTCTCCGCCGAAGGCGTGCAGCTTTCGCTCAAAATCGCCATATCGGCCGGGGCCATCAGCCAGATTCACATCGGCGGCGTGTTCAGCCGCTGGGAATTCCTGCTGGACGGCGCGCCGCTGGTGGAAGTCGGCCTGGCCAACGACGTGGCGCGCGCCGGGCAGGTCATCCTTGGCCCCTCGGCGTGCGAAGCGGCGCAGGACGGCGTGCACGGCCCCAACGTGGATTTCCCCAACGGGCACAGCGGCAAACTGCTGGAACGCATCTCCGCCACCCTGCCTCTGCCCCAACCGACCCAGCACCCGCAATTGAGCGAAGAACTGGCGGTGCGCCTCAAGGCCTATATCCCCGGCGCCATCAACGACCGGCTTTCGGTGGGTCAGAGCGGCTGGCTGGCGGAACTGCGCCGCCTGACCGTGCTGTTCATCAACCTTCCGGGCCTGAACGCCGCCGCCAGCTTGGAAAGCGGCCAGCAAATCGCCCGCCTGCTGCAAACCTCGCTCTACTATTATGAAGGCAGCATCAACAAGCTGAACGTGGACGACAAGGGCGTGACGCTGGTGGCGGCCCTCGGTCTGCCGCCGTTCGCGCACGAAGACGATGCGGCGCGCGGCGTGCGCGCCGCCCTGCGCATCCGCCGCGAACTGAACGCGCTGGGCATCGAATCCTACATCGGCATCACCTCCGGTCTCACCTTTTGCGGCTCGGTGGGCAATGACCGTCGCCGTGAATACACCATGATCGGCGATGTGGTCAACCTCTCCGCCCGCCTGATGGGCCTCGCCAAGCAGCAAATCGAATTGAAGAAAACGCACGGCGTGCCCATCCTGGTGGACCGCGCTACCTACGAGGCCGCCAAAGACCAGGCCGAGTTCGAAATCCTGCCCGAACAGCACGTGAAGGGCAAAGCCGACAAGGTGGCGGTGTTCCACCCGCTGGTTGAGCGCACCGACACCGTGCGCGCTGCCAGCGAGATGATTGGCCGCGACAAGGAACGCACCCTGCTGGCGGATGCGCTGCAAACCCTGCAGCGCGGCCAGTCGGCCCGCACCATCATCATCCGTGGCGAGGCCGGCATCGGCAAATCGCGCCTGCTGGAAGACCTCTTCCGCCAGTCCAAGAGCCTCAAGCTCACTTCGTACTACGGCACGCTGGACGCCATCGACCGCAACAGCCCGTTCCATGCCTGGCGCGAAATCTTCCGCCAGGTATTCGAACTGAACGTATTGCCCGAACTGCAGGGCACTGCCCAGCGCGACGTGCACCAGGCGCAGGTGCTCAAGTACCTGGAACGCACCCACCCCCAGTACCTGCTGATGGCGCCGCTGCTCAACATCCTGCTGCCCATCGACCTGCCAGATAACGACCTCACCAGCGCCATGAGCGCCGAAGTGCGCGGGAACAATATCCTCGAAATCATGACCGACCTGCTGGCGCAGCGCGCCGAGGAACACCCATTGCTGCTGGTGTTCGATGACCTGCAATGGTTCGACTCGGCTTCGTGGGCGTTGGCCGGACGCGTCAGCCGCAGCATTGAGCATTTGCTGCTGGTACTCTCCAGCCGGCCCATCGCCGAAGAGGACACGCCGGAAGAACTGGCCGCCCTGCTGGCCGCGCCGAACACCACCCTGCTGGACCTCGAATCCTTCACCCAGGAAAACGTGGCGGCGCTCATCCGCCAGCGGCTGGGGGCGCAGCAAATTCCGGCCCAACTTGTTAACCTCATCTGGAGCAAGGCCGCCGGGCACCCCTTCTACAGCGAGGAGTTGCTGTACGCCCTGCGGGACACCGGGCTGGTGGTGGTGGAAAGCGGCCAGTGCCGCATGGCCACCGCCGAACAACTCGACTCGCTGTCCCTGCCGGACACGCTGCAGGGCATCGTCACGAGCAGAATTGACCGCCTGCCGCCTTCGGAGAAACTGGCGTTAAAGGTCGCCAGCGTCATCGGGCGCGAGTTCCTGGTGCGGGCGCTGGAAGCCATCTACCCCATCGAGAATGACAAGCCCAACCTCAACCATTACCTGACCACCCTGCGCCAGTTGTCTTTCACCACCCTGCTGGCGATGGAACCGGAACTGTCTTACCTGTTCAAGCATGCCGTCACGCATGAAGTCGCTTACGGGCTGATGCTGTTCGGCCAGCGCCGCCAACTGCACCAGGACCTGGCGCGCTGGCTGGAATCCACCTACGCCGCCGACCTCTCCCCATATTACCCGCTGCTGGCGTATCACTACGAACGCGCCGCCACCGCCGACGAACTGGATACCGCCCTGGCGGCGAAAGCGCTGGATTACCTGGAACTGGCGGCGGAACAATCCGTGCGGAACTACGCCAACGAAGAAGCGCTGGAATTCCTCAAGCAGGCCATCCGGCTGAACAAGACCCTGCATGTGCCGGCGATGCGCCAGGTGAAATGGCACCGCCGCATGGCGCAGGCCAGCCTGGCGCTGGCGCGGCTGACCGAAAGCCTCGACCACTACAAGACGGCCCTCGCCCTGCAGGGGCGACCTATTCCGAAGGGCATCGCCGGCACGATGCTCATCCTGCTGCGGCGGCTCGGGCGGCAGATCATCCATGAGACGCTGCCACGCCGCTTGTGGCAGCCGCGCAACCAGACTGAAGCCCAGCGGGCGCAGCTGATGGAAGCCGCGCTCACGTTTGCCGAAATGGGCATTCCGTATTACCTCACCAACGCCCAGATTGAATCGGTGCTCACCGCGTTGAGCTACCTGAACCTGGCGGAGCGCGCCGGTGAATCGGCTGAACTGGCCTATGCCTATGCGCAGATGAGCGTGGTCGCCAGTTTTGTGCCCTTGCGCAACCTGGCGCGCGATTACAGCCAGCGGGCGATGCAACTGCTGGCCCGGTTCAACCGGCCGGACCTGTTCATCAGTTCCGCCATTGCAATTGCGGCCAGCCAGAGCGGCGAAGCCCAATGGGACCTGGTGGACGACCTGTTGGAGCCGGCCTATGGCTATTGCAAGGAACTGAACGACGACCGCCAGGCCGCCGAGAGCCTGTCTTTCCTGACCCTCAACGCCTACCTCTCCGGCCGGCCGGAGCGCGGCGACGAATACGCCTCGCTGCTGTATGAAACCGCCACGCAAAGCAACAACCCGCTGCACCTCACCTGGTCGATGCACTGGAAGACCTACTACGATTTAATTCGCGGCAACCCGGCCGCCGCCGCCAGCAAATTGAGCGAAATTGAAGGCTTAATGAGCCGCTACCCGGACCTTGCGGTGCCCATTATCCTCTCCTCCACCGCGGCGATGCAGGCGCACGCCAACCTACAAATGGGCGAACTGGATCTCGCCGCCGAACAGGCCAAGACTGCAATTGAACGCATGGGCGGCATCAGCACGGTGGACTACGCCGCCATGGTGGGTCTCGGCCCGGCCAACGATACACTGCTGACGCTGCTGGAACGCGGCCACGGCGACCGCGCCGAACTGATGGACTGGATCAGCCGCGGCATCAAAGCGATCAAGGGCGTGGGACGGGTGTACTCGTCCGCCATGCCTTCGTATGAGTTATCACGCGGCCGCCTGCTGGGGGTGCAGAGCAAGAAGGAGGGGGCCGCCAAGGCAATGGCGCGGGCGGCCACGCTGGCCGGGCAGAAGAACATGCCGCGCGAACAGGCCGCCGCCTTCTACCACCTGGCGCGCGCCCTGCCCGCCACCGACCCGCGCCGGCGCGAATGGCTGGAAAACGCCCGCGACCTGCTGACGCGGATTGAGGCGAATTACCTGCTGGGGTTGGTGAATGAGGAATTGGGGTAGAGGAATTTGCCGCTACAAGGCATTAATCTTGGATTGAATTCAATTAGATTTTTCTATCGTAAGGTTCAATTTCCAGACTCTCATTCCTCCCAAATTGCTCTAAGGAATCAGATTATGCAGACTGGGCTGCACACCTGCCTAATCTATCTAACAATAATGTGATAATTAGCCCTACGAATGAATGACCAGAACATGACTATAAATTCCAAAACCGAGTGTTTTGTGAGGGCGAGAAGTGTAGGCCACGTCTTCGAGTCCATTAATTGTTCGAGAAATTCCGGCTTATATCGCACGACACTAGACAAATGGAAGAAGGCAAGCCAGATATAAGCTTCTGGAGGAAACAATTCTCTCTTAGAAGAAATAGGTGTAGCCGTAATTAACTCACCTAAGATATTGGTATCTTGGTAGAGCAGATACCTGGGAAAGTCTCTTGCTAATTGCAGCATTGCTTCGTCTTCGGGAATCGTTGAGGGCAAAACAAGCCGAGATTGAAACTCGTTTCGTTTTCTTTCGATACTCTCAAATCCCCGTAATACTCTGTGACTCCTTAGATTTAGGGCATTGGGGTGACTACTTTCAGCCAAGACAGCGAAAAGGCAATACATTTTGTTGGCATTAATTCTGAGCTCGATTGAAATTCCTTGAAGAATAGGGGGCATTTCATAGGCATGGCCAAATTCATGACCAATGCCTGGAACAAAAGGATAAATCTCCGAGTTTGATATGGTAAATCTTCTTGGAATTATCCTACCTGTAATCGCTCTGACAAATAATGGAAAGACGCCACTTGGCCAGATTTCGAACTTCTCATTAATTAGATCTCTGCTAGACTTTCTCGCAGGGTCATAACTCGATCCATGTCGCTTTTGGCGAGCAAGTTCTACATCGAATCCTGATGCCAATATACTGACTTTTGAGAGATTGAGAAGAGCATAATACAGTGGTAAGAAAGAGACTTCTGGTGGCCCAGAATATGCTTGTTCAAATAATCCTACCGAATTTCCCGCAGTTGTGGCAATCTGAGATGCAACTGTCTTAATCCTAGCGTTATCTGTAAACCCATGGGTTGTTCTTAGTAAATCTGAGGTATAGCCGGTACTTCTAAGTCCCGTAATCCAATCGATTACATCTTCTAAAGGATTCAAAGCTGTTACAACCCCAACCGTCTCGTTGTATCTAAATAGCCTCACTAATCCGCCTAACTCCCGAATACTGTTTGTTTTGACTCGTTGAACTTAGATTCTTCCCAAATTCACTAGCCTAGATAATCCCGCAAATCCCGGCTGCGAGTGGGATGGCGCAGTTTGCGCAGGGCCTTGGCTTCTATCTGGCGGATGCGCTCGCGCGTAACCTTGAAATACTGCCCCACTTCTTCCAGGGTGTGGTCCTTGCCATCCAACAGGCCGTAGCGCAGTTCCAACACCTCGCGCTCGCGGTCGGTGAGAGCTGCCAGGGCGTTCTGCACCTGCTCGCGCAGCATCTCACGCGCGGCGGCATCCATCGGCTCCAGCGCATCGTCATCTTCAATGAAGTCGCCCAACTGGCTGTTGTCCCCGCTGCCCACCGGGCTTTCCAGAGACATCGGCTCCTCGGCGGTGCGCAGGGTTTGCTCCACTTTGGCGGTGGCCTTGTCCCACTTGCGGCGGAGGTCGCCGGTCAGTTCGCGGTTTTTTTCCAGGGCCTTGCGAATGGCGAGGGTGTCTTCGGGTTCGAGGAAACCGGCTTCGAGCGCCAGTTCCTCGCGGCTCGGCTCGCGCCCGAGAGACTGCGTCAGTTGGCGCTGGGTGCGCATGAGGCGCTGGATGGATTCAAGCAGGTGCACAGGGATGCGGATGGTGCGCGCCTGGTCGGCGATGCTGCGGGTGATGGCCTGGCGAATCCACCAGGTGGCGTAGGTGCTGAACTTAAAGCCGCGGGTCACGTCGAACTTGTGGACGGCGCGCAGCAGGCCGATGTTGCCTTCCTGAATCAAATCTTCAAACGTGGAGCCGCGCCCCACGAAGCGCTTGGCGATGCTGACCACCAGCCGCAGGTTGGCGCTGATGATGGCCTCCTGCGCTTCATCCGACCGGGCGCGCACACCCTGAATGAAGCGTTCCAGTTGGCCGTCATCCGGCAGGTAGCGCGAGAAGGCGCGCTTGGCCGGCAATTCCTTGTTCTTTTCCAAAGAGGCCAGGAGTTTTTCGGAGGTGATGGGCGGCAGCAGGTAACAGGCAGTGAACAGGCGGAAGGCCGCCTTGGCCACCGAGTCCCAGTTATCGCTGTGCGACCACAACCCGTTGTTCAGGTAATCGCGCAGGTAAGACTTGCGCCGCAAATCCCAGGTGGCCTGCAATTGCTGAGCTTCGGCCAGCGTCTCGCGCAGGTCCGGGGCTTTGCGCCGGGCCTTCTTTGCGCCGGTCTGCACCGCTTTCCATGAGACGAGGATTTCGTCGTACAGCGCCTTGTACACCTCGGCGGGATGCACTTCGGCGCGCCGGCCCTTGGTGTGGGCGCGCCGCACGCGTTCCAGCCGCTTGATGCCTTCCACCTGGGTGGCAAGCCAGAATTCGTGGTCCACATCCAGCAGGTCCACCCGGCCGATTTCCTTGAGGTACAGGCGCATCAGGTCGTCGCCGTACTCCACCGGGATTTCGATGTACGGCCCCTCCTCGTCCTCGCCGTCCACCTCGTCTTCCAGGTCTACCGCCACTTCGACCAGTTCATCCTCGGACGGTTCGATGACGTCCAATTCGTCGTCTTCCAGTTCGATGAGGTCGTCTTCCGCGTCAATCACTTCATCGAGGACGTCATCGTCTTCAATCGGGAGGTCTTCGGGTTCGTCAGTGCGTTTCCGGGCCATGGTGTCCTGCTAGTGTATCGCGATAGAAACGTTTCCGAAGCGCCCAAGCGCCCGGTTGATCAGATCCAGATTGCGGGTGATTTGCAGCAGGGTCTGGGCGTACTGCGTCGCTTTGAGGTCGCCCAGTTCGTGGGCCGCTTCCTGCAGGAAGCGCAGCTGGTCGCTGGACTGGCGCAGGTGTTTCAGGCGCAACTGCAGGATGGCGCGCAGCAGGTCTTCCAGCACGCGGTCGGCGGCGGGGTCCAGGTCTTCTGAGTCTTCGAGAAAGTCGTCGACCATGTCGAACAGCGGCAGGGGGAGATTCTCCATGGCGAAGTTCAACGGTTCGGTGTGGTCCTGCTCCAGGCTTTCCAGCGCCAGGCCAAACGTGACCTGGTGATTGGTGAGCTGGAAGTCCTGGGCGGCGATGCGGGTGAGCCCGGACTCCTGCAGGGCACGGTCGATTTTGTACAGCAGTTCCGGCTGGCGCAATATCACACTCAGGATGTGGCCTTCCAGTTTGGCGATGGAGTTGGCGGCGGCGCTGGCCGGGGACCGTTCCTCGACGGCGGGCGCGCTGGCCCCGCGCTGCGCCGGTTGCCGCTTTACTGGCGGGCGTTGGCCGGTGGCGCGCATCCCCGCTTCCTGCATCAGGGTGCGTTCATCCACGCGGATGAGCCGCGCCAGTTTCTGGATGTAGGTGTCGCGCTCGATGGCGCTGGGCACATCACGTATCAGCGGCATCACCTGCGCGGCGATGTCGGTTTTGATTTTGGCGTCGTCCAGGTTCTGCCCGGCGGCCAGCGTTTCCATCACATGCTCCACCACCGGCTTGGCGGCGGCAATCAGCGCTTCCCACTGCGCCCGGTCTTTCTGCACCACCTCGTCCGGGTCCTGGCCATCCGGCAGGGTCGTCACGCGGATATCGGCCTGCAGGCGGCCCTCGAAACTCACCAGCCCGCGGGCGTTGAAGGTCGGGTCGGCCTCGCGGTCCAGCGTGTTGCGGGCCACATTGAGGCCGCGCAGGGTGGCATTAGCGCCGGCGGCGTCGGCGTCCAGCGCCAACACCATGCGGCGCGTGAGGCGTTTGAGCAGTTTCAACTGCGCTTCGGTGAGGGCGGTGCCCATCGGTGAGACGAGGTTGGTAAAGCCCGCCTGCACCGGGGCGATGACATCCATGTAGCCTTCCACGATGACCACCTGGTCTTTCTCGCGGATGGGTTTGCGCGCCTTGTCCAGCCCATAGAGCAGGGCGCTTTTGTCGAACACCGGCGTTTGCGGCGAGTTGAGGTACTTGGGCACGTCATCCGGGTTGAGGGCGCGCGCCCCGAAGCCCGCCATGCGGCCGCGCTCGTCGCGAATCGGGAACATGATGCGGTGGCGGAAGCGGTCATACACGCCGCCCTTGTCGCGCTCGGAGAGCAGGCCGGCTTCCAGCAATTCCTGCTCGGTGCGCCCCTGTTCAGTGAAGTACTTGAGGAGGTTATCCCAGCCCGCCGGGGCGTAGCCCAGTTCGAACAGGGCGATGGTCTCGTCGGTGAGGCCGCGGCCGTGCAGGTAGTCCAGCGCGGCTTTGCCGGCCGGCTGGCGCAGGTGTTTGCGGTAGAAGGAAACGGCCTCTTCCAGCAGGCCGCGCATGGCTTCGTGTTCTTCGCGCTGGGCTTCTTCAAAGGCGGTGGGCGGCCGCAGCGTCACCCCCGCTTTTTCGGCCAGCGCCTTCAACGCGTCGGCAAAGTCCAGGCCGTCGCGCTTCATCACGAATTTGAAGATGTCGCCGCCCTCGTTGCACGCCCCGAAGCATTTCCACACGCCGCTGTCCGGCCAGACCACAAAGGAGGGCGTGCGCGTGTTGGCATGGAACGGGCAAAATCCGGTGTAGGACTTGCCCGAGCGCTTCAGTTGGACGGTCTCGGAAACCACGTCCAGGATATCGAGGCGGGCCTTGATTTCTTCGATGGAACTCATGCGTTGCCCAATTCCCACCTGAGACGGCGGGATTGGTACGAATTATAACCCGCGAGGGGGAACGGGGGCGCGGGGAGGAAAGATAACTGCTGGATGGTCAAAGATGGCAGCACTTATTGAGAGCATCCCCCTCTGGCCTACCTCAACACTTCCCTAGATTTCTGAAAGTGCCTTGCTCACGACGGTTTTCAGCGGCTGCAATTCCTGTTCAATCACTCCCCAAACAATGTCCTTGTCGATGCCGAAATATTGGTGCACCAATATGTGTCGCATGCCAATGGCTTTGCGCCAGGGTGCGTCCGGCGTGCGCTTCAAGAAATCTTCACTCAGGCGGCTCACAGCCTCCCCGATTATCTGAAGATGATAGATCGACCAAACTTGAAGCATCTCATCCTGGTCAAAATCTTGTTGGCTCTTCCCACCCACGGCTCGCTCAATCTTATCAATTGCCAGAAGGATGTCTTCCAGTCGACCCCGGTCATCCCTCATAGGGTCTCGGCCTCATCCAGCACCTGCTGGCGGAAGCGGATATTTAGCGAGTTGGGCGTCACGACATCCACGGGCATGTTCAGCAGGTCCTGCAAATCCATCAACAGCCCACCCAGGTCCAGCAGCGTGCGGCCCGGCTCCAGATCCACCAGAAAATCAATGTCGCTGGTCGGTGTTGCTTCGCCGCGGGTCCTTGAACCAAACACACGAATACGCGTTGCGCCGTGTTTGGCCGCAATCGCAAGGATATCTTTGCGAGTGGAATCCAGAAATCGATCAACTGCCATACCCTGATTATAGCGAACCCTGAATGAAAGACAAGCATTTCTGCCCAACATACGGCCCGCATGCAACTAAATGCCCGGCAAGCGGTGGTAAGATTCTCCCTCGTAGTCTGAACAACCCACTCTTGAGGAACATGCATGCAAGCCTTTCGCAGTGAAATGCCCAATCACTTCAATCTGCCAGAGCGCATCGCCCGCCTCGGCGAACTGGCCTACAACCTGTGGTGGACCTGGGAAAAAGAAACCCAGCGCCTGTTTGAATACATTGACCCGCACCTGTGGGAAGAAACCTACCACAACCCCATCAAATTCCTGCGGCAGGCGGCGCGGGCGCGCCTCAACGCCGTCACGCACGACAAGTGGTACACCGAATTCTACGACCACACCCTGGTGCTGTTCGATGCTTATATGGCCGCCGATACCACCTGGTTCCGCCACAACCACCCCGGCCTCATCAACAACCCCATTGCTTATTTCTCGTCAGAGTTTGGCCTGCATGAAACCCTGCCCATCTATGCCGGCGGCCTCGGCGTGCTCTCCGGCGACCACGTCAAGGAAGCCTCCGACCTCGGCCTGCCGTTCGTCGCTATCGGCTTCCTCTATACGCAGGGCTACTTCAGCCAGCACATCACCGAAGACGGCTGGCAGGAAGCCCACCAGGTGGCGCTCAAGTTTGAAGACCTGCCGGTGTTGCCGCTACTGGATGAAGAAGACCGCCCGCTTACTGTGAGCGTGGAACTGCCCGGCCGCGAAGTACATGCCCGTATTTGGGAAGTGCGGGTGGGCCGCGCCCCGCTCTACCTGCTGGACACCAACGTGGACGGCAACAGCGAGGCCGACCGCCTGCTCACCGCCCGCCTGTACAGCAGTGACCTCGACCTGCGCATCAGCCAGGAGGTGATCCTGGGCGTGGGCGGCGTGCGCGCCCTGCGCATGCTGGGCTACAACCCCAGCGTGTGGCACATGAATGAAGGACACTCGGCGTTCCTCTCGCTGGAGCGCTGCCGCGAGCGCGTGGCCGCCGGGCGAGCGTTTGCCGATGCCGTGGAAGAAGTGCGCAAGGCCACCCTGTTCACCACGCATACCCCCGTCCCGGCCGGGAACGACGAATTCCCGCTGTGGCTGATGGACAAATACTTCTCGCACCTGTGGCCGGAACTCGGCCTCAGCCGCGAGCAATTCATGGATGTCGCTCGCCGCAGCCTTTCGTGGGGCGAGAGCTTCAGCATGCCGGTGCTGGCCCTGCGCATGAGCGCCTATGCCAACGGCGTGAGCGAATTGCACGGCCAGGTGGCGCGCAAGATGTGGCAGTTCCTCTACCCCGCCAAGCGCGCCGAGGACGTGCCCATCACACACATCACCAACGGCATCCACAGCGGCACGTGGCTGGCGCGCCGCATGCGGGAGCTGTTCAACACCTACCTCCCCGCTGACTGGTACGAGTGCACCGACGACCCGGACATCTGGGAACACGTCGGCGGCATCCCGGATGAAGAGCTGTGGGAAGTGCGCAAGCACCTCAAGCGCAAACTGGTGGCCTACATGCGCGAGCGCGCCCGCGACCAGTGGCGGCACGACGGCGTGCACCCGGTGCAGGTGGTGGCCGCCGGCACCCTGCTGGACCCCTACGCCCTCACCATCGGCTTTGCGCGCCGCTTTGCCACCTACAAGCGCGCCGGTCTGGTGTTGAGCGATGTGGAACGCATCCTCAAACTCATCAACCAACCAAACCGGCCGGTGCAAATCATCTTCGCCGGCAAGTCTCACCCCGCCGATGAACCGGGTAAACTGCTGATTCAAGAGGTGTACCGCAAGGTGAAGCAGGCGGAGAACGGCGGGCGGCTGGTATTCCTGGAAGACTACGACATGAACATCGCCCGCTACCTGGTGCAGGGCGTGGACGTGTGGCTCAACACCCCGCGCCGCCCCAACGAGGCCAGCGGCACCAGCGGCGAGAAAGCCGCGCTCAACGGCGTGCTTAACTTTTCCATCCTGGATGGTTGGTGGCGCGAAGGCTACAACGGCCAGAACGGCTGGGCGATTGGCGAAGATAAGGACTACGACGACCATGCCCTGCAGGACAAGGAAGACGCCGCGAGCCTGTACGCCACGCTGGAGAACGAAATCATCCCGCTGTATTACGACCAGCGCCCAGGCGACAAGATGCCGGTGAAGTGGGTGGGGATGGTGAAGGAATGCCTGCGCACCCTGGCCCCGCGCTTCAGCATGAAACGGATGGTGAAGGATTACACCCAACAGCTTTACCTGCCGGTGATGCAGGAATCCGAGGCGGCCGCGGCGAAGAAATAATCGTCTCGGGCCGACACACCGCCAACGGCGGATGGTCGGCCCCTACGTCGGTACATAGGGATTGATTTCGCGGGCTACGCCGGCGATTATTAGCCTGATAACAATGGAATCTCCTCCCAATCGGGGAGGACGGGAGCGGACGAAGAAAGTAGAATGGCCGCATGGAAACCCTGCTGACCCCCCAGACCTGGCTCATCGCCCTGCTTATCTTCGTCCTGCGCGTGCTGAACATGGCGCTGGACACGGTGCGGGTGATGATGGTGATGCGCAACCGCCGCGCCCTCACGTTCGTGCTGGGCTTCATCCAGACCGTCATCTATGTCATCGCCTTTACTTATGTGATTGATGGCATCGACAACTTCGTCAACCTGTTCGCTTATTCGGCCGGGTTCGCCACCGGCAATGTGGTCGGCATGTGGGCCGAAGAACGCATGGCCATCGGCTACATCACCCTGCGGGTCATCAGCCCGAATCTGGGCACGGCCGTGGCGGAAAAACTGCGCGGCGCGGGTTTTGCCGTCACCGAAATCCCGGCGCGCGGCAAGGACGGTGCGGTGACGCTGCTGAACGTCAGCATCTTCCGGCGGCAGGCAGGGCAAGCCATGGACCTCGTGAAGTCGGTGGATGCCAACGCCTTCATGACCACCGAAGACATGCGCCCGGTAAGCCGCGGCTTCTGGCGCATGTAAGCCCCATCTTTCAAAAAAAGACCGCCGGGAAATCCCGGCGGTCTTTTTTTGAGTAACGGTCAGGCACAGCGATTAGTAATCGTCGTCCTCATCTTCATCCTCGTCTTCAAAAACGTCGAGGTCTTCTTCCTCTTCTTCGAACTCGTCAAGGCCGTCAATCTCGTCTTCCTCTTCGATATCGAAGTCATCGAAGTCGTCTTCTTCGTCCTCTTCGAGGTTATCCAGCGGCCAATCGAGTTCCAGCGGCTTGAGGCTGACAACCTCCAGCTCGGCCTCGCATTCGCCGCAGATGACGATGGTCCCCAGTTTGGCACTCTTGCCAATGGTAACATCGGCGCCGCACATCGGGCATTTGGCTTTGTTCATGGCAAGATTCCTGTTCGGTCTGCCAGGTCGGTGTTGCCCGCATTGGGCTGAAAGTCGATGTAAACCATACCCAGTATTTTACTTAACCTGCCAATTAAGACAAGGTCTTGTCAAGGGCTGGACAGTTCAGTCACCGGACGGGGATTGCTCGCTCATCGCAAACGACAGGGCCTGCTCACCGACCAGTTCGTTGATACGGCGTTGCAGGTACGGGGAGAAGTAGCCGTTGTAGCGCGCCCACAGTTCGGGTTTGCGCCAGTCTGCGCCGGTGACGTGCTTGCGGCAGTTGGCAGCGCCGCAGCCACATTCAAATTCGTCGTAGGGCTGGCTGTCGCACGTGGCGTAGTCGAAGCAGACCTCTTCCCCGGCTTTGATGTCCCGCATCGCCACCACCGAGATTGCGCTCGAGAGGCCAGCGTTCGGATCGCAGGAATGGTTAATCATGTCGGCGGCCTCACCCTGCCGCACCGGGACCTGGAAAAGGTCCTCTTCCACCTGGATGGTGTGGATACGCACATCTTCGGGCAGGGCCATCAGTTCCTGATAGTTGATGATCGAGCCGCCCCAGAAAATGAGCAGTTCTCCGGCTTTCACCGGTTGGTGGGCAAACAGGCCCCAACCGCCCTTGGCCGGGTTCTCCCGGGCCTCAAGCTTTTCAGACAGGTATGAAGCGGAATTTCCGGTCATTTTTGTTTATCTGTTCCTCCGGTTGCAAGATTTTTATACGAACCCCTACACAGAGGGGGTTTCGCCAGGTGGGGTGCGCGGGCTAGGGCCGTCCAATGCGGGCGGCCGCCCCCGCGTCGAACAGGAAGTAATTGCAGGTAAGTTCTTCGCCGGCGGCGATGTCGCGGGCGGCGCGGTTGTCACCGTTACTCTCTTCTGTGGTGTTGGGCTGTTCGGAATGATTCATATGTTTGCCGTGGTCACCGCAGAGGATGAGGTAGGTCTTGCCGTCCTTCACTTCCTGAAAGGCGTACATGTCCAGAAAGTCGCGGGCAGGCTGTGGTAGGCCCGGGACGCGTTCGACGGGGATGCGCAGGTCAATGCGGTCATCAAAGGTCCACACCAATTGGCCCTTGGCAATGGGCTGGTCGGCAAAGCAGCCTAACCCGTGGATTGCGCTGTCTTTAACGCGTACGTTCACTACCATCATAAGTTTGCTGTTCCTCTTCCTGATAACAGGCCAAAAATAAAAGAATTGCGATCGAGCGGCCCGCTTTCCGGCGTGCGCGATGCAATTCCAGTTTTTGGCAGGAGGCATGGACGCCTCTATTTAATTTGGGGATTTCGCTTATTTATACCGAAAACTGTCAAAAATGCAATAGGGAATTTGGTGAAAAGAGCAGTACGTCGCAGCGGGCGACCAAGCAGCGCTTGGTTTAAGCCCGCTGTCTGGTTGCGAAAGACTCCGGTACGACATCAGTCGATTTCGGAATAGAACTCAAGGGAATAACTTGGATTCTAATAGCAACCTAACGGGCGGCGGTGGCCTGATTCACGGATTGGAGAATCTCGCTGGCGGATTGCAGGGTACCGGCACTCACCTCACCCAGCATCAGCGCCAGTTCCACCATGCGGTCCTCGCCGCCGAGTTTGCGCACCGCGGTGGTGGTGCGGCCGCCTTCAAGGACCTTTTCCACCTTGAAGTGCTGGTCACCAAAACCAGCCAACTGTGCCAGATGCGTGATGCACAAGACCTGGTGCTGGCGGCCAAGGTTCCAGAGTTTCTGGCCGACCACTGCGCCCACGCGCCCGCCGATGCCCTGGTCGATTTCGTCGAAGATGAGGGTGGGAGTCTGGTCGGCGCGCGCCAACACGTTTTTGAGCGCCAGCATCAGGCGGGCGGTCTCGCCGCCGGAGGCAATCTTGACCAGCGGTTTGAGGCCCTCGCCGGGGTTGGGGGCCACGAGGAATTCGACCTGCTCGTGGCCGGTCTGGTCAAAGGCGACGCGGGCGCCGTTGAGGTCAAGGCCGTGGGCATCCGTGCGGGTCTTGAAGTCCACGCCGAACTGGGCGGCTTCCATCTTCAGGTCTTTCAATTCGTTCTCGATGGCGCGGCTGAGCGAAGCGGCGGCGGCGTGACGGCCGGCGGAGAGCGCCTGCGCTTTCTCGGCCAGGGCGGCCAGCAGGCGGGTTTCGGTTTCGGCAAGTTCAGCGATGCGCTCTTCGGCATGGGTGATGGCATCCAGTTCCTGCTGGGCCTGCTCGCCGTGCGCCAGGATTTCTTCGATGGATTGGCCGTATTTGCGCTTCAGGTTGTTAATCAGGTCGATGCGTTCTTCAATCTGTTCCAGCCGTTTGGGATTGAATTCAACACCGTCCAGATAACTGCTCAGGTCGCGCCCGAGGTCGGCGACGCCATCGAACAACTCCTGAATGCGGGCGGCCTGGGCGGCCTGGGCGGGGTCAATTCGAGCGAGGGTATCCAGCGCTTCCAGCGCGGCGCCCAACTGGTCAATGGCTGATGGGGAATCGGGGTCGCCGGAGTCGAGGGCGTTCATCGCCACGTTGGCCTGGGTGGCCAGCGTTTCGGCGTTGGCGAGGCGGGTGCGTTCTTCCTTCAACCCTTCTTCCTCGCCGGGGGCAAGGGCGGCATCGGAAATCTCGCCCACCTGGAAGGCGAGCAGTTCAGCGCGGCGGGCGGCGTCCTTTTCAGATTCGCGCAGGTGGTTGAGTTCCTTGCGGACGCCATGCAATTCGCGGTAAACGCCCTGGTACTTTGCCAGCCGGTCTTCGACCTCGGCAAAACGGTCGAGCAGGCCGAGGTGGCTGGGCACGCGCAACAGGGAGAGATGCTCCGACTGGCCGTGCAGGTCAATCAGCAGTTCGCCCAGTTCCCTGAGCAGGCCGAGGTTGGTGGTGCGACCATTGACGCGGGCGGTGTTGCGGCCCTCACGGCGGAATTCGCGGCCGAGGGTGACGTAGTTGGGATCATCGAGCAAGTCTTCGCGCTTGAGGATTTCATGGACCACGGCGCGCAATTCCGGGGCGATGCGGAATGTGCCTTCCACGGTGGCGCGCTCCACGCCGGAACGGATGAGGGTGGGGTCGGCGCGCACGCCCAGCAAGGTCTCGACGGCGTCAATAATGATGGACTTGCCCGCCCCGGTCTCGCCGGTGAAGATGACCAGCCCCTCGCCAAACTCCAACTGGAGCTGATCAATAATGGCAAAATTTTCGATACGGAGTTCAACCAACATGGTTCATCACCTGGATAACTGGATTCCGGCCAGCGAGGCGTAGCACGCCGAGGTGGCCAGCAGGACATAGATGAGCGGCCAAAGTGCGCTGAAGAGCATCCCGAGGCCGCCGCCCATGAAGAGCAGGAAAAGGAAGGGCACGAGCGGTGCGAGGCCGCCCAGCGCCACGCCCGCGGCCGCCAGGCGGAACAGGACGGGCGAACGGCGGCGACCGACGGCGCGGCGCACCACTTCCGCAATCAGACCGCCGGCTAACGGGGACAGAAAAATGGTGAACCAACCAAAGTTGCCCAGCACCATGGCGGCGATGGCCGAAAGCACGGCGGCGACAAGAAAGCCAACGATGTAGTCCTGGGTCTGGGCGGTGACGAACACCTGGGCCTGCTCGCGCAGACACTCCGGGCAGCGGTAGCCGGTGGGGGTGCGTTTGGCGCACGAGGCGCAGATGGGCCGCTCGCAGCGGTTGCAGCGCAAAGACGTTTCGCGGTCAGGGTGGCGGTAGCAGGTGAGCGGGGCAGTGGTCATGTTACGAGACCTCGTCAACGGATGGATTCTGGTCCATAAGCGTAATCAGGTTGCGGTAGAAGTAGCCGGCCGGCTGGAAGCGCACCAGCTTGAGCGCGTGCTGGCTGACGGTGACCACCACCCGGTCTTGCGATTCCAATGCTATGGAGGACTGGCCGTCAATGCTGAGGACGGCGGAATGGTCGGAGAGGACGCTCAACGTCACGGTTGCGCCTTCGGCCAGCACGATGGCCCGGTCGATGGACAGGTGCGGGGCGACGGGCAAGAGCAGGATGTTGCGCAGGGTGGGCGGGAGAATCGGGCCGCCAGCCGCCAGGGCATAGGCAGTGCTGCCGGTGGGCGTGGCGGCGATGAGGGCATCGGCCACGTAGGTAGTGAGCGGTTCGCCATCCAGGCTGGCAGAGAGGTGCAGCGGCCGCACCTGCTGACCGCGGCCCACAACCGCCTCGTTGACGACCTCCCAGGTGCCCAACTGCTGCTCGCCGCGCCAGTGTTGCGCCTGTAACATCAGGCGTTCCTCGAGCCAATATTCCCCTTGAATCAACTTATCGAGCGCAATCTGCCATGAGTCGCGGCGCACTTCAATGAGGAAACCGAGATGGCCGAAGTTGACCGGCAGGACGGAAATGCCGTGCGGGGCGCACAGGTGGCCGGCGCGCAGGACGGTGCCGTCGCCGCCGAGGGTGATGACGAGTTGAAATTCTGAAGCGGCGATGCGGCCGCGCAATTCCTGGTCATACAGGCCGCCGCTCACCGCGCCAAGGCCGTGGGCCTGCACCGCAGCGACAATTTCCTCGCCGATTTGCGCACCGCGTTCCACGTTGGGATGCACGAGGACGGCGATGGCGGCAAGGTCCAGGACGCTCATGGCGGGGATTATAGTCTTTGTTCGCATAGGGTCTGGTAGCCGCAGCCGCGGCAGCGGCCGGGCTGGTCATGCGAGCGGTCAACGGTGGCCTGCTGGTCGGCACGGCGCATCTCGGTAAGCAGGTCCAACAGGGCGTTTTCTAGGGCGGGGGTGTAATCCACGGCGAAGCTGCGCCCGCCGCCGCCGCCGGTGTAATGGATGATGCCGTAAGGCGGCCGCGTGCCATGTTCGCGGGTAACCAGCAGGCAGTACGCGGCGAGCTGGTAGATGTGCGAGTCGTAAGGGGCTTCAGGCGGGCGGCTGCTTTTGACTTCCACGGGGATGATGTGCCTGCCCTGGCGGACCAAATAATCCGGCTTGCCGGTGAGTTGAGTCACCGGGTCAAACAGCGGCGCGGGGGTGGCATCCCAGGCGCGGGTGTCGGTGTAGATGATGCGGCCGCCGGGGAGGCCAGCCGCATGGCGCGCCCGGCCGGAACGCCAGAAGAGCGCCAGCGCGAGGAACAGTAGAAGAAGGCCGAGCCAGAGGGAGACGTCCATCAGTTCAGCACCTGCAGCGTGAATTGCGCGACCAGCAGGACGAGGGCCGCCAACAGGAAGAGGAAGGCGAGCCCGCGCTGCAATCCGGCAGCAACGACGGCACGGCCATGGCGCTGGTGGACGGCGCCCCCGGCGGCCAGTTCGGCCTGATTCTCAGAGGGGATGCCCTGCTGCTGGTACCACCAGGCGCGGCGGCAGTATAGAAAGGAGCCAATCTCGGAGGCGCGGATGGTGCGCACCGGCTAGTCCTCCTGCCCTGCCTTGCCAAGTTTCTTTTCCAGGCGGCCCAGGGTGTTCTGCAATTCCTGCTGGCGTCTGGAGAGGGTGACGTCGCCACGCGTGCGCTCGATGATGGAACGGGCGATGTCTGTGAGACGGCGCAGGCCGCCGGTGACGGCGTCGGGGTAGTCCATCGTCACGAGGACGTTGAAGATGTCGTCCATGTGCTTGAGCAGGCGTTCGACCTCGTCCGAATAACCGTGGCGCAGGATGTCCAGGCAGCGGCGGCGCAGTTCGCCCACGGCTTCGGACAGCCCTTTGAGGTAGGTATCGTTTTCGACCTTGAGGTCTTCGGGGGTTGGCAGGCGGCCGCCATCCAGAATCAGGTGAAAGACGATGTTGGCTTCGGCGTATTCCTTGAGGGCATCCTGGGTGTAGCCAGCGTAGTACACGCTGGGGTACTCTGCATGGAGGGCGCGCAGGTGGGCGGCCAGTTGCGCGGCGGCGGCCAGTTCGGTTTCGGCGTTGGCGCGTTCTTCACGATGCACGGCGCGGATGGTGTGGGCGCAGTGGCGGGTGAGGGTGCGGGCGTGACCCAGCGCGGCGTCGCGCGCTTTGGTGTGCGCTTCAAAACCGGTGTGAATGCGTTCGGCGATCTCGTCGAGCTGGTCCATCGTTACTTGCTCTCCGGTTCATCTTTGTCATCCGGCCCGGCGGGCGGGCGGAAGAGAAAGTCGGCGAGGCTTTGCTGGTGGGGAATTTGAATGGGGCCGAAGGACGCTTCGTACTTCGCCAGGTTCTCGGTGAGGGCGTTGAGGAACAGTTTGGCGCCCAGCGGCGACATGAGCACCCGCGCCTGAACGGTGGGCACGGCATCGCCGGGGAGCATGCGGGCGAAGTCGAAGACCAGTTCCGCCGGGGTATGGGCAATGCGCACCATATTGGCGTAGACGCTGGTAAGGTTGGCGGGCAGCACCAGCTTGGGGAGATTCGGCGGGGTGCTGGGTAGTGGAGTCTTCTTCGATTCAGCCATGCGGCCTCCTTGTCGGTTGGTCGGCTGAGAAAGGCCCGGCAGGCAGCGCGGGAATGGCGCCCGCGCTGCCTATCCGCTTGGGACAAACGGAGATTCGAGGTGGCAGAACGTGGCTGCCACGGAATCAGTTAGAACGGGATTTCGTCCTCTTCGGCGAAGTCGGGCGCGCCGTGCTCCTGCATGGCGCCGCCGGAACCACTGCCGCCGCCATCCTCGCGCGCGCCGAGGAAACGAACCGTTTCAGCCGTCACTTCAAACGATGCGCGTGGCGTGCCGTCCTGGGCGGTCCAGATGCGGGGGTTGCCGGTTTCCTTGTCGCCGGTCAGGCGGCCTTCGACCAGCACCTGCTTGCCCTGCTTGAGGTACTGGTTGCAGGTTTCGGCCAACTTGCCCCATGCGGAGATGCGGAACCAGGTGGTTTCCTTGACCTTTTCGCCGTTTGAGGCGGTGTAGGTGCGGTTGGTGGCAATCGAAAACGAGGTGACGGCCTGCCCGTTGGGGGTGTAGCGCATTTCGGGGTCGCGGCCGAGGTTGCCGATGAGGGTAACTTTCTGGAAGGTCATGATTTTTCTCCTGTTCTGTAGGTTGGATGAGTTAACGTGAAACGAGACAGCCAACGGCTATCCCTGAAGGTGCTGTCCATGGAGGACTATGGAATTCTGCATGTGGGGCTCCTTACCGTGTGCGGCTGTGTACAGGTCCCGGACGAACGCCGTCCGGTGTTGGGTTGATTACGCACCCGGTTATAGAACAATTGTACACAAAACTATAAAAAAATCAAGAGGCAATTTTGAAAGAAGCCGGGATGAGTGAAGAGTTGTTCGGAAGGGGATTGGGACGGGTGAGGCAAGGGAGCAAATTAGAAATTAGAAGCCTTTCAAGGCGCAGAGGCACGGGGAAAGTCAAAAGCGCGAAGCGGTTAACTGGGCTCTAAGGCTTGCCGCGCTGGTCTTCCCAGATGTGCACGAGGTCAAACAGTTCGGGGAGGGGGCGCAGGGTGTTCACCGGACGGGTGAGGTAGTCCTGGCGGGCGGCAGGCACGCCGAGGGCAAGGGCGCCCTGCCGCAGTACCCCTGCCCCGCGCCCGAACTCGCCGCGGGTCTGGTAACCGACGAAGAACACCTGCATGCCGTATGCCCACAGGTTGTGCCAGTCCAGCGGGCCGAGCAGTTTGGGGCTGGCGGCCACGGCCGGGCTGTGCAGGCCCAAACGGGCATCCGGCAGGCGGTTGGCGCGCAGGGCGGTGAGGGTGTGAAACTCGGCGGGGACGTTGACGCGGGCGCGCGGCGGCAAGGTGACGGGACAGGACTGAAAACGGCGCGCCCCATCCAACCCGAACACTTCGATTTCGAGCGAGTCTTCTTCTTCGGATTTCAGGGCGAGATCGGCCATAGCGCGCCACTGCGGCGGAGAGGCCCAGGCAGGCGGTAACAGGCTGGCGAGGTACACCGGCTGGCCGGCCTGCATGGCGCGGTTCAGGCTGGCGTGGCCCCGGGTGACGAGGCCGGTGACGAAAGCGAACAGGTACAGGTCTTCATCGCCCTGGCCGGGGCGGCGGTGCGGTTCAGCAGGAGCCAGGGCGGGCGCGCCAAGGAAGCGCGCCGGGTAGTGATGGAAGCGAGAGATGTCTTTGCGGCCGGACACCAGCGTGGTGCACAACGTGGTGCGGCGGCCGCCCAGGGAGACGTCGAAGACTCCAGCCTCCTGAAAGGTGTTGGATTCAATGAAGCGATGGGGGATGCCCTCGGACTCCAGCAGGCGGCGGAAGGCGAGTTCGGCAGCTTTTTCGGCCACCTGTTCGCGCAGGGCATCGTAGGTGGGGGCGGCGCGCTGGCCGGGCTGGGCCAGCCAGCGCAGCACGTAGTCGATTCCGGCGCGGGTGGTGTCCGGGTCGAATTGGAGGCGGATGAAGTCCTGGACGTCCAGTCTCGGCATGCCAGGGACCTTTCACAAGAAAAGTAGCCGATGCAATTAAAAGTTGATTCAATTATAGGGGAAGAAGGCGAGAATCGTGAGCGGTTATTCGGAAACCGGGTGGCGGTTAATTATGGAAGCGAGTACACCGACAGGTCAGTGAAATTGACTGACATGCCGGTCTCGGTTTCGGCGCGGACGAACAGGCCGAGCGTGCCGCCGTAGAACAGCGAGTCAGTGATGGTGAAGAGGTACTGGCCGTTGGCGTACAGGCGAATCTCGCTACCGTCAGCCCAGACGGCGAGACGGGTGACGGCCGGGGCGGACGGCAGGAAGGGGAAGGCGGTCCACACCTGCATGGCGCTGGCCGCGCCGCGGTAGATGCGGTCCACGTGGGCGCGGCCGTCACAGGAGACGCCGAAGCGGTAGTAGTCGAAGTCCGGGGTGGCGCGCAGGAGCAGGCCGAACTCGTCGCCAGCGCGGCACAGGTTGGGCGTGGCAGTGACTTCCAGGAAGAAGTCAGTAAGGTAAGGCTGGCTGCGCAGGCTGAACAGAGTGGTGCGGCTGACCCTGGCGACCAGCGTGAGGTGGTTGTTGGCGATGCCGGCGCTGCCGCTGGCGCTGCTGGCGAGCGTCCATACGGAGTCGTCGCTGAAGTCATCGGCGAAGAGCAGCGGGCCGGCGTCCGCGGCGAGGTCGAGCGTGGGGATGGGGACGATGGTGACGGCGGCGGTGGGGGTGTTGGTGGCCGGGAACCACTGGATGGTGGGCGTGACCGTGGCAGTGGCGGTAGGGGTGAGGGTGGGCGGCGGCGGGGTGGGCTCAGCGGCGCAGGCGGGGAGCAGGGCCGAAAGCAGGAAAATGAGAAAAACCGAGAGTGGGGAGGCGAAATTGGGGATTCGGGCGCGGGCATTCATGGGGAGAGAAGTATAACAAGCGTTCCTCACCCCCCGGCCCCCTCTCCATAATATGGAGAGGGGGAGTCGAGGCTTTAGTCGAGGCGGGGGAGAGTCTTTATCCCCGCGCGACGAGCTGGTCGCGTTCGGGGCCGACGGACACCCAGCCCACCGCCACGCGGGATTGCTCTTCGATGAGGTGGATGTAATCGCGGGCCGCTTGTGGCAGGTCGGCCCAGGTGCGCACGGCGCGCACGTCCTCATCCCAGCCGGGGAGTTCCTGGTAGACGGGCTTGAAGTCTTCCAGCCCGCGCAGGCCGAGCGGCAGTTCGCGGTGGGTGCGGCCGCCGCCTTCGTAGGCCACGCAGATTTTCAGCGGCTTGAGGCCGGAGAGGATATCGAGCTTGGTGAGGGCAAGCCGGGTGAGGCCGTTGACGCGCACCGCGTAACGCAGCAGGACGAGGTCCAGCCAGCCGACGCGGCGCGGGCGGCCGGTGGTGGTGCCGAACTCGTCCCACGGGTTTTCGCCGGTGCCGCGCAGGCGTTCGGCCACCGCGCCGTCCTGCTCGGTGGGGAAGCCGCCTTCGCCCACGCGGGTCTGGAACACTTTTGTCACGCCGACCACCTCGCCCACCGCGTTGAAACCCAGCCCGAGCCCGACGAGCGCGGCTGGGGCAATGGGATGCGAGGAGGTGACGTAGGGATAGGTACCGTGGTCGAGGTCCAGCAGGGTGCCCTGCGCGCCTTCGCCCAGCACGCGCTTGCCATCGGCAAGGACCTGGTGCAGGTAGACGGATGTGTCGGCGATGTAGGGTTTCAGTTGGCGGGCATACTCAGCGAATTGGGCAGCGACTTCGTCCGGGTCGAGCGGTTCGGCGTTGTAGAGGGCGGTGAGTTGCAGGTTGGTATTTTCGACGTGCGCCTTAACCTTATCGGCGAGGTCTTCTTCGTCCAGCATATCGCCCACGCGCAGGCCGCGGCGGGCGGCCTTGTCCACGTAGGCCGGGCCGATGCCGCGCAGGGTGGTGCCGATCTTGCCGCCGGCGCGCTGCTGCTCCTGGGCGGCATCCAGGGCGCGGTGGGCGGGGGTGATGAGATGGGCGTTGAGGCTGATGCGCAGACGTTCGGGTGGCACGGGCACGCCCAGTTCTTCCAGTTTCGCCATTTCGGCCAGCAGGGTTTCGGGGTTGATGACCATGCCGTTGCCCATCACGCCGATGGTGTGCGGGTGGATGATGCCGGAAGGAATGAGGTGCAGTTTGAAGACGGTATCGCCGACGGTGACGGTGTGGCCGGCGTTGTCCCCGCCGCCCCAGCGCGCCACAACGGCCGCGCCCGAGGCGAACAGGTCGACCATGCGGCCTTTGCCTTCGTCGCCCCATTGGGCGCCCACGATGATGTCCAACGGCATGGCGGTCTCCTCCTGCCCGTGCGTGTGCATTCATTATACAGGGGGGAAGGACGTGCGGAAGTGCGGAAGTCGTTAGTCCGAAGTCGAATGTCCGTTGTCCTAAAGGCTAGACTGGAGTTTGAATGACAACGCGGTTTGGTAGAATGAACGCCATGCGTATCCTGTTGCGTTCCAAGATACATAAGGCCACCGTTACCGAGGCCAACCTCAACTACATCGGCAGTATCAGCATTGACCCGGACCTGATCGAGAAGGCCGACCTGTGGGTGGGCGAGAAGGTGCTGGTGGTGAGCAACACCACCGGGGCGCGGCTGGAAACTTATGTGATTGAAGGCGAACGCGGCACCGGGCAGATCACGATGAACGGCGCGGCGGCGCACCTGATTGAGGCAGGTGAGGAAATCATCATCATGGCGTTTGAAATCAGCGCTACACCAGTGAAGGCGACGCAGATATTGGTGGATGAGGGGAATAAGTTTGTGAGGTATTTGTAAGTGTGCTGAAGTGCGGGGGTCGGGTGGTCAGGAAGTCCATAGTCCGTGGTCCAAAAAAAGAACTCGCCTGCGGGGACGCGGGCGAGTTTTGATTCGACTTTGAAGCAGGCGGCGACAAGGGCCGCCGCTTTTTGCCAGTAGCATGCTACGCCCCTACAAAACCTGGAGCGGGAAAACGAAGCGGGAGTGTTCGGGAGTCTTAGCTGTAGCGCGCTTTGATGTTGGGCACGAGGTACTCGGCGAAGCAGCGCTGCTGGTCGTAATCCGGCAGCCAGCCCCAATCCTTGCGGGCCTTGTGGTCGTCGGTGTCTACCGGCCACGAGTCCACGATGCCCTGACGTTTGAGGTGCGGCGCGTAGGTTATGGCGGCCTGCGGGAAATGCCGGACGACTTCAGCGGCAAACTGCTCGGCGGTGAGGCTGAAGGCCGTGACGTTATATACCCGCTGGCTCAAGGCATCGGCGGGAGCGGCGGCCAACGCAATGAGCGCCTTGATGGCATCCGGCATCGCCATGAAGGGGATGGCGCTGTCCGGGCGCACGAAGCAGGCGTAGGCCTTGTTCTGTGCGGCGGCGTGCAGCATCTCCGGGCCGTAGTCGCTGGTGCCGCCGGAAGGCACGGTGAAAGCGGAGATGAGGCCGGGGAAGCGCACCGAGCGGAATTCCAGCATCACCGGTTTTTCTTCGGCCAGTTGCTTGAAGTGTTCGCTGTAATAGATGCCGAGACGCTCGCAGTATAGTTTGTTGGCCCCGTACATGGTGGTCGGGTAGTTCCATTCCCACTCTTTGACATTGGGGAACTGGGACTTGGTGGCAAGGTCCGGCATGCCGTAGGCGGCGATGCTGCTGGGGAAGATGAACTGCACCGGCTTCTGGCGGAACTCGGATTGCTCGGCGGCGATGTCCAGCAGCAGGAGGGTGCCTTCCACATTGACGCGGTGCGCCAGCGAGGGGCTGAACTCGGCGCGGGTGGAGAGCAACGCGGCGAGGTGGATGATCTGGTCAAATTCATACTGGCTTACCAGTTGTTCCAGCAGGGCTTTGTCGGTGATGCTGCCCTTGATGTGGGTGACCTTGTTGCGCTGGCCTTCGGCCATGTCCTGCAAGTCCAGGGTGAGGATGGGTGCCCCCCCCTGTTCGGCCAGGTGGTCAATGAGGGCGTGGCCGATTTCGCCGCAGGCGCCGGTGATGAGGGTGACTTTTTTGCGCATTGGGGTCTCCATCAGGAATTGCCTGAATTGTAAATGATGCACCCTGGTCATCAAGGGTGGTTGTTAAATAAATGTAGGGGCGGGTTTGAAACCCGCCCCTACTGATACGATGTTAGAACAGACCGATGATTCGGCCGGTTTCGAGGTCCAGGTCCACGTCATAGTAGGCCGGGCGGGTGGGCAGGCCGGGCATGGTGCTCATCTTGCCCAGCAACGGGTAGAGGAAGCCCGCCCCCACCGAGGCCCGGATGTCGCGAATCGGTACAGTGAAGCCTTTGGGAACGCCCTTGAGGTTCGGGTCGTGGCTGATGCTCAAATGGGTCTTCGCCATGCACATCGGTAGTTTGTCAAAACCGAGGCGGGTGTAGGTGGCGATTTTCTCTTCGGCTTCGGCGGAGTATTCCACCCCGTCTGCGCCGTAGATTTCCCTGCAAATGGTCTCAATCTTCTCTTTAATCGTGGTGGATTCGAGATCATACAGGAATTTGAAATTACTGGGCTTTTCGGCGGCTTTCACCACCGCTTCGGCCAGCGCCACGGCGCCGGCGCCGCCCAGCATCCAGTGCTTGCTGACAACCGAGTCTTCCGCCCCGGCATCAATGGCGGCTTTGCGCACCACTTCCAGTTCGGCTTCGGTGTCATCCTTGAAGGCATTCACCGCCACGACCACCGGGATACCAAACTTGCGGGCGTTCTTAATGTGCACTTCCATGTTTCCCAGACCGGCGCGCAGGAGGTCGAGGTTCTCATCGGTGTAGGCCGGGTCGAGCGGCGCGCCGGCGGTGACCTTGGGGCCGCCGCCGTGCATCTTGAGGGCGCGGATGGTGGCGACCAGCACGACCACGTTGGGTATCAGGCCGGAGGTGCGGCACTTGATGTCAAAGAATTTTTCCATGCCGATGTCGGCGCCAAAACCGGATTCGGTCACCACATAGTCGGCCAGTTTGAGGGCGATGCGGTCGGCGATGATGCTGCTGTTGCCGTGGGCGATGTTGGCAAACGGCCCGGCGTGCACGAAGGCGGGCGTGCCTTCCAACGTTTGCATTAATGTGGGCTTGATGGCGTCCTTCATCAGCACGGTGAGCGCGCCGGCCACGCCGAGGTCTTCGGCGGTGACGGCCTCGCCCTTGCGGCTGGTGCCTATGACAATGCGGCCGAAGCGTTCGCGCATATCGGCCAGGTCGGTGGTGAGGGCCAGGATGGCCATGATTTCAGAGGCGACCGTGATATCGAAGCCGGTCTCGCGCTCCATGCCCTTCTCTTCCGGTCCGCGGCCGACGGTGATGCCGCGCAGGAAGCGGTCGTTCACGTCCACCACGCGCCGCCAGGTAATCTGGTCCGGGTCAATGTCGAGGCGGGCGAAACGGCTGGCTTCTTCGGGCGTAAGGTCATCCGGGTTGGTCTTGTTAATGCCCAGTTTCTTGAGGCGGCGCAGCATGGAGGGCGAGAACTCGCGCACGCCTTCCTTGTCCGGCGGGCACAGGCGGCGGAAGAGGGCTTCGTCGCTCTGCTGGGCTTCGTGCATCATGCGGGCATCGAGCGCGGCGGCCATCAGGTTGTTGGCGGCGGTGATGGCGTGCAGGTCGCCGGTGAGGTGCAGGTTGAACTCTTCCATGGGCAGAATCTGGCTGTAGCCGCCGCCGGCCGCGCCGCCCTTAATGCCAAAGGTGGGGCCCTGGCTGGGCTGGCGGATGCAGGTGAAGACGCGCTTGCCGAGATGGGCGCCCAGCGCCTGGCTGAGGCCCACGGTGGTGGTGGTCTTGCCTTCGCCCAATGGCGTGGGGGTAATGGCGGTCACGTCGACGTACTTGCCGTCCGGCAGGTCCTTGAGGCGGTTGATGACCTCCAGGCGCACCTTGGCTTTGGTGGTGCCGTAGAACTCGATTTCCTCGGGCAGCAGGCCGACTTCTTCGGCGACCTGGCTGATGGGCTTGATTTGCGCCGCCTGGGCGATTTCAATGTCGGATGGAACAGGGGAGAGCAGGTTGAGCTTGAGCGGCTCGAAAGGACGCAGCGACGGCCGGGTGACGGACTTGGGCATGGGGAACCCTCCATTAATTGGATTAGCGTGGTCATATTATGACAGCCGCGTAGGGAATCAACAAGGGAAAATTGACCCGCGCTGAAAGGGACAAACTGACCCAACCTCTGCCATAAGATTGGTGAGATAATCGGCAATCAGGAATTAAGGAGCCCTTGGATGACCGACGCCCCCGTCTCAACCTCTCTTGCACGCATCATGATTTCGTATTCCCGCAAAGACAAGGAGTTCGTCCGCCAGGTCTATGACGGGCTGCTGAAACTCGGCCTGCCCGCCGAAAATGTCTGGGTGGACTGGGAGGGAATTCCGTTGAGCGCGGACTGGATGGCAGAAATCACCAAGGGTATCCAATCTGCGGACGTCATTGTTTTCATTATCAGTCCCGATTCGGTGTCCAGCAAGGTGTGCGCCGAAGAACTCGAGCTGGCGCTGGCGAACAACAAGAAACTGGTGCCGATTCTGCACCGGGAGCCGAACAAGGGCGACAAGCTGGACCCGAAGATCGCCGCGACCAACTGGGTTTACATGCGACCGCAGGACAACTTCGAGGCGACTCTGCCTGCGCTGTTCGAAACCATCAATACCGACCTGGAATGGGTGGCCGAGCACACCCGCCTGCTTTCCAAGGGGATTGAGTGGCAACAACGCGACCAAAATCCCAGTTATCTGCTGCGAGGGGTGGACCTGCTGGCCGGCGAGACCTTCATCACGACGGCCGCCAGCGGAAAAGACCCGTTGCCCACGGAACTCCAGGCCAACTACATCAGCGCCAGCCGTACCGACGACCTGCGCCGCAGGCGCCGCAACCAGAGCATTGCCGTGGTCGTGTCCATCGTCCTGGCCGGGCTGGCGCTCTTCGCCTACCTGCAGCGCAATTCAGCGCTGGAAAGCGAACGCGTCGCGACCTACAACTTCCTTGCGTCTGAAGCGCGGCAACTGGTAGGCGCGCGCTTCGACCTGGCCGGGCTGCTGGCGCTTGAATCGCTGCGCGTGGCCACCACCTCCGCCGCCCCCGGGTATGCTCCCACCCGGGAGGACTACGGCCGGGCCATCTCCACAGTGGGCCAGGTGGCAGCCGCCAGCCCGACCCTGTACCGTCAGCTGGCCAGCCCACACACAAGCAGTCTCAGCGGGCTCGTGTTCGCCCCGGACGGCTCGTTCGCCATCAGTTCCGACAATGAAGGCGTCATCGCCCGCTGGAATGGTGAAACATTCCAGCTGGAATGGGAGCAGACGGTCGCGAGCGTCCGTGGTCTGGCCATACACCCGGACAGCGGCACCCTGCTTATTTCTGACAATGGAATCTTGAAGCTGATGGATGCTTCCACCGGCGAGGTCCTGCTGGAATCAGCCGGCGGGCCATTCTACGAAAATCCGGTCTTCAGTCCGGATGGCTCTCGGATCGCGACCAATGATGCGGGGCTGATTACCGTCCTTGACTCAAGCAATTTGGAAATTCGTACGACCATCCAGACGTGGCCGGACGAGCCGGCCCAATTTTTCACGTTCTCGCCAGACGGAAGGCGCATCGTTGCGGCAAGCCTGCATCTGGGCGCCTGGGACGCCGCCACCGGCGAGTTGCTGACCGAAATCCTTGAGGCCCATATTGATGAGACGGATACGGTTCACCATATCACCGCGCTTACTTTCATCCCGGGTGAGCGCGTGCTGGCAACGGTGGATTTTGCTGGCTATTTGCGGTTGCGCGACCCCAACACGCTGGAAAACAATCGCGGCACCTATACGCTTAATAATCTCGTCACCAGCCTCTCCAGCCCGTTGGAGGGAAGCCTGGTAGCGGCCGCCAGCAAGGATTACCGTCTCATCCTGGTCGATACCGCAACCGGAGAGACCGATTACCGCAGCGGCGGCCATGCCCGGTTCCTGGAGCGTGTGGCCTACAGCCCCGATGGACGATTCATCCTCAGTGCCTCGGAGGACGGGCACATCAGCGCCTGGCTCGCAGACCCGACCAGCCCGGCGGCCACAGACGCGCTCGTTCGACTGGCCGGTTCGACCCCGGAGCTCGTGTACGCGGCGTTCCACCCAGCCAGCGGGAAAGCCGCTGTGGGCACCATAGACGGGGAAATCTTCCTGGTTGACCTCGCCACAGGGGAATTGATCAGGCCGTCGCTTGGCCGGATTGACTACCTGGGCGACCTGGCCTTCAGCCCGGATGGCGCCTGGCTCGTCGCCGGATTTAATGCCAATGAAGCAGCTATACGAATTTGGGATGTCGCCAGCCGCCGGGAAGTGGAAGTCCGTGATTCAAGGGGCGGCGCGTATGCTATCTCGTTTTCCAGTGATGGAAGCCAGTTATTCTTCGGGGCTTTTGGCACTCGGGACAACCCCCTGAGTTCGTGGTCATTCGGGGGTGGAAACCCGACCTCAATTAACCTGCCACTGGCAGATTACACCGAAAGCTCTGCCATGAGTCCATCCGGAGATTGGCTGGCAATCTCGCAGTTCTCGTACCTGGGAATTCTGGAGACAGATACAGTTGCGTGCTGCCGCTGGGAGACTACAGATCTCTCTGGCAGGGTGGCCACCGCCATGGTCTTCACGCCGGGCGAAGAAGCGCTCATCACGGGCATGGATAACGGTCTGGTATTGCTCTGGGACCTCACCGCTGAGCAGTTCCTTCCAATCGAGCTGTTCGAGCATCTGGATTCTGTTCGCGGACTGGCGATCTCACCGGATGGACGTCGACTGGTTTCGATTTCCGATGACGGAAGTCTGGCTCTGATTGATCTGGAAGACGCGCTGATGCACCGGAGCGAACCTGACTTCTCGGCGGTGGTGCTTTCCGACCTGGTTGTGGACGGCTCCGGGTTCCTGGAGGTGGCCTTTGGCCCCGATGGCGTAAACGCGTATACGTTCGATATTTTGGGCAACCTGAGAATCTGGAATCTGGATCCCGACACATGGAGCCAACTGCTCTGTTCCCGCGTGGGCCGAAACCTTACGCAAGACGAATGGGCCCGCTATCTGGGCGACGACTATCGGCCCACCTGCCCGGAAGACTGACGAACTGAAGCAGGCTTTGCCTGGATTGGCGAATTCAAAAGCGATGGTTCAGCATGCCCACCCGCAGCTTGACTTCCGCAGGCAACCGCAGATTTCAGTACGCGTATGCCATTCTCGGTCAGGCTCTGAGAATTCATAGAACACAGCCTTAAAAAATTGCCCCTTGACACAGAACACCTGTTCGTGTATATTTTTAGCACAAATGAACGGTTAATTGGCGTTCTTTGCAAGGAGTGACTGACATGATGATGGCACGCAAAAAGAAAGGTCTCAGTGACCGCCACCTCAAGATCCTGGAAGTGATGCAGAAATACCAGGATGAAAACGGCTACCCGCCCTCGATTCGTGAGATTGGGCGCCAGGCGAAAATCTCCTCCACCTCGGTGGTGAACTATTACCTCGACCAGTTGGAAGAGGCCGAATACATCCAGCGCGACCGCAAGGTCTCGCGCGGGATGCGCTTGCTGAAGACCGCCGCTGGCGACGCCTATGAACTGGGCGACACCTCCGGCAACAGCGGCAACGAAGCTTTCCTCACCATCCCGCTGGCTGGCCGTATCGGCGCCGGTATCATGGCCCTCCCGGCCTCGGACTTCAACTACTTCGACGTCGACAGCGGCGTGGATGTGGCCCGCAGTCTGCTGCCCGAAGACACCTCGGATATCTTCGCCGTGGAAGTGGACGGTGAATCGATGATCGACGCGATGATTAACGATGGCGACATCGTAGTGATGCGGCACGCCAAGGACGCCCGCAACGGCGAGATGGTGGCTGTGCGCCTGGCCGATGATGACACCATGACCCTCAAGTATTTCTACAAAGAGGGCGGCCGGGTACGCCTGCAACCCGCCAACCCGACGATGGAACCCATCTACGTGGACAACCCGAAGAACCTGGAAATTCAGGGCAAGGTGTTGCTCGTCATCCGCCAGGTTGGGGCCTCCCCCATCTAGGCAATCGCCTCCACTCCTGATAGACGCTACACGCCGTCCCGGTCGTGCGCACTCCTCCCTGCGCGACCGGGACGGTTTTTGTTTCCCTAACTGTGGTTAAATTCCGGTATGGCCTTTTTCCCTCCCGGCATCCCGGTCAGCAAACGGCTGTTTGATCTGGCGCTCATCCTCATCAGTGCGCCTGTAAGCATTCCAGTTATTCTGCTCACGGCCGGGCTGGTGCGGCTCCTCCACGGTGCGCCGGTGCTGTTCTCCCAGGTACGGCCGGGCTACAAGGGCCAGCCCTTCACCCTGTACAAGTTCCGCACGATGGCCGACCGGCGCGACGCGGGGGGCAACCCCCTGCCGGACGCCGAGCGACTAACCGGTTTTGGCCGGTTCCTGCGCGGCAGCAGCCTGGATGAACTGCCCGAATTGTGGAACGTGCTGCGCGGAGAGATGAGCCTGGTGGGCCCGCGCCCGCTGTTGATGCAATACCTGGAGCGCTACTCGCCGGAGCAAGCGCGACGCATGGACGTGTTGCCGGGTATCACCGGCTGGGCGCAGGTGAACGGGCGCAACAATGTGTCGTGGGAAATCAAGTTTGAACTGGACGTGTGGTACGTTGACCACTGGTCGCTGTGGCTGGACGTCAAAATCCTGTTCCTGACGCTGTGGAAAGTCGTACGGCGTGAGGGCATCAACGAACCGGGCAACGCCACCGCCCGCGAATTCATGGGAAGCGGAAAACCCTGAACCACCCGCTTCCTCCCGCATTCCGGTAAATCCCGCCGTATAATTCCCCAGTTATGCACGACCACCCCACCCTCTACCGCGGCCTGTATCGCATCCGGCGATTCGAAGAAACCGTGCTGAACGAGTTCAGCAGCGGCGTGTTCTACGGCACCACACATACCTATATCGGCGAGGAGGCGGACGCGGTGGGCGTACTGGCTCATTTGCACCCTGGTGACGTGGTGTTCAGCAATCACCGCTGCCACGGGCACTTCATCGCTTATGGCGGCTACCTGCGCGCCCTGTTTGCCGAACTGATGGGCAAGGCCAGCGGCGTAAGCGGCGGGCGCGGAGGGTCGCAACACATCCATTGGAAGGACTTCTACTCCAACGGCATCCTGGGGAGCACCACGCCGGCGGCGGCCGGGGCGGCCCTGGCTGAGAAACTCAAGGGCACCGGGGCGGTCACGGTCTGCTTTATCGGCGATGGCACGCTGGGCGAAGGGGTGCTGTATGAGTCGCTCAACATGGCGGCGTTGTGGGGCGCGCCGGTGCTGTACGTGGTGGAGGACAACCGCATCGCGCAGACCACGCCCATTGAGCTGGCGCTGGCAGGGAGCATCCCAGCGCGCTTTGAGGCGTTTGGCATCCCGGCGCGTGAACTGGACACCAGTGATGTGCTGGAAGTCCTGCCGGTGGCGGGCGAACTACTTGACGCGATACGCGCCGAACCCGGCCCGCGCGCCCTGATTCTGCACACCTGCCGCTTTGGGCCGCACAGCAAAGGCGATGACACCCGCCCGGCGGAACTGGTGGAGAAAATGCGCGCCGAGCGCGACCCGGTGAAAATTCACGGGGCGCGGTTGGACGATGCCACGCGCAAGGCGGTTGAAACCGAGGTGGATGCGGAGGTAGCGACGGCCTTTGCGGCCGCCAAAGCTGAGCCGATGCCGGAGGGCACACCCTGATGCCGACCGTCCTTGACTCCCTCAACGCCGGCCTGCACCGGGCTTTCGCGGAAGACGAGCGTGTGCTGTTGCTCGGCGAAGACATCCTTGACCCGTATGGCGGCGCGTTCAAGGTGCCGCGCGGCCTGGCCACGCAGTATCCGGCGCGGGTGTTCACATCGCCGGTCTCGGAGGCCGGGCTGGCCGGCATGGCCGGCGGGCTGGCGCTGCGCGGGCTGAAACCGGTGGTGGAAATCATGTTTGGCGACTTCCTGATGCTGACCGCCGACCAGTTACTCAACAGCATCACCAAGTTCGGCTGGATGTACGGCGGGCAGGTGGATGTGCCGCTGGTGATTCGCACACCGATGGGCGGGCGGCGCGGCTATGGCCCGACCCACAGCCAGACGATTGAGAAGCATTTCCTTGGCGTGCCGGGCCTGACCGTGCTGGCCCCGGCGGCGCTGGGCAACCCTGGCGCGCTGCTGGCAGACGCCATCCTGAACGACCCCGGCCCGGTGCTGTTTGTAGAGAACAAACTACTCTATCTGGAGCCTGCCCGCGCCGCCTCCGACCTGCCGGAATTCGAACTCACCCCGCACACGTTTCCCGGCGATTATGCGCCCGCCTATTCACTGCGCATTTCCGGCGCGCCGCCGCCGACCGTGACGATTGCCGCCTACGGTTACGCCGCCGAACTGGCGCGCAAAGCCGCCCTGCTACTGGCGTACGAGCATGAAATCTTTGTTGAGGTGCTGGTACCCACCCGCATTTCGTTCCCCGGCAACGCGTACTTTGACAACCTGTTGCTGCCCGCCGTACAGCGTACCGGCCGCTTGCTGGCCGTGGAGGAAGGCACCGCCGCGCTGGGCTGGGGCGCCGAAGTGCTGGCGCGCGTCGCTGAAACTTTGGGTTCCAATCTGCGGGCCGCCGGGCGCGTGGCCGCTGAAGATACGCCCATCCCCGCCTCCACGCCCATGGAAGATGCCGCCCTGCCGCAGGCGGGCGATATCGTTCGCGAAGTCATCCGGATTGCCAGCAGGTAATTCCCGAGTGCCATTACAATTCCCGTATGCCTGAAGCCCTTGAATTGCGCATCCCGCTGGTGAATCCGAACGAGCGCGAAGCCCTGCTGGCCGCCCTGCACGTGAAGCCAGGCCAGCAGGTGAAACCCGGCGACCTGCTCTACACGCTGGAGACCACCAAGTCCACGCATGAAGTGGAAGCGCCCGCCGGGGGATATCTGATGGGCCTGCGCGCCGCCGAAGGCGACACCGTGCGCGCCGGGGACCTGATCGGCTGGCTGGCAGACTCGCCGGACTGGACCCCGCCCGCTGCGCCGGAACCCGCCGCGGCCGAAGCAGGCGACGGCCTGCCTCCCGGTCTGCGCATCACCGCGCCGGCCCGCGCCCTGGCAGAAGGCGAAGGGCTGGACCTCGCCGCGCTGCCGGTTGGCCCGCTGGTCACCGAGGGCATGGTGCGCGAAGCACTGGCCGCACAGGGCGGTGGTTACGAAATGCAGGAAGAAGACTTTTATGCCGTGCTGGTGTATGGCGGCGGCGGGCACGGCAAGAGCGTGATTGAATTGTTACAGGCGGCCGGCGGCTGGCGCGTGGCCGGCGTGGTGGATGACGGGCTGCCGCAGGGGGGACGGGTGCTGGCCAGCGAAGTGCTGGGCGGCGGCGGGTCCTTGAACAGGTTGTATGCCAGCGGCATCCGCCGGGCGGTGAACGCCGTGGGCGGCATCGGCGACCTGGCCAGCCGCCAGAAGGTGTTTGAACGCCTCAAGGCCGCCGGGTTCGCCTTCCCCACTGTGGTGCATCCGACTGCATTTGTTGAGGCCAGCGCAGCGCTGGCCGAAGGCGTGCAGGTGTTCCCGCACGCGTATGTGGGTTCGGAAGCGCGCATCGGGTTCGGTTGTATCATCAACACTGGGGCCATCGTCTCGCATGATTGCGTGCTGGAGGAGGTGGTTAACCTCTCGCCCGGCGCGATCCTGGCGGGCGGCGTGAAGGTGGGGACCGGCGCACTGGTGGGCATGGGTGTTACGGTCAACCTGGGTGTCACTATTGGGGCACGGGCGCGCATCGGCAATGGCGCAACCGTTAAGAGCGATGTGCCGCAAGGCGGCATTGTGCGCGCGGGTAGCGTGTGGCCGGAATAAAAAGAAAGAGATCTAGCCACCTGACAGTTTAGTGAAAAAGGAGCGATCGGCACCGGTTCTGCCATAAAATGAGTTTACGCAACCATTTTAGAAGCGGAGTAAACGATGCCGATCACTCGACTTTATCATA
>SCUK01000008.1 GCA_004297445.1 Anaerolineae bacterium | reverse complement strand
CAATATCCACCTTGCCATGCAAGCCAGAATGGTCCACGATTCCGCGCCCGCCCTTGCCCAGTACGCCTTCGCCATGGGCATCATCAACCATGAGCAGGGTGTCAAAGTCTCTGGTAACCTCGTATATTTGATCGAGCGGGGCAATGTCGCCATCCATGCTGAACACGCCGTCGGTTATCACCAGCGCGCGACGGAACTGCGCCCGCTGCTCTTCCAGTTGCTTCTTCAAGTCGCTTGCATCGTTATGCGCGTAGCGGATGATTTTCGCCCCCGATAGCCGGCTGCCATCGATGATGCTCGCATGGTTGAGCTCATCGGAGAAGATGGCATCTTCCTTGCCCACCAAAGCCGGTATTGTCCCAAGGTTGGCTGTGAAGCCGGACTGAAAGGTAATCGCCGCTTCAACGCCTTTGAACTTGGCCAATCGCTCGTCCAGTTCCACATGCAGTGTCATTGTCCCCGCGATACTGCGTACAGCTGCAGGGCCGACTCCCATCGTATCAATGGCGCTCTTCGCCGCTTCGCGAATTCTGGGGTGATTGGCCAGCCCCAGATAATTATTAGAGCAGAAGTTAAGCACGCGTTTCCCATCCACTTCCAACCACGCCCCCTGTGGCGACCCAATGGTCCGAATCCGGTTATAAAGGCCGGCATCTCTCAGCCCCTTCAGTTCTTCATCAATCCAGCTAAGTTTGTCCATCCTGATGGCTCCTATGGAAGTCTGCGCCTCGTGAATCCCTCCGCGCAGCGCGTTGATTTCTCGCAACGATTCTAACCCAATTCATTGCGCCATCCGCGTCCCCTATGGTAGAATTCAGCCCGCTTGGGAGAGACCTAACAACCCTGGAGGGATGGCCGAGTGGACGAAGGCGGCTGCCTTGAAAGCAGCTGTGGGCTTACGCTCACCGGGGGTTCGAATCCCTCTCCCTCCGCCTTGTAGTTTTCGGGGAGGTCGCATAGCCCGGTCTAGTGCGCCCGCCTGCTAAGTGGGTTCCGGGGTAAAACTCGGTCGCGGGTTCGAATCCCGCCCTCCCCGCCTGATGCGGAGCTTGGTATAATCCGCACTCGCAATTCGAAAGAGATTTCGAGTTGCCATACGTCCTCGTAGCTCAGCTGGATAGAGCGCTTGCTTGCGGAGTAAGAGGTCGCGCGTTCGAATCGTGCCGAGGACGCCAAGAGTGGCGGCATGCCGCCAGCCAATGGACTGTATCTCCCAGGAGGAGGGTACAGTCCGTTTTCATTCCTGGCGCAGACCACAGAACTCACGCAGGCGTCGTTTCACCCATCGCCGCACGCTCGGTTCCAGCCCTCTGCTCCGGGCCGCGAATTCCCTGCGCAATTTTGCGCCATCGAACGAGCCGTCGTCCACCATCATGGGGCTGGCCTTCTTCAAACTTCCAAGCTCGCCTTCGTCCACCCGGAAGTGCAGGTAGCCCTTCTTTTCAGTCCACACCAGGGCATGTTCATCGCCGCTCCGGTCATAACACAGTTGCATTTGCAGAAAGTCTTCATCCCCTTCCCACAGGATAAGGTCAAAGTAGTCGTCCGCAAACCATCTTCGCAGTGGTTCGCCCTTATTTTGTCGTACGGTTTCCTCTCGCAACATGGCCCCATTCTACAACATGTGTTCCCATCACACTTTTGGGGGATTTTCATGAGGCGTTTGCCCTCAACAGGTACAATACTCTCAGGCATTCCTGAAAATGACACCTGAAAAACCACGCCCGGGCGATACACAGCCCATCCCCGCAGGGCGGCACAACCCGTCGCTTACCCAGCCGAGCCGCAAGTCCTCAGACCTAAGTGACACCCAGCCCGGAGCTACTCGCGCGGTTAAGCCGCTCCGGTCCCAGGGTGAAGGAGATGGGCCGTCTTCCGGTGTGGGCAAAACTCCCTCGCGCGGCAGAATTCTCATTCGTTTGCTTACCCTCGGCACGATCTTCTTCTTCGTTTTCTTTGCGGGCGCTCTTGGCGGCGCGGCAGGCGGTCAGCGGTCTCTTGATGCATCTGCGACTGCCGTTTCCCGCGCGTATCTTGAAGAACAGTACCAGCTGGGCCTGCTGGATATCCAGCAGGGGAATTTGGAACTGGCTCGACAGCGCTTTGAGTTCATCTTCACCCACGACCAGTCCTTCGCCGCGGCAGCCGACCGCTGGGTGGAACTCTCGCTGCTGATGAACAGCACAGCCACCGTGACGCCGCCGGCCGCTGCCCCGACCCCCACCCCCACTCAGGACCCGCGTCCCAAGGAAGAGCTTTTCACCCAGGCAACACTGCTTATCGCCGCCAGCCAATGGGACCAGGCTCTGGATGTCTTGTCCAGCCTGCGCCAGGCTGATACGGGCTATCGCGTGGTGGAAGTGGATGGCATGATTTACCTCGCGCTTCGCAATCGGGGCGTTGACAAAATCCTGAGGCGCGGGGAACTTGAGTCGGGAATGTACGATTTCTCGCTTGCAGAGCAGTTCGGCCCGTTGGATGCAGAGGCAGGCGTCTACCGTGGTTGGGCACGTCTCTACCTGCAGGGAAACAGCTTCTGGATGGCTTACCCGGACATCGCCGCCATCTACTATGGCCAGGTTGCTGCTGCGGCCCCAAACTTGCGGGACGAATCGGGGCTAACCGCTTTTTATCGCTACTTTGCATCGTTGGTCCAGTATGCGGACCAGTTGGCTGCTGCCCAGGATTGGTGTGCCGCAGCAGAACAATACGGAGTCGCCCTGCGTGCCGCCAACAATACGGAAGTAGCCGCTACCGCCACAGTGGTCAGCCAGAATTGTTTCGGACAGACGCCAACCGTCACAGCCACGTCGACCCACACGCCTTCCTCAACGGTGACTGGAGTCGTCCCTACAACGCCGGCTGGACCATCATCAACTCCAACCTCCACGGCCACGCCAGAGAACACAGCCGCCCCCGGCGCCACGGATACCCCAACTCCGACAAGCTCACCAACCTTTGAGTCCCCCTCGGAAACGCCATCATCAACCGCGACGCCAATGCCTTCCGACACGCCCGTCCCCACGGAGACCGAAACGCCTTCCGGCTAACCCATGAACAATCCTCGAAAAGCCTCAACTTCTGGCCTTCTGAACAGTGGCGCATTCTGGCTTATTGCCGTGTTTAGTCTGGCGGCGCTTGTCCTCTGCTGGACCGGCTATCAGGCCGGCCGCTTATTCTCTGGCTCCGAAGGCAACCTCGTTGACCGATTCTTCGGCACGCCCGTCCCGCCATCCGATGCGACTGGATTTCTAAATCCCACGGAAGACCCGTTCTCCCTTTCGTTTTCGCCGCCAACTCCGCCGCCCTGGAATGGCACTGATCGCGTAACCATGCTGATTATGGGCCTGGATTATCGCGATTGGGAAGCCCAGCAGCCCGCCTATCGCAGCGACACGATGATTCTGCTTACCGTGGATCCCGTGGCAAGAACGGCCGGGATTTTATCCATCCCGCGCGACCTTTGGGCCAATATCCCCGGCTTCAAGCCTCAAAAAATTAATGCGGCCTACTATTTCGGCGACCTGTACAAAGTACCGGGGGGTGGCCCCGCATTGGCGATGGCAACGGTTGAAGCAACGCTTGGCGTTCCGATTGACTACTACGCGGTCATTGACTTCAATTCCTTCGTCCGCTTCATCGACCTGATTGGCGGCGTCAAGCTGGACATCGCCGAACCCATCAAAATCGACCCCATCGGAGACAAACCGCCGCGTACGCTGAAAGCCGGCCGCCAGGTGCTCCCCGGCGAACTTGCCCTCGCCTACGCCCGCACACGTTCCACTCCGGGCGGGGACTTTGACCGGGCCGCCCGCCAACAGCAGGTGATCTTTGCCATCCGCGATCGATTGTTGGAACCAGCCAACTTCCAGCGGATTTTTCAGAACGCTTCTTCGATATATGCCGAGCTCAAATCCGGCATCCGGACCAACCTACCCTTTGAAGATGCGCTCATGCTGGCAGTGCTGGCAACCCAGGTGCCGCGCGAGAGCATTCAGCAGGCTGTCATCAATGAAAAATACGTGACATTTGGAACATCTCCGGATGGACTGGCGATATTGATACCTGTCCCAGACCGCATACGAACCCTGCGCGACCAGATTTTTAGCACAGGTGGTGCGTTCAGTCCGCTAACGCCCGGCAATCCTCAGGAGCGCATGCAATTGGAATTTGCCAGCATTTCTGTGCAGGATGGCGCCAGCGAGGGCAGCCTTGGACAGAACACCGCTCAGTATTTGCTCGGTCTGGGTGCCAATGTCACGGCGGTGGGTCAGGCTGAACATAGTTACAGCCAGACCACCATCATCGACCACACGGGGAATCCGTATGCCGTCCAATTCCTGGTCACGCTTTTTGGCATTCAGGAAAACCAGATTATCCAGCAATTTGACCCAAACAGCCCGGTGGATATTGAGATAAAGCTGGGGTCCGACTGGCTGAATGACAACTCGCTTCCGTGAATCAAAACGGGCGGCCTTGCGGCCGCCCGTTGCTTAGTTTATCCCTTAGAGGGTCTAAAACCCCGCAGCTTGCTGCGAGAAAACAGAATATATGTGCTACAATCAATTTAGTACCTTACCAACAAATAACTGGTTTCAAACAAATCCCGGTTTGAGTAAAATCTGGACGGAATAGAAATCTGCGTCGAAAGTCAAGACGCAAATTTGTTTGTATGCAACTACCGTAGGGACTACGGAAAGTAACGCTGACGGAGTCCATATAAGACCTGGTGAGATTCTCCGCCAGGCTGGGACGAAGTAGTCAGAAGCCCCGGAGCTTGCTGCGGGGTAGTTCACGGGCACTTGATATCTAGGAACCAGTTCGCATTGATTGCACCCTGTTCATAGAATCTTTGCCCCCCACACATCGTGTAATAGATTGTATAGGACCCTGCCGGCAGGCTGATGCGCTGGCCGTTCCCAGGCGGCAGCACAAAGTTAAACGTCTGTGCGCCGACAAACGTAAGGTACACGGTGTCACCAGTCTTATTGTTCACCTTCACACTGTGTACTTCCCCCAACGGAACGGGGTTGCCACTCGACGCACCGGCTGACACAGACTCAGACGTGGCTGTCGCAGGCGGTGCCGGGATCTCCGCCACATCCAGTCCTTCACAAGCCTGGTTGGTCTCGACTGTCAGGGCCGCCATCCAGGCAGTCGTCCCATCTGCCAGTTTCACCAGGTACCACACGCAGTCGTTTGCCTGCCCCAGAAGGGAAATAGAGTCGCCTTTGTTTGCCGTCCCAATAATGGGATAGTCCGACCCGGGGCCGCTTCGCAGATTGGCCCCATCCTGCTTGATGCTGGCCGATGGCACCGGCGTTGGGCTGGGCGATTCGGGAGTGAACGTCTCAGTCGGTTCCGGCGCTTGGGTCGCGCTTGGCACTGCGGTGGCAATTGCAGTGGGAAGAGCGGTTGCGGTTGCGGTCGGCGCTGCACTTGCCCCACTGCATGCCGAGAGCATTACCGCGATTAAGATGATTGTGACTTTCTGAAAGAAGTGGTATCTTTTCATGCCAACCCTCCATTACTAGCATTGTACAACGGCCCCGAGAATACACAACCCCCAACCCATCTCTCACTACACCACTCCATGACAACCTCCCCCAAACCTCAAATTCTCCTCACCAACGACGATGGCATCGACTCCCCCGGTCTTTGGGCAGCCGCCGAAGCGCTGTCCGAGATTGGCTATGTCTGGGTTGCCGCGCCGCGTGAACAATCAAGTGGCGCGGGTCGCTCCATGCCATCCACGTCGGATGGACGTATTACTCCCCAACTTCTGACCGTCCACGGCAAAGATTGGACGGTCTATGCCGTTGGGGGAACGCCCGCTCAGACTGTTCAGCATGCGATCCTGGAAATCATGGGGGGACCCCCGGCATTGGTCGTATCCGGCATTAATTATGGCTTGAACCTCGGCAATGGAATCACCGTATCAGGAACAGTCGGTGCGGCTATGGAAGCTGCCTCTCATGGGATTCCCGCCTTGGCAGTCTCCTTGGAAACAGCGAAGGAATATCATCTCTCATACTCACGGGAAATTGACTTTCGCCCGGCCGCCTATTTCACAAAGTATTTTGCTGAGCGTCTGCTCAACGGAATGCCCGACCCGGAAGTTCAAGTGCTGAAAATCGAAGTGCCGGTTGAAGCTTCCGCAGATACGCCTTGGGAAATCGCCCGTCTGGCCTCTACCCGATACTACCTGCCCGACCCGCCAATCCGCGGCAATCTATCAGATCCTGGAGCAATGGGCTACTTGCTGGAATCGAATCTGAACCTTTTCCCTGAAGACAGCGATGTATTCGTTGTGCTCGCCAAGAAAAAAGTCGCCGTCACTCCCTTGACATTGGACATGACGGCGCCTGTAGACTTTCGCAAACTCAAGCAGGACTTGAATTCCCGGTAGTGCGGGTCTCTATCTTCGGCGCGGCCGAGATCTCCGCCAGCAAGATTGTATGAAGTGCAGGGTTGGCTGCCAGGATGCTACAGGGCGGCCGTAAGACATCGGGTTGTCCATCCATTCGGGTAACCAGCGCGCCCGCCTCTCTGGCAATCAGGGTTCCCGCCGCCGCATCCCAGGGCTGAAGCCGTAATTCCCAGAATGCATCCACTCTCCCTGCCGCTACATAGACCAGATCCAACGCCGCGGATCCAAGCCGTCGGATGCCCTGGCACTTTGGGACAAGATGGTTGAAATAGTTCAGGTTGTTGTCTGGATTTGTGCCGCGGTCATAAGGAAATCCTGTGACAAGTAGGCTTTCCAATAGCGTTGTCGCGCCGGAAACCCTGATTCTCAAATCGTTCAGGAATGCCCCACGTCCACGCTCCGCGCTGAATATCTCGTCTCGCATCGGGTCGTAGACCGCCGCAAGTCGCAAGCCCTCAGCATCCGCAAACGCAATCGAGACGCTGAACTGAGGCAACTGGTGAGCGAAGTTTGTCGTCCCATCCAGCGGGTCGATATACCAGCAAACCTCTGAGTTGTTTCCGGGCAGCAGCCCGGCCTCCTCGGCAAAGACTCGGTCCTCCGGCCACTCCCGCCGAACAATATCAAGTAGATAACTCTCAACGGCTAGATCGGCTTCAGTAACAAGATCGATGGCGCCCTTGTGTGTGACCGACCGTGGCTTACCAAAGGCTTCGCGCAGAATTTCACCCGCGCCGCGCGCCAGTCGGACCACATCACCAAGGTGAGGAATCATTCGTTGCAGGAGGTCTGAAGAAG
>SCUK01000007.1 GCA_004297445.1 Anaerolineae bacterium | reverse complement strand
ACGGCAATCAAGTCATTGAACTATCTGGAAAACGTCCTGGCGCAGCAGGAAGCCTTCGGTCAAGGTGCGGATGAAGCGCTGCTGCTTAACACTTCTGGCAGGCTGGCGGGCGGTTGCTCGACCAATTTGTTTCTCGTGGCCGATGGCGGCATCACGACTCCGCCAATTCAGGAGGGCGCCTTGCCAGGAATCATTCGCCAGGCGATTCTGGATGTATCACCCACCTGTGGGATAGCAAATAAGGAACGTCCGATTACCCTTGCGGATATTGCTCAGGCCGATGAGGCATTTCTAACCAATGGCTTGATTGGAGTCCGGCCGCTGGTTGTCTTTAATGGGACGCCTATCGGGATTGGCAAGCCGGGTCCAATCACTTTGGCTCTGCAGACGGCTTGTCGCTCGCTTGGCTAAGCAATTCCGGTTTCCAGAGTCTTGGGAATCCCCGCCAAGAGCTGGACAAACTGAACGGTCACAAGCCGATCCTTCAGGTGAGTTTGTGACCATGCTGTAATCCACGAAACCAACAACTATTAGTTCAGGGAGACTGTTGGCTATTCTCCCGGAAATGTGCACGTCGGGTCCGGCTCGATCTGCATCAGGACTCCCCGGACAGTCTGACGCATTTCATATTCGCCCGTCTGCGGGTTGTAGATGGCGCAAGTCAGCAAGGTGACCCAATCCAATTCCTCGTGTCCCAGAACCGAAAAGTCATTGGGCTGGCCCAAGCGAACCTGCCATGCTCGCTGGGCGTGGCGACAAACAAGCTGGTCGCCAAAATTGCCACCGATGTAGGCAAGGCGGCGCGCAAAACCAGCACCTATCCCAGCGCCATACAAATCGTCCCGCCCGGGCAGGAAGCTGCGTTCCTTCCCCCGCTGCCGGCGGAAATGCTGTGGGGCGTGGGCCCAAAGACAGCGAGCCGCTTTGCCGAACTGGGCATTCATACGATTGGCGACCTGGCGGCGTGAGCCTGCGACGAAGACGACCGCCCTATCGAGACGGCCCGCGAGACCAAATCCATCAGCGAGGAAATCACCTTCAGCCGGGATGTGAGCGACAGCCGCAAGTTGTACGATGAGCTGAAACAGCAGAGCGAACGCGTGGCGAAGCAGCTCAAGCAGGAGAACCTGCTGGCCGGGACGGTGAAAATCAAGTTACGCTGGCCGGACTTCACCACCCTCACCCGCCAGAGTACGCTCTCTGTGCCAACGGATGACGCCGGACAGATTCATGCACTGGCGCGCCGCCTGCTTGACCAGAACTGGACAAAAGGCAAGGCGGTGCGCCTGCTGGGGGTGGGTGTGAGCGGGCTGCAGCCGCCCAGCCGCCAGTTAAGTCTCTGGGATGCGCCGGATCAGAAAAAGGCCGCGAAACTAGACGAGGCAGTAAGAGATCTGCAAAAGAGATTTGGGACGGAAATTATTCGCAAGGGCCAGGACCCCGACGTGCCTTGAGAAAAGAAAATAAAGACCGTCACAGAAACTGTGGCGGTCTTGTTGTCAACCCATTCCCATCCAGCTCAGGGAAGAATGGAGGCTGTGGTGTTGACTGCACCAGACTCCGGTAGAACATCCACCAGCACTGCCCGTGCCACAGTGCGCAAGTCGTAGGCGCCGGTAGCTTCGTTGTATCCATCGCAGGTGATTAACGTCACCCAATTATAATCCTCATGCCCGAGGGCATTCAGGTTGGTGGCTCGCACGTAATTGTTGGTGCGGATCTCGTAAACGTACTGCTGGCCGTAGGCGTGAATGACCACCTGGTCCCCGTATCTGAGGTCCCGCAGGTTGTAGAATATGCCGGGAGTGCCGTCTGCGTTCCAAACATGGCCGGTAATGGCCGTATTGCCGGGCAGGGTTGGGAAGGCAGTGCCTTCGAGATAGCCTGCCTGCCCATTAAGGTAATCCACAATCCAGCCTTCGCTCGTATATGGAACACCTACAATGCTCATTTGCACGCCCAGGCTCGGGATTTCCAGCCAGATGTCGCCCAAATCTGTGTAATTCAAGTACTCCGGCTGCACCGGCAGTTCGGTTATAGCCTCTGGCGCAAAGCCAGTCTGCGGCAGAGGAATGCCTTCCTCGGCTGCCAGGTCAGTGGAGAAGGTCACCACAGACGTGGAGGAGATGCCGCCGTAGACGTCCACCGGGTCAGGCGGGTCATACCAGCGCTCGGTGGAATACTCGTTCCACGGCGATTGCGGGGTTGTGCGATCTCCTGGGAAGGATGACCACTCAACGTAGCCGGTATTGCTGGCGCTGCCGCCCGGCGGAATAACGCCCATGATGACGTCAAATTCGATGACGGCATTTACGCCATTGTCTAGGAAGGTATCCCAGACGACGCGCAGGTCTGGTGCATTGGTGTCATCCAACAGGGTCGGAATCTGGCCGCTGATGTAGCGCAGTGAGCCGGGCACATAGGTGAACTCAGGCTCAACTTCATCGTTGACTATGGCTTCGAAGGCGTCCTGATTGCTGGCGCCCGTGTGGAAAATTACGAGACGGAATGTCAACAGGTCGCCGGGGGCAGCTTCATCCTGGCTCACCGACTTGACGATGTCGAGTTCCGGCTCAACGATCAGGACTTCGGCAGCACTTTGGTGACCGATTTCGTTGCCCCAGAAGACGTCATTGTTCAGAGTGTCGCCGCGCACGTTGTCAACGATATCCAGCACGATAACGCGATAGACGATTGTGAGCGTCTGGTCCACGCCGCTGGTGTTTTCCACATCGCCGAGATCCCAGACCATGCGGCGGCCTTCGTCTTCCAGGTCGGCGCTGCCCAGCGGGAACTCGAAGATAGCCGGGTTACCGTTGGCCGGGGTCACATCGTCCGGGGTGCAGAGGTCGGCAAAGCCGCCTGCCAGGGTGGTGGTCAGGCCCGCGTCGGCGCTGATGTCAGCCGGGTCACAGTCCATGAACGCCAGACCGCGATCCAGTGTATCCGTGATGCTGGCGGCGGCGTGTTGCGCTCCCGCAGCAAACGTCAGGGTCACCTGGTATTCCGCGATCTCGCCAATCGCCACCCGGTCGGGCGTGGTGTTCGCCAGTTCGTCAACGGGCAATAGTTGTTTGGTTATGCTCACCGGACCGGGGTCATAGCCGAAGTCAGCGTCGTTGTAGTCCTGACCCGCGACCACCGTCACCGAAAGCGGGACATTGTTGGTCGTAAGGCCAAGGCCATCCAACTCATTGTTGTCATCCGTGACAAAGACCACATAGTTGCCAGCCGGGATATTGATGAAGTCATAGTTGCCGGTTGGGTCTGTCGTCAGCGTGCCGTAGAGGACGCCATCCAGGGTGACATCACCGTTGCCATCGGGGTCGGTCCAGAGTTCCACGGTGACGTTTCCAATGCCCGACTCGCCGAGGTCTTCAACCCCATCTCCATTTTCGTCGAGCCAGACCGTATCGCCAATGGAAGCCAGGAGCGGGTCGGTGGTAGCCGTGGGGGTAGAGGTCACAGTAGCTGTCGCAGTGACTGTTGGAGTCGCTGTAACGGTCGGAGTGGCTGTTGTTGTAGCCGTGGCGGTGGCAGTCGCAGTGGCTGTACCGGTATTGGTGGCAGTGGCGGTCGCTGTCGATGTCGGAGTCGCCGTTGGCGTGGATGTAGCCGTGGAGGTAGCTGTCGCGGCAGCCGTGCTGGTCGGGGTCGACGTCGGAGTCGCAGTAGCAGTGCTGGTCGGGGTCGCCGTCGGCGTGGACGTGGCCGTCGAAGTGGCGGTGCTGGTCGGCGTATTCGTCGGCGTGGAGGTAGC
>SCUK01000083.1 GCA_004297445.1 Anaerolineae bacterium | reverse complement strand
TGGCGGCCGGCCGGTCAGCGTTTGTGTCCATTCTTGCGGGAACAGAAATGCCCTTCGGGGTCCATGGGTTGGCCGCATTGCTCGCACAGTGGCCGGCCGCGCTGGGTCACTTCAATGCCCCAGTGTACGAGGGCGCGCATCTGGTGGCGCGTGGCCCAGAAACGCACGATGCCGCCGGGCGGTTCGACCTCTTCCTCCGGCTCGTCGTTCTCGCTTTCGGACAGCATCATTTCCTTAATTGTCTCAATGGGTGTAGGGTTGGGCTGGCTGGGCGTTTCGCGGGCAATCAGCCCCATCAGGTCTTCTTCCGGGTCGTAGGCCAGACCGAACTCCGCCACGCGAAACAACGGCTCCACCGGCGGGTGGATGTGCATGCGATCTTCTTCGAAGTCATTGCTGGCGGCAGCCAACAGGGGCAGGCGCTGACTCAATTCCGCCAGGAACTGCTCGACGCCGATGGCGAGTTGCTGCAACTGGAATTTCTCAATGATGACGGTGGCGACGCGGTCGCCCTTCCAGCCCTGCAGGTAGAAGACGCGCTGGCCGGGCGGGCCGATGGCATCGGCCGTGAGGTGGGTGACCGGTTTCAGGTTGATTTCAATCGGCTCGTCCATCGCGGGTCAGTATACCATTCAGGACTTTGCGCACCGCGGTCGGGCAACATGATGCAAGATTCGAAATTCGCCCCCGATGTACGACTCACGCCTCGCGGATTTTCGGCGGCAGAAAGTTCACCGCCGACACCGCCGCCCCGCCGCCCGGCCCCAGATGCACCGTGCTCACCGACCCCGGCGAGACCATGATGCGCTGAAACAGGTCCAGCGGCTGGCCGAGAAAGTGCGACAGCGCCAGTTTGATGGGGTCGCTGTGGAACACACAGATGAGGGCGTGTTTGGGATTCTTATGCAGGGCGGCCAGTGATTCAATTTCGGCGGCGATGCGCGCCTGCGCCCCGGCGAAGGTTTCGCCGTTGGGGAACTTGAAGCGCGAGGGGTTGTGCTGCACCACGCGCCACTCCTTGCGCAGCGCCAACCGTTTGAGACTCATGTCGGTCCAGTCCCCGATTTCCATTTCCAGCAGGCCGGGCCGTTCGATGACCTTCAGCCCCAGCGCGGCGGCGATGGGCGCGGCGGTTTCCAGCGTACGCTCCAGAGGGCTGGCATACACAGCTTTCACCGGCTGGTCTTTGAACCAGGCGGCCAGCGCGGCGGCCTGGGCGCGGCCCTTGTCGTTCAGGTGCACGCCCGGCAGGCGGCCGGCCAGTTTGCCTTTTTTGACGTAGTCGTTTTCGCCGTGGCGAACGAGATAGAGGGTGGTCATGGAGTCCTGGGGTCGTGTGATCGTTGGTCTTGTGGTCGGATTGTACCAGTGGGGGAGAATAACCATCTCACGCCAAGTGGGCGATAAAGATAGCCTTGCAAAGTTCGCAAAGAAAAGCAATACAATTGTCGTGAGAGGAGATTTCCCCATGGATGGAATCGCGACGTTGCCGGAGCCACCCTACACGGCGGTGATTTTCACTGCCCGCCGTTCAGAAAAATACCAGGGTTACGACGAAGCCGCCGAGGCGATGGTGGCGCTGGCGGTGCAGCAACCCGGCTATCTCGGCCATGAATCCGTGGAGCAGGCCGATGGGCTGGAAATCACGGTCTCGTACTGGGTGAATGATGAGGCGGCGCGCAACTGGAAGAAAGTGGCCGAGCACCGCGAAGCCCAGCGCCGCGGTCGCGAGGACTGGTATTCCCATTACGAAATCCGCGTGGCGCGGGTAGAGCGGGCTTACGGGCACAACCAAGACACGTCTTGAAGTCGTGTGGCCTGGTGGTCTGGTAGTCTCTGGGAGTCGAAGCCGCGGTATTGAATTCAGTATTTCCCCGTTGCCTCATACCTCGTAAACTCGTTGACTAATCTCCCAACCGCGCCACGATGAGAATCTGTGTCCCGAACGGGTCGGTGATGCCGCAATAGCGCAGTGGCTCATACATCAACTGGTCGCTGGGCGGCTGGCCGGTGGCTCCGGCGGCAAGGAAAGCCGCTTGCAACGCCTCCGCGGCGGCCGGTGAGTCCAACATCAGAGTGACATCCACGTTGGCGGGCGCGCCGGCCTTGGCGGGGAAGACGGTAAGCCAGGCGTCGCCAATGCGCCAGCCGTGGGTGTTTTCGCCTTCCACGTACCCGGGTGGGCCGAGGACATCGGTGTAGAAGCGAATGGCCGCCTCGTACTCTTCTATATAAATCGCCAGTCCGGCGATGCCTTGAAAAGAATAGCGCGGCGCGGGTTGGGGATTGGCGTAGTATCTGCGTTTGTATTCTTCAAAGTCCATCGATTCTCCTGATCAACCCATTTGTACGCTCTGAAAACAGGCCGGGAGATTGCTGGCGAACGCAAGCGTTCGCTTTGAGTTGGGCGAAGCCAACTCCATTCGCTTCGCTCGAAATGACATTCTGATTCAGTTAAATCAATTGCGTTCTTTGCATGAAACGCCTTTTACTCGTTGCCTCATGCCTCATCCACTCGTTGACGATTTTCTCTATCCGCCCTTGCCGCCGGTGGGTTTGTGCCGCTGCTTGATGTCCTTGATTTCCTCCTCGCTCAGGTCCGGCACTTCGGCGGTCTCGGTGATGCCGAGGGCGGCGCGCTGGGCGGCACGCCAGCGGTCCAGCCGCTCCGCCACCTGCTGCTCGTAGCCCTGGTCGCTGGGTAAATAGAAGTACGTGCCGCGCAGTTCGTTGGGCAGGTATTGCTGCGGCGTGTAGTGTCCGTCATGGGCGTGCGGGTACTCGTAGTCCTTGCCGTGCCCCAGCGCCTTCGCATCGCGGTTGCCGTCCTTCAGGTGGTCAGGGACTTCCACGAAGCCGTCCTTCTCGATTTTCTCAAACGCCTTGAAGTACGCGCTGGCGGTGTTGGATTTGGGCGCGGTGCTTAAGTACAGCGTGGCATGCACCAGCGGGTAGATGCCTTCCGGCAGGCCGACGTAATCAAACGCCTGTGCGGCGGCCGAGGCCACCACCATGCCCAGCGGGTCGCCGAGGCCGATGTCCTCGCCGGCGAGGATGATTAGGCGGCGCATGACGAAGCGCGGGTCTTCCCCGGCGTACAGCATCTTGGCCAGCCAGTACAGGGCGGCGTCGGGGTCCGAGCCGCGCACGCTCTTGATGAACGCCGAAATCGTGTCGTAGTGGGCGTCGCCGTCCTTGTCGTACAGCACGGCGCGGCGCTGGATGCTCTCCTGCGCCACCGTCGAGGTCACCTGCACCACTCCGTCTTTGTCCGGCGGGGTGGACAGCACCGCCAGTTCCAGGGCATTGAGCGCGTTGCGGGCATCGCCGCCTGCCACGTGAATCAAGTGCTCTTCGGCATCCTTGTGCAGGTTGACGGTGTAGCCCCCCAGCCCGCGGTCCCTGTCCGCCAGTGCCTGGGCCAAAATATTCGCCACGTCGGCATCCAGCAGGGGACGCAGTTGAAAGACACGCGAGCGCGACACCAGCGCGCTGTTGACTTCGAAATAAGGATTCTCAGTGGTCGCGCCAATGAGTGTGACGGTGCCGTTCTCGACGTGCGGGAGGAGCGCGTCCTGCTGGGCCTTGTTCCAGCGGTGCACCTCGTCCACGAAGAGAATCGTGCGCTTGGTGTACAGACGGCGGCGTTCCAGCGCGTCGCTCACCACATCGCGCAGGCGCGCCACGCCGTCCAGCACCGCGGAGAGGGTCTCGAAGTGGCTTTCGGTGTGCGCGGCGATGACCATGGCGAGGGTGGTCTTGCCGGTGCCGGGCGGGCCCCACAGGATGATGGAGGAGAACAGCCGGTCGGCCTCGATGGCGCGGCGCAGCAGCCGACCTTCGCCCAGGATGTCCTCCTGGCCGATGTACTCGCCAAGATTGCGCGGGCGCATGCGCGCCGCCAGCGGCGCTTCGGTCTTGAGGCTTTGCTTCATTGAATAGTCAAACAGGTCGGACATGGGTGCGGGGGATTATAGCATCGCGTTGCGGACGGGCATCGTGCAACGAGATGTATAATCCGAGGAACTCTCGGAGGAGCCCATGACCATTGGCAGCCTTTCATCTGTTTGGCTGGGGTGGACCGCCATCGCGACCGGCAGCGCCGGACTACTGGCGCTGCTCTTCATCATCTTGTTCTTCACCATTGGCCAACCCTTTGGAACGCTCAACGACATCTTCATTGGCATCACTGCGCTTTTAAGCGGGATCCTGGCATGGATGCTTTATGCCCAGCACCATGCCCAATCCCCACGTTATAGCCTCATTGCACTGGTGCTTGCATTGGCGGGCGCGGTTGTTGTCGCCATTGGCTCAACGCTGGTCGTCTCCGGCAAAACCGGCTGGTATCTGGCCGGGTTGTACACGGGTTTCGGCAATGCGTTCATCGGCCTGTGGCTGTTGGGGCTGAACCTCTCCGCTCAACAGACCCACCCCTGGCCGCAAAATCTGATCACTTTTGGGGTGGTGGTGGGCGCGGTGATGACTCTTGGTCTGCTCACACTGCCCGGCCTGCTAAAGGGAATTGACACATGGGGGGCTGCGCCCTGGTATGTCAATTACATCGGGCAGGTAGGCGGCCTGGGGTGGTTGGCCCTCTATCCAATCTGGTGCGTCCTCTTGGGACGCGCCATTCTGGCCAGCTAGAAACTCCTTTCGGTTTCGCGTAATTCAGACCATTCGTGTTCGTTTTCTTTGAATGGTTGTATAATTGAATAGAACATCTATTCTATATCCCAAACAGGAGAGTTTTGAAATGGCCCCGAAACACAAAGCTGCCAAAAAATCCGCGGGCAAGCCGTCCGCTCTCGCTCAAGCGCTGGATGCGCTGCGCCCCGCCTATACCGGCCGCATCCTCACCTCCGACCACACCGACTATGAGACCACCCGCACCGTCTTCCTTGGCGATGTGGACCGCCGCCCCGCCGTGATCCTGCGCCCCGCGGGCACGGCAGACGTGGCGCGCGGCATCGCCCTGGCCCGTGACACCGGGCTGCCGCTCGCCATCCGCAGCGGCGGGCACAGCGGCGCGGGGCACTCCACCACCGATGGCGGCATCGTGCTGGACCTGCGCGACATGAAGGCGCTGGACATCGACGTGTCGAATCGCACTGCCTGGGCCGAGACCGGCCTCACCGCCGCCGAAGTGACCGGCGCCTTGAGCGAGCACGGCCTCGCCATCGGCTTCGGCGACACCGGCACGGTGGGCATCGGCGGCATCACGCTGGGCGGCGGCGTGGGTTTCCTGGTGCGCAAGCACGGCCTGACGATTGACAACCTGCTGGCCGCCGAGGTCGTGCCCGCCGATGGCAGCATCCTGCATGTGGATGCTGCGAATCACCCCGACCTGTTCTGGGCGCTGCGCGGCGGCGGCGGTAACTTCGGCGTCGTCACTCGCTTCCAGTACCGCCTGCACGAACTGCCTTCCATTGTGGGCGGGTTCCTGTTCCTGCCCGCCACGCCGGAAACCGTCGCCCGGATCATGGCCGCCGCCGCGGCCGCACCCGAAGAACTGTCCACCATCGCCAATGTGATGTCTGCGCCGCCCATGCCGTTCCTGCCGGAAGAATTGCACGGCAGCATCATCCTGATGGCGATGATGGTGTACGCCGGAGACGCCGAAGCGGGCGAGAAGGCGCTGGCCCCGTTCCGCGCCCTGGGGACTCCGCTGGCCGACATGCTGCGGCCGATGGCCTATGCCGAGATGTTCCCGCCCGAAGAGGGCGAATACCGCCCCCTGGCCGTGAGCCATACGATGTTTATCGAAAAGGTGGACGGGGATGACGCGGCGACGATGTTGAAGTTCCTGAACGAATCGGATGCGCCGCTGCGGGCAGTGCAACTGCGCGCCCTGGGAGGCGCGTATGCCCGCGTGCCTGCCGACGCCACGGCCTACGCCCACCGCGACGCCCGCATCATGGTCAACGTGGCGGCGTTTTACGAAGGCCCGGCCGACCGCCCCGCCAAGGCGGCGTGGGTCAAAGACCTTGCCGCGGCGCTGCACCAGGGCGATGACCGCGCCTACGTGAACTTCATCAACGACGAAGGCGCGGCGCGCACGCGGGCGGCTTACCCGCCCGCGCATTGGGAACGGCTGGCCGCGATTAAGGCGGAATACGACCCGGACAACCTGTTCCGGTTGAATCAGAACGTGCCGCCGGAAAAATTGTGATATTCATCCCCACAGAGACACCGTGAGGGAAATAAGGAGCACTGGAAATGCAGGATTTACTGAGCGCATTTAAGTCTTTCCTAAGTATCTCGCCGCCCTCACAATCGTCCTCCTGATGGGCATGGTCATTACCCGCGTGGTGCTGTTGCGCCGCCGCGTACACCCTCACATATCAAGCATTCGCCGGGCTTTTTCGATGGCGAGGGTTGCCCCAAGTCCCTCGTAATAGTCAAGCGCCTGATGAAGCGCCTGTTGGGCATCCTCGTTCCGGCCAAGCTTCGCCAGCACGCTTGCTCGCTGGGCATGGCTCCTGCCAAGCTGGTAAGCAAGGTCAAGAGCGGTAAAACTTTCGATAGCCTGGTTGAGGCGCTCCAGAGCGGCAGCAAAATTTCCGTCCAGGGATAGAAGCGCAGCAAAACCTCGATGGGCGATTCCCAGATACAACTTGTTATTCAAGCCCTGCGCCAGCGACTCAACTTTGGCGAGATAATCCTGCAAGACCTCCCTGTTCTGGGCTTCCACCGCCGCATCCACCAGCAGGCCGATAAGCTCCAATTCATAGAATAAAGAAGAGGGCACTTGCAGGGCTTTCACGATGTGTTCCTTGACCAGAGCGAACTCGCCCTGTGCTTTAAGCGGTTGGCATATTCAATACCGGCTGGAGCGATCCCAATGTTCCTCGGAACCATTGATGCTCATCATGATTTCGCGGGACCGTTCGGTCAGTTCGCTGGCCCTTTCTGCTTCTCCTCGGAATACATGAATTGCAGCCATGAGCCCAATGTGAAAACAGGAGGCGCGCTGTCCCTCAAGAACCGATTCGTACTCTTGTTCCAGTGATACGATGTCATTCTCCAGAGAAAGCACGTTATCCCAATGATCCATCGAAAACTCGCATACCGATTGGCGGACAAGCGAAAACAACATCAGGTTGATGTGATGAACACGGCCGGCAAGCTGGTAGGCCTCACGCGACAGTTCCAGGGCGCGTGGGAATTCGCCCATCTGCATCAGGCTTTGCGTGAGCAGTCGCAAGACATCAATTCGTTCGACTATATCCTCCGGTAGATGTTCTTCAATCAGCGCCAGGCGTTCTTCGGAGTAGCTGTGGCTTAGCTGTGGGTTTCCCAAAAGCAACTGCATGACTACCATGGCACCCAGAGCAGCCGACTTAACTCTCGGCTCGCCAAGTTGTTCGGCGATTTCCAGCGCTTTTTGGGCGTATTCTTCCACTGATTGGGCCCGTGTCAGAATCGGATCCCGCCCAATGGTCGAGCTTATCGCCTGATAGAGATACACCACTTCGGCGTGGGGCGGGACTTCCTCCACCAGAAGGGGGGCTTCGCGCAGACTGCGATCGACCAAATGCTGAACGCGGGCCCAATCGTCAAACCACAGGACACGCGTCATCGAGTCGATCAACTTGCGATGAAGGCGAATAACTGTCAACCTGTCGGGGTCTTTCGCGCTCGCCAGCAAATCAAGAGCATGGCGGTAGTTCTCGATAGCCAAATCGGCCTGCCCATAGATGGTCTGCACATCGGCGAGCTCTTCATAAATATCGGCCCGAATGGTGGACTGTGAATCCATTTTGACCAGATCGACAACGGTCTGAATTTGTTCAAGAGCCAGGTCATAGGCATAGACACTCCGGCTTCGCGCGGCGGCCATCCGATAGTATTCAATGGCTTTGTCCAGATTTCCAGCGGCTGAGAAGTGGTGAGCCAATGTCTCGAAGTCGTCAGGACGCACCTGGAGAAGCGCCTCGGCGGCACGGGCATGCATTCGCTGGCGTCGAAGGATATTCAGATTTTCCGCCAATGAAGAAGGGATGAGCGCATGCACAAACGTGAACGAGACGCCGTAATTATCGCTGGAACCCTGAATCAACTGCGCGTCTTCTGCCTGTTCCAGCGCCAGCAGCACCAGCTCATCGTCCATGTTGGACGCCAATTGCAGGGCGTCATAGTAAAACCGTTGGCCGAATATCGCTGCCATGTTGAGCACTTCCCGGCATTCATGGGGAAGCTTGCCCACGCGTTCTTCGATGGCGACCCTGATTCCCTGCGGGATACGAAGCTCCTGGATGCTCGGGCGGTGCCACTGGCCCTCCTGATAGTAAAGCCGGCCGCTTTCCAGAAGCGCTTTGCAGATTTCTTCCACAAAAAAGGGATTGCCTTCGGTCTCCTTATAGATGCCTTCCAGAAAATCGTCCGTTATTTCCTCAGCAAACATGCTTGCCAACAGGGTTCGGGTTTCATCGAGACCGAGCCGCGCGATTTTTATGCGCGTCCCTACTCGTTCGCGGTTAAGTCCCGCGAGCAGACGTTGGAACGCCGGATTGTGGGTTAGTTCCACCTCGCGGTAGGTTGCTAAGAGCAAGAGCGGCCAGTGAGCAAGATGGCGCGCCAGGTGACCAATTTGAATCAGGGTGCTCGCATCGGCCCAGTGCAGGTCTTCGATGACAACCACCAGCAGGCGTTTCTCTGCAAGTCTTTGGAAAAAGGTGTTAACGCTTTGCAGGAGTCGCTGCTGTTGAAATTGGCTGTCTCCAACGGGCTGGGGCAAGTGGTCTGGAAAAGCGGATTGCAGGTCGGGGGCAATGGTGAGCAGATCGCTCAGGACGAAATCGGGCAGTTCCGGGAGGGCTATATCCTCAAGAAGGACTGTACGCAGAAGTTGGGCGAAGACATCATAGGGACCGCCGCCTTCTTCAAAACACAACGCCCTGAGCACGTGCCCGCCGCTCGCATCGGCTTCCGCCATGACTTCCTGTGCCAGCCTGGACTTGCCAATACCCGGCTCCCCGCTGATGAGTACCAGGCCACCTTTGCCAGCCATGGCCTGGCGCAGGTGGGCGCGAACCTGCTGCACTTCCTCCCGGCGGCCAATCAACCGGCCGCGAGTGATGCGCTCCAGGGCTGGCACGTCCGCAGGTTGCTCCTCGGCGGGAACGGAAATCGAAGCCAGCAACGCCGCGCGCACCTCTTCGGCCGAGTTGGGTCGCTCGGCGGGCTCTTTGCTCAGCAACTGGCTGATTAACCCGTCCAAGACGGCAGGAATCTGAGCATTCCGGGCACAGGCCGGCACTGGCGGCGCATAGAGATGCTGAGTGATAACGGCAAGCGCAGTATCGGCCTCAAAGGGGACAGAGCCTGTCAACATCTCATACAGCATCACACCCAGGGCATAGAGGTCCGTGCGCGGGTCAAGCTTATCGCCGCGAATTTGCTCAGGCGCCATGTAGTTGACCGTGCCGAGCATGACGCCAGTAGCGGTCAGGTTACTGGTATGCAGATGGGCCAGGCCAAAATCCATCAACTTGACGATACCGTTGGAACCGATGATGATGTTCTCTGGCTTGAGGTCGCGATGCACCACGCCATGCTGGTGGGCATGAGACAACGCGAGACAAATCTGCTCGGCAATCACGATCACCTGGTTCAACGACTCGCCCCTAAACTGCCTGAGGGTGTGTCCTTCAACCAGTTCCATAACGATGTAGGGCGTCCCGCTCACCTGACCGGCATCGTGGACGGCGACAATGTTAGGGTGTGTGAGTTGGGCGGCGAGCTGTGCTTCCCGCAGCATGCGTTGTCGGACGTCATCGCCCATGCTGGTGTTTGCCATCAACTTCAGAGCGATTTCACGCTGCAACAGAATGTCGTGGCCGCGGTAAACCACCCCCATTCCGCCGCGGCCTATCAGCTCATTGAGGCGATAGCGTTCATTGATGATGTCACCAGGATTCAGTTCAGCAAGCATCGGACGCATCCCTTAATAGAATTCATTATACGGCAGAGTGGCAAGAAACCATATCAGGGTGGGCTAGTGACGATTGCCGGATGTTCGCAAGAACCGCACTGGATTGGCCCACCCGCGGCCTTATAATCCCTCCACCGGCCAACCGGCCGGACCCCCAATCGGAGAACATTCATGCGCAGCGGAACCTGTCCCAAGTGTCAGTCGAACGAGGTGTACCACAACGCCGCCCAGGGCGGGCTGGGCGCGGGCGTGAAGGCCGGCGATGGCTCGCCGTTGTTGAGCATTCACACCGACAAGGGCGGCATCTTCGGCTCTAACTTCGAGATGCTTTACTTCGAGAATTACGTCTGCCAGTCCTGCGGCTACGCCGAACACTACATCCACGACCTGGAAAAACTGGAAAAACTCCCCGCCTCCGTCAACTGGAAAAAAGTCTCCGCCTAAACCTGACTGCGCACGCAAGTCCCCTGACGCGTCACGCTCGGCCTGCGGCCGAGCGTCTATAATCCCTCCCATGCGCGCCCATCGCCCAATCCTTGCCGCCTGCCTGCTGATGCTGGCCGCGCTGGCCTGCAACTTCCCCACTGCCGACGCGCCTGCCACGCCCTCCGGCAGCGGGCTGCAAACGGTTGAGTCTCCCGCGCCGGGCGAACCCACCGCCACCCTTGCACCGGGCGAGACCGCCGCGCCCGGCCCCGTCCCCACCTTCGGCTTCCCCACCCTCACCCCCGCCAACCCGTTGCCCGCCGGGTTCGACGCCGCCCTGCTCAACACGGTGGTTAAGAACGTTCCCTACTGCACCGGCAGCGGCCAGAGCCTGCTGATGGACGTGTACTACCCGCCGCACCCGGACAGCGGCTGGCCGGCGGTGGTCATCATCCACGGCGGGCTGTGGATGAGCGGCGACAAATCCAACGACGTGGCGCTGCGCTTCGCACCCGCCCTGCTGGACGCCGGATTCCTGGTCGTCTCGGTCAATTACCGCCTAGCGCCGCAGTACCCGTACCCCGCCCAACTGTATGACGTGAAGTGCGCCGTGCGCCACCTGCGCGCCAACGCCGCCGAGTACAACATCGACCCCGAGCGCATCGCGGCGCTGGGGCACAGTTCCGGCGGCCACATCGCGGCGATGCTGGGCGTCACCGGCCACCGCGCGGCGCTGGACGGCGGTACGCAGTTCAATGACGTTTCCAGCGGCGTGGGGGCTGTGGTGGATGTCTCCGGCATTAGCAACCCCACCTATTACTGCTCGGACAGCACCGCCCAGCAGGTGTTCGCCGCGGCGAATTGCCAGGACTACGCCATCCTCAACGAAGCCAATCCCGCGCTCTACCTGAGCGACCAGACGCCGCCCTTCCTGCTGATTCACGGCACGGCCGACCAGGCGGTGCCCATCCGGTTTTCGGAATACATGGAAGAAAAACTACTGGAGGCGGGCCTGCCGGTGCTGTTCTTCCGCGTGCAGGACGCCGGGCATTCCTTCGCCGAGGGCACCACCTTCAGCCCCGCCTTCGCGGAACTGACCGGCCTCGTGATTACGTTTCTCGACGCCTTTATGCCCTGACCCCTTCTGTCTATCTCCCCAACAAACAAGCGCCCCGCTTCTGCAGGGCGCTTTCATTCTATTGAGCTACTTCATCCGGCCAGGGTGGGACGCCCAGAGTCTTGCGATAGAGGTAGCGCGCCACAATGCCGGCGGATGCCAGCAACGGCACCACCACCAGCGCGCCGATGATGCCTTCCAGCACCACCGCCACCATGATGGCCACAAACACCAGGCCCTCATGCATGTGCACGCTGCGGCCAAACACGCGCGGGCGCAGCCAGATGTTCTTGATATTAATCAGGCCGAGGTAAATGCCGAAGACCAGCACGGCGAACCAGAAATTGGAGATGGGCAGGTTGTTGGAGCCTTCCACCAGCGCCACCCCGGCCGCCAGCGTACCAGCAATCGCCGGGCCGAGGTCGGGGATGATGGTGAGCAGGCCGGCGATGACGCCCAACACCAGCGCGCCAGGGATGCCGACAATGAACCAGGCCGCGGTGAACGACACGCCCACCACCAGCATCAACACCAGGTTGCCGCGCAGATAGCCACGCCATACGCTGGAGATTTCGTGCGTGAGGCGTTCGACATCGCCACGGTACGCCGCGGGGGGCAAGCCATGCACCCAATCGCGCAGCCGCTGCCAGTCGCTCATCAGGTAATACACCGTCACCAGAATCACCAGCACCCACAACAGGTTCTTGGTGGTGCTCTCGATGAGATGGAAGGCATTCGTTGAAAGTGACGTCACCCCTTCGCCAATGAGCGAGGTGATGTCCGGCACCAGCTGGTCCAGATGCAGGGTGACACCCAGCAGCGCCACCGGCCGTCCGAGCAGGCGCTGGGCGTTGTCCACCAGCACCTCCAGGTCCTGCGCCAGCGTCTCAAACTCGTTGAGCAGGGTGGGCAGCAACAGTACCGGCAGCACTACCAGGGTCGTCAGTCCCAGGAGGTAAACGATGGTCACCGCCGTGTGGCGCTTGAGGCGCGTGCGGACCATCAGCAGTTCAGCCAGCGGGTTGAGGATGTAGGCAATCAGCCCGGCAATCACCAGCGGGCCAAACATGGCGCGCACGTACCAGAGCAACCAGAGCAGGGCGAGCACCAGGCCGGTGAACATCAGGTAACGCAGCGGCTGATTCCAGGCGGGGCTTGCGGATGGGGTGTTTGAATCCGTCATGGCCTGATTATAGCCGTACCCTACCGCATCCTGAAAATCATAGAAAGTATGAGGTTCGGAGGCGCGGCGGATTAATGGCAGGTGAGTGAGGTCACACAAGATTCAGGATAGGGGTTTAATAGGATTGCGCGCCTGCCGTCAGAGAGAGTCTTTGGCGGCCGCCATTGGGAATTGACGCCTATGAAGTCACTGCAGAAGAGTACACGCGGCCTGTTGTTGTATATCCTCGGCCTGCTGATTATGGCCTATCTCGCCATTGGTTCGGTTTGGGCGGACCTGGAGGCCATCCAGTTTGACGCCGCAATAATTCCAAAGGCCACCTTCGATGGCCTGCGTTGTCCGATACTGCTCACCAAGGCTGCCGATGATGTGTTCGCGGTGTACCTTGAAAACGGCAAGGACACAGTCGATGACCGCCCAATTCGCGTCACGTACACAGAAGGCTCGGTGATTTTTATTCACGAACATACCGAGCGCATCCCGGTAGAGGTGGGCGAGACGAAGCGGGTTGAATATCCGATCACCTGGCTGGATGCCGCTTGGGGCCGCTTCATCCTGGTCAAAGTCTACATCTTCGCGGACTACCCCTTCCCCGCTTCCTATACCAATTGCGGCATCTGGATGATTCCCATCAGCTTCCTGAATGGCTACCAGCTGCTGGTAACTCTGCTGGCGAGCAGCGCAGCGCTGCTGCTGGGCGGCGGCTACACCTGGGTGCGCGCCAAACAGCCGCTTAACCATGAGGATACCCAGTTCTCGCGTGCCATGCTGGCCCAATTGTTCATGCTTGGTGTGTCGCTGGCCTTCGCCCTGCTGGGCAACTGGCTGGTCGGCGGCCTCAGCCTGCTGGTCTCGCTGTTGCTGTCGCTCACCATCCTCAACCGCTTCTGGCGCTAAGGTCCTGATGCCTCCCAAGCCAACCGGCAAACCTACCGACCCCAAACCGATGTCTCCGCGCACCCGCCCGGCCGCCTTCTGGTGGCTGGGGGGCGCGCTGGCGTCCACCTACCTGCTGGCGACCGCCAGCGTGCCCGGCTTTGTGCCCACCACTGCCGGCGGTGTGCTGGATATCGCGCTGGTAGTGGTGCTGGTCGCGCTCACGGTGTGGCTGCAATCGCAGACCACCGCCCACATTTCGCAGGCCGAGCTGTGGCGGGCTTATGGCGTGGCGGCAATGCTGCCCGCCCTGCTGCTGGTCGGCATCTGGCAATACAGCGACCGCTTTAATCTGGAAACGCTGATTCCAGGCATCGCCTGGCGCCTGTGGCTGATGCTTTACACCTTGCCGCACCTGCTGGCCGCCCTGCGCGTGCCACAACCCCCCTCTAATTGACATCTGAATCGTTCCGCCGTGAGGGCTTATTTGCCCTGCCATGGGCAAAATGGGCTCGAAAACGGTCAAAAGATTAAGGAATGTTAAGATTCTTGACAAAAAGATTGACTTTTCGAAAGATGGTTTATAGAATAATGAATGTAACTTTCATAAAACGTAAATTCGAGGTTCGTTTTTTGAAGATTACCGCGTGATTGTTCACAAAAACACAAGCAGGACCTCGAAACAGCACGACTCAGCAAGGAGAGAGCAAGATGAACAACAACAAAATCGTTCAACTACTGGGTGGCCTGGTACTGGTTGTTGGGCTACTGATGGGCCTCGGCTTCACCGCCGTCGCCACCGTCGGTGACCTGGAGTCAGCCATCTTCGTCAGCGGTCTGCCGGCCGACGAGCGCCTTGCCAGCCTGCGCTGCCCGCTGGTGATGAACGCTGGCGAGACCGCCAACGTCACCGCCGACATCACCAACCACTCCGACCGGGCGCGGCTGCGCACCGTGCGGGCGCAGATCAGCATTGGCCTGAGCAACCTCACCCGCGAGGAAGAAGCGCACTTCGAACAGCCCGCCGGCGAAACCCGCCAGCTGGCCTGGGAGGTAACGCCGGAAGACGCGGCTTACGGCGAATCGCTCATCCTGGTGCAGGTTTACTCCGTACCGAACTCCCCCCTGCCCTCGCTCAGCGGCTCGTGCGGCATCATGCTGGTGAACATCCCCGGCCTCACCGGTCAGCAGATCGTGGGCGTGTTCTTTGCCCTCACCCTGCTGTGCATCACCGTGGGCGGCGGCATGTGGCTCGCCAGCCACCGGCCGCTGGAGGGCCGCGCCGCCCGCCAGGCCACCGGCCTTGGCACGCTCACCGCCTTTGTCATCCTGGGCATGGCCGGCAGCCTGACCGGTATCTGGATCATCGGCCTGGCCGCCGTCGTCCTGGCCATCATCCTCTCGGCCTCGCTGTTCGGCACCTTCGCCCGCTAAACCACCCCGTCTGGACATCAAACGTGCGGCCCTACCGGCCGCACGTTTTTGTTTTGGGATGTCAGTCTTCACGCATCCATGAGTCAACAAACAAAAAGCGCCCCAAATGGGGCGCTCTGGTTATTGGGATTAGTGACTTCAGCCGTTGGCCGAGCGCAACCGCCGGGCGGCAAATATCACCACCAGCAGCACCATCGTCAGTCCCGCCAGGGCGGGCAATCCCGCGTCGTCCAGCAGGCCAGTATCCGGCAGGGCGCCCACCGGCGTGGAGGTCGGCGTGGTAGTCACAATCTGGTTGGCCGCCTGGGTCTGCGCCACCGAGGCCTGGGTCAGCAATGCCTGCACAGTGGCGGTGCGCGGGTCGGGCGTGGGTCCATCGCCGCCGCCGGAACCATCGGGCGTTGCGGTGACCGCCAGCGCGCTGGTGGCCGTGGCGGGCGCCTGGGTGGCGGTGGGCGGAGCGGTGTTGGAGGGCGTGGGGCTGAAGGCCGCCGCAATGGCGGTCTGGGTCAATTGCTGGGAAATCTGTGCGTTCTGGGCCTCGGCGGTCAATACGGCCGGGTCGGTGCCTTCGCCGGTATCCCGGTTCAGGAAGGCATAGCCCGCAATGCAGATGACGCCAAGCAACAGGACCACGCCCAGGCCGCCGGCGATGAACAGGAACGAACGGTTGGACGACTCCTCAGGAGGAGGGCCCTCATCATCCGGGGTTTCTTCAAAATCCAGATCGTCCAGCATCGTTGATTCTCCTTCAGAAGCCTCCAGATTCGCATCCAGAGACCATCTGGTTAGTTTTACCCTATAACCTCTATATTCGCCAGCGGAACCAGCGAAGTTTCTCCATTTTCAAATTCAACCTCGGCGCCGTAGGCGCGCAGCCCACTGTTGAAGCGCGACAGACCTTCCGGCAGACGGCGGAGGGAGCCGATCGCCGCCAATCGCGGCGCTTTGCCCACCCGCACCCGCTGGCCAATCTTGAAGGTATCCAGGTCCAGCGGCACCGGCGGCTGGCCGCCGGCCGGCAAACCGATGATGGCTTCGGGACGTTCACCGCTAAAGCGGTCAAAGGGTTCGGCATCCACGGCAATCTCACGTCCAGCGTTGGTGGAGAGAAGTTTGTAGGCCGCGGCGTTCATTGGCAGTTTGCCAAAGCCTTCCAGCACCAGCACCGGAAATGCCATGCGGCGGGCGATGGGAATCAGCGGCGTGGCCAGGCTGGAGAGAATCAAGCCGCGCAACTGCAATTCCTGCGCACCTTCCAGCGCCTTGCGATCGCCACAATAGCCGCCGAGCATGACGGTGCCGCGCTGGCTGGGGTCGAGTTTGTCCTTGCTAAAGACATCGTCCGGCCCTTCCATCATCACCACCAGCGTGCCGCTGCTTATGTGGCCGTTGCCCCACAGCCCCTGTACCCAGGCACCAACGCCTTCGATCGTCACGCCATATTCGGCGGTGACTTCGCTGACTGTGCCCGGCATGCCGGCCATCAGTTGGAAAGGTTTGCTTTGCACTTCCACCAGAATCTGGCCGTTGCTGATCGCCACAATCCGGCCATCCACCTTGGAAGGCAGTTCGCGGCCCATGCCGCGCTTCGCAACAATCGAGCCGCGGGTGATGTCCTCGCCCACTTCGCGCTCTATGAACTGCATCGCGCGTTCAGCGGGCACGCCCAACCCGCGCACCACGTCAATGACGATATGCTGCGGGGCCAGCACGGCTTCGGCCACCACATCGGTGGCGGCGACCGTCTGGCCGGCGCGCACCAGCACGGTGCCGGGCACAGGCAGCATCCGTTTGCGGCGGATGCGGGCCAGGGCGGTAATGTGGGTGACAGGCGCTAACATGGTCTTTGCGTCCTTTCGATGCAATCAGCGTGCCAGAATTTCAGCGGCCCAACGCCAGATGCCAGCGTTGCAGAGTCTCGCGGCGTGCCCGCGCTTCGCCGGGCAGGTGCAGCGGCCGACCACGCGCATCCACCACGATGCCAAACGGCCCGCCGACCACCGCCCGGTCCAGCTTCAGGCTGCGGCCGGGGCCGGCGCCTACATCGGCGCGCTGGAAACAGTCAATCTGCAGCTTGGCACGCCGCCCGGCCGGTAACGGAATCAGTTGCAGAGTACCCATCGCCACTTCCACGGTATTGGAGTGGCCCGTATCGTACTGGACACGGATGCGCAACACCGGCGAGCCATCCCGTGCGTTTACCACCGGCGCAATAACGTAACCGAGATTGAGGAACGAAATCGGGTCGAGCAGCAACTGCGTGACCAGACCCGGGTTCACAGGCGCGGCCGCGCCGAGCGCCGGGGCCAGGTTGTTCTTATCCAGGATCACCTGCTGCACGCCGGTGGGCTCAATGGCATCCAGGATCATCAGCAGGCTCTGAGCGATGGTCGGCGCGTTCGCCACCACTGCCCCGCTCACCAGTATCGGGTCAAACAATGGCAGCAGGTCATGGTGGAGGCGTTTGGCGTTACGCGGGAAATGCGCTTGGGCTTCGTCCAGCGCCATTCGAATCACTTCGCGGGCCAGTGCCTGCTCAATTGCCAGGTCTTCGCGCTCGGCCGGCAGGGTGGCCGGCATCAGCGTCTTGTTCTGAATGTAATCCAGCACGTAGCCGGGGTCTACTTCAATTGGCAGCCAGCGGGTAATCTGGTCCAGCTTGCGGCTGCCCAGGATGGTCTTCAGCCCCTCGCCCATCCCCAGCCCGGCAAAGGTGCGCAGGCGCAGGTCGCCGTTAAACGCCGCCGCAATTACCGTGGACGATGCGCCCACATCCACGGCCAGCGTGCCCTTGCGTTGCAGGATGCTGAGGAAACGGGCGATGCGCCCGAGCGACATGGCAGTAGGCTGCAGGTTGCCGCCCGACCAGGTGTTGAGTTCGCCAATGCCCAGGATGCGGGAGGCGTGGTGGCGGCGGAAAATGTCCGCGAGCATGGTTTCGGCCGGGCCCAGTTGCTCGTCAGTGAGCGAGGGACGCAGGTTGGGAGTGACATGCACACGGGCTACCGGCTCCAGGAAACTGCTCACCCGGTCCGCCAATGCCCGGTTGCCGGCATACAGCACGTCCGGGCGCTTGTCCGCCGGAATAAGCGAAAGCGCCATGCCCAGCGCATTGACCAGATTAAGCACCGAGCGGGTCGCGCCGCCATCCGTGCCGCCGGCGATGACCACCAACTCCGGCCGTTCCTTGACGATGGTGTTAATCTGCTCCTCGATGCGCCGCCCTTTGTTCAGGCTGAGCGACTCGATGATATTGACATAGGAGGTGCCCAGCAGGTTCTGGGCGCTTTCCAGCGAGACGCGTTCCAGCAGACCGACCGCCACGGCCTTGAGCGGCGGCGCGCCGGACAGGGTGGAAGCCAGGTTGTCGGCTCCCGCGCCTTCGCGGGTGCTGGGGATGATGAGCTGTTCATCTGCGGTGGTGAGCACACGGCCGGAGATGGATTGCAGGGTATCCAGCGCGTAGCGCACGCCTTCGCTGGCGTCAAACATCGGCGCGCCGGCGGTGGTGGGCGAAACGCCCGCTGCGAGGAAACGGTAGCGACCTTCGACCGAGTCGAACAACAGGGCGCGGGTATTGACCGAGCCGACGTCAATCGCCAGCAGCGAGCGCGGCGTGTTGAGGTTGCGCTCGAGGTCGCGCGCGTCCTGGTCCTGAATGTCTTCCTGCAAGAGTTCCTGGTCGCTCATGGTTTCTCAGAAGAGCCGCGCCAGGCGGCCCACAAAGTTGAACAGACTGTCCAATCGTTCGATTAAGGCAACCAGCGCGGCGCTGTACACGCCGGCGAACAGCACGCCCAGGGTGATGGCGATGAAGCCCTGCCCCACCCGGGCGATGATTTCAATGATGCGGCGACGTTGCGGCACCTGGTTGGGCCGGCTTTGTGCGCCGAAGTGGAAATAGGCGAGGCTGGTGACGGTGCCAACCAGAATGACTGCGCCGTTGAACAGCAGACCCAGCGCATCCCCAAAGCGGCCATCCCCGAACGCGGCGCTCAAGCGCTCCGGGCTGAAGTAGCTGGCGGAACCGGCCAGTTGCGGCAGCAGCGTTCCCTGAATCGCGCCGCCCACCGCGACTGCGGCGCCCACGCCCACCAGCAGCGCCGAAGCCGGGTTGCCCAGCACCGCGGTGCGCGGCGAGAGTTTGGTGAACAGCAGGCCGATCCATAACAGCGGCACGACGAGGCTAGAGAGAGGCTGGGAGTTAAAGGCGGGCAGCAACACCGAGTGCAACGCCACCGCGGCAGCATAGCCGGCGGCCACCCCGATAAAGATGTGCACCACCATGCGGAACAGGGCGTTATCGCCCAGCGCGTAGGAGAAAATCAGGAACGTGAACAGCGCCGCGAAGAAGCCGCCGAAAATATCTGCGAAATTCATTTGCGGCCTCCGGCGGTTTTGCGCCGCCCGCCCAGCAGATTGCGGCTCAGTCCCAGAACGGCGCCCACCGCGATGGTGGCGACGCCCAGCGTGAGCCCGGCGCCATAGGCATCCCAATAACGGCGGGCATTCAATTCGCGGATGTTGGCTTCATAATACGCTGCGCCGCGCAGCCCCGCCACCAGCCCCTGAATCTGGGAGGGTTCGTTGTTCAGGTAGGGGTACAGCAGCGGCTCGGCCTGCGCGCTGGACACGACCAGCAGCGGGGTGGTCGCCCCGCTCAGCGGGTCCACCAGTGCCGGTTGCACCTGCTCCACCCAGGCGCGCGCCGTATCGGCGTCATCAGTCAGTACGACGATGGCTTTGAAATCGCGCAAGCGGAAGAGCGCCGCCAGCGCCGGCTCCGCCCAAACGTCGCGGCCGTCGTCCAGCTGCACCGGCAGCGCGGCGCGCGGGTCATTCGCCAGTTGCAGCAGACCGGCCGACCCGCCGGACAAATAGCCCAGGTTGTAGTAGCTGGAGTTCAACTGGTAGTCCGGGTGATTCAGCGATTGGGTGCCGGTCATGAAGTGCTGAATCTGGCCCGGCCCGGTGGGCAGGGTGGAGAGCATCACCAGCCGCGCGCCCTGAATAATCATGTGGTCAATCACGCCCATGGCGGCGGCTTCCACCTCGCCCGCCAGAGCCGGCTGGTAATCCACCGCCACCAGCACGGCATCGCCGGCATTCAGCCCATTGGCGATGTCCAGCGCCGCCTGAATCTCGGCAGGGGGCAGCTGGCCCGGCCCTTGCGGCAGGCTGGAAAAGTTTCCCAGCAGGTAGGTCGGGGCGGCAACAAATAACAGCATCAGGATGGCAATCGCCAGGCGCGCCGCCCGTTGCGGCAAGGCCAGTGAAATGCGGCGCGGCGGGTGGGCTTCGGCCTCGGCGGCCACCATCTGCGCCAGTTGCACGGCGTAAGTGCGCTGGACATCGTTCAACTGCAGGCCAACCGAGGCGCTGGACGGCCGCCCGAACTGCACAATATCCGGCTCGGCGGGCAGCACCCCCGCCAGACCCGCCAGCGGGCCAATGCGCTCTTCCTCACCGCGCTCGGCTTCCGGCAAGTCTTCCAGACCCACCGGGCCAACCGGCCGCATGGCCTGCAACCAAGAGGGCAACTCAGCCGGGGCCAGGTCGCCGGTATCAAACGGCGTGCCGGAGGGGCGGGCGGCAGGCTGCGGTTCAACCGGCGGGGGCAGGGCGTCTTCCGGGGATATCTGCGCGAGCCAATCCGGCAGTTCGCCGGAATCTAGTTTAAATACTTCAGAGGTGGCTTCCTCAAATTCGCTGGCAGTGAATGCGCCCCCGCTGGATGGCTCAGTCGGCTGCAAGTCCCCCAACCAGGACGGCGCCGCGGGTTCCTTCGGCAGACCAGGGAACTCCTGGGATACAGCCTCCGAGGCGCGGGCGCTTTCCTCGGCGGGCCACAAGGGGCCGTCGTCCGCCCCGGCGTCGGGTGCATCCATCCAGGCCGGCCCGCCGGCAGGCAGGTCCCCGGTAAAGCCCTTGCCAATGCCGCTGCCCACGCCCTTGAGCCAGTCGGGTTTGTCCTCGATCGGCGGCGGTTCTTCGCCCTGAATGCCGCTCATCCAATCCGGCTGGCCGGGGGATTCGCCGCCGAAAATACTGGCGTCGGCGGCCGGTTCGGGGGTCGGCAGGCCGGCCAGCCAATCCTGGCTGGCATCCTCGTCACCGGCGCTGTCTTCAGACTGCATCGCCTTGATGCGGTTCATAAAATCGCCGTCATCGGCGGGCAGGTCGCTGGCAGGCAGGGAGCCTGATTCGCGCTTCCGAATCGATTCGAGCCAGTCGCCGTTATCGGTTTCCTGCGGGGCAGGCGGTTGGATGGGCGAAGGCGGGGGGGCATCTGGCGGGCGGCCTTCCGCCTGGCGGATGCCAGCGAGCCAATCCGGCACATCGCCTTCGCCTTCTTCTTCATCGCCAAAGATGGACTCGGGGCGCGCGGGCGGCTCGGCCGGGGAAGCCATCCAGTCCGGCACCGGCTCGGAGGCGGCGCGCGCGGCGGCACGTCGTTCCGGTTCCGGCTCGGACGGCAAACTGCTGGACCCGAGGTCCTTCAGCCAGTCAGGGAGGTCGTCGCTTGCGTAGCCCATAGTGTTTTAATCAACAGCCCATCGGGGTCAGGCCCCGTACGGTTTGTCTGCCGCCAGCAGCACGCGCAGGCCGGTCGCAATCGTCCCCAGGCTGACGCCAATGAGGATGCCGCGCGCCCCGGCACCCGCCAGCACCTGCGTGACCCACGGGCGCAGTACATCGCCCACCAGCGGGATATTGAAACCGAGTAGCGGGCCGCTGCCGGCCAGCGTAATGACCGCAAAGACGACAAACAGAATCGCGAACAGGTCGGTACGGCGACTCAACAGCCGGGCGGCGGCGAAAACCAGCGTCACGGCCATCACGGCCATCAGGCTGGCCTCTACCGGCAATTGGATATTGGTGAAAATCCACTGTGAGGCTTCATGGCCCGGCCCCAGCGTTGCCACCACCACAAACGTGATGAACATCGAAATGATGAGCAGGAAGGAATACAGCGCATTGCGTGTGCCGGAGCGCAGCTTGCCGAAGTGCACCGCCGCCAGGTTCAGCACGCCCAGCAACAGACCGGCGGCGGCCACCAGCACCACCCAGCCCAGTACCTGGGTGCGAAGCGCGTCCAGGTCAAAGATGTACGCCAGCAGGATGAGCCAGCCGCCGGCCAGCGCCACCGAAATCGAAACCGGGGACTTCATGAAGCTCTTCATCCGGCCAACCCGCCGAGCAAGCCCAACAGCGCCCCACCGATGAGGCCCAGCGCCACCAACCAGCGCGCCACATCCTGGGCATGCAGGCTGGCATCGTGCATCGCGCCGGCCCCCAGGTAACTGCCGCCGGCATACAGCTCTTCGCCAATCAGCGGTTCGTGCGCGGTAGCCACCAGCACCGCCTGGCCGGTCAGCGTATCGCTGCCCGCCAGTGTGAGTATCTGGCGACGCTCGCCCGCTCCGGCAATCAGCGCGGCTTCCTCGCCAAACGTGCCGGCCATCACATTGCCGGAAACTTCTTCGTCGCGAATCAAGTGAATCGTCCCGGCGGCATACGAGAAGGGCGTCAGGCCCGTCACGCGCCCCAGGTCGTTTTCAAACGCCCCGAACAGCCCCAACTGGGAATAAGTGGCGCGCAGGGTATCCTGCGCCAGAATGGCCAGCAGGCCGTTGCCACTGGTGGACACCGGCGGGTTGTCGCTTTCCGACGCCACGGTGGCGATGCGTCGCAGCATGCTCAAACCCACCAGCGCGGCGGCGCTCTGCGGGCTGGTGATGTCGCTGCGCCCGATGGCGACATGCAGCCGGGTGCCGTCTTCGACCGCTACTTCCAGCGCGCCCTGCAATTTGTAGAAAGCCGGGATGTCGCGCAGGTTGCGGCCCTTCTGGCGGCGGGCCTGGTTGGCAAAGAACAGCATCACCCCGACGAACAACATCACGATGAAGAGCATACCGATATCCATGGTTATGCCGCGCCTCCGCGCAACCCGCGGGCAAAGTCCTGCGCCGCCTGGGGGTCTTCCAGCAGGTGCGCCAGCGCCCGCAAACGGTCTTGCGGCACCAGGCCGCCCAGCAGCGGTTCGCCCAGGTACACCAGTTGAGCCCCCAGCAGATGCAGCGGACCGGCAGCTTCCAGCAAGGCAGCGGCCACGTCGCTCAGGTTGAGCGCGCTAATTTTTTCCTGCCAGCTCAGCCAGATTTGCGGTTCGCCTGCCTGCACGCCGGGGGCTCCTTAAGTGCCAAATTTCGCCCTGAATGCTTGATTCAGTGCGATTCACTTAATATAGTAAGGATTTTATAGGTGCAAGGCAGGAGGGTCAAGCGAAAAGCGGATTCAGTCTCATTTAATGCTTTATAAGCGCACGTTGGATGACATCGCGCGCCGCAACCCGGCCGGACGGTCGATGGACTTTGATTTGTTTCTATTTATCATTTGCTCCTCTCTCTACCCCGCCCTTGTCCGCTCGCCCCCTTGACGATAAGATTCCCTTATGTCCGCCGACACCACGCGCTTCGACCCGCCGCGCCGCCGCGGCATCGCCGCCCACCTGGCCCTCCTGCTGGTGCTGGGCGCCGCCAGCCTGGTACTCTTTGACCAGGCCACACGCGCCCCGCTTGGCCCGGTCTTCCTTGGCGCGTTGTTCAGTTCGCTGGCCCTCGCCCTGCCGCTGCCATTGGTGGCCTATCGCTTCGCCGCCCTGCTGCGCTCCTCCTACACGGTGGCGCGCGACGGCATCCGCCTGCAATGGGGCTGGCGCGCCGAAGACATCCCCATCACCGCCATCCGCTACGTGGAGCGCGCCGCTGACCTGGTAACGCCGCTGGACCTGCCCACGCCGCGCTGGCCGGGTTCGCTGGTAGGACTCACCCGCCACCCGGATGCCGGGCCGGTCGAGTTCCTGGCGGCGCAGGCCGATGGGCTGGTGCTGGTCGGCACCGAGGCGGGCGTGTACGCCATCTCCCCCGCCAACCCGGACGCCTTCATCGACTCTTACCAGACCGCGCTGGAGCGCGGCAGCCTCAGCCCCCTGCGGCCGTGGTCGACGCGGCCCTCCTTCCTGCTGGCCGAACTCTGGCAGGAGCGCCCGGTACGCGCCTTCATGGTAGCGGTCATCCTGCTCAACCTCACCCTGTTCGTGTGGGTCGGGCTGGCGGTCCCCGGCCTGCAAAGCGTCTCGCTCGGTTACCTGCCTTCCGGCTCCCTGCAGGACGCGGTTGCCCCCGGCCAGTTGTTCGTGCTGCCTGTCGCCAGCCTGCTGCTGGCCCTCGGCGGGATGCTGTTGGCGGCGGCCTTTCATCGCCGCCAGGCTGGCCACCCGCTGGCGTATGTGCTGTGGGGCGGGCTGACGATTTCCGCCCTGCTATTCTTCGTCGTTGTGTATGTTATCCTCCGCAACGCCTGAAGCCGCTATCCCCAGCCTTTTCCACAAAAAATCCACCGGGTCTGCACAGTTATCCACATGAAAAAACGAGTTATCCACAGTTTTTGCCCGCTTATACACACATTTTCTCCCCCATTTGGCGGAAAGCATGGCTGACGGCGTGCAACTGGCGCTCGGCTTCGGGCTGGCCGCGCTGGTGGGTGTGGCCGCCTGGCGCACGGGTGCCCTGGCCCCCAGCGGCGCGCTGGCCGCGGCGCTCGTCGGCGGGCTGTTGTTCGGCTTTGGCGGGGCGGCCGGGGCGGTGCTGCTGCTGGCGTTCTTCGTCTCGTCCAGCGGCCTCTCGCGCGCCTTTGCCGCCCGCAAAGCGGACCTGGCCGAGAAGTTCGAGAAGGGCAGCCGGCGCGACTGGGCGCAGGTGCTGGCCAACGGCGGCGTGGCGGCCTTCTGCGCCGTGCTGCTGCCGCTTTTCCCGGACGCCGCCTGGCCGTGGCTGGCCCTGGCCGGCGCGCTGGCCACCGCCAACGGCGACACCTGGGCCACCGAACTCGGTACGCTCAGCCGCCGCACGCCGTTCCTGATCACCACCCTGGAACCCGTGCCGCGCGGCACGTCGGGCGGCGTCACCCAGGCCGGCACCCTGGCCACTCTGGCCGGGGCGGCGTTAATCGGCATGCTGGCCGCCAACTTCCTGCCGCAGTTCGCGCCTGCCCGCCTCATCCTTGCCGTCACCTTCGCCGGCTTCGGCGGCGCGTTCGTCGACTCATTGCTGGGCGCGACCGTGCAGGGCATTTACCGCGATGCCGATGGCCGTGAGACGGAGAAACGCCCTGCCCCAGATGCGGTACCTTTGCGCGGTTTCGCGGCGTTCAACAACGATGTGGTGAATTTCCTCGCCACCGCCGCCGGCGCGCTGATTGCCGTGTTGCTGGGGTAAAGCAAGGCATATCACGCCAAGTGAGCGATAAACATAGCCTCGCAAAGAAGAAAACTATTGTCCACAGATAAACACGCATGAACACGGATAACATTGATTAATATCCAATTACCCTTTTCCCTCTTTTCATTTATCATTTGCTCCATTGCCCCACCCTTTAAAGGACCCTCCATTGCCTGAACACCGCATCCCCATGTCGTCTCCCGACCTCACCGACGCCGAGCGCGACGCGGTCCTGGCCGTACTGCACACGCCGCATCTCAGCCTCGGCCCGGAATACCCACGCTTCGAGCAGGCCATGGCCGATTACGCCGGCGTGAAACATGCCATCTCGGTCAACTCCGGCACCGCCGGCCTGCACCTGTGCGTGCGCGCCGCCGGCCTCACCACTGGCGACCTGACGCTCACCACGCCGTTCTCCTTCATGGCGTCCAGCAACGTGCTGCTGTATGAAAACGCCGTGCCGGTGTTTGTGGATGTGGACCCGGTCACCGGCAACATTGACCCGGCGCTGGCCGCCGAAGCGGCCCGCGACCTGAAGACCGGTGGCGCGGCCGCCCGTCGCTGGCTGCCGCGCCGCGGCGCATCCGACACCGCGCCGCTGAAAGCTCTACTGCCGGTGGACGTGTTCGGCCAGCCCGCCGAGTACGACTCGCTCCTCGAAACTGCCCGCGCCCACGACCTCACCGTCATCGAGGATTCGTGCGAGGCCATCGGCGCAACCTACAAGGGCAAACTGGCCGGCACCTTCGGCCGGTACGGCGTGTTCGCCTTTTACCCCAACAAGCAAATCACCACCGCCGAGGGCGGCATCATCGTCACCGATGACGACGAAGCCGCTACGCTGATGCGCGCCCTGCGTAACCAGGGCCGCGCCCCCGGCGACACGTGGCTGCAGCACACCTACCTCGGCTACAACTATCGTCTCGACGAACTGAGCGCGGCCCTCGGCCGCGTGCAGATGACGCGCCTGGATGACCTGCTGGCCAAACGCCAGCGCGTCGCCAACTGGTACGCCACCCATCTGGAAGGCCTGCCGGAAATCGAGCAGCCGAAGATTCTGCCCGCCACCACCAAAATGTCCTGGTTCGTGTATGTGGTGCGCGTGCCCGCCGGGGTGGACCGCGACGCGGTGATTGACCGGCTGGGGACGCGCGGCATCCCCGCCCGCCCGTACTTCGCCCCCATCCACCTCCAGCCGTTCATGGTGGAGCGCTTCGGCTACCAACCCGGCGACTTCCCCATTACCGAAGACCTCGGCGCGCGCGGCATGGCACTGCCGTTCAGCAGCATCATGACCGAAGACCAGGTGGCGGATGTGTGCGCCGCGCTGGGCGAATCGCTATAATCTCGCGGTGACATCTCAATGGCGTCAGGGGTAACGCTGTTTTCTACCGGCTGCATGAGATAATCACCTATAATCAAGGTAGCTGATTTCTGCCTTAACGTCCGGCAGGCAAGCCGGGTAAGACGTCCCCAAACGATGAAATTCTCGATTGCATCCCTGAGTGTTGCCAGGCTGAAAGGGTACTTCCTGGCGCTGGTCGCTGTAGCCGCCGTTACGGCGGCGCTGCTCCCATTCCGGGACTTTCTCAGTACATCAACTGTCGCGTTGCTCTACCTCCTGCCCGTGCTGTGGATTTCGACCTCCGCCGGGCTGGGCGCGGGCCTGTTGTGCGGGCTCATCGGTTTTCTTACCTACAACTTCTTCTTCTTGGAGCCGTATCACACCTTCACCGTTCACCAAAACCAGGACCTGACGGCTCTGTTGGTTTTTCTGCTGGTCGCCATCCTGATTGGCCAGCTCGTTGGGCGCGCCCGGGACAATCTGGACGGTCTGATGGCGCGGGAGAAGGAACTCATCACCCTCTACGAGCTGACCCTTTCGCTGGCGGGTCAGAACGAGATCGAGGAAATCACGGAGATACTGACCTCGCGCATCTGGCAGGAATTCAAAGCGGACGGGGTGGAAGTGGACCTGGTGGCCATCGACAGGCGAGACCCATACCATTTTCAAGTTCCGGCAGGGAGCCCACCCGCGACATCCATCGTGGAGACGGCAGTACTGGAATCTCCCCGGCGTAAATTGGGGGAAATCCGAATTGCGCGCGCCCGCGTGCCGTTCACCCCGCACGAACAGCGCATGCTACAGGCGTTTGCGAACCAGGGCACCATGGCGATTGAGCGCACCGTGCTCGCCGAAGCTGAGACCAAAGCCAAAGTGCTGGAAGAAAGCGACCGTCTCAAGTCTGCCCTGCTTTCGTCGGTGTCGCATGAATTCAATACCCCACTGGCAACCATCAAGGCATCGGTCACCAGCCTGCTGGGCGGCGATGTGAAGTGGGATACTGTCTCGCTTAATGACCTGCTGGGAATCATCCATGAGGAAACTGATTACTTAATCTATCTTGTGGGAAATCTGCTGAACATGTCTCGCATTGAGGCCAATGCCCTCAAGCCAGAAATACAGTGGAACGTGCTCTCTGAAATCGTCGAGGACACTGTCTCTCACCTGCACAGGAATCTAGAAGCCCATCGCCTGGAAATCGACCTCCTGGAGGAGTTGCCGCTGGTGCCGGTGGATTATGTGCAAATGCAGCAGGTCTTCACCAACCTGTTGAGCAACTCCATCAAGTATTCCCCACCGGGCACCTGTATCCGTATTGGCGCCAGGGAAACCGCAGAATGGATTCAGGTGACGGTGCAAAATCAGGGCCCTTCGGTGGCTCCCGAACATCTGAATCGCATCTTTGATAAGTTTTACCGACTTTCACACGCCGAGAAAGTCTTTGGCACCGGCCTCGGGTTGTCCATATGCAAAGGAATCATTGAGGCACATGGCGGCCAAATCTGGGCGGAAAATGTGCCGGATGGCCTGGCATTCCGGTTTACACTTCCACGGTCACTTGAGGGCCATGCGCCCGATGTCGTTGAGTCAGAGAACACGTAAACTACCCCGCCGCAAGCGGACGGGGCATTGTCCCTGAACCCGGAGGGTTCGAGACCATCGGGCTGTTTACGTAGCCCCTGGCAGAGATGTTCACTGCCGCAACCGTATCCGCCGGCGCAGAGTAGCCACA